>CAYTGL010000005.1:0-89026 GCA_964437335.1 uncultured Chromatiales bacterium
ACGTAGCGCCGGACGCGGAAGTTGTCATGGCGCGCGGTGTCTTCCGGCAGCGCGCCGCGCTGCACCTTCATCTTGTGCGCGGTCTGCCAGGTTCGCGTAATGACCTCGCCGACGCGGCCCATCGCCTGCGAATCCGACGAGATCATGCTGAAGGCGCCGAGGTCGTGCAGGATGTCCTCCGCGGCGATGGTCTCGCGCCGGATCCGCGACTCGGCGAACGCGACGTCTTCGGGGATACCGGGATCGAGATGGTGACACACCATCAGCATGTCGAGGTGCTCATCCACGGTATTGACCGTATAGGGTCGGGTCGGATTCGTCGACGACGGCAGCACGTTCGCCTCGCCGCATGCGCGGATGATGTCCGGCGCATGGCCGCCGCCGGCGCCTTCGGTGTGATAGGTGTGGATCGTGCGTCCCTTGAACGCCGCAAGCGTGTCCTCGACGAAACCCGATTCGTTCAGCGTGTCGGTGTGGATCGCGACCTGCACGTCATATATGTCCGCGATCTCGAGACAGTTGTCGATCGCGGCCGGCGTCGTTCCCCAATCCTCATGCAGCTTGAGTCCCATCGCCCCGGCGACGATCTGCTCCTCGAGCGCCAGCGGCAGGCTCGCGTTGCCCTTGCCGAGGAAGCCCAGATTCATTGGAAACGCCTCGGCCGCCTGCAGCATGCGCGCGATGTTCCACGGCCCCGGCGTACAGGTCGTCGCATTGGTACCGGCCGCGGGGCCGGTGCCGCCGCCGATCATCGTCGTGACGCCGGACATCAGCGCCTCCTCGATCTGCTGCGGACAGATGAAATGGATATGCGCGTCGATCGCGCCTGCGGTTACGATCAGTCCTTCCCCGGCGATGGCCTCGGTGCCGGGACCGAGCACGATATCGACGCCGGGCTGGATATCAGGATTGCCGGCCTTGCCGATGCCGGCGATCCGTCCGTTCTTGATGCCGATATCCGCCTTGACGATGCCCCAGTGATCGACGATCAGCGCGTTGGTGATGACGCAATCGACGGTCTCGCGCGCACTCCGCTGGCTCTGGCCCATGCCGTCGCGTATGACCTTGCCGCCGCCGAACTTGACCTCCTCGCCGTAGACCGTGCGGTCGGCTTCGACCTCGATCCACAGTTCGGTGTCGCCGAGGCGGACGCGATCGCCGGTCGTCGGCCCGTACATCTCCGCATAGGCGCGCCGCCCGATCGTGGCCATGTCAGAGCTTCCCCATGATCAGCGCGTTGAAACCATAGACACGGCGCTTGCCTGCGAGGCGTACCAACGTCACGGTGCGATTCTGGCCCGGCTCAAAACGCACTGCGGTGCCGGCAGGGATATCGAGCCTGAAACCGCGCGCCGCGTCGCGATCAAATGACAGCGCGCGGTTGGTCTCGAAGAAGTGATAATGAGACCCGACCTGGACCGGCCGATCGCCGGTATTCGCGACCTTGATCGTCACGGTATCACGGCCGGCGTTCAGCGCGATCTCGCCGTCAGCCGTCTCGATCTCTCCTGGAATCACGCCCCCTCCTCTCGAATCTTTTCAAAAGGGTCAGACCCTATTAATAGGGTCTGACCCTTTTGGTCTATACAATCGGGTTATGCACGGTCACGAGTTTGGTCCCGTCCGGAAACGTTGCCTCGACCTGGACTTCGGTGATCATCTCCGGTACGCCGTCCATGACCTCGGCGCGCGTCAGCAGCGTCGCACCGGCGCTCATCAGCTCGGCAACCGTGCGCCCGTCGCGCGCGCCTTCGAGAATTGCCGCCGAGATCAGCGCGATCGCCTCCGGGTAGTTCAGCTTGAGTCCTCGCGCCCGCCGCCGTTCGGCGAGCAGCCCGGCGGTGAAGATAAGCAACTTGTCCTTTTCGCGTGGCGTCAGTTCCATCGGCGAACCCCTTTCTCAGGTCTTCCAGATCCGCGGACAGCCATCATCCGGAGAATTTGCCTGACGCACTACTTGCCAGGCGCGGATCAGGCATAGTTTCGCACGCTCGGTGCAATGGCCCAGATAACGCACGACCAGCAGGCCATCGACACAGGTGGCGCCGATTCGCTCCGTCCCGTCGCCCGGCAGCTCCGCGCGCACCGCCCCCAGAATTTCCCTATCGCTGTCCGACACGACGAGCAGTGCGGTAACCGGATGATTCCCCAGGCCCCACGGCGCTTTCAGCACCGGTCCGGCACTGTCGTAACGATTCCTTTCGAGCAGCAATGGCCTTCCCTGGCGGTACAGCTCCATGGCCTGCTCGAACCTTCCACTGCTGAAACGTTCCCCGGCGGCCGGCCGACCAAGGCACAGGATCTCCCAGGCGATCACCCGCGCGCCGTCATCGAGATCAATCCGCGTCGTGCTGCGTGCGATCGCGCCGCTGAACACGATGGTCTCCTGCGGCAGCCATTCGAGTCGTGCGCCACTTCGAACGCACAGAGTCTGGCGCTGCTCCGCAACCGGCCCCGCGCTGCGATAGAACTTCCCGGCCGCCGGCGTCGTCAGCAGGACACGCGTTTCGACATCCGCGTCGATGTCGATGTCGAGGCGATCACCGCCGACGACCCCGCCCGGCGGATGCAGCAGGTAGACGTGGCAGACGCCGCCGCCGGGATAGAACGGCCGCTGCACCTGCAAGGGGCCATACGCCGAGCGCCGCGCAAGCCGCGTGACCGTACCATCGTGGCGAAAGCCGAGCGACAGGCGCGCCTGCCACCCGTGCGCCTCCACATGCGCTGCGACTGCCGATGTCACGCCGCTGTTCCCGCGAATACTGTGTCTTTGCTCATGTCAGATGACATTCTTCCGGTTGTATTGCAGGATCGTTGCCAGTCGGGTAAGGTCGCGCCGCCGGCGCCGGGCATCGTCAACATATTCAAATTAAATTATTAATAATTTAGTTAGTTATACTTTATATATCACGTATTATACAAATAGTGAAACGAGGCGGTAATGGAAGTGAATACGATTCGGCGCGCGGCTTCTCGCACCACGAAACAGCAGTCGCGGCGCGCCGCGCATCGTCATGGTGCGACAGGCACGGCATGCGTCGATCCACTATAATGACCAGCCTTGATCGATGACGACCTTCAACGACAACCGGGATTGCGCATGAGCCTGCCACGACCTTCCGATACGCTCGCGCTGGCGAGCGCGCTGATCGCCTGCCCGTCGGTGACCCCGGCGGACGCCGGCTGTCAGGATCTGATGATCGCCCGCCTCGAGGCGCTCGGCTTCGCGATCGAGATCCTGCCGTTCGGCGAGGTGATGAATTTCTGGGCGCGGCGCGGCGACGGCGCGCCGCTATTCGTGTTCGCGGGTCATACCGATGTCGTGCCACCCGGGCCGCGCGAACGCTGGGATTCAGATCCCTTCCTGCCCGAAATCCGCGACGGTTTCCTCTACGGTCGTGGCGCCGCGGACATGAAAGGCAGCCTCGCCGCGATGGTCACCGCCTGCGAGCGCTTCCTCAAGGCGCACCCCGATCATACGGGATCGATCGGCTTTTTGATCACCAGTGACGAGGAAGGGCCGTCGATTGACGGGACGCGCAGGGTCGTCGACTACCTCGGTGATCATGGCGTGCGCATCGACTGGTGCCTGGTCGGAGAACCGACCTGCGACTCGCAAACCGGCGACGTCATCAAGAACGGCCGGCGCGGCTCACTCGGGGGCCGGCTCACGATCAACGGCGTGCAGGGACATATCGCGTATCCGCATCTTGCCGACAACCCTATTCACAGCTTCGCCCCGGCGCTCGCGGCCTTGTGCGCCGAACACTGGGACGACGGCAACGAGTTCTTTCCGCCGACGACGTTCCAGTTTTCAAACCTGAATGCCGGCACCGGCGCCGACAATGTGATCCCGGGCCAGGCCCACGCGCTGTTCAATTTCCGCTATTCAACCGAATCGTCCGCCGAAACCCTGAAGCATCGTTTCGAGACAATCCTCAGGCGTCACGGCGTCGACTACAGCATCGACTGGAAGCTGTCCGGCGAACCGTTCCTGACGCATCCCGGCGAACTCGTGGATGCCGTGCGCGCCGCGGTGCGGGAGGTCACCGGGCGCGAGACCCGCCTGTCGACCGAGGGCGGCACTTCGGATGGCCGCTTCATCGCTCCGACCGGGGCCCAGGTCGTCGAACTCGGCCCGGTCAACGCGACGATCCACAAGGTCAACGAGCGCGTCGCCTGCGACGAGCTCGAAACCTTATCAGAAATATATGAAAAGACGTTGATTAAACTATTATTTTCCTGAAAATTCAGATACCCACGATGCCGTGGGTCAGCGAAGACCCCATCCGAAGATCAACACGCCGCCCAGGGACGGGCAAGACAACCACCGCTTGACTTCAAACTGTACGGACCGTACAGTTATCTGCAACAATCACCGGAGACGACGCATGGCACGCATCCCGAGCGAAGGTTCCGAAGAGGCCCGCAAGCGCCTGCCCATGCTGCTGGAACGGGCACATCGCGGCAAACCGACCCTGATTACCAGACGGGGCGAACCCTACGCCGCCATCGTCCCGGTAACCGCCCTCCCCCGGCAGCAGGCCGGTATCGGCATCCGGGAACTGCGGGGCAGCGGGAAAGGCCTCTGGAGCAAGAAAGTACCGGTGTGGATCGATCGGATCAGGAATGAATGGGAGTGAGCGGCGAAGACCTGAAGGACATCCCTGACGGCGTATTGATCGCCCTCGACAGCGCGCCGATCATCTACTACCTGCAGGACCATCCCCGATTTGCCTCGCGTTTCAGTCCACTGTTTGATGCCGCCACTGAAGGCAGACTGGCGCTGGCGATTTCCACGATCACCCTGGCGGAAGTCATGGCCGGCCCGTTCGCGGCCGGTAACGAGGTGCTCGCCATGCAGTATCGGGAAGTGATATGTCACTCGCCTGGGTGGCAGACCGTAGCGGTCGACGAGAACGTCGCCACCGAGGCCGCGCGGTTGCGGGCGCGCTACCGCCTGCGTCTGCCGGACGCCATCCAGGTCGCAACCGCGATCTCCGCCCGCGCCTGGGCGCTGGTCACGCACGATTCGGCGCTCGCCAAGATCAGAGACATACGCGTGCTGGGGATGAGCTGACGCAGTTCATACAGGCGGAGTGCGTCGTCGTTTCCGATCTCGAAACTTTATCAAAAATATACGAAAACACATTGATGAACCTTCTAGTTTCCTGATGATTTTGTGACCGCTACGCGGCCGGTTGACAGAGACCCGACGGGTGGCGCTATAGTGATTCCGTTACGTTCCATATGGAATTTCCGGTAACGATCAAGGAGCACTTCATGGCCAACGACAAGAAATCAGGACAGGATAAAGACCGCAAGAAATCGGAACTTGCTTCTTCGTCGAGCGGTTTCGATGAACTCGAACGGATGTTTGGCCATCTCGCGCCGCGCGGCTGGTTGCGGCCATTTCAGTGGGATCTTCCCGGCTGGGCGGAAGCGATCGGCAATGAAGGCAAGCTGCCGCGTGTCGACGTCATCGACCAGGAAGACACACTGCTGGTACGCGCGGAACTACCCGGCGCCAGCAAGGACGATATCGACGTCACGATCAGCGACAACCTGCTGACGATCAGCAGCCAGACCCGGAAGGAAACGACGAAGGAAGAAAAAGGAAAGTATCAGCGCCGCGAGATTTACCAGGGCAGTTATTCCCGCTCCCTGATGCTCCCGGTCGATGTCGACGGCGACAAGGCGAAAGCCGAGTTCAAGGACGGCATACTGGAACTGCGCTTTCCGAAGCTCGAAAAGGCGAAGCGGCGGTTGATTTCGATCGGATAATTCGGGGTCATGGAAACCATTCCCCCCTGTCGGCGTTCCGCGCACCAGATCAAGGGGTCAGAGTCGTTGATCGGAAATCGACGACTCTGCCCCCCTGATTTCCTTACTTCGTGACGACATACCAGTTGTTCTGGATATCATGCGCCAGCCGATGGGTCGTCACCAAGACGAAGCCGGCGCGACGCAGGTAGTCGCGCGTCAGTTCCTCGCCCCACATTGCCCCGAGCCCCTCGCCGTCCTGTGCAAGCGAGACCGTCATGCAGTGCATGCACGAGATCGTGTACAGAAATGGCCCGATCGGGTGATCGACGTCCTTATGGACGTGGCTGGTGCCGCTGATGTCCTGCATCAGGTAGACACCGTCCGGGGTCAGCGTGCGGTGGATGCCCTTCAGGACATTCAGCGGCCGCGCCTGGTCATGAATCGCGTCGAAGGTCGTGACGAAATCGTAGACCTCCGGTTCCGCGCTGCGGTCGAAATCGCTGAGATCGGCGGCGATGAAATCGACGTTGTCGTTGCCGAATCGCCCGGCCTCGGCGCGGGCATAGCCGACCGCCTCCTCCGACAGGTCCATGCCAACGAAGCGGCTATCGGGATACAATGCAGCAAGGGTGTTCAGGATGCGGCCGCGGCCGCATCCGACATCAAGCATCCGGATGCCGGTGGCGAGTCGGTCGGTCAGGCCGGGCACCAGCGGCAAAATATGACTTTCGAGCGAGGACAGCACGGACTGCCCGCTGTCTTCGGCCATGACCTCGTGAAAGCGGTCGTAGCGCGAATACGGCACGCCGCCGCCATTTCTGAAACACGCGACGATATCGTCCTCGACTGCGCCGAGCACCGCGATGTACTGTGCGAACACCGCTATATTGTCTGCGCCGGCCGGCCGGGTCAGGAACGCCGCGTGCTCGGGCGGAAGACGAAACCGGCGGGTTTCCGGATCGACCTCGATGACGCCCCCGGTCGTCATCGCGCCGAGCCATTCACGAACATAACGCTCGTCCAGACCGGCCCGGGATGCTATTTCATGGGAACTTGCCGGCGGCATCTCCCTCATGACATCGAACAGGCCGGTGCGATGGCCGATCGCGATCATCAGGCACAAGGCGCCGTTGTTGAGCGTGGTCAGCAGGTTTCCGGCGAAGGCCTCAGCCCTGGCCGGATCGAAACGGGATTGCGTAACCGTCGTGGACATAATCCTGACCTCCAGTGATTGAGGATGGTCCGACCGCGGGTTGCCGTGGATGAACTACCGGTTCGCGGCTCACAGGATCACGGCAAGCTATGCGGCCGGACGCGGCGAAGCTATATTGTATTCCCGGCTCCGGGCGCACCGGAACAGGGAAATCAAGTCATTGAATTACAAGTACCCTATCGCGTCCTCAAGACGCTGCACCGGGAGGATTTCGATACCTGCGACCGCCCCCTTTCCGATTTTATTCGCCTTCGGCACGATCGCCCGTTTGAAACCATGCTGCGCGGCCTCTTTCAGCCGCTCCTGCCCGTTCGGTACCGGGCGGATCTCGCCGGCCAGCCCGATCTCGCCGAACACGACGGTGTCGCCGGAGACCGGCCGGTTGCGCAGACTGGACAGCGCGGCGAGCGCGACCGGCAGGTCGGCGGCCGTCTCGCTGATACGCACGCCGCCGACGATATTGACGAACACGTCCTGATCGTACATCGCGACGCCGCTGTGTCGCTGCAGCACCGCGAGCAGCATCGCGAGGCGGTTCTGGTCGAGACCGACCGTGACGCGGCGCGGGCTCGGCGCATGGCTCTCGGCGACGAGCACCTGGACCTCGAGCAGCAGCGGTCGACTGCCCTCGCGCATCACGGTGACGACGCTGCCGGACACCGGGGTCTCGTGACGCGACACGAAGATCGCCGAAGGGTTGCTGACGCCTTTCAGGCCGCGCTCGGTCATCGCGAACACGCCGACCTCGTTGACCGCGCCGAAGCGGTTCTTGACCGCGCGCACGACGCGGTAGCGGCTGCCGGAATCGCCCTCGAAATAGAGCACGGTATCGACCATGTGCTCGAGCACGCGCGGGCCGGCGAGCATGCCCTCCTTGGTGACGTGGCCGACGAGGAACAGCGCGCAGCCGGTCTGCTTCGCGTACTGCACGAAGCGCGCGGCACTCTCGCGCACCTGGCTGACCGCGCCGGGCGCGGCCTGCAGTTCAGGACAGTACATCGTCTGGATCGAGTCGATGACCATGACGCCGGGACGGTCCTTGCCGGCCTGCGCGATGATCCGTTCGACATCGGTCTCGGCCAGCACGCGCAAGGGCTGTGGATCGATACCGAGGCGATGCGCGCGCAGGCTGACCTGTTGCAGCGATTCCTCGCCGGTGATGTAGAGGGTATCCTGCGCGGCGGCAAGCGTCGACATCGCCTGCAGCAGCAGCGTCGACTTGCCGATGCCGGGATCGCCGCCGATCAGCACGACCGAACCGCGCACCAGGCCGCCGCCGAGCACGCGGTCGAGTTCGCCGATCGCGGTCGGGATGCGGACCTCGTCGGTCGGACTGATCTCGGCGAGCGTGCGGCTGCCACTATCGCCCGCGGCCGCGGCGAAGCCGGCGCGGCGGCCGGCCGGGGCGCGCCGCTCAATCTCCTCGATCAGACTGTTCCATGCGCCGCATTCACCGCACTGCCCTGCCCACTTCGGGGCCTTCGCGCCGCATTCGGCGCAGACAAAAACCGTCCTGCCCTGACCGCCACGACCCTTGACCGTACTTACCATTGCCTGCTCCGCTTCAAGAGTTCAAAAGGGTCAGACCCTATTAATAGGGTCTGACCCTTTTGTCATTGCTCGACGATCGCGACGCGCTGGGTGATGCCGCACAACAGGTCGTAGGCGATCGTCGACGCGCAACGCGCGATCTCCTCGACCGGGATGTGGCGCCCCCACAGTTCGACCTCGTCGCCAATCTGCGCGTCCGGCAGCCTGCGCAGGTCGATGCACATCATGTCCATCGACACGCGGCCGATGATCGTGGCGCGCTGGCCACGAATCCACACCGGCGTCCCGGCGGCGATGCCGCGCGGATAGCCATCGCCATAGCCGATGCCGACGACGCCGACCGGCATGTCCTCGGGACACACCCAGGCGCCGCCATAGGCGACCGGATCGCCCTGTCTGAAGCGGTTGATCGCGATCAAACGCGACGACAGCGTCATCACCGGCCGCAGTTTCTCCTCGCGTCCGGTCGAATCACCGAACGGCGAGGCCCCGAACAGCATGATGCCGGGCCGCACCCAGTCGGCGTGACTTCGCGGCCAGGCGAGGATGCCGGCCGAATTCGCGATGCTGCGCTCGCCGGGGATCTCACCGATCGTGGACTCGAACAGGGCGATCTGGCGTTCGGTCATCGCATCGCCGCGATCGTCGGCATTGGCGAGATGCGTCATCAGGCGGATGCGCGGGACGACGTTGCGGCAGGCGCGCAGGCGCCCGAAGACCGCTATGGCCTGTTCCGGGGCGAAGCCGAGCCGGTGCATGCCGGTATCGATCTTGATCCATACCGACAACGGACGCTGGAGATCCACCGACTCGAGCAGGCGCAGCTGGTGCTCGTGGTGGACCACGACCGACAGGTGATTGCGCGCGATCTCGGGCAATTCGAGGCCGTCGAAGAAGCCTTCCAGCAGAACGATCGGGTGGGCGATGCCGGCCTCGCGCAGCAGGACGCCTTCCTCGAGGCAGGCGACGCCGAAGGCGTCGGCCTCATGCAGCGCTTCGGCGGTGCGGATCATGCCGTGGCCGTAACCGTTCGCCTTGATGACCGCGAGCACGCGCGCGCCGGACGCCACGCTGCGAACGCGCTGCAGGTTGGCGCGCAGGGCCTTGATGTCGATCAAGGCACGCGCCGGGCGCGTCATGCATATCCCTCGTGGTGATAGACGTCGGGCACGAAATTCTCGAAACGCGTGTACTGGCCGAGGAAAGTCAGGCGGGTCGTGCCGATCGGGCCGTTGCGCTGCTTGCCGATGATGATCTCGGCGACGCCCTTGTCGGCGCTGTCCTCGTGATAGACCTCGTCGCGGTAGATGAACGCGATCAGATCGGCATCCTGCTCGATCGCGCCGGACTCGCGCAGGTCGGACATCACCGGCCGCTTGTTCGGCCGCTGCTCGAGGCTGCGATTCAGCTGCGACAGCGCGATCACCGGCACCTTGAGCTCTTTCGCGAGCGCCTTCAGCGAGCGCGAGATCTCCGAGATCTCGGTGGTGCGGTTTTCCTTGTTACCAGGCACCTGCATCAACTGCAGATAGTCGATGACGATCAGACCGAGTCCGCGTCCAAGCTGCCGCTCGTTTTCGCGGTTGATGCGGCGTGCGCGGGCGCGCAGCTCGGTCGGCGTCAGCGCCGGCGTGTCGTCGATGAACAGCGGCGCCTCGCTGAGCAGGCTCATCGCCGAGGTCAGCCGCGGCCAGTCTTCGTCGGCGAGCTTGCCGGTGCGTACGCGGTGCTGGTCGATGCGTCCGAGAGAGGACAGCATGCGCATGACGAGCTGCTCGGCCTGCATTTCCATGCTGAAGATCGCGACCGGCACCCGGCTTTTGATCGCGGCGTGCTCGGCGATGTTCATCGCGAAGCTGGTCTTGCCCATCGAGGGGCGTCCGGCAACGATGATGACGTCAGTATCCTGCAGGCCCGAGGTCATGTCATCAAAGTCGCTGAAGCCGGTCGGGATACCGGTATAGGCGCCGGCATGATGATAGAGCTTGTCGATACGATCGGTGACTTCGGTCAGCAGCTCGCGGATCGGGCGTACGGCGTGATGGCCGCGCCTGCCCTGCTCGGCGATACTGAAGACCAGCCGCTCGGCGTGATCGATGATCTCACTGGTCTCGCGGCCTTCGGTGTTGAATACGCTGTCGCCGATTCTGGTCGCGACATGGATCAGCTGGCGCAGCACCGAGCGTTCGCGCACGATCTGCGCATAGGATTTGATATTCGCCGCGCTCGGTGTGCTGCTCGCAATCTCGGCGAGATAGGCGAAGCCGCCGGCATCTTCAAGCTGTTTGTGGTGTTCGAGCCACTCGCTGACCGTGACGACGTCGACCGGCTCGTTGCGGGCGTAAAGCGCGCTGATCGCATGAAAAATCAGCCGGTGATCCTGGCGGTAGAAGTCCTCTTCCCCGACCTGGTCCGCGACCAGTTCCCACGCCGCGTTATCGAGCATCAGGCCGCCGAGCACGGACTGTTCCGCTTCGATCGAGTGCGGCGGCAATTTCAGTTTGTCCATGATCCGACCGGCGGCGCCGGCGCTTGCTGCCAGGTCCTGCATGGGACGCGCCTCTTGCTCAGGATTCGGGTACGAGCTCGACCTTGACCTCGACGTTCACTTCCGGATGCAGATGCAACTCGACCTCATAGATCCCGATGTGGCGGAAATGGCCCTCCGGCATACGAACCTCCTGCTTGCGGATCTCATGCCCCGTAGCCGCAAACGCTTCGGCGATGTCCACGGTGCCGATCGAGCCGAATAGCCTGCCTTCCTCGCCTGCCTTACACGCAATCGTCACGGTCATTCCGTTGAGCTGGCTCGCGCGCTGCTGCGCCAGCTTCAGCGCCTCGGCCACCGACTTCTCGAGTTCAGCCCTCTGCGCTTCGAAGCGCTTGCGGTTTTCTTCGGTCGCGGCGACTGCCTTGCCACTGGGAATCAGGAAATTCCGGCCGAAGCCCGGACGCACCGAGACCATATCGCCGAGATTGCCGAGATTCTCCACCTTGTCGAGCAGTATTACGTTCATTGCACTGTCCTCGCCTTAAGATTACACCAATCGTTGTATCCGGGATTGCTGTTTTGCCGCTGCCAACGCCTTGCACCCATTACCTGGATACAAAGTTAATAAACTTTCATAACCTGCTTGAATATAAATATATTTTTACGGGGTTTACCGCGTTTACCGCATCCTGCCTCACCGCATCCTACGTCGGCCGGTCTTCGTCATCGTTTCGCCGCGCCGGCGGGCCGCCGCGGCCGCCGAGGCGTGCGCGGAAATTCATGAAGCTGTCGACGAAGGCCGCGCTCGCGAGCACCATCGCGACCTGCGGCAGCGCAAACATCATCAGCAAATAAAGCACGATCAGCCAGGCGGCGTGCGCGCCGACCTGCTTGGCGATCGCATGGGCGAGCGCGAGACCGTGCAACGCGTACATCGCCCCGAGCAGCAGCATCAGGTTGAGCCCGAAATCACCCGCCGCGCCGCCGGCGAATCCCGCGAGCCCGAGTACGACCAGCGTCGCTATCCCGATCGGGCGTCCGAGCCGCAGTCCGCGAAACTCCTCGCCAAACCCGCCGGGGTTGAAAGCCACCGACTGCAGCCAGCGCCCGATCAACAGATTTGTCATCGTCGTGATCAGCATCGTTGCCGCAAGCACGCCGGTCATGACCCGGGCCAGGGCCTCGATGATCGTGTCGCGGTCACCGCCCATCAACTGGACGTCCATCCGTTCGAGGATTGGCATCAGCACCTCAACAAGCACATTGCGCCACCAGGCGACCACATCGCCGACGACCAGATGCAGCACGATCAGACCCGCGGCGGCGATCGCGCCGGCGACCATCACCGCATGATCAAGCGAGCGCGTCGTGCGCAATACGTTCGCGGTTATCAGCAACGGCAACCACATCATCAGAAACATCGAGCCGACGACAAGATTGACCATCCCTCCCGGCAGCGCCGACAGGTGGCCGATCACTGCGAGTACCGCGATCGCGGCGAAAGCAATCAGCAGTCCCTCGCGAAAACCGTTGCGCAGCGTCACCAGCGCGAGCACGCCGCCGCTGATATGGCTGAACAGCGGCACGACCATCGTCAGCGCGGCCGCGATCGTGGCGACCAGGGCGGCCTGGAGCCGCCCGCGCAGAATGAAATTCGCGAATCCCAGCATCAGCGTCAGTCATCCCTGTCGCTGGCGCACGCGCCCCGGCGCGAGCGTCAGCGGCGGCATTCGATCAATGCGAATCGCTGTACGGCAGCAGGGCCAGATAGCGCGCGCGCTTGATCGCGGTTGCGAGCTGGCGCTGATATCTCGCGCTGGTGCCGGTGATGCGGCTCGGCACGATCTTGCCGGTGTCGAGCACATAGTTCTTCAGCATCTGGATATCCTTGTAGTCGATCTCCTTGATGCCTTCGACAGTGAAGCGGCAAAACTTCTTGCGTCGGAAATTGCGTTGCATGATGGCTCCGTTCCTCTATTGCTCAAGCTGATTCTGTTACTGCTGCTGTTGCTGTTCGTGCAAGCGTTCAATCGATTCGGCGTGCAGCGTGACGTGTCGCTCATCCTTGCGAAAATCGCTGCGGCTCAGATAACCGTGCACCCGTACACGATCGCCACTCCTGAGTCCGGCGGCCCTGCGACCCAGCTCCGCGGCGGCGGCGACGACAATGCGAAACCAGGTCTCACGGGATACGCCGTTCACGACCCTGCGCGCGTGATGCTCGACGGTGAAGCGCGTCAGCGGGACGCCCGCGGGGCTGTGGCGCGTCTCCGGAGCCTTGCATACCGCGCCGGTGATGACGACCTGATTCTCGTCGGCCACGGCTCTGCCCGCCGGTCGGTCCCGGCCGGCGCGTCAGGCCGCGGGTCGCGCACTCCGCGACGATTCCTCGTCACGCGCCGGCCGCGCGAATGGCGACGGTTCAGTGACGGCTTCATCGCGGGCGATCACGAGATTGCGGATCACCGCGTCGTTGAAACGGAATGCGCTGGTGATTTCATCCAGGGTCTTCTTGTCGACCTCGATGTTCATGAGCACATAGTGCGCCTTGTGGATCTTGTTGATCGGGAACGCCAGCTGCCGGCGGCCCCAGTCCTCGAGGCGATGGATCGCGCCGCCGCTCGACTCGATCGTCGAGCGATAACGCTCGATCATCGCGGGAACCTGCTCGCTCTGGTCAGGGTGGACCAGAAACACGACTTCGTAGTGTCTCATGATGCTCCTTACGGGTTGGCAGCCTTCCGCCTATGCGGTAAGGCAAGGAGTTGAACCGGATTGTATTTCTGTGCGGCCGAGGCCGGCACACACAAAGGCGGGATTTTAAAGGAAATTCGCGGGCGTGGCAATTCGCCTTCGGAGGTGGCCGCCAGGGGACCTTATGACCTTCGCTGGGCGGTGGCGGGTGAGGCCTTCCGGGACTGTCGGCGGCAGGATGCCGCCGTCAAGCGGGCAGGGATGCCGAAAAGCGTGTCCCGGAAGGCCTCACCCGCCACCGTCCCCACCACGGAACCCGACTGTACTACCCCCCCCGCTGCCGTCGCGCCTCGAACAGGCACAACGCCGCTGCGACCGAGATATTGAGGCTCTCGACCACCCCCAGCATCGGGATCGAGATCCGGAAATCGCAGTGCTCGCGGGTCAGGCGACGGAGCCCGCTGCCCTCGGCGCCGAGGACGAGCGCAATCGGCAACTTGAGATCGGTGTCATACAACGCGGTGTCGCCATCGGCATCGGCCCCGGCAATCCAGATATCGGCGTCGCGCAACTGACGTAATGTGCGCGCGAGATTCGTGACCCGGACGAAGGGCACATGCCCGACCGCCCCGCTCGCGGCCTTGCAGACCGCCGCCGTCAGTCCGGCCGCGCGATCCTTCGGCACGATGACCGCGTCGGCGCCGGCAGCGTCCGCGCTGCGCAGGCAGGCGCCGAGATTATGCGGGTCCTGGACGCCGTCGAGCACAAGCAGCAGCGGCGCGCCCTCGGCGCTTTTGAGCAAGGCATCAAGATCCGCCTCGTCGAGGACGACGCCGTCCGGATCGAATTGTGCGACGACCCCCTGGTGGCGCGCGCCGGCGGCGCGCCGGTCGAGTTCTTCTGTCGGCAGGAAGTCCACCTGGACCCGCTGACGTCGCGCCAGTGACTCGATATCGGCCAATCGATCGCTGCGTCCGCCTGCGGACAGCCAGACGGCCCGCACCGCCTCCGGCCTGCGTTCCAGCAGGCCGCCGACGGCGTGGATGCCATGCAGCAAGCCTTCAGCTCCGCCCTTTTTTGCTTTCATCGCCGGTTATCTCGCCGATTATCGACGGCGCCCGCGTGCCGCAACAGGCTTTGTGCTCACGCCGCGCCGCCCTTCTTCCCGGCGCCCCGCTTGCCCCGGCCGCGCTTCCTGCCGGTCCGGCCCGATTTCTTCTTTGCATCGCCTCTTTCCGGGGACTTTTCCCTGGATTTTTTGCCGTTGCCGGCTCCGGCATTGGCTTTGGCGCCGGATCTGGTCGCGGATTTTGCTTCGGATACGGATCGCGATTCAGCTCGGGCGCCGCGTGGGCGTTTCGCCTTCTGCGGCGGCGTTGGCATTCCGGCGAGCACGAAATCAATCGTGCGCTCGTCGAGATCGACGCGCACGACCTTGACGCGAATCCGGTCGGAAAGCCGGAAGCGCGCCCCACTGCGCTCACCGTACAAAAGGCGCTTGACTGGATCGAACACATAGTAATCGTCGCCGAGCGATGTCACATGGACCAGGCCTTGCACATATATCTCGTTGAGTTCGACGAAAAGACCGAAGCTCGTGACACCAGTGATGATCCCGTCGAATTCGGCGCCGATTTCCTCAAGCAGATATTCGCACTTGAGCCAATCGACCGCGTCGCGCGTCGCCTCATCGGCGCGGCGCTCGGTCATCGAACAGTGATCGCCATGACCCTGCATATCGGAGCCGGTATAGTAATAATCATCCTCGCTGCCGCCGGCGAGCGCGTGGCGGATCGCCCGGTGAACGAGCAGGTCCGGATAGCGCCGGATCGGCGACGTGAAGTGGGCATAGGCTTCGAGTGCGAGCCCGAAGTGGCCGGAATTCACGGGGCCGTACATTGCCTGGGACAGGCTGCGCAACAGCACGGTCTCGATCAGCCGGCGCTCGGGACGCTCGGCGGCGTCGGCCAGCACCTTTGCGAAATCTCCCGGCGACGGCTGGTCGCCGCCGCCAAGCTTGAGCCCGAGTTCGCGCAGGAATTCCCGCAAGTCCTCGAGCTTCTGCGCGTTTGGTTGCGGATGCGAACGATACAGCGCCGGCAGCCCCTTTTCCTGCAGGAATTCGGCGGCGGCGACGTTCGCGGCGATCATGCACTGCTCGATCAGGCGATGCGCGTCATTGCGCTCGACCGGGACAATCTGGTCGATCTTGCGCTGTTCGCCAAACACGATGCGGGTCTCCATCGTGTCGAAGTCGATCGCGCCGCGCTTCTCGCGCGCCCGGCTGAAGGCATTGAACAGCCGGTGCAATTCCTCGAGATGCGGCATCAGTTCCCGGTGACGCGCGATGACCTCCGGATCGCCGTCGACCAGCATCGCCGCAACCTCGTCATAGGTCAGACGCGCATGCGAGCGCATCACGCCCTCGAAGAAGCGATAACCCTGGATCTTTCCGGAATGCGTGACACGAAGCTCGCAGACCATGCAGAAACGGTCGACCTTCGGGCGGATCGAACACAGGTGGTTTGACAGGATCTCCGGCAGCATCGGCACGACATGGCCCGGGAAATAGACCGAATTGCCGCGCAGGCGCGCCTCCACATCGAGCGCGCTGCCGGGCTGCACATAATGCGAGACGTCGGCGATCGCGACCAGCAGGCGCCAGCCGCGTCCGTCACGCTCGCACCAGACGGCGTCATCGAAATCCTTCGCGTCTTCGCCGTCGATCGTGACCAGCGGCAGCTTGCGGATATCGACTCGCCCTTTGATGTCCTCGGGCGCGATCGTCTCGGCGAAGGTCTTCGCCTCCTGCTCGACCGCGTCCGGCCAGCGATGGGGCAATTCGTGGCTGCGGATCGCGATCTCGATCTCCATGCCGGGCGCCATGCGGTCGCCGAGGATCTCGCTGACGCGGCCTACCGGCTGCGAATGCATGCTCGGCTGCTCGCTGATCGCGGCGACGACAATCTGGCCTTCAACCGCGCCGGCGTCCTCGCCGGCCGGGATGATGATCTCGTGGCTGATGCGCTTGTTGCTCGCGACGACGAAACCGACGCCGCCTTCCCGATAAAAGCGTCCGACGACCTCCTGGGTATTGCGCTCCAGCACCTCGACCAGCGCGCCCTCGCGCCGTCCGCGCCGGTCGACGCCGATCAGGCGCACGATGATGCGGTCGCCGTGCATGACCGGGCGCATCTGTTTCGCGCCCAGAAACACGTCGTCGCCGCCTTCGTCCGAAACCAGAAAACCGAAACCGTCCGCATGGCCGATGACCCGGCCCCGCACGAGATTCATCTTGCTGACGATACCGTATCGACCGCGCCGGTTGCGCACGAGCTGGCCGTCGCGCTCCATCGCATTCAGGCGGCGGCGCAGGGCCTCCAGGTCGTTTTCGTCGGTCAGGTCGAGTTCTGCGGCGATCCGTTCGAGGCTGAGCGGCTCCTCGCGGGACGTCAAATGTTCGAGGATGAATTCCCGGCTCTTGATCGGCCGTTCGTATTTCTGCGCTTCGCGCTTGGCGTGGGGGTCTTTTGGATTTTTTCCGGGCATTAGCTTCTCTGTTCGTAGTAGCTGGTCGTACAAAAGGTGAGAAAGGGTGTCATCATCGAGCGGTAAGCAACCGGGCAGTTTGACATTATGACACCGTCTGGGTAAAGTTGCGCAGTTTTACGGCACTGCCGGGGTGGCGAAATTGGTAGACGCGCTAGCTTCAGGTGCTAGTGGGGGAAACCCCGTGGAGGTTCAAGTCCTCTCCTCGGCACCAATGTTATGCTCCCCTGTTCGCCGCGATCAATCCGCGCAATTCCCGCCGTAAGTACGATGAGCACGGTGAAACGCATCCTGGACACCGGAATTCGGCTTCCAGACAACTTCGAGCCCGCCCTCGCCCCGACCTGACTGCCAGCCTTCGCAAATGCAGACGCCGGCGACCGCGGCGAGCACATCACCGACGTAGACCAGCGGCACGCGTTCCCGCAACCACGGCGGAATCCCCGCGTCCTGCAGCAGTTTCTTCAACGCATGGGACTGGCCGCGCCCGGCCGGACGACAGCGCTCGCCGCCTCGGCGATAGCGTACCGTCACCGGCCCGTCGGCAGTGCGCAACGACCGCAGGCCCACCGCCGGTTCCATCGCCGGTGTCAGGTTCAGGCGCCCGCCATCCGGCAGCGTCAGCGGCGTCGTGACGTCCCATCGCAGAACGATATCCGGATCATGCGGCGCTGACGGCCGCATACCAAAGACGAGATCGCGGTAACGCCGGATCTCGGCGCCGGGCCACGCCAGCACGGGGCTTGCGTCGGGTGCCGCGGCGAGCACGTCCTCGCGCAGACGTACGAGATGCGCGGTCGATGGCAACGGCAGGCCGAGCCGGTGCAGCCACGCGCGCAGCGCGTTCGCCTGGCGCTCGTGATCGAGTGCTGCGAGTGCCGGCGCCGACAGCGTGCCGGGTTCAGTCCCGATCAAGCTGGCAAGATCCTGCTCTGCGAGCGTATCGAGCAGTCTGGCCGCAGAGGCGCTGTGCGAGGCGCTGCGCGAGACAGTGCGAGCCGCCGCCGGCCAGTGCGCCTTCAGGCGCGGCAGGATTTCGTGGCGCAGGAAGTTGCGCCGCAGGCCGGTGTCGGTATTGCTCGGGTCTTCGATCCATTGCAGGCCTTCCGCGACGGCTACGCTCATGATGGCCTCACGAGCACAGCCGAGCAGCGGCCGCGCATGCCAGCCAGCCGCGAAGGATTCAATGATCGGCATTGCAGCGAGGCCATGCGGGCCCGCACCGCGCAGCAATTGCAGTAACACTGTCTCAGCCTGGTCGTCTACGTGGTGGGCGGTCAGCAGGCAGTCGCCCGTTTCGATGAGCGCGGCAATCGCCGCATAACGCGCCGCGCGCGCGGCGGCCTCGGGGCTTTCGCCACGCGCTGCGCGCGCGGCGACCTTCAGCGTGACCAGCGGAATTCCGAGTCGCTCGCATTCGATCTCGCAATGACGCGCCCAGCGCGCCGATTCCGCATGCAGGCCGTGATCGACGTGCACTGCGCCGAACTTTGCGGTGACGCTGCCGCGCATTTGCGCGCAGAGGTGCAGCAGGACGGTGGAATCGAGTCCGCCGCTGAAGGCGATGCAATAACGGCGGATGTGCGGCGAGCGTTGGAAAAACCCGGCGAGTTGCCGCCCCGGGCGGTCGCTGTCCGTGCGTTCAGCCCTTGTAGACACCGTAACTCATGAGACGCTGATAACGCGCCTCGACCAGCGCTTCCGGCGACAAACCCTCAAGGCGATCGAGCGCGGCGACCAGTACCTTGCGGATTGACTGCGCAGTCGCATCGATGTTGCGATGCGCCCCGCCGAGCGGCTCATCGATGACTTCGTCAATAAGCTTCAACTCCTTGAGTCGCTTGGAGGTGATGCCCATCGCCTCGGCGGCGTCGGCGGCCTTGGCCGCGCTCTTCCACAGGATCGATGCGCATCCCTCCGGCGAGATAACCGAGTAAGTGCTGTATTGCAGCATCATGACGCAATCACCGACGCCGATCGCGAGCGCGCCGCCCGAGCCGCCCTCGCCTATGACCATGCACACGACCGGCGTCTTCAGGCCCGACAGCACGCGCAGGTTGCGCGCAATCGCCTCGCTCTGCCCGCGCTCCTCGGCGCCGACGCCAGGATAGGCGCCGGGCGTATCGATGAAGGTCACGACCGGCATTTTGAAGCGTTCGGCGAGCCCCATCAGGCGCAGCGCCTTGCGATAGCCCTCGGGCCGGGGCATGCCGAAGTTACGCCTGACCTTCTCGTTGGTATCGCGCCCCTTCTGATGCCCGATAATGATGACCGGCCGGCCGTCAAGCCGGCCGATGCCACCGACGATCGCGGCGTCGTCGGAATAACGCCGGTCGCCGTGCAGTTCCTCGAAATCGGTGATGATACGCTCGACGTAGTCGAGGGTGTAGGGCCGTTGCGGGTGCCGCGCCAGTTGCGCGATTTGCCACGAGGTTAGCGACGAGAAGATCGACTCGGTCAGCGAGCGGGCCTTGGCTTCGAGCCGCGTGATCTCCTCGTTGATGTTGATTTCCTGGTCATTGCCGACGTAGCGGAGCTCCTCGATCTTTTCCTCGAGTTCGGCAATCGGCAGTTCAAAATCGAGATAGTTGGTCTTGTTCATGGTTCTCGGGGGTATTTCGCGGCACCGGGCCTAAAGTTCGTCATTATACGAGCTAATCGCCGTCTTGGGGACAGACCACGTAATCTTCGGGCAAATGTCCGGCCCTCCGCGCTTCCCTGGAGGAAACACGGCCTGTCCCCGCTCAGTAAATGACACGCACGCCATCCTCTCCGGCGACCTCGCATAGCCGGTGCAGCAATTCGTCGGTCGGATTGACCTTCCACTCCTGCCCGAGACTCATGCGCGCGCTCGCCGCGCGGCCCCGGTAGTTGATCCAGACCGGGCAGATTTCCGCGCGGAACGGTTCGAGTATTCCGGCCAGCGCGCGGCAAAGCCCGTTTGCGTCGCCGCCGTTGCGCAGATCGATCTCGAGACCGCGGGCATAGCTCGCACGGGCGTGATCGATATCATGAATCTTCTCGGCGTTCATGCGGAAGCCGCCGGAATAATCATCGACGCTGACCACCCCTTCGACGACCAGCAGGCGATCCTTGACCAGCAGGTCGCGATAACGCTGGTAGGCTTCTGCGAATACGCCGATCTCTATCCGACCGCTACGGTCATCGAGCGTCACGAAGGCGATGCGATCACCGCGCTTGCTGTTCATCGTTCGCAACGCGACGACCAGGCCGGCGACGACGACGGTCTGGTCCGAGGTCGGTCGCAGCCCGGCGATCGCTGACGTTACGAAGCGCGCGAGTTCCTTGCGGTAACGCTCGATCGGGTGGCCCGTCAGATACAGGCCGAGTGTCTCCTTCTCTCCCTGCAGGCGGCGCTCCTCGCTCCACTCGGGCACCGCGGAGTTCAGAGAGGCATGATGGGCGTCGATTTCCCGGACCAGAACGCCGCCTCCGCCGAACAAGTCGTCCTGCCCGACCTCCTGGTCGCGCAACTGCCGCTCGGCCCATTGCAAGGCCTCGGTCAGCAAATGAATCGAACGGGCCCGATTGGCATCGAGCAGATCGAGTGCGCCGGCGCGAATCAGGGCCTCGAGTACGCGGCGGTTTGCACGGCGCGAATCGATGCGCCTGCACAGGTCGAACAGGTCGGTGAACGGGCCGTTTGCGTCCCGTTCAGCGAGGATGCCGTCCAGTGCGGCGGCGCCAACGCCCTTGATCGCGCCGAGACCATAGAGGATCGTGCGATCGCCATTGACGGTGAATGCGTAGTCGCAGCGATTGATGTCCGGCGGCTGTACCTCAAGCCCCATCGTCCGGCACTCGTCGATCAGCATGACGACCTTGTCGGTGTTGTCCATGTCGGCGGACAGCACCGAGGCCATGAAGTCCGCTGGATAATGGGCCTTGAGCCAGGCGGTCTGGTAGGCGATCAGCGCATAGGCCGCGGAATGCGACTTGTTGAAACCATAGCCTGCGAACTTGTCCATCAGGTCGAAGATATATTCCGCGGTCTTCGCGGCGACCCCGCGCGCGGTCGCCCCGGTAACGAAGATGTCCTTCTGTTTGGCCATTTCCTCGGGCAGCTTCTTGCCCATTGCGCGCCGCAACAAATCTGCCTGGCCGAGCGTATAGCCGGCCAGCACCTGCGCAATTTGCATGACCTGCTCCTGGTACAGGATCACCCCGTAGGTCGGCCTGAGGATCGGCTCGAGATCCGGATGCGGATAATTGACCTTTGCGCGGCCATGCTTGCGGTCGATGAAGTCGTCGACCATGCCGGACTGCAAGGGGCCGGGCCGGAACAGGGCGACCAGCGCGATCATGTCATCGAAGCAATCCGGCTGCAGGCGCTTGATCAGATCCTTCATACCGCGCGATTCGAGCTGGAATACCGCGGTCGTCGCGCAGGACTTGAGCAGGTCGAAGGTCGGCGCGTCGTCCATCGGCAAGCGGCTGACGTCGATGGCCGTGCCGCAACGCCGGTTGATGGTGCGCACGCAGCGATCGATGATCGTCAGCGTGCGGAGCCCCAGAAAGTCGAACTTGACGAGGCCGACGGCCTCGATGTCCTTCATGTCGAACTGGGTTACCGGGTTCCCTGAACCCTGTTCGCAATACAGCGGCGCGAAATCGGTCAGCGCCGACGGCGCGATGACGACGCCGCCGGCGTGCCGGCCGGCGTTGCGCACCAGGCCCTCGAGCTTCAGCGCCAGATCGATCAGCGTGCCGACCTCCTCTTCCGACCGGTAACGCCGCTGCAGTTCCTCTTCCGAGGCGAGCGCCTTTTCCAGCGTCATGCCGAGCTCGAACGGGATCAGCTTCGCGATCTTGTCGACGAAGCCGTAGGGGTGACCGAGCACCCGGCCGACGTCGCGCACGACGGCCTTCGCCGCCATCGTGCCGTAGGTGATGATCTGCGACACCCGGTCGCGACCGTATCGGTTCGCGACATAGTCGATCACGCGATCGCGGCCGTCCATGCAGAAGTCGATATCGAAATCCGGCAGCGACACGCGCTCCGGATTCAGGAAGCGCTCGAACAGCAGGTCATAGCGGAGCGGATCCAGATCGGTGATGTCGAGCGCCCAGGCAACCAGCGAGCCGGCGCCGGAGCCGCGACCCGGTCCGACCGGGATGCCGTTGTCCTTGGCCCAGCGGATGAAGTCGGCGACGATGAGGAAGTAGCCGGAAAATCCCATTTTGACGATGACATCGAGCTCATGCTCGAGCCGCGATCGATAACGTTCCGAAACACCGGATCCGGTCGCAGCAGCCGCATCCAGGCCCGCGAGTCGGCGCGCCAGACCGGCGCGGGCCTCGGTGACGAAAAACGACTCGGTCGTCATGCCGTCCGGGACCGGAAAGTCCGGCAGTACGTTTTCGCCGAGCGTCAGCTCGAGATTGCAGCGCCGCGCAATCTCTACGGTATTCTCGATCGCCTCCGGGAGGTCGCTGAACAGCTCCGCCATTTCCTGCGGCGAGCGCAGGTATTGTTGCTCACTGTATGAACGGGCCCGTCGTGGATCGTCGAGGATGCGGCCTTCGTGGATGCAGACGCGCGCCTCGTGGGCCTCAAAATCCCCGCGCGCGAGAAAGCGCACGTCGTTGGTCGCAACGACCGGCATCGATTGCGCGATCGCGAGTTCGACCGCATCGTGGACAAAACGCTCCTCATCCGGCCGTCCGGTGCGCACCAGCTCGAGATAGCAGCGACCCGGAAAGTCGCCGCGCCAGGCCCCGAGCAGTGCCGCGGCCTCGTCCGGACGGCCGGCGAGCAGGGCCTGGCCGAAATCGGCGTGTTGGCCGGCGAGCAGGATCAGCCCGGCGGACGCACCGTGCAGCCAGTCGCGGCGCAGCGTCGGATGCTGCTGAAGATGCTGGCCTTCGATATAGGCCCGGGTGATCAGCCGGGTCAGGTTCAGATAGCCGGTGCGATCCTGACACAGCAGGACCACGCGAAACGGCTGCTTGGGCCCGGCCTCGTTGTGCAGCCACAGATCGGCCCCGATGATCGGCTTGACCCCGGCCGTGATCGCCGCCTTGTAGAACTTGACCATCGAGAACAGGTTGCACTGGTCCGTCACCGCAACCGCAGGCATGCCGGCCTGCACGGTCGCCGCGACCAGTGGCTTGATCTCGACGAGGCCGTCGATCAGCGAATAATCGGTATGCAGTCTCAGGTGCACGAAGGCGGGCGACATGGCCGGTATTTTACCCAAAACCGGACTCGGGGTCAGAGTCGTTTGATCCCCGTCAGCACGGCCCGTACCGGGCCGAAGCTGCGGCGGTGGACCGGAGAGACCCCGAGATTCGCCAGCGCCGCGACATGATCCCGGGTCGGATAGCCCTTGTGACGGGCGAAACCGTAGCCGGGATACTCGGCTTCGAGGCGCAGCATCTCCCGGTCCCGCGTGACCTTGGCGAGGATCGAGGCCGCGGCGACCGCGGCCAGCTTCTGATCCCCCTTGATGACCGCGACCGCGGGACAGGCAAGCCGCGGGCAATGGCAGCCGTCTATCCAGGCCTGCGCCGGGCCGGGATCGAGCGCCTCGACGGCGCGCTGCATCGCGAGCAGGCTGGCCTGAAGGATATTGAGGCGATCGATCTCGTCGACCTCGGCACGACTGAGCGCAAATGCAAGCGCCAGGGTCATGATCTCATCGAAGAGGCGTTCGCGTCGGGATGCACTGAGCGTCTTGGAATCGGCAAGGCCTGCGATTGGCCGCGCCGGATCGAGGATCACTGCGGCGGCGATGACGGGTCCCGCCAGCGGCCCGCGGCCCGCCTCGTCGACCCCGGCCGTGCGCGGTTCGCCGGCCCGCGGGTATGCCGGGATCATGCGGCGCCTTCGATATCCCGGCCGGCAAGCGCGAGCACCGCCTCCGCGGCCCGGTCGTTCGCGCCCTGGCGCAGTTGCGCATGCAAATGGGCAAATCGCTCGTGTACATGGCGGGCCGCGGCCGGATCCTCGAGATAGGTCAGTAACGCGGCGCCGAGGGCTTCCGGGGTCGCGGCATCCTGGATGAACTCCGGCACGACCTTTTCGCCGGCAAGCAGGTTGGGTATCGAGTAGGTATCGATATAAAGCAAACGCCGTCCGAGCCAGTAGGTGATCGGCGATACGCGGTAGGCGACGACCATCGGCCGCTCGAGCAACATCGCTTCGAGCGCCGCGGTGCCGCTCGCGAGGAGCACTGCATCGGCGGCCGCCATGACGTCGCGGGCGCGCCCGTCGAACAACGTGACCGGCAATGTCGGATCTGATGCGAGCGCCTGCTCGAACAATGCGCGCACGCGATCGTTGACCATCGGCGCCGCGAAGCGCAGGCCCGGCCGTCGCGCGAGACAATAGCGCGCGGCGGAGATGAATGTCGCCGCGAGGCTGCGGACCTCGGATTCACGGCTGCCTGGCAGCAGCGCCAGTATTTCACCCTCAACCGGCAGCCCGAGCGCGCTGCGCGCGGCCCGCGCATCGACCACGGCCGGTATCGTATCGGCGAAAGGATGACCGACATAGCACACCGGAATCCCCTTCTCTTCGTAGAACACGGCTTCGAACGGGAACAATGTCAGCATCAGGTTCACCGACGCACCGATCTTGCGCAGGCGATTGCGGCGCCAGGCCCAGATGGTAGGGCTGACATAATGGACGGCGGGGATACCGCGCGCCTTCAGGCATGACTCAAGGCCGAGATTGAAATCCGGCGCGTCGATACCGATGAATACGTCCGGCGGATTGGCGAGGAAATGGCTGACAAGCTGCTTGCGCATGCCATGCAGTTCGCGAAAGCGGCCCAGGACCTCGACGAGACCCATGACCGACAAGCGCTCCATCGGATGGAGCGCGCGACAACCGGCCGCAATCATCTTCGGGCCGGCGATACCTTCGAACACGGCGTCTGGCGACCGGGCGCGGATTGCCTCGATCAGGCCTGCTCCGAGCAGGTCACCCGAGGCTTCGCCCGCGACCAGGCCTATGCGCAGCATGGCCGGTACCCCCTCAGCGCACGATGCCGCGCTGCGACCGATCGATAAAATCCGCGATCATCCCCACCTCCGGGCACTCGGATGCAAGCATGCGCAGCTCGCGAACCGCCTGCTCGAGCGGCAGGTTCGATCGATACAATATCTTGTAGGCGTGACGCAGCATGCGCTGCGTTTCAACGCTGAAGCCGCGTCGCCGCAGTCCTTCCGTATTAAGGCCGTAGGGTTTCGCCATATGACCGGATACCAGCACGAACGGCGGGACGTCGCGGATGATCACGCTCGCAGCCGACGAAAAACTGTGCATGCCGATCGCGCAGAACTGGTGAATCAGGGTGTAGCCGCCCAGGATGACGAAATCATCGACCAGCACGTGACCCGCCAGCGATGCATGGTTCGCGAAGATCGCCTGATTGCCGATCAGACAATCATGCGCGACATGGACGCCGACCATGAACAGGTTGTCGTTGCCGATACGGGTCACGCCGCCGCCCTGCACGGTTCCGAGATGCATCGTCACGTATTCGCGAATCACGTTGCGATCGCCGATCTCGAGCATGGTGCGCTCGCCCTTGTATTTCTTGTCCTGCGACACCTCGCCAATCGATGCGAACTGAAAGATCCGGTTATCCCGTCCGATGCGGGTCGGTCCCTTGATCACGACGTGCGGCCCGATGCGGCAGCCGGGGCCAATCACGACATCGGGACCGATGATGGAGAACGGGCCGATCTCGACATCATCGGCGATTTGCGCGCCGGGATCGACGATGGCATGCGGATCGATCAATCTACTGAATCCTTGGCCGCGCACATCATGTCGGCGCTGGCGACGAGCGCGCCGTCGACCCGGGCTTCGGTCGCGAAGAACCAGATGTTGCGGACGCTGCGCGTCACCGTCACATCGATGATGATCTGATCGCCGGGCCCGACCGGCTTCTTGAAGCGGGCCTTGTCGATGCCGACCAGATAATAGAGCGTGCCGTCGCTTGGCCGGGTATTGGTGGACCGGAAGGCGAGGATACCGGTCGCCTGCGCCATCGCCTCAAGGATCAGCACGCCGGGCATGACCGGCCGTACCGGGAAGTGGCCGGTAAAATAAGGCTCGTTGTAGGTCACATTCTTGATCGCGGTCAGTGATTCGCCGGCGGTATAGCGGACAACCCGGTCAATCAGCAGAAACGGATAGCGATGCGGCAGCCATTCGAGGATCTGGTGGATGTCCATAACTTCATCTGCCGCCGGTTCGGAACCGTCATTCCTGTTCATGCAATGGATTACCTTATTTATTATCGCCCGCCCTGTCGAGCAGACTGCCGACGAGCCTTTCGAGTTCCGAAAGGCGCCTGGCCGCGTCATCGAGTTGCCTCATGCGGATGAAGTTCCTGCGCCATGCCGGGGTCGGTTCCACCGGCACGCCGGATGAATAACTGCCTTTCTCCGAGATCGACTGGCTCACGAATGTCGTACCGGTGATCTGCACGTCATCTGCGATCTCGAGATGGCCGCTGATCCCGACACCGCCGCCGATCGCGCAGCGCTTGCCGATCGTCGTGCTGCCGGCAATCCCGGTACACCCGGCAATCGCAGTATGCGCGCCGATACGCACATTGTGGGCAATCTGGATCTGATTATCCAGTTTTACTCCCTCCTCTATGACGGTATCACCGAGCGCGCCGCGATCGATGGTCGTGTTTGCCCCGATCTCGACGTCATCACCGATCACGACCCGGCCGAGCTGGGGAATCCGGATCCACGCACCACCTTCGTTTGCATAACCGAAACCGTCCTCACCGATGACGACGCCGGACTGGATGCGGACCCGTCGCCCGATGATGACATCGTGATGAATCGCGACATTCGCGGAGAGCCGACTGCCCGTGCCGATCTCGACGCGATCGCCGATGAAGCACCCGGCGCCGATCGCGACATCACCGCCGATGCGCACGCCGTCGCCGATGACGGCGCAGGCGCTGATCGCAGATGAGGCGTCGATACTGCAGCCCTTGCCGATGATGGCCGCAGGATGAATACCGGGGACCAGCGCGGGATCGGGGTGCAGCAGTTGCGCGACACGCGCATAGACGACATAGGGATGATCGGTCACCAGCAAGTTAACCGGGCATTCTGCGTGAAACTGCGGAGCGAGTATCACAGCCGCGGCGCGCGTATCGGTCAGTTGCGACCTGAACTTCGGATTCGCCAGAAAGGCGATTTCGCCTTCGCCTGCCCGGGCCAGCGGCGCGACCCTCCGGATGATACAGTCCGGATCGCCACGCACTTCACAGCCGAATCTGTCAGCAAGATCACCGAGGCTGTACGCCAATGCCGCCGCGCCTCCTCGCGATGTTCTAGCGCCGCTGCGACGCGGCCTGATAGCGCTTCGTCAACCCTTTGAGGACGTCATCGGTGATGTCGAGCGCGGCATCCGCGTAGGCGATGCCTTCGAAGAATATCAAATGGAAATTGCCCGCGTGCCCGACCTCCTGGATCGTTTCCTTTATGAGTTCCTGCAGGTTGCCGAGCGCGCCGCTGCGGCGGATGTTGACATCCTCGCGAAACTCTTCCTGCATGCGGCGCAGCTCGCGTTTTTTCGACAGGACGTCGAGTCCCATATTCCTGCGTTCCGCCTCGGACATCACCGGACCATCCCGGTTGAGCCGATCTTCCATTCGCGTGACATCGGCCTGCGCCTTCGCGATCTCCTCCTCGCGGGACGCGAACTCCTGCTTCAGTTGCGCTGTCGCGTCACGCGCTTGGGGCGCGTCCTCGAGCAGGCGCATCGCGTCCACATAGCCAAGCTTCAGGTCCGCTGCCTGGGCGTGGGTGGTGACCGTGAGCGCAAGAAATAATGCCCATACGATTACGATTGGAAAGATGTGCTTCAATGTCGTGCTCCAGAATTACATCAAAAATCAAAATAAGAATGTTCCCAGCGTGAACTGGAAGGATTCGGTGTTGTCGCCCGGCTTTTCGTTCAGTGGCCTGGCCAGGCTGAAGGTCATCGGGGCGATCGGCGTGTACCAGATTACCGAAATACCTACGGAAGTTCGCAGTTCCTCGCCTTCGAAATTTCCGACTCCGTCGAACACATTACCAATATCAAAAAAGGTACTCAGGCGCAATGACTTATTGTCTGCCGCGAAGGGTATCGGGAAGATCACCTCTATATTGCCGACGGTCTTGAAGGAGCCGCCGATAACCCGGCCCGCCGAGCGGGGTCCGAGGCTGGCCGCCCGGTAACCGCGCACGGACTCGGGGCCGCCGGCGTAGAAATTCTCGAAAAACGGCAGCTCGGTGGTATCGCCGTAGCCATCGCCATAACCGATCTCCCCTCTCAGCAGCAGTGTGAACTCGCCGAAAAGCGGGAGGTAACCGAGGCCGCGATAACGCAGTTTGTAATACTCGATGCCGCTCAAGGGCAGCGCAAGATCGCCTGAAATGCTATGCAGCATGCCGCGGTTCGCCAGTATGGCCCGATTGCGCGTGTCACGTGAAACACCGCTCCTGAGCTTGAAGATATCGAATTTGTCCGAGTTTTCCGCAATGAAGTCGAGATATTCCGGCGGCGTATTGGCGTAGGTCTGAAGCCGGGTCTTTTCATAGGCGAACGCGATGCTCGCCGTGTTGAATTCACTGACTGGAATCCCGAAATCGATGCTAAAGCCATCAACGTCAGAACTGTAGTCCGCGACCTGCAACTCGCCGGCATCGGTGCGCCGGCTGAACACGCTGAACCCGCGGCTGATGCCGTTCAGCGTATAATACGGATTGGTATACGAGAAGCTGTAGATTCTCTGGAACGAGCTGTTGTTGATCGTCGCGCTGACCCGCTTGCCAGTGCCGAAGATGTTGTCCTGGCTGACGCTGGCGTTGACCAGAACTCCCTGTGACTGGGAATAGCCGATACCGGCCATCAAGGTGCCGGAGGCGCGCTCGGTGACCGTGAAATCGACGTCGACCTGGTCCGGGATACCGGGAACAGGCGGCATCTCGACATTCGCGTCATCGAAAAACCCGAGACGCATCAGGCGCGCGCGCGAGCGGTTGACCTTGTCGGTGGAGATCCAGCCGCCTTCCATCTGGCGAATTTCGCGCCGAACGACCTGGTCCTCGGTCTTGATATTGCCGGACACATTGACGCGCCGGACATAGATTCGCCTGCCCGGATCGACGATGAAGGTCAAGGCGACCTCGCGGGTTGCCGGATCCGTGCGCGGCGACGGATTGACATTCGAAAAGGCGTACCCTTCGAGGCCGAGACGGTCGCTGATCGCGGTCGCGCTCTGCTGCACCAGCCTGCGCGAAAAGATGTCGCCTGGACCCAGCGCAACAAGCGCGCGCAGTTCTTCTTCCGGCACGATCAGGTCGCCGGACAGGCGAATTTCGGAGACGGTGTACTGATCGCCTTCGATCACATTCACGGTCACGTGCACGGCTTTCTTGTCCGGCGTGATCGAAACCTGGGTCGAATCGATGGCGAAATTGACGTAGCCATTGTCAAGATAATGCGAGCGCAGGGATTCCAGGTCGCCGGACAGCTTGCGGCGGGAATACTGGTCGTTGTCCGAAAATAACGCGAACATCTTCGGCGGGCTGAGCTGAAACTTGCCGAGCAGTTGACTGCTGCTGTATGCCCTGTTGCCGACGACCGATATCCTGACTATGCTCGCGACGTCACCTTCCGCGATATCGATTGCGACATCGACGCGGTTGTTCTCGAGATCGGTGATCTTCGAATCGACCCTGACACCGTATTTGCCCTGGCTGAAGTACTGGCGCTCCAGTTCGAGTTTCATGCGCTCAAGCGACGAGCGGTCGAAAACACGGCCTTCAGCCAAGCCGATCGAGCGCAACGCCTCCATAAGCTGCTCGGTTTTGATGTCCTTGTTGCCCGAGAGCACGATCGTCGCAATGGTCGGACGCTCGCGTACCGTGATGACCAGCGCGTCGCCATCGATGGCCAGGCGAATGTCGTCGAAAAATCCGCTGTTGAACAAGTCACGAATGACCCCTGCCGCGCGGCTTTCATCGAAGGGATCACCGACATTGAGCGGCACGTAGTTCAGCACCGTCCCAACCGATATGCGCTCCAGCCCATCGACGCGAATGTCGCCGATCACGAAGGGATCGAGCGACCACGCGCGCGACGAAACCAGCAGGCCCAGCAGCAGGGCGATCAGTCTGTACTGAAAGGATGTCATCAGGGGCGTTCCGGACTTCTCAACCGCGCGCCTTATCCGCTGAGATGAAGGATGTCATTATATATCGCCAGCACCATTATCCCGACCAATAACGCGATGCCGATCTTCTGTCCAATCACCTGCGCCTGCTCGGATAACGGACTGCCCTTGACAAGCTCGATGAGATTGTAAAAAAGGTGGCCGCCATCCAGGATCGGGATCGGCAGCAGATTGAGTACTCCGAGACTGATGCTGATCAGGGCCAGGAAGGTGATGAACTGGACAAGGCCGGCATCGGCCGACGTGCCGGCGTATTGCGCGATGCGAACCGGTCCACCCAGGTTGGAGAGCGCGACGTTGCCCGTCACCATATTCACCAATATGCTCACCGTCAGCCGCGTCATGTCCCAGGTGCGACTCAGCGCGGCCACGAATCCGGCCGCCGGCGCATAGCGTTCCGTCGCGCGCATCGAATCGAGGAACTCCTCCGGCAGGTGAACCGCGGCGCCGATCCGCCCGATATCCCCGCGATCAGTCTGTACCCGCGCGGGGCGCAGCAGGAGGTTCAGCGTCCGGCCGTCACGTTCGATCACGATCGTGAGTTCCTGATCCGGATGCTTTCGGACGAAATCGACCCATTCCTCCCACGCCTCGACCGTCCGGCCATCGACCGTCAGCACCCGGTCCCCCGGCTGCAATCCTGCGAGATCGGCCGCGCTGCCGTGTTCGATCGTGCCGATTACCGCCGGAACGACGGGCCGGTACATTCTGAAACCGATATTTTCGAGCAGTTCCGCGCGATCGGCATCCTGGTTGAGGGCACCGAAATCCAGGCGACGCTCCTGCGGCCGGTCGTCCTCGTCCAGCACCGAGATGCGGACGGCCTGACGTGACAGGCTCTTGTCCAGCAGCTCGAGGAAGGCGACGCTCCAGGTCGACACCGGACGGTCATCGATGCTGACGATCAGATCGCCGGTGCGGAATCCGCCATTGGCGGCGATGGAACCGTCAAAGACCTCGCCGACGAGCGGCTTGACACCGGCGATGCCGATCACGAAGACCAGCCAGTAGGCCGCGATTGCGAGCAGAAAATTGAAGATCGGACCCGCGGCGATGATCGCGCTGCGACGCGCGAGCGTCTGCCGGTTGAAGGCGCGATCCCGTTCATGATCGGGCACCGGGCCCTCACGTTCGTCGAGCATCTGGACATAACCGCCGAGCGGCAACGCTGCGATGACAAACTCGGTCTGGTCCGGCCCGCGGCGGACCCCCCACAGCGGTTTGCCGAAACCGACCGAGAATCGCAGCACCTTGACGCCAAGACGGCGAGCGACAAGGAAATGACCATATTCATGAAAGGTCACCAGCACACCGATCGCGATGATGAAGAAGAACGCGGAATACAGTATTTCACCCATCACGAGGCCTCGGCGGACACTGCCGCGATGCGCGACAGCGCGTAGGCGCGCGCCCGACGGTCATCCTCGAGTATCGCGTCGAGCGAGTCCGCCTCATGAGGATCGAGCGCCTGCATCGTGTCGTCGATAAGCTGCGGGATGCCGGTGAAACGCAAGCGGCGATCGAGAAACGCCTGCACCGCGACTTCGTTCGCAGCGTTCATGATCGCGGGCGCGGTGCCGCCGGCCCTGGCCGCCGCGTAGGCGTAGCGCAGGCACGGAAATCGCTCCGGATCAGGCGCCTCGAAATCGAGACGGCTGACGCCGGCGAGATCGAGGCGTTCCGCCCCCGATGCCATGCGCTCGGGCCAGGCCAGCGCATGGGCAATCGGGATGCGCATGTCAGGCGCGGCGAGCTGCGCAAGCAGCGAACCGTCGATATACTCGACCAGCGAATGTATCACGCTCTGCGGATGGATGACGACGTCGACGATGTCGGGCGCAGCGTCGAACAGCCAGCAGGCCTCGATGACCTCAAGGCCCTTGTTCATCATCGTCGCTGAATCGACCGAGATCTTGCGGCCCATGACCCAGTTCGGATGGGCGCAGGCCTGCTCGGGTTCGACGGCATGCAGCGCGGCGAGCGGCATTGAGCGAAAGGGGCCGCCGGACGAGGTCAGCAGGATGCGGCGCACACCGGCTCGATCCAGCCCTTCGCGCCAACCGCCCGGCATGCACTGAAACACGGCATTATGCTCGCTGTCGATCGGAAGCAGCTCGGCGCGATGAGCCCTGATCTCCTCGATGAACAACCGGCCGGCCATGACCAGCGCCTCTTTATTCGCGAGCAGAATGCGCTTGCCGGCACGCGCCGCGGCCAGTGTCGGCAGCAGGCCCGCCGCGCCGACGATCGCCGCCATGACCTGGTCCGTCCCCGGCATCGTCGCGGCAAGATCGAGCCCCTCCGCGCCGGCCGCGACGCGAGTGACGCTACCGGCATCGCGCAGCCGTCGCTCGAGCCGGGTCGCCGCGGAAGGATCGGCCATGACCGCAAGTTCCGGACGATGCGCGATACATTGCTCGAACAGGCGATCGACCTCGGTATTCGCCGTCAGTGCCACAACGCGGTAGCGGTCAGGCGCGCGCGACAGCACATCGAGCGTGTTCACGCCGATGGAGCCCGTCGCGCCGAGTATGCTGATTCCGGTCAAGGCACCACTCCCTGCCACAACAATCCCAGCACAAACACCGGCGCCGCCGCCGTGATGCTGTCGATGCGATCGAGCATGCCGCCATGGCCCGGCAGCAAATGACCGCTGTCCTTGACGCCGGCCAGCCGCTTGATCATGCTTTCGAACAGGTCGCCAACAATGGAAAACAGGACCGTGACCAAGCCGAGCAACATCAGGGTCACCAGGTTCATCCAGCCGAACCCGAACCACAGACCAGCGCCGATGGAAACCGCGATCGCGACCGCGAGGGCGCCGTAGACGCCCTCCCATGTCTTGCCGGGACTGACCCGCGGCGCAAGCAAATGATTGCCCCACAACCGTCCCGCAACATAGGCCCCGCTGTCCGCGCCCCAGACCAGCAGCATAAGCAGCAGGACAAAGACCTCGCCGGACAGCGCGCTACCGTGGAGGATCACCAGTGCCAGCCACGCCGGCACCAGGGTGAAGATCCCGAGCATACCCAAAAGGAAGTGCGGAGGGAATCGGACGTTGGCGACGCCGGGCACCTGCAAAGTGAACGCTGCCGGATTCTGGCCAAAACGCCTGATCCATAACAGCGCGACGCACCACCACAGAACCGCAGCGGCCATGATCGCATGACGCATGCCGGGCAGCGTAATCAGCCAGGCAGAGAACACCATGATCGCGAGCACCAATGCCATCCAGCCAAGGCGCAGGGCATCCGAACGCAGGCCCATCAGGCGACCCCATTCCCACGCGCCGATCAGTACGATAAAAGCGATGACCACCGTAAAATACGGCGTCGGCAGCGCCAGAATGCACCAGACGAACAGGGGCAGCAGGATCGCGATAGTCAGAAGGCGCTGTTTAAGCACCCTGCACCCGATCGATCTGGTCTCCGGTGCGACCGAATCTGCGCTGACGGGATGCATAGGAGGCAAATGCCTCGTCCAGTGACGCCTCGGTGAAATCCGGCCACAGGGTTTCGGTGAAATAGAGTTCGGTATAGGCAAGATGCCAGAGCGTGAAATTGCTGATGCGCTGCTCGCCGCCGGTGCGTATGAAGAGATCGGGCTCGGGCAGACCATGGAGCGAAAGGCGCGATTCGATCTGCGCCGCATCGACGTCGGCGGCGGAAATCGCGCCGGTTTCGACATCGCTGGCGATCGCGCGTACCGCCTGCTCGATATCCCAGCGGCCGCCGTAATTGACGGCGATGACGAGCCTGAGTCCGGTATTGCCGGCGGTCAGGGACTCGGCTTCGGCCATGCTGGCGAGCAGCGAGCGTTTGAATACCGTGCGGTCGCCGACGAAGTTCAGCCGGACATTATTTTCATGCAGGCTCGCGACCTCGGTCCGGATCGAGTTCAGCAGCAGCTGCATCAGCAGGCTCACCTCCTTCTCCGGCCGCCGCCAGTTTTCACTGCTGAACGCGAACAGGGTCAGCACCTCGACGCCGCGGCGCGCGCAGCTGTCGACCGCCGCGCGCACCGACTCGACGCCCGCCTTGTGTCCGGCAACGCGCGGTAGATGGCGCTGCCGTGCCCAGCGGCCATTGCCATCCATGATGATCGCGACATGAACCGGCAGGCGCCCGGCGGCGGGTTCCGGGGTATCGACGGTCTGAAGCCGGGGCTTGTGAAATAACGACATGGGTATCTGGTCTTGATGGCTGGGAACGTGAAATGCACGACCGGCATCAGACTTCCATCAGGTCGGCCTCTTTTTCCTGCAAAACCTTCTCGACCTCCGCGATGTACCTGTCCGTCAGTTTCTGCATGTCTTCCTGGGCGCGACGTTCCTCGTCCTCGCCAATTTCCTTCTCCTTGACCAATTCCTTGAGGCTCGTCATGCCATCGCGACGAATGTTGCGGATCGCGACCCGGGCCGCCTCGGCCTCCCCGCGCACGACCTTGACAAGGTCGCGCCTGCGCTCCTCGGTCAATGGCGGCATCACGACGCGCATCACGGTGCCGGAGGTCATCGGGTTCAGCCCGAGGTCGGAGCTCATGATCGCCTTCTCGATCGCCTGTACCATGCCCTTGTCCCACGGTGTGATGGTCAATGTGCGTGAATCGCTGACGTTGACGTTCGCGACCTGGTTCAACGGCATGTCGCTGCCGTAGGCGGACACCCGGATATGGTCGAGCAGACTGGTGTGCGCGCGCCCGGTGCGAACTTTCGACACCTCGTGCCTGAGCGATTCGATGCTCTTCTTCATCCGCGATTCCGCATCCTTCCTGACGTCATTGATCATCGAGCAGCTCTCCTATTCGACAACAGTCCCCTCATTCCCTTCCATGACGACGCGACGCAGAGCCCCGGGCTTGGTAATGTTGAAGACGCGCAGAGGCATGCGATTGTCGCGGCACAGAACGATCGCGGTCGCATCCATGACATTGAGCTTGCGATGCAACACCTCGTCATAGGACAGTCGGGGATAGAATACGGCGTCACTGTGCTTGTTCGGATCAGCGGAATAGACGCCGTCGACCTTGGTTGCCTTGAGCACCGCGTCGGCCTCGATCTCGATGCCGCGCAGGCTCGCGGCGGAGTCGGTCGTGAAAAAGGGATTGCCGGTACCGGCGGCAAAGACGACTACGCGCCCTTTTTCAAGATGGCGGATCGCACGCCGGCGGATGTAGTCTTCGCAAATCTGGTGGATCTGGATGGCGGAAAGCACGCGGACAAACATGCCGTACTGCTCCAGCACGTCCTGGATCGCGAGTGCGTTGATCACCGTCGCAAGCATGCCCATATGATCGGCGGTAACGCGATCCAGGCCTTCGGCAGCGAGGTCGATGCCGCGGAAGATGTTGCCGCCGCCCACTACCATCGCGATTTGAACACCATCGTCGACGAGACTCTTGACCTCGGTGGCAATACGCTTGACGACAGCCGGATTGACGCCGTAGTCGTCATCGCCCATCAGGGCTTCACCGCTCAGCTTGAGCAGTATCCGTCGATAGGGCAGTTTGGACGTGGCGTCCGGCATCGCGTCAGGCACCTCCCCGAACCTGGGCCATGACCTCGTCGGCGAAATTCGCGGCGGTCTTTTCGACGCCCTCACCGACCTCGAAACGCTCGAAACGGACAACCTCGGCGCCGGCGCCCGCGAGCAGCTTGGCGATAGTGACATCCGGATCCTTGACGAAGGGCTGGCCAAGAAGCGTGACCTCGGCGAGGAACTTGCGGATCCGGCCGGCGACCATCTTCTCTATGATGTCGGCCGGCTTGCCGCTCTCCGCCGCCTGCGCGCTGAAGATGCTGCGTTCCCTGTCGATGACTTCCTGCGAGACCTGGGCCTCGGACACGGCGAGCGGCTTGCTTGCCGCGATATGCATCGCGATGTCCTTGGCCAGCTCGGCATCACCACCCTTGAGTTCGACCAGCACGCCGATGCGGACACCGTGGACATACCCGCCGATGTTCGCGCCTGCGCCGCCGAGAATCGCAATGCGGCGGACATTGATATTTTCACCGATCTTCGCCACCAGTTCCCTGCGCGCGATGTCTATCGTCTTCTCGCCGCCTTTTTGCAGTGGCAGAGCGGAAAGACGCCCGACATCCTGTTCGCCTTCTTCGACGGCGCGCTGCAGAACCTGCCCGGCAAAGCCGACGAAATCGTCGCCCTTGGCAACGAAATCGGTTTCACAATTGACCTCGGTCATCGCGCCAAGACTGCCGTCGCGGGCGAGATGCAGGACGATTCGTCCTTCGGCCGCGGTGCGCCCCGCCTTCTTGTCTGCCTTGACGACACCCTGCATGCGCATCAGATCGATCGCCGCTTCAACATCGCCCTGCGTCTCGACCAGGGCCCGCTTGCACTCCATCAGGCCGGAGCCGGTGCGCTCACGCAGCTCCTTGACCAGTGTTGCCGAAATCTCCACTTGATTGACCTCGTAGTCGTTGTGTACCGGACCGCTCGCGCGATCGTTATTCCGTATCAGACGGTGCCTCCGCGACCCGCTTCTCAGCCTCACGCGTGGTGTCGTCGCCAGGCTTTGCGGCCTTGGCGCGGGTGCCGGTCGTCTTGCGCTTGACCGCAACCTTCTTGGCAGTCTTTCTGGCCGCCGGCTTCTCGCTCTTCTCCGCCGACTTCTTCGCCGAAGCCGGTGCGCCGGTCTCGTCGAGTTCGACAAATTCGTCCTGGCCGCCTTGCAACAACGCCGCGGCGCGCGCCTCGCTTACCGCATCCGCAGCCGCGCTCACATAAAGTCTGATCGCGTGTATCGCGTCGTCATTCCCCGGGATCACATAATCGACGCCATCCGGGCTATTGTTGGTGTCGACGACCGCAACGACCGGAATGCCGAGCTTCACCGCTTCGCTGACCGCGATCTTTTCATGACCGACGTCGATGACGAACAACGCGTCCGGCAGTCCGCTGGCATCCTTTATGCCGCCCAGACTGCGCTCGAGCTTGTCGAGCTCGCGGCGATGCTTGAGTCCTTCCTTCTTGGTGATGCGCTCGTGTCCGCCGCCTTCCTGGAACAGGGCTTCAAGTTCCTTGAGGCGCTTGATCGACTGTTTGACGGTCTTGAAGTTCGTCATCATGCCGCCCATCCAGCGCTGGTTTACATAAGGCATGCCGCAGCGGATCGCCTGCTCCTGGATGATGTCACGCGCGGCGCGCTTGGTGCCGACGAACAGGATCTTGCCCCGGTTCGCGGCCAGGCGGCCGATGAAATTCATTGCATCGTTGAACAGAGGCAGGGTCGACTCGAGATTGATGATGTGAATCTTGCTGCGCTCCCCGTAGATATACGGGGCCATCCTGGGATTCCAGTACCTGGCCTGATGGCCGAAATGCACGCCAGCTTCCAGCATCTGGCGCATTGTAACGTTTGCCATGTCGGTAATACTCCTCGTTTCGGGTTGGGCCTCCATATGCCTCGCGCATCTACCTGACTGGCAGGCACCCGGATGCGCGCTCGCGACATATGTGTGGATTTTTCAAGCACCACATTATACGGAATATGCTCCGAAATGTACTTTATATATAATGTGTTGCGCGCGTCTTATACCATATCCCGCAGACCGACACAAATCCGGCCGTCCGGGTCCGCGCTGCTGTAAAATCACCGGCGATGCGCTAAGATAACTGGTTCGCGGACGGAATCTTCAACCGTTACAGGGACGTATCCGTTACAGGGCCATGCCCGAATTCCCGCTAACGCGGCCCGGAGCCTCATTTCCGCCGTCCCCGAAGCGAGTCGAAACACCATGATCAATATGTTGAAGAGCAGACAGATGGGTGTGCACACCAAGACAGCGGACGAGATCGAAAAGATGCGCGTCGCGGGCCGTCTCGCCGCCGAGGTCCTGAACATGATCGGCGAATACGTTCGTCCCGGCATCACGACCGGCGAGCTCGACCGGATCTGCCACGACTACATCACCGGCGTCCAGCATGCGATCCCGGCCCCGCTTAACTATCACGGTTTTCCGAAATCGATCTGCACCTCGGTCAATCACCAGGTCTGCCACGGCATCCCCGGCGATAAGGTGTTGAAGAACGGCGACATTATCAACATCGACGTGACGGTACTGAAGGACGGCTGGCACGGTGACACCAGCAGGATGTTCTACGTCGGCGAGCCGTCGATACTCGCACGCCGCGTGACGGAGATCAGCCATGAATGCCTGCGTCTCGGCATCGACATGGTCAGACCAGGCGTACGGCTCGGCGACATCGGGCATGCAATTCAGCAGCATGCCGAATCCAACGGCATGTCGGTCGTGCGCGAATACTGTGGTCATGGTATCGGACGCAATTTTCACGAGGAACCCCAGGTTTTGCATTACGGCACGCCGGGCACCGGGCTTGCGCTCGAATCCGGCATGACCTTCACGATCGAGCCAATGGTCAATGCCGGCAAACGCCATGTAAAGCTGCTGCCGGATGCGTGGACCGTCGTCACCAAGGACCGCAGCCTGTCAGCACAATGGGAACACACCCTGCTCGTGACCGACGACGGCGTCGAGATACTGACCCGCTACGATGGGGACGACATCTGATCCCTCCCGATCAGACAAAAGCGATGGAATCCCCCGAGCCGGACATCCGCAAGGCCGCGAACGCATCGTTCGGGTCGCTGACCGACATGCAGCTGTTCTTCACCAGCTCTTTCGACCGGGCGCTGGCCAGCACAGCAACCCCGGTCGAACTTTTCCGTCATACCCTCTACTCGATCAACGAGGCGCTCGATGAGCGTTTCCGGCGTGACGCGCCGGTGGCCGACCTCGTGCGCCAGAGAGCCTGGTTTATCGACGAAGTTATCATCCGGGCCTGGGGTCGCTTTACGAACGCCGGCAGCACGAATATCGCCTTGGTCGCCGTCGGCGGCTACGGTCGTGGCGAGCTGCACCCTCACTCGGATATCGACTTGCTGATCTTGCTCGAGCATGGCGCGCAGGCGATACACAAAGAGGCGCTGGAAAAATTTCTGGCCTTCCTGTGGGATATCGGCCTTGACGTCGGGCACAGCGTGCGTACGGTCCATCAGTGTGTGCACGAAGCCGGGCGCGATATCAGCGTGATGACCAACTTGATGGAGGCGCGGCTGGTTGCAGGCGCCGCCGCGCTGTTCAACCAGATGCAGGAAGAGACCGGACCCGCGCGAGTCTGGCCGATCCGGCAGTTCTTCGCCGGAAAGTCGGAAGAACAGTTCGCTCGCCATCGCAAGTATCATGACACTGCCTTCAATCTCGAACCGAACGTCAAGGACGGCCCCGGCGGGCTGCGTGACATCCAGACCATCGCCTGGGTCGCGCAACGCCATTTTGGCGCAGCGACGCTCGACGATCTCGTCACCCACGGCTTCCTGACCCGTAGCGAGCACGCTGATCTGGTGCAGGGCCAGGCGTTTCTGTGGAAGGTCCGCTACGCACTGCACATGGTGAGCGGCCGCAATGAAAACCGTCTGCTGTTCGATCATCAGCGTGCACTCGCCACGATATTCGGCTATGCGGACGACGCGCAGCGGCTTGCGGTCGAAAAATTCATGAAGGATTATTATCGGGCGGTGACCGAGATCGGCAGGCTCAATGAGATGCTGCTGCAACTCTTCCAGGAGATCATCCTCCACGCCGATACGCCGCTCGATATCAGGCCGATCAACAGGCGTTTCCAGTCGAGCAATGGCTATATCGAGGTGACCGGACCAAACGTGTTTGAGCGATATCCGTTCGCGCTGCTTGAGATATTCCTGATGCTCGAGCAGCATCCGGAGCTGAAGGGTGTACGAGCCGCGACGATCCGGCTGATCCGCGATCATCGCCACCTGATAGATGACCGCTTCCGCGACGATCTGCGTTGCCGCAGTCTGTTCATGGAAATTCTGCGCCAGCCCCGCGGCGTAACCCATGTGCTGAGGCGCATGAACCGCTACGGTATCCTTGCGGCCTACTTTCCGGCCTTCGGCCAGGTCGTTGGCCAGATGCAGTACGACCTGTTCCATGTGTACACAGTCGATGACCACACGCTGCATGTCGTGCGCAACTTGCGACGCTTCAGCGTGGCGGAGTTCCGGGAGGAATTCGAGCTGTGCAGCCGGATCGCCTCGACGATCCCGAAACCCGAGCTGCTCTACCTCGCCGCCCTGTTCCACGACATCGCCAAGGGACGCGGCGGCGATCACTCCGATCTCGGCGCGGCGGACGCAATAGACTTCTGCCGCCGTCACGGGCTGGGGGAATACGACGGCCGACTCGTATCGTGGCTGGTCCGCCATCACCTGCTGATGTCATCAACGGCGCAGCACAAGGACATCAGTGACCCCGGGGTCATCACCGGTTTCGCCAATATCGTCGGCGACCAGACCCGGCTCGATTACCTCTATCTGCTGACTGTCGCCGATATCCGCGCCACCAATCCCGCGCTGTGGAACAGCTGGAAGGATGCGCTGCTGAAGGATCTCTACCAGTCGACACGCCGCGCGCTGAACCGCGGCCTCGACAACCCGGTTGAAAGCCGGGAAATGATCGCGGAAACCCGCGCCGCCGCGCTCGCGCTGTTGCCGGGGCTTGATCGCGCGCGCATCGAGACCCTGTGGAACCAGTTCGATGAAGAGGAATATTTCCTGCGCCACTCTGCCGATGAGATCGCATGGCACGCCCGCCTGATCCTCGGATCCAGATCCGCCGGCCTGCCGCTGATCGAGGTTCGCGAGGAAACCCAGCGCGGCGGCACCGAGATATTCCTTTACACCCAGGACCAGGATCACCTCTTCGCTCTGACGACCGGCGCGCTCGATCAACTGATGCTGAACGTGCTGAGCGCACGCATCACGACAACGCGCAACGGCTATACCCTGGACACTTATATCGTCCTCGACGATGCCGGCAACCCGATCCGCGACCCGGTGCCGATCCGGGAGATTCGCGACACCATTGCCCGGAGAATCGCGAAGGACGACGTCAACACGATTCGTGCATCACGGCGGGCGACGCGGCGTCTCCGTCATTTCCTGATCCCGACACAGGTGATCTTCAGCGACGACGTTCGCCAGCGCTATACGATCGTCGAGCTGATCACTGTCGACCGTCCGGGTCTGCTCGCCCGGATCGGACGGGCCTTCGTCGAATGCGGGGTGCGCCTGCAGAATGCGAAGATTGCCACGTTCGGCGAGCGGGTCGAGGACGTATTCTTTGTCACCGACAAGGACAACCGACCCATCCGGGACACGGCGTGGCTGGAACACCTGCGCGACACGATCATGAAATTGCTCGATGACCACTGAAGAGGGCAAGCCGCAAGTCCGGTTGCCGGCCTGGTTCGACTACCTGCTACCGGCCACGATCACCGTACTGGCGGTCGCCATCATGCTCGGCGGACTGTTGCCGATGCTGTCATTGCGTTACGAGCGCGCCGGCATCCTGTCCGGCGAAGCCTGGCGCATCCTGACCGGGCACTTCGTCCATCTGACCTGGAACCACCTGCTGCTGAACCTCGGCGGCCTCGCGCTGATCTGGCTGTTGTTCGGCAACCGCCTGAGCCTGGCGCAGTGGCTGATCGTGCTCCTCGCCTGCGCGATCGGGATCAGCACCGGGCTGCTGGTGTTTCACCCCGGCCTCAACTGGTATGTCGGCCTGTCGGGGTTACTGCACGGTATGTTCGTCGCCGGCGCGCTCGGCGGCCTGTTCTCCGGCTATCGCGCCGAATGGCTGCTGCTCGGGCTGCTCTCGGCCAAGCTGGCATGGGAACAGATGTCCGGCGCGATGCCGGGTGCCGAGCAACTCGCCGGCAGCTTCGTCATCGTGGACGCCCATCTCTATGGCGCGCTGACCGGACTCGCGGCAGCACTGCTGATCCGGGCCGTCAATCCGAATCCGGACTGGCGCCGCCCGCATTAGTTCGGGTTACTTCTTGACGGTAATCTGGATCTTTTCCGAGATCAGCGGCGGGTCGTGCGGCACGTGGTTGTGGTCGCCGAGGATAAGCTGCAGTGTATGCTTTCCGGGCGGCAGGTCGATCTCGACTTCGGTCTGGCCCCCGCCGAAATGACGGTGTCGATCATCGTTCGGCAGCGGCTGGTCGAGCGGCGGCAGCGTATCGACGTCGATCAGCAGGTGATGATGACCGGTCTTCGGCGCCTGAACACCCGCTGGCGCAACCCCCATGCCCGCAAGACCGAACCTGACCCTGAACGGGCTATTGACGGATTTTCCGTCCTCCGGCGAGATGATATAGATCTTCGCCCCGCTTACCGACGGCGTCGCATCGGCAAGCGCGGCGCCGGACAGTCCCGCAGCGAGCAATCCCGCCGTCAGCAAACCAACAGCCAATTTGCGCATGACTCTTCCTCCATTCAGCGCCCGAGCGGGCAATTCAATCCGGACCGCAGCCTCAACCTTACCCTAAAAACGCCGATAGCTTAAGCACCTAACGATGATCCGCGACCAGGAACATGGCCCAGGCTCGCCTCCAGACCACGAATACCCGCCCGCATGGCGCCGACAAACGCGCCTACCCCAGGATACCCTTGCGCCTCGCGGCGACCTGCGTCAGCAGCGCCGGCGGCGCGGTGCGCGCCTGTGATATCCACAATTTCTGTGCCGGCGGGCTGTTGCTGAATTATGCCTCGGGCGATCGCGGTGATTACCTCCCTGTCGTTGGAGACGTCGTCGAGGTACGGGCGACCTGGCCGGAAGGAGCGTCGGGCCAGTCGGTTCGCTTCAAGGCGCGTATCATGCGCGCCGATGCGGACAGCGCGGGCGCCGCGCTGATCGATCCGGATCCCGCGGCGCTCAAGACCCTGGTTCGGTGCGCCGAAGCGCAACGCGGCCAGCGCCGTTCCAGCGCTGGCAAGGGATCGGCGCGGCCGGACAATGCCACTGCGGACGCGCTGATGATGACCTGTCGCGAACGCGTACTTGGCGCATCGTCACGCCTTGCCGAGGATCTCGTCAATCAACTGGTCGGCGAACTCTCCGGACTCGGACGACAGAGCGGCACTGTCGGCGAACAGCAGGCCAGAATCGAATTCCTGGGCAGGATCCGCAGCGAGCGCGGCAGCCTTGTCGAACAGTTCCTGGTCGCGGTCGGAGAACGCCTCGGGAACGCGCCCGCGCCTGATCCTGCGCCGAAGCAGGAGGCAACGCACGGAGCACTGACCCTGCTCGGAAATGAAGAACTCGAGGAGTGGCTGTCTGTCAGTGAGATCGCCAGTCACGTCGAATCGAGGCTGGCCGGCCCGCTGACCGACCTCGAATACCGCCTCGGGCACCTGACCGGCAAACCGGTCGATCATCAGAATAATCCCTTCGGGCCCCATGTATATGCCGAAGCGTTCCAAGGACTGATCGAATCGCTGCATCCGGTGCGATCAATCCGCCAGACCTGTTTCCAGGTGTTCAAGCTACTGCTGACCGGCTGGATGGAGACACTGTGCCGCGACCTTAATGGCTTGCTGATCGAGCGCGGCATCCTGCCGGAGATCAAGCGAAACGTCGTCCGCAGCGACCATGGCCAGCCGCCGCAGCCGGATAAGCGCAGCAGCCCGTCGTCCGGGATGACCGCTGGCCCGCGCAGTGATCATCCCGCGGTCGGCCGCGACACGCCCCGGGATCGGGATCTCTATTCGATCGTACAGGATTTGAGGCGTCTGCAGCATCAATACGGCCATCGTGCGATGCCGGAGGAACACACACCTGCCAGTACTGCGGCCGCGGCACGAATCATAAGTCCCGACGAGATCATCTCCGCGCTATCGCGCCTCCGGGTCGGCGCGGCAACAGGTTCCAGTGTTGATTCTGCCCCGGGTATGACCAGTCCCGGCGCTGCGGCGGGCAAGTTGCCGGACCTGCGCGAGCAAATCATGTCCGTGATCGCCGGCGCTGCGAATGGCGGCCAGAACCTGCAGCTCGGAGCGCGGGAAACCGGCATTATCGACGTCGCCGACACCCTGTTCTCATCGATGCTTCGGGACGGAATGGTCGGTGGCAGCGTACGGGGCTGGCTGCAACGCCTCGAAGCGCCGCTGGTGAAGCTTGCATTGCATGACGATGCAATCTTCACTGATCGAAGTCATGCGTCCCGCGAGGTCATCAACAAGATCGCTCAGCTGAAACTGCAGGATGTCGGCAGCACTGGCAGTAGCACCGCCCTGCAACGTGAAGTCGACAAACTGGTCGACGCGATCGGCGTCGAGGACAGGCCGGATCTCGCCGCCTTCAAAAAGGCGCTGAAAAAGCTCGATCTCCTGATTCGGGTTCAGAACGAATCATACGCCGAGAATCTCAAAGAAGTTCTCACTTCCTGCGACTCGGAACCACAATTCCCGCCCGACACCACCACCGAGGATCTCGCCGAAGAAGACCGTCTGTGGCTGAAGCGGGTCGGCCGCATAAAGGTCGATGACTGGGTGCTGTTCTCCGGCGATCCATCGAAGCCACAGCGTCTTCGCCTCGCGTGGATCTCCAGAGGCGGGGAGCGCTATGTCTTCGTCAATGTCCTCGGGTTGAAGGCAGCGACCTATGATCTCGTCGACCTCGCCCGTTGTTTTACCCGGGGCGAGGCCATGATCATGGACAGCGCGGACGAACCGGCGCTCGATCGCGCGCAATACACAATGTTGCAGAATCTTCACCGTCAACTGCTGCACGAAACCACCCACGATCAGTTGACCGGCCTGATGAACCGGCAGGAATTCGAACGGCGTCTGCAGCTCGCGCTGGATACATCCCGAAACGCCGGTATCCCGCACAGTCTGCTCCATCTCGATCTGGCGCAGTTCAGTGTCATCAACAACACCTGTGGAAATGACACCGGAGACCAGGTCTTGCGCGAAATTGCGGGCCTGCTGCGGGAATCCGCTGGCAAGAACGCGCAGGTCGCGCGCATCGGATCCGACGAGTTCGGCATAGTGCTCAAAGTGCACTTCCCCGATGAGCCATTGGCGGTCGCACGACAGCTGATCGATGCAGTCCGTAACTATCGCTATAGATGGCATGACGAGTCGCGCACCGTGTCTGCCGGGCTTGGCATAGTCAATATAGGTGATTTTACCGGGGTGTCGGCGCTGCTGCAGGCTGCGGAATCGAGCTGTCGCGCTGCACGCAGCCTCGGCATGAATCAGTTTCAGTTGTACAAGCCCGATGATGCAGCGCTGGCCTCTCGCAACGACACGTTCAAATGGCTGAATCGCATTGACCGCGCGCTGGTCGATGGCACGCTCGAATTGCGTTGTCAGCGTATCATGCCGATCGACGCGCAGGATGCGCAGGCCAGGCCGCACCACAGCGAGATCCTGCTCGGAATCACCGATGATGACGGCACGCTGATTTCACCCCAGCAGTTCATCATTACTGCAGAACACTATCAGCGCATGCCGGCAATCGATCGCTGGGTCGTCAGCACGGTACTCCGCTACATCGTCGAGAACCTGGCGCATATGAACGAGCTCGGCGGCTTCGCGATCAATCTCTCGGGCTGCTCACTCAGCGACGAATCCTTCAAGGATTTCATCCGCGAGGAAATTGCGAAGACCGGCGCGCCGATGGAATATGTCTGCTTCGAAATCACCGAAACCGCCGGGATCACCAGCTTGTCCGATGCAGCGGATTTCATCATGGAGATCAGAAAGACCGGTTGCCGCTTCTCACTCGACGACTTCGGCAGCGGTCACTCTTCTTTTGTGTACCTCAAGAACCTCCCCGTCGACTACCTGAAGATCGACGGTGGCTTCGTTCGTGACATGGACAACAATCCTGCCGACTTCGCAGTCGTCAAATCCGTCACCGAGATCGGTCGCTTCATGGGCAAGAAAATCATCGCCGAAAGCGTCGAAAGCGAGGCCGTCCTTGCACAATTGCGCGAGATTGGCGTCGACTATGTGCAGGGTTACGCGATCGAGCGTCCGATCCGCCTGCGCGACCTGATCTAGCCGCCCTTCCCCGCGAATCGCCGGTTTAGCGACAGCTGTTGCTGGCAAACTTCCTTATTGCGTATTCGGCCCGCGCCCTGGGCGGGTCGGCGCGCGACCCGAGCGACTCGATATGGCGCAGGCGCGGCAACAGCCCGCAACCGTTCGCGATCTGGATCGCAAGGCCGGGCCGCGCATTGAGCTCAAGCAGCGCGGGTCCATGATGCTGGTCGAGCACGATGTCGGCGCCGATATAGCCCAGGCCGGTCATCTCATAGCATTGTGCGGCCAATGTCAGCAGCGATGGCCAGTCCGGCGTCGACAACTCGTTCAGCGGCTTGCCGGTGTCCGGGTGTACCTGCACCCGGCGGCCGAACTGCACCGCGTGAATGCTGTTGCCGGTCGCGATATCGAGTCCGACGCCGATTGCGCCCTGATGCAGGTTCGCCTTGCCATCAGAAACATGGGTCGACAGGCGCAGCATCGCCATTACCGGGTAACCCTTGAACACGATGATGCGGATATCGGGGATGCCTTCGTGGGAATAGCCGTAGAAATGAGGATTGAGACGGATCAGATTCTCGATGATCGCGGTGTCCGGCTTGCCGGCGAGCGAGTACAGACCAGCCAGAATGTTCGACAGGTGACGTCGAATATCGTCTATGCCGATCTCCTTGCCGGAGGTCTTGATGTAGCTTTGCCCGCGCCGGCCGGTAATAATGAGAATCCCCTTGCCGCCCGATCCCCGGGCGGGCTTGATCGCGAATCCGTCCAACTCCTCGAGCCGGTTGTCGATCCCGCGTATCTCGTGCTGCTGACGGATAACGAACTTGAGCGATGGCGTCGACAGGCCGTGCTCGTGCGCGAGCAGTTTGGTCTTGAGCTTGTCGTCGACCAGCGGATAATGCCTGCGGTCATTGTATTTGCCGATGAAATCGATGTTGCGGCAGTTCATGCCCATGATGCCCTGCTTCTTCAGGCGCAGGGGATTGATCAATATCACCGGGATTGCTCCCTGACGTCGCGGAAGCGGCGCAGCTCGAGCAGACGATAGCCGGTGTATTGTCCCATCAGCATGATCAGCGCTATCAGCACCAGGTGCAATTCCGGGAAATTGAAGCTCAGATGGCCGGCCAGGGGGTGCTGCATCAGCAAATAGGCGAGGATTGCGACGAGCAGACTACCGCTGCCCTGCACCAACACCTCACGCGGCCCTTCTTCCTCCCACAGGATCGACATACGCTCGATGGTCCAGGCGATGATGATGATCGGGAAGAATGCGACTGTCATGCCGGTGTTGAAACCGAGCTGGTAGCCTAGCAGGCTCATCATCGCGATGATAAAGATCACGATCACGATAATAGTCGCGATTCGCGCGACCAGCAGAAGATTGAGATAGCTCAGATAGCTGCGCAGCAGCAGTCCCATTGCGACAATCGCGATGAAATTGATCAGCCCCGGGATCAGTGAGGTCTGCAGGAACGCCAGCGAGATCAGCACTGGCATGAATGTACCCGAGGTGCGCACACCGACCATGATGCGCATGAACACGGTCACCAGCGCACCGATCGGCAGCAATAGCAGCAGCTTGAACACGCTCTGCTCCTCGATCGGCAGCCGGTGGATGCTGAACAGGCCAAAGCCGCCCTCGTCGATCTGTGTCTGCGCCAGGTCCAGTGCCGGCACCGACTGGCGAATCATCGAGAAGCTCACATTGGAGCCACTGCCGCCGACCAGGTCGATCAGGGAACGGCCGCCGCGATGCCACAACAGCAGGTTCTCCGGAGTTCCCTGGCGGCCGCTCACCGGGTCGAACAACACCCAGCGGTCGCCGGCGAAGATCTCGATCACCGGCGTCAGCGTCTGCTTGCGACGCGCATCCTCGAGGAAAAGCCCCATCGACACGCGGGCCGGGATCTGTGCATGAGTGAGCAGGCGTTCGAGCAGGGTGACACGGCGGTAATTGGCCAGCAAAAGCGCGGCGTTCTGTGACGGACCCACCGTTGAGAGTTCGCGGATCAGCTCGCGGGTCATGCTCTCTGGTGTGCTCGAGCGCGCTCGCGCGCTCGCGAGCAGTTGTTCGGCCGCCATCGCTTCCGCCGCCTCCCAGAACACCGTGCGATTGACCGACGGAGGCGGGAGATTGACGGGATCGACGGCGTTGCGGTCGGGGATGACCTCGATTTTATAGTACAGTGTCTGCCGGCCCGACGCCGAGTTCACCGACCATTCGCCACGCCGGATACCGTCGTGCTCGACAATCGAGAATCCATACCCGGGCGAAGCGGTCTGCTCGATGTAGACGCGAAATCCGGGTGGATCGTCCGGGATGTTCAGGCTCAGCAGCACGGGACCGTCGTTGGCTATAAAATCGACGCGGGCCTCGACCATCCAGATCGGCGTCTGTTCGCCCGGCAGGAATGGAGTCTGGGTCTGGGCATGACGCAGCCAGGCCACCGCCAGCCCGACAACGATCATCAGCAGGACGAATCCGTAAAAGAGCGGACGCGACATCGGGTCAGTCGGATTTCACTGGCGGCGAAGTCCGCGGCGGCGCGATATTCGTGCGTCCGACGTCAACGATCATGACATCCTGCAGTACATTGCGCCCGATCAGCGCCGGGAAGCTCAGGTGTGAACGATCAGACAGCGTGAATTCCGCGTTCTGCGTAACCTCGCCGATCGTCAGCCCCAACATGACAACCGGCCTGCGTTCGGGTTCCGCCGCGGAGGACTGCAGGATGCGTACATGGCGGATGATGCGCCGCTCGATCTCGATCAGTTCGTCTGTTTCCCGGTTAACCAGACTAAATCTCACCCAGCGATGGCCATCGCGCTCGAACACCTGCATGGCCCGGGCATCGAGCGATGATGAGTCTGCGCCGGTATCGATGCGCGCCTCGACAAGCAGGCCCGGCGGCGATAACAGAACTTTTTCAGTAGCGCCGACGACCTGCTTGTCGTCGAACTGGACAGCCGTCCGCACGGGTCTCGACCGATCAACCTCTTCCTCGTCCGGTTCGTGGCATTGCGGAACCGGCGATGGATCGCATGACAAGCGCGAGAATTCCTCGACCATCGTCTGCATCAGCGCGGCCGTCGAGAATCGCTGTTCCATTGAAAGCTGTTCGCGGGTCCTCAGTTGCTGATGCTCGAGCGTTGAAAAGCGGACATCCAGGTCGTCGAGTTCGCTCTCAATTCCGCTGACATCAGCGCGCTCGATAAGATAATGACCGGGGGCGCAGGCCGCCAGGAACAGCAGCAATGCTGCAGTCAGCGGAAACGTCAATGATAGCGGGGCCACGTGTTCGTCCTGAGAATGGTTTGCAGGGCTGCCTTGCCGATTGTTCAGCGTGCAGACCGGCGAGTCGGAAACACGTCAGTATACAGAACTCAGCGGCCTGGGTCAGGCCGGTAAGCGCTTGCGCTACCCTTGCGTGGCGGACAGTCGTCGATCGACGACAGTCAGTGAATGAGAGAATGACCGCTCGGACAATACCTCATCGTCCGCTCGTGTCGTTTGAGGCCTGATAATCCGTTATGACGCGCTTGAGTACTTTGTCGGCTTCGCGCCTGCTCAGAAATGGACCGTAGTAACGAGGGCCGCGGACTTTGAAGAACCATCCGTCCACGGAGTTTTCGGAGGGATCGAGATAAAATAACCGTTCGGTGCGCAGCCAGGTCTGGTGGGCGGGCTGACGCCGGTAATCTCCGAGATTTGTCGACATGGCGTTCACCTTCCTGATGATGCCAACAGGCTGAAGCGAGCTCTCGATATGGCTGTATTATCGACGATTCGGCTGCATTCGACCAGAGTCAGTCGAACACAATTATTCGAAGGATATATTTATTTTTCTACAATCAGACAGTTAATATTAATCAGATCATGCCATTGGATCGTGGCCAGTCTGCAGATATACGTGATGGGCTGCGGTTCAGGCTGGCGGCCGACAGGCGGGGCGCCGGCCCGCCGCCTGCGCCTCACGGTAATACGGGCTGGTACGCCCCACCCCGTCCTGCAGATTGCGGATGCGGGTGTCATGCGCGGGATGTGTGGACAGAAATTCAGGTCCGCCGCCCCCTGCCCCCGCCATATTGCGCCAAAGCGCGACAGCCTCGTTCGGATCAAAACCGGCGCGCGCCATTACTTCCTGGCCGATCTCGTCGGCCTCGCTTTCGTGACTTCGGCTGAATGGCAGCAATATACCGACCTGCGCGCCGAGGCCAATCGCTGCCATCGCTGTCTGGCGATTGGCCTGGTTGCTGGCGGACATCCACGCCTCGATCAGCGCCATCGTCTGCCCCACCGCAAAGTTTTGTGACACCCGTTCATTGCCGTGACGTGCGAGTACATGGCCAACTTCGTGGCCAAGCACTGCGGCGAGTTGCCCCGGTGTTTTTGCTACCGTCAGCAAGCCCGTGTATACCCCTATCTTGCCGCCCGGCAACGCGAAGGCATTGACCGCCGGGTCGTCAAACACGACGACCTCCCAGTCAGTGCTCCAGCGCTGTACCTCCGGCGTCTCAATGATCATTCGCGCGACGCATTGCACATAGGCGTCGATCGCGCGGTCCTTCACCGCCGGGGTCTCGCCGCGAAGCTGAGTGAAGGCCTGGGTGCCCATCGTGGCCATCTGGGATTCCGGGACCAGCGTCAACTGCTTGCGCCCGGTCGGTGAAGTCGCGCAGGCCGCAGCGGCGAGCAGGACAGCGACGATGACGAGACGGGTGACCAGAGCCATCAATTGAATCCATATGTTGCACTGCTGGACGCTAGTCCTTGAGCGCGAGAATATAATCAACCAGTTCTTCGATATGCGCGTCACTGACCCGGTTCTTCAGCGGCGGCATGCCTTCTGCTGTTTTCCAGTTGATATACTGTCCCTTGCTTCCGTTTCTGACCCGGTCGATCAGCAGCGCACGCGCGTCCTCACGCGGGGCGTCCTTGTAGCGTTTGGCGATCTCGTTCCATGATGGGCCGAACTTGGAGACGGTGCTGGTATGGCATTCAAGGCAACCGTTCATATGCGCGAGCGAAAACAGCTTCTGCTCGACGGCAGGATCGCGCTTGCCTGAGGTGGCGCTAAAATCCGAGCGGTCGCACCCCGGCAGCAACAGTAACGCGGCGAGCGCGGCTGCCGTGGCCATCATTTTCCTGACGTGCATCACCATCCCCGATAGTGTAATCCATTCTCATGGCCGGATTACAGGGTCCCGTCAGTGCGACGCACTGTGGTTACCTGGATGGTATATCGAGCTTGTAGTACCGCCGGTTCAAGTAGTCCACCACGTCGCTGATCTCGTCCGCCCCCCACGAAAGATTGAGTTCGCCGGACCAGCGGGTCACCCAATGTTCCAGCTCCTTCAAGGAACGGGCACGGCGTGTCTCGCGCACATGTACGACACTGGTATGGCATAGCTGGCAGTGATTTTCGTACAACAGCTGACCGCGCGAGCCGGTAGCCGGCACGGCCGGCTTCGATCCCGACTCGGGTCGGGATTCGGTCTGAGGGGGTAATACCACTTCACCGCTGCGCTCCTCGGTCGGCGGCTCCTGTTTGGCCATGGCGGCCGGAAATATCATTATCAGGCATGACGCGATCAGCGCCAGTGCCAGTGCCAGTGCCAGTGCCACGAATCCGTTTTTCATCAACCGTTCCTGATACGCCCGATTTAATTATTTACAGTACGCGTATGAAGGTCGATGCGCAATTGAAACCCTACAGTTTTGTGCATTATCCGCTGAAGTACGCCTATACGAGACGAGAGTTGTACAAGAAGCAAAATGTTGAAAAATTCCGGACCGCGACAGAACTGTATGGCGGAGAGGGAGGGATTCGAACCCTCGGTACGCTTTTGGCGTACACACACTTTCCAGGCGTGCTCCTTCGACCGCTCGGACACCTCTCCAGTGATACAGAATGTCCCCGCCGGGCGGCGGGATGAGGAACGGAGAAGATTACAGGAAGATATGGTTCGGGACAATGACGGGCGGCGGGTTCAACTCATCTGGCGCCAGCGCTTCTCGCAACGGACCGGGGTCGAGCCTATGCGGATGCGGGTGTTCAGATCATTGCGTTCACGCTGAACGCGGCTCAACTCCGTTCGGACACGGTCGCGCTCGGCCTGCATCTGCTCGGCGGCGGACTGCGTCGCGGAAAACCCACGCGAAGCACGATCATCCGGGTACCGCTCGGGATCACAAGGATCGTCTCGGCGTTGCCCTGCGGTGTGATTATCCGTGATCGTGGTCATCCAGAATGATACGCCAGAATCAGGCCAGGTCAGGTTGTCAAATACCGCGCCATAGGCATGGAGAGGCGTATATCCGAGCCGCCACCTTGTGGATCGACAGGTTTCGACGGGATGACCTTAACGAGCCTGCAGTAATTCGATTGCGGCGACGGCGAGTTCCCGTGCCTCATCGACCTCGATGGCATGAATCTCGATTGCGCTGCCGTCCGCGCTGATTCGCGCCGCGCCGGCCGTGGCCCTGTCGTTGCGGCCACCGTCGAGCGCAATGCCAAGCCGGTCGAGTCCATGCAGGATGCGACGACGCACCTCGGGGCTGTGCTCGCCGATGCCGCCGCCGAACAGAATCCCATCGGCGCCGCCGAGCGCGGCGAGATAGGCACCGATATACTTGCGCGCCCGATAACAGAACATGTCGATCGCGAGGCTCGCGCGCGGTTCACCGCTTGCGAGCAGGTCGCGCATGTCAGCGCTGATTCCGGATACGCCGGCAAGGCCGCTCTCCCGCATCAGCAGACGCTCCAGCGCGTCGGCATCGAGCCGGGCCGTGCGTTGAAGGTGGATCAACAGTCCGGGATCGATGTCACCACAACGCGTCGCCATCATCAAGCCCTCGAGCGGCGTGAAACCCATAGAGGTATCGATCGCCCGTCCACTCGCGATCGCGGTGATTGAACAGCCGGCGCCAAGTTGCAGCGAGATCACCCGGCCACCCGCGATCAGCTCCGGCCGCAGCCCGCACCAGACCCGCCACATCGCGCGATGGGCGCTCCCGTGAAAGCCGTAGCGCCGCAATTCATGGTCCAGTCCGGGTTGCGGAGGCAGCGGATATTGCGCGGCAACGGCCGGCAGGTCGTGATAGAGGGCGGTATCGAATACCGCGATATGCGGGACCGCAGAGTCGAGCACGGAGCGAATCGTACGCAGGCAATGCAATGCCGGCGGATTATGCAGCGGCGCGAGTGGCGTGATATCCGCGATTTCCTGCTCGACCGTGCTGTCAATGATGCAGGGCGCGCCGCGCGTCCCGCCATGGACGATACGATGCGCGACCGCCTGCATGCCGTCGGGCGCATGGATCAGCATCTCGTCGAGAACCGGACGGGGATCCACGGCGGGGTCCTCGAGATGCACCGCATGCAATCGCTCGAGTCCGCCCGCAGTTTTCCTGAACAGCACGAGTCGCAGCGAGGAACTGCCTGCATTGACAGTCAGTAGATGCACATTTTCCATGATGCCTGCTTATGCGACCGCATTCCAGTGTTGAGGAATCAGCGCATATAGGCCTCGCTGATATAACGCCGCATCATGCGGTGACTGTTGAAGAATGATGCGTTCTTGCTGATCGCGCCCTTCATGACACGGATCCAGCCCTGCGGATCCTGGTAATACAGCGGCAATACGCGTTCGCCGAGCTTGTGATACAGCGCATCGGCATCTGCGCCGTTGCCGGACTCCTCGTTCGTACCGATGCCCCAGCCGGTCACGCCCTCGATGCAGCCTTCGATCCACCAGCCATCCATGACGCTCAGGCTCGGCACGCCGTTGAATGCGGCCTTCATGCCGCTGGTGCCTGAGGCCTCGAGCGGCCGGAGCGGCGTATTCAGCCAGACATCGACGCCCGACACCATCGATAGCGCGGTCGCCATGTCGTAGTCGGGAAGATAGGCGACCGGTATCACATCAGCCAGATCTCGCATGTTCCGGTACAGCTGCTCGATCAACTGCTTGCCGCCTGTATCGCGCGGGTGGGCCTTGCCTGCGATAACAATCTGAAACGGATGTGCGCGCGCGATTGCACGCAGGCGTTCCAGATCGGAGAACAGCAAATACGGACGCTTGTAGGCAGTCATGCGCCGCGCAAAGCCGATCAGCGGGAGATCGGGATCGAGCTTGACTGAGGTCGTGGATCGGACCGTATCGATCAGGGCTTTTTTCGCCTCGCCATGAGCGGCCCTGATCTCCGCATCGCTGATGCAGCAATCGGCCCGCACCAGCAACTCCGGTTCGAGGCACCAGCCGGGCATATGCAGATCATAGAGCCGGGCGAAACTGTCGTGGGTCCAGGTGAACGGATGAACGCCATTCGTGACCGCATGAACCCGATAGCCCTTGTACAGGCGGCTTGATATCTCGGCATGCTTTTTCGCGACGCCATTGACGAAGTTGCTGAGATTCAGCGCGAGTCGGGTCAGGTTGAGCTCCTCCTCTCCACCCAGCTGTTTGAATTGTTCGATATCGATGGAATCGTCGAGCAGACGCATGACCAGCGGCCATGCAAACTTGTCGTGCCCCGCCTCTACCGGCGTGTGCGTTGTGAAGTTGCATATCCGCCTGATCTGCAGGATATCGTAGCGGGATTCTCCCGGACGCAGACCCGCGCCCGGTCGGGCGTTCTGGCGCAGCAACTCGACCGCGAGCAGCGCCGAATGCCCCTCGTTCATGTGATATTCCTGGATCCTGAAGCCGAGGGCTTGCAGCATGCGTACACCGCCGATGCCGAGCACGATCTCCTGCCTGAGTCGGTAGGCTTCATCGCCGCCGTACAGGCGCCCGGTGATGTCGCGGTCGTCTGAATGATTCTCGTCGAGGTCGGTATCGAGCAGCACAACCGGTTGCTCGCCGCCGAGGTGCCCCTTCAGGACATACAGCCAGGCGCTGATCCACACCTGCCGCTCCCCGATCCTGACCGCGACCTTCGCGCCGAGCGGCTCGACCCACTTTTCCGGGGACCACGGCGCGGGATGTTCGACCTGGCCGCCGCCGGTCGTCAGTTCCTGGCGAAAATAGCCGCCGCGGCTGACCAGACTGACTGCGACCATCGGAAATTCGAGATCGGTCGCCGACCGCATCGTGTCGCCGGCCAGCACGCCAAGCCCCCCGGCGTAGGTTGGGATCTCGTTGCGCAACGCGATCTCCATCGAGAAATACGCGATGCGATGCTCATAGGTGAAGCTGTCTAGAGGCACAGGATTCTCTGGTAGAAATTGTGAGTATAGCGAAGTCGCTGCCAAGCCTGCATGACGGTAGCCGCTTTGGGAGTAAAAAAATAAATAATATATAACAACTACTTAACAAATTACAATGTGAACTGAATCGCAAAATTGACGATTTTTTGCTAGACTGTTGTCATTCTGATTTGTGACCTGGCGGGAGGCCCTGCAAGGCTTTCCGCGTGCCGTAGCCGTTTCGAAACGCGCCAGTACGAAATGGCGGAGAGGGTGGGATTCGAACCCACGTGGGGCGGCAAAGCCCCCAACCGATTTCGAGTCGGTGCCGGTATGACCGCTTCGGTACCTCTCCGGAACCGGTGATTATATAGAAATCCAGATCAGGATAGGCAAGCTTCGATGCAAAAAGAGTTCAGCACACCCTTGCTCAGGTTCGGCTTGACTCTGTTTCCGCTCGCCGCTGCCGTCCTGCTGACAGGTTTGGCACGACCACCGACGCTGCTCGAGCAGGTACTCGAGCGCGGCGAGCTGGTCGTCGCAACCCGCAATAGCCCGACCACCTATTATCTTGATTCAACCGGCCCCGCCGGCCTCGAATATGACCTCGCCCACCTGTTCGCCGACTACCTTGGGGTCGGACTCCGGATCGTCGAACCGCGATACTTCAGCGAGATCCTGCCGATGGTGGCACGGCGCGAGGCGCATCTCGCGGCGGCTGGCCTCAGTATTACCGGTGAACGCGAGCGCTTCGTTCGGTTTGGTCCCGCCTATCAGGAAGTCACCCAGCAACTGGTCTATCGCAATGGCGCTCCGGCGCCGCGCGGACCGGAAGCACTCGCCGGCATATCGGTTGAGGTCGTAGCCGGCAGCAGTCATGCCGAACAGATGCGACGGCTGGCCCACGACTTTCCCGGCATCGACTGGCGCGAGAACGGCACCATCGGCGTCGGAGATCTGCTGGCGCGAGTCTGGAACCAGGAGATCCCGTATACCGTCGCCAATTCGAACGAAGTCAGGCTGAACCAGCGCTATTATCCCGAACTACGCGCAGCGTTCGATCTCAATAAACCCGAGAAACTCGCCTGGGCCTTTGCGAAGGGCAAGGATGACAGCCTGATTCAGGCTGCGCGGGAATTCTACGCGCTGATCGAAGCCGACGGCCGACTGGAGCAGGTACTCGAACGCTATTACGGCCATGTGGAGGTATTTGATTATGTCGGCGTGCGCCGCTTCATGCGCCACGTCGACCAGCGGCTTCCTGCCTATCTGCCGACCTTCCAGGAGGCCGCTGAACGCCACGGCCACGACTGGCGCTTGCTCGCTGCGGTTGGCTACCAGGAATCCCTGTGGGATCCGCGGGCCATCTCTCCAACCGGCGTGCGCGGCATCATGATGCTCACGCGTACGACCGCGGGTGACATGGGCATACAGAACCGCATCGATCCGGCGAACAGCATCCGCGGCGGCGCAAGCTACCTGCACCGGATAGAGCGGCGACTGCCCATCGAGATTCGCTATCCGGATCGCACCTGGTTCGCGCTCGCGGCGTATAACATCGGTCCCGGTCACTTGCATGATGCACGTGACATCACCCGTCAACGCGGCGGCGATCCGAATCGCTGGATCGACGTCATGGACAGCCTGCCCTTGCTGATGCAAAGCGAGTGGCACCAGCAGACACGCTTCGGTTATGCCCCTGGCCTCGAGGCGGTCAACTACGTGCAAAAGATCCGGAGCTTCTACGATATCCTCGTGTGGCATACGACTCCGCGCACCGAATACGGCGGACGGGCGACGGTCGCCGCGACGTCAAGCACGCCTGCGCTGACAGCACAAAGCTATATCCCCTCGCCTGCCCTCTGAAGATGGCAGGATGCGGTTCGCGTTGCCCACCGCATCCTACGTTTCAGAAGATTACCGAGCTGACTTTTGCCTGATCTCTTTCAGCAACCCTTCCACCGCCGCCTCGATCAGGTCGAGCACCCGTTCGAAACCCGCCGTACCGCCATAGTAAGGATCGGGCACTTCATCGATGCCGACATCCGGCGCGTAGCGCAGCAACAATTGCAGCTTGTCACGAAGATCGGGCGGACACAGCTCCGCGAGGATATCGAGGTTGTCACGGTCCATCGCCAGGATGTAGTCAAAGGTCTCGAAATCAGCCGGAGCGACCTTGCGGGCGCGCTGCGACCCGATGTCGGCGCCCCGCTTCGCAGCGGCGGCACGGGCACGCGGATCCGGCGCGCTGCCGATGTGGTAGGCATGGGTGCCGGCGGAATCGACGATAATCTGCTCTTCGAGACCATGCCGCTTCAGTAACTCGACAAACATCCCTTCCGCGGTCGGGGAACGGCAGATATTACCCATGCAGACAAACAGAACCTTGACCATAATTGCTCCAAATCCTCGGAACCATTTGTGAAATCTTCTATAATTGACTGATTATAATAATCATAATTACATTATTGAAAGCCTCTGAAAAGCCGGCTATGGTAATGTATTACGATGTTAGACATCGGCAGAAATTACCCGCGTTCCCGATGATTACCAGGAAGAAGGCCAAGAGGACCAGGATGCCATGAACAACAAGTACTCCGGCCATCATCATCTGCATCAACTGATTGGCGTCCGCGCACGCTATCAGAATCAACTGTACGAAGTCCTCGAGATTCTCGAAGACGATCCGCCTTCCCTCGTGCTGCAGAATGTCCATCACACAACGATCCAGCCCGACCAGCACGGCGAGGCACACCGGCGCGTGCCCGAAACCGTGACGGTACCGCTCGCAATCAAGGGCGGCGGCGCGGTCGATTTTGGCAAGATGGAACTCGAACTGCTGGAAGCCGGCGAACCGAGCAACACCTTGGTCAGCTGAGTCCGCCGCTGTCGCGACTTGCCTGTGCGAGTATGCGCTCGACCTGCGCGATATCGTCATGGGTGTCGACTTCTATTCCGGACGTCTCCGTCGCGAGGCCGACGTGGATCCGGCTGCCGTGCCACAACGCTCGCAGTTGTTCGAGGGATTCGAGGCGTTCCATCGCACAGGATCCCCAATTCACGAAACGCTGCAGAAACCCGGCGCGATAGGCATAGAGGCCGATATGACGGTAATACCGTTGGCCAGCCGGCAGGACCTGGCCATACATGGCGAAATCATCGCGAGACCACGGCACCACCGCCCGACTGAAATACAGCGCGTAACCCGCCTCGTCCATGATCACCTTGACGGTGTTCGGATCGAAGAGTTCCTCCGCATCATTGATCGGCTCACACAAGGTCGCAATACCGGCATCGTCGTGCGCCTCAAGATCGTCGGCGACCTGGTTGATCAGTGATGCCGGCATCAGCGGTTCGTCACCCTGCAGATTGACGATGATACGATCATCCATCAGACCGAGCATGCGCACAACCTCTGCAATCCGGTCTGTACCCGACGGATGCGCGGCATCGGTCACGCATACCCGGGCACCGAAACCCTCCACGGCCTCGGCGATCCGCGCGTCATCGGTCGCGATGACAACATCATCCGCGCGGCTCGCGACCGCACGCCGCCAGACATGCTCGATCATTGGCCGCCCCGCGATCAGTTGCAGCGGCTTGCCCGGAAGCCGGCTCGACGCATAGCGGGCCGGGATCACGACGATGAAACCCATTCAACTTTCTCCGCTTACACTTCTTCATCCGGCGCGAGTTCCCGCGCCGCTTCCTCGAGCATGACCGGAATCCCGTCCCGGACGGGGAAGGCCAGACGATCGGCCCTGCATATCAGCTCCCCGGTCTCTTTCAGATAGATCAGCGGACCCTTGCAAACCGGACAGGCCAGTATATCGAGCAGACGTTTATCCATGCTTTATTCTCCTTGCCTGAGCGTGGCTGCACCGGGCCTTTGCGGCGCCGGCGCGAGCTTTCCCAGCATCAACAGCAGACGCATCGCGACCCGCGGGTCGGGCCGGGCCTCGATTGCGAGATACCAGCAGTTGTCATCACAGAAACGCCGGCACTTGACCGCGTCCTTTTCGGTCATCACGACCGCCCGCGCGTCATCGAAATGGAGATCCTCCGCCCGGAACAGATGGTGATCCGGAAACGGATGTTCGCTGACGGTTAAGCCGAGCTGTTTCAGTTGCTGAAAAAACCGCGCCGGATGGCCGATGCCGGCGACCGCATGGACGTCCCGGTATGGAAACTCGTCGGGCCGGTACGCAATCGATTCATCGCGGACATTGCGCAGCGCCAGCGCACCGATCGTCATCGGATACTCGCGGCGCATCACCGCGCCGCTGTTGACGATCGTGAAATCGACCTTGTCGAGCCGCGCTACCGGTTCCCGCAGCGGCCCCGCGGGCAGGCACCATCCATTACCGAAACGCCGCACTCCGTCGACGACTGCGATCTCGATATCGCGGGCGAGACCGTAGTGCTGAAGCCCGTCATCCGAGACGATGATATCGCAGTCGCTATGGCTCAACAGCGCCTCAACCGCGGCGGCGCGATCCGGTCCGACCGCGACCGGACAACGGCAGCGTCGCGCGAGCACGACGGCCTCGTCGCCGACCATGACCGGGTCGCTGTCCGGCCGCACTTGCTGCGGCCAGTGCCGCGCCCGTCCGCGATAACCACGCGAGACGATCGCCGGCCGATAGCCTTCCTGTCGCAGCATCTCAACGAGCCAGATCACCAGCGGCGTCTTGCCGGTGCCGCCGACCGTGAGGTTGCCAACGATGATCACTGGCACCCTGAACTTCCGGCGGCGCATCAGGCCGATCCCGTAAGCCGCGCGTCGCGTCGCAACCACGCCCCGGTACAACCATGACAGCGGTCGCAGCGCGATGCTGACCGCATTGACGCTGTTCCAGTTGTCCATCAGTGAAGGCACGCGCCGTGCCTCAATCCTCGGGTTCGCGCGTCGCGAGCGACACATGGACGATACCGGACTGGCGCGCGGCATCCATTGCGGTGATCACGGCCTGATGCGGGGTCTGGGCATCGGCGCTGATCAGCAGCAGCGTGTTCTTCCGTCCTTCGATGACTTGCGCCAGCGCGTTCTTCAGGGTTCCGATCTGGGTATTGACCAGCAACCTGTCGTTGACGTAGTAGCGACCCTGCACGTCGACAACCAGGTCGATCGTCGTCCGCTCGCGATCGACCTCGGTTGCCGCGGCTTCGGGCAGGTTGATCGTGATCTCGGAATAGTGGCTGAACGTCGTCGTCACCATGAAAAAGACCAGCAGCAGGAATACGACATCGATCAGCGGTACCAGGCTGATCTCAAGGTCCTCGTTGTTCCGCCTCGGATGGAAATTCATCAGGCGTCCGTCTCCATCGTGCGCTCGCCATGCAGGATTTCGACCATCTTCAGCGACTGCTGCTCCATCATCAGCACCAGTCCGTCGACGTGGCCGCGGAAATAGCGATAGAACATCAGCGCCGGGATCGCGACCGACAGCCCGGCCGCGGTCGTGATCAGCGCCGTGGAGATCCCGCCCGCGAGCGCCGTCGGCTGGCCGACGCCGATCGTCGTGATCACGGTAAAGACCTGGATCATGCCGACCACGGTGCCGAGTAGCCCGAGCAGCGGCGAGATCGCGGCGATCGTGCCGAGCGTGTTCAGATAGCGCTCGAGCTCGGCGACGACATGCCGGCCGGTATCCTCAATGCTCTCCTTCATGATATGGCGGTCCTGGTTCAGGTTCATGAGCCCAGCCGCGAGCACCCGTCCGAGCGGCGAGCCGGAGCGCAGCTCGGCGAGGCGTCCGGCATTGAGATCACCCTTCTTCGCCCATTGCCAGATCTCGCTGACCAGGTTCGGCGGACAGACGCGCTTTTTGTTAAGGGACCAGAAACGTTCGATCACGATCGCCAGCGCGAGGACCGAACACAATATGATCGGCAGCATCAACCAGCCGCCCGCCTTGATCATTTCGAACACTGTTGGAACTCCTCCGCAGTCTGGACTCCATGGAATACACCGGGGCCTATGATACTTGATTTTCAACCGGCCCGTAACGACAGCGGGGTCAATACACTCAATCCGCGTGCCAATAGCGCTGTCGCTGCTGGCGCCATGTCACGGGCGCGTCGAAACGGCCATCGACGGGGACGGAATAGGTGATCGCGCCATGCACGGCGGAATGATATATCCGCCCCCCCCTTGCCCGGTAGCGCGCGACCACCTCCGGATGCGGATGATTCCAGCGGTTTCGATAGCCGGCCGGAAACAGCACATCCGACGGGTCGACCGCGTCGATGAACGTCCGTCCCGACGAACTGCGGCTGCCGTGATGCGGCGCGACGAGAATATCGGCTTTCAGATCCGGGCCCCGCGCCCGCATCACCATCGCCTCCGCACGCGTCTCTATATCGCCGGTCAGCAACACCGTCGCCGTGCCGTTACTGACCCGCACGACACAGGACGCATCGTTGCCGCGCAGGCGCGCGTCCGGCGCCGGATGTAACACCTCGAACAGGATCCCGTCCCATATCCAGGCATCCCCGTTGACACAGGGCTCTGCCGGCCACTCCGGCACCCTGTCCGGCACACCCGATATCACCCGTCGCACCCCGATCGTCCCGGCAAGCGACGCGGCGCCGCCGATATGGTCGTTATCGTCATGACTGATCACCAGCGTATCGATCGCGGTGATGCCCTGGCTCCGGAGATACGGCAGCACGACTGCGCCGCCGGCGTCGAAGGTCGGCGTGAAACGCGCGCCGGTGTCATAGACCAGCACATGATCGCGGGTCCGGACCACGGCTGACAGGCCCTGCCCGACATCGAGCAGCGTCATTTGAAACTCGCCCGCCGCCGGACCCGGCGGCGCAAGCAGCACGGCCGGCAGCAACCAGGGCACGGCCAGCCATCGTCCTGGCAGACCGCGCGGCGCTAGCAGCAGGATCGTCGCGACGACTGCGGCCGCGAGCGTCCATGAACCCGGCGCGTGCTGGGTCCACTGCAAGGACTCGGCGCCGGAAATCAGCGCCAGAACCGGCCACAACCACACCAGCAGGGTCTCGGCGAACGACAACAGCAGGCCGGCGAGCGGCGGCGACACCGGCAACAGCAGCGCGCCGGCGAGCGTCAGCGGCACGACGCCGATGCCGACCCACGGCACCGCGATGAAATTCGCGAGCGGCGACGCCAGCGGCAACTGATGGAACATCACTATGAGCGGCGGTGCGAGGCCGATCGTTATCAGTACGTGCAGCCGGCCCCAGCGCCACCACCAGCCGCCGGCGCCGATGCGCCGGTCCATGCAGAACAGGATGATCGCGACCGCGCAGAACGACAGCCACGCGCCGGCGTCCATGACCGCGAGCGGATCGAACAGCAACACGAATAGCAGCGAGGCCATCAATGTATGAAACAGCGAGCGATGACGCCGCAGCAGCAACGCGATCATGACAACGGCGACCATGATCAGCGCGCGCTGGGTCGGCACCGAAAAACCGGCGAGCGCCGCGTAGATCAGCGCGGCGAAGGTCGCGGCAACGCCGGCGGCATGAGGCGCGGGATAATGCAAGGCCAGATTGCCGATACGCGGCCAGGCCCAGCACGCGGCGAAAAAGATCATGCCCGCGACCAGTGCGATATGCATCCCCGAGATCGCGACCAGATGCGTCGTGCCGGTGCGCCGGAAGATCTCCCACTGTTCGCCGCTGATCGCCTGGTAGTCGCCGACCGCGAGCGCGATGACGACGCCGTGCAGTTCGCCGTGATCGAGGGTTTCGGCGATCCGTGTGCCGAACCACTGGCGCAGGCGCTGCAGGCGAAAATCCGACGCCGCGGCGTCCAGCCGCCGGTTCAGCGCATCGTCCCGGACGTAACCGAGCGCCCGGATGCGCTTGCGGTACAACCAGGCCTCGTAGTCGAAACCGCCCGGGTTCGCGAAGCCGTGCGGGCGCCTCAGGCGAACCTTGAGGCGCCAGCGCTCCCCCGCGTACAGATCGGGTCCGTCGCCGGGCCAGCTCAGCCGCACGCTGCCCGGAACGGGATGCGTCTCGCCACCGTGGACCAGGCGGTCGACGCGGAACTCGAAGCGCCGGCCGCGTTCCAATCGTTCCGGGATCGCCGCGACGACGCCCTCGACGACCAGATCCTCGCCTTCGAGCGACGGCGCGAGCGCGGTCCCGAGGACCTGATGGGCGTGCAGCAGGGTCCACAGAAAACCGCATGCAAACCACGCGGGCATCCGCAAGCGGCGCCAGCGCCATCCCAAAAAGAGTATGACCGGGAGCAGCCAGGCCCACGTAAAGGCCGGCAGACTCGCACACTGCTGGAACGCAAGTACGCCCAGCAAAAACAAGGTCGTTCCCTGACCCATGCTTCTGTCCCTGATGCGAAATGTGGATAATGGTCGGTTTAGCTGCTATACCATCGAACTCTATGCCCAAGAAACTGATCAAGAGATTTCTGCCGGATCACCGGAAAATCCGCGACCACGAGCAACTGAAACGTTTCGGCACGCGACTGCACGATCCGAACCTGTGGCACCTGAGCAGACGATCCGTGCCGGGCGCGTTCGCGATCGGCCTGTTCATCGCGTTTATCCCGGTGCCGTTCCAGATGATAGCCGCGGCCGCGCTCGCGATCGTCGCCCGGGTCAATCTGCCGATCTCGGTCGTGCTGACCTGGGCGACGAACCCGTTGACGACGCCGGCGATCGCCTATTTCTCGTACAAGGTCGGCGCCTGGCTGCTCGGCGAGCGTGTCCAGCTGGTCGAGTTCGAACCCAGTCTCACCTGGCTGCTGACCGAGGCGAAAGTGATCTGGGAACCGGTGCTGCTCGGTTGCCTCGTCTGCGCGACCGTCAGCGCGGTCGTCAGCTACTTCGCGATCCGCGGCCTGTGGCGTCTGCAGGTGGTCAGGAGCTGGGAAGATCGCAAGCTGCGCCGGCGGAAATCCGCCGGCGACAAGACCAACGATGAAGCCGGACGGGACGGTCCATAGCGCAGACCGCCGATCACTCCCCTGATGCCTGCTGCACCCGTAAATCAACCGGCCTGAACCGACCCGCTTCGAGCAGCAATACCCGGTCCATCGCGCGCGCCAGCGCCGGCTCGTGGGTGACGACGACCAGGCTGGTGCCGAGTTCCCGGTTGAGTTCGACCATCAACCGGATCACCTCGGCGGAATTCCCGACATCGAGATTGCCGGTCGGCTCGTCGGCCAGCACGCAGCGCGGCCGCGTCACCAGCGCGCGCGCGACCGCGACGCGCTGGCGCTCGCCGCCCGACAGCTCGCCCGGTTTGTGCCGCGCGCGCGCGGCAAGTCCGACCCGCGCGAGCAGCGCGCTCGCCCGCGCGCGCGCGGCGCCAGGCGCCTCGCCGCCGATCAGCAACGGCATACAGACGTTCTCGAGCGCGGTGAACTCCGGCAGCAGATGGTGAAACTGATAGATGAATCCGAGCCGCTCGTTGCGCAGGCGTCCGCGCGCGACCGCGCCGAGTCGTGTCATGTTGCGGTCCTCGATCCATACCTCGCCGCCATCCGGTTCGTCGAGTCCGGCAAGCAGGTGCAGCAGCGTGCTCTTGCCGGCGCCGGAGCTGCCCATGATCGCGACGCGCTCGCCGCGGGCGACGCTCAGCGAGACGTCGACCAGGACCTCGACCGCGGCGACGCCCTCGGCATAGGTCTTGCGGATGCCCTCGCAGCGCAGGGCCGCGCCGTTCACCGGCTCACTCATAGCGCAGCGCCTCGGCCGGGTTGACTCGCGATGCGCGCCAGGCCGGATACAGCGTCGCAAGCAGGCACAGCACGAACGCAACGCCGGTGATCAGGAACACGTCGTCCCAGCGCATGTCGGATGGCAGGTCGCTGATATAGTAGACATCGGGCGCGAGGAAACGCATGTCGAACAGGCGCTCGATCGCCGGCACGACGGTATCGATGTTCAGCGCGAGACTGACGCCTCCGACCAGTCCGAGCAGCGTCCCGACCATGCCGACGACACTGCCCTGTACGATAAATATCGCCATGACCGCCGCCGGACTCGCTCCGAGGGTGCGCAGGATCGCGATATCCGCATTCTTGTCGGTGACCATCATCACCAGCGACGAAACGAGATTGAAAGCGGCGACCGCGACGATCAGGAACAAAATCACCGACATCACGGTCTTTTCCATGTGCACCGCGCGAAAGAAGTTCGCGTGCTGCTGCGTCCAGTTCTGCACGCGATAATCGGGTGGCAACTCGGCGATCAGCTCGTTGCTGAAGCGCTGGGCGTGGAACAGGTCGTCGAGCCTGAGCTGGATGCCGCTGACGCCGTCGTTCATGCGGAACAGCGTCGCCGCATCATCAATATGAATCAGCGCGAGCGCGCTGTCGTATTCATGCATTCCGATCTCGAAGACACCGGCAACGGTGAAACGCTTGAGGCGCGGCAGAAAGCCCGCCGGGGTCACGCTCGCCTGCGGCGTTATGACGATGACGCGGTCGCCGGGCATGACGCCGAGCGAGCGCGCAAGCTCGCGCCCGAGGACAATGCCGAACTCGCCCGGGACCAGATCGTCGAGATGGCCGACGACCATGCGATCCGGGAGATTGGAGACCTCGCCTTCGCGTTCCGGAAGCACGCCACGCAGCATGACGCCGCTGACCCGGGATTCATGGCTGATCATGCCCTCGGCATTGACGAACGGCGCAAGACCGACGACCCCGGGGCGGCCGGCCAGGCGCTCCGCCATGCCCTGCCAGTCGTGCAGCACGCCACTGGTCGCGCGCACTGTTGCATGGGAGACGACGCCGAGGATGCGCTCGCGCAGTTCCTTCTCGAAGCCGTTCATGACGGAAAGCACGGCGATCAGCGCCATGACGCCGAGCGCGATGCCAAGCATCGAAATCAGCGAGATGAACGAGATGAAGTGATTGCGTCGGCGCGCGCGGGTATAGCGCAGGCCGATATAGACTGGCAGCGGTCTGAACATGACTGTGCATTAAACCACAATACCGCTCGCCGCGCCTATGCGCCCGAGACGGTTCCTGCGGTGTCGACGGTCAGTCCGTGGGCTCGGATTCCATCTGAGCTTGGAGCATTGATCAGGTCGTTGATCGGGGGCCGGTTCGGAAAAAACGGCAATCACGCGTCAGCGGACACTGTCCGCACTGCGGCGTCGGCCGGCACACCAACTTGCCGTGGACGACGATCAGCGCGTGATACTCGTTGAACAGCCCGGTAAGATCGTAGCGGCGCGCGGGATGGCCGGACCCGGGGTACGCACGTCCGGCCTCGTCATCGAGTGTCCGCTCGAACCACAGACGCAGCCCCTCGTAGCCCGGGGCTTCGTCGAACCAGCCGATGCGCGCCACCAGCCGCCGGGTGTAGGCGTCGATGACGAACACCGGACGTTCGAACGCATACAGCAGGATATCGTCGGCGGTCTCCGGGCCGATGCCGTTCACCGACAGCAGTCCCTGCCTGAGTATGGCGGTGTCCTGCGCCGCGAGCCCTTCAAGCGCCCCCTGTGCGAGATACCAGTCACAGAAATTGCGCAGCCGGCGCGCCTTGACATTGAAATAGCCGGCAGGCCGGATCAGCGCGGCGAGTTCCTGTTCCGGCAGTGCAACGATCGGACCGGCCTCGAGCGCGCCGGCGCGGTCGAGCGCATCGATCGCGCGTTCGACATTTGACCAGGCGGTGTTCTGTGTCAGGATCGCGCCGACCATGATCTCAAACGGCGTGTCGCCTGGCCACCAGTGCTGGGGGCCATGGGCGTCATACAGCCGTTCAAACAGCGTGAGCAGTCCGGCAGGCATCTTCGGGCGCCCTGGATTCAGCCACCACGCTTCCTGCCATTCTCGCGGCGAGCAGGGCCGACCCCAAGCCCGGCGGCGCGCCGCAACTGTGCGACTGCGTCGGCATCGAGTTCTTGCGAGTGCCCCTGGCGGACGCGCGCCGGTAAATGCACCGGACCGAAGCGGATGCGCTTGAGCCGGCTGACCTTAAAGCCCGCGGTCTCCCACAGGCGGCGCACAACGCGTTTGCGCCCCTCCTTCAGCACGACGCCATACCAGTGATTCGCGCCGCGCCCGCCGACCTCGTAGATCGTGTTGAACGCCGCGGTCCCGTCCTCGAGCTCGATGCCCTGACGCAGCCGTTCGATGACCTCCGGCCCGACCGCGCCAAGTACCCGGACGAGATATTCCCGTTCGATCCCGGTAGATGGATGCATCAGGTGATTCGCGAGCTCGCCATCCGTGGTAAGCAGTATCAGCCCGGTCGTGTTGACGTCGAGGCGACCAACCGCGAGCCAGCGGCCGTGATGCACGAGGGGCAGGCGCGCAAAGATTGTCGGCCTGCCCTGGGGGTCGGAACGACTGCAGATCTCGCCTTCAGGCTTGTGATACATCAGCACGCGGCAGGCGGAGGGGAGTTCTCGCTGATGCGTGATACGCTTGCCGTCAATCGCTACGATATCGTCAGGCGACAGGGTCGTACCGGGCACGGCGGGCTTGCCGTTGACCAGTATGCGGCCTTCGCGCATCCATGCCTCGATCCGGCGGCGCGACCCATAGCCGAGTCGCGCCAGCACCTTGTGTACCCGTTCGGCCATCGGTCGTGTCAGGCCGCGGGATCAGTGCAGCGCCTGGGCGGGCTCCCGCGCCTCCTGCCTGACGTCTTCGTCCTCGTCACCCTCCTCCTCATCCTGCGTTTCGTCCATTGCTGCCGCTTTCACGACGGCACGCACGATCTCGTCCGGCTCGCCAGGCGACGTCACGTCCTCCGGGGCGCCGTCTTCGGAGAATCCGAGTTCTTCCTGCAGGTGATCGAGCGGCTGGATATCGGCCAGCGGCGGCAGTTCGCCAAGGCTCTTCAGGTTGAAATAGTCGAGGAATTTCTTCGTCGTGCCGAACAGCGCGGGCTTGCCGGGCACGTCGCGATGGCCGACGACACGGATCCATTCGCGGTCGAGCAGGGTACGGATGATCTGGGAACTGACGGTGACGCCGCGAATCTCCTCGATACCGGCCCGGGTGATCGGCTGACGATAGACGATCAGCGCGAGCGTCTCCAGCAGCGCGCGAGAATAACGCGGCGCGCGCTCTTCGGAGAGACGGCCGAGCCATGGCGCGAGTTCCTGACGGACCTGAAAACGGTAACCGCTGCCGACCTGTTTCAGCTCGAGTGGACGCCCCTCCCATTCTCCGGCCAACCCTTCCAGCAGGCCCCGGATCTCGTCCGGCGCAGGCCGTTCGTCATCCGTGAACAGCGATTGCAGGCGTTCGATGTTCAGGGGTTCGCCGGCGCTGAGCAGCGCGGCCTCGATGATGGCCTTAATCGGCGCCGGATTCGTCGACATGATGGGGAGCCTTTATGTAAATCGGTCCGAATGCATCGCTCTGGATCATCTCGATCAGCGATTCCCTGAGCAGTTCGAGGATGGCAAGCAGCGTCACGACGACGCCGCGGCGGCCTTCCTCGACCGTGAACAACGAGCCGAACTCCATGAACTGTTCGGTGTTGACGGCCTGCAGGATCTGCGACATGCGCTCGCGCACTGACAGCGGTTCGAGCAGAATGTGATGGTGGCTGTACATTTCCGCGCGCGCCATGACCTCCTGGAAGCTGACCAGGATTTCGCGCAGATCGACCTGCGGCGGCGGCTTGACTGTGCGGGTCTCGGGTCCAATGACCACAACCGGATAGGTGTCGCGCTCCATGCGCGGCAATGTATCAATCGATTCGGCCGCCTTCTTGTAGCGCTCGTATTCCTGCAAGCGGCGGATCAGCTGGACGCGCGGGTCTTCCTCGTCGTCAGCGACCGCGGGGCGCGGCAGCAGCATTCGGGACTTGATCTCGGCCAGCATTGCGGCCATGACCAGATACTCGGCGGCCAGTTCCAGCCGCATATCCTTCATCAGCTCGATGTATTGCATGTACTGGCGGGTGATCTCGGCAATCGGTATATCGAGGATGTCGAGATTGTTGCGCTTGATCAGGTACAGCAGCAGATCGAGCGGACCCTCGAAGGCCTCGAGAAAGACCTCGAGCGCGTCGGGCGGTATATAGAGATCCTGCGGGGCATACATCGTCTGGCCCTGCACCACCGCGAAGGGCATCTCTGCCTGACGGGGAAGAGCGCGTGTTTCTGTCGTTGTCTCGCCCATAGGGTCTACATCATATCAATTAATCCAATCGCCTGGCGCACTTCTTCCATCGTATCTTCGGCGACCTCGCGGGCCTGTTTGCAGCCCTCGGCAAGGATGTTACGCACCATCGCGGGATTTGCCGCGTATTCCTCGGCGCGCTCGCGGATCGGGGCGAGTTCGGCCTGGACCGCGTCGACGATGCCCTGCTTACATTCGAGGCAGCCGATCGTCGCGCCGCGGCAGCCCTGCATGACCCAGTCGCGGGCCTCGTCGTTCGAATAGATCTTGTGGAAATCCCAGACCGGGCATTTGAGCGGGTCGCCCGGATCGTTGCGGCGGACGCGGGCCGGGTCGGTCGGCATCGTGCGGATCTTTTTCTCGATGGACTCGGGCGCCTCGCGCAACGCGATGGTATTGCCGTAGGATTTGGACATCTTCTGGCCGTCGAGGCCGGGCATCTTCGGGGTTTGCGTCAGCAAGGCCTGCGGTTCAGGCAGGATGACCCGCCCCTCGCCTTCGAGATAACCGAACAGGCGCTCGCGGTCTCCGAGCGTGATGTTCTGCTGGTCTTCGAGCAGGGCCCGTGCCTTGGCGAGCGCCTCTTTATCACCCTGTTCCTGATATTGCTTTCGCAAGCCTTCGTAAAGCTTTGCGTTTTTCTTACCGATCTTGCGGATCGCCTGCTCGGCGCGGGCGCTGAAGTCGGGCTCGCGGCCATACAGGTGATTGAAGCGGCGGGCGACCTCTCGGGTCAGTTCGATATGCGCGACCTGGTCTTCGCCGACCGGGACAAGGCCGGCGCGATAGATCAGGATATCGGCACTTTGCAACAACGGATAGCCGAGGAAGCCATAGGTGCCGAGGTCGCGGTCGCGCAGTTTTTCCTGCTGGTCCTTATAGCTCGGCACCCGTTCGAGCCAGCCGAGCGGGGTGATCATCGACAGCAGCAGATGCAGTTCGGCGTGCTCGGGCACCTGGGACTGGATGAAGATCCGGGCGCTGCCAGGGTTGATGCCGGCGGCGAGCCAGTCGATGACCATATTCCAGCAACTGTCGGCAATGATGTCCTTGTTTTCGTATTCGGTTGTCAACGCGTGCCAATCGGCGACGAAGAAAAAGCACTCGTACTCGTGCTGTAGCTTGAGCCAGTTTTTCAGGACGCCGTGGTAATGGCCGAGGTGTAGTGCACCGGTCGGCCGCATTCCGGAGAGGACGCGCTTGTTGGGGGATGAAGTGGAAATCAAGATCGCAGCCTTTGTTGTTGTTCCCTGGTGCAGAAGTCGATGCGCGCCCTTCCCCGTTTCATATCATCGTTCATATGATGACCCGTAATACCATTTCAAAAAAGCCCGGGGTGACGCTGCTGAAATAGAACAGCAGGCCAAAGAAGGTCGCGAGCAGCGGCCACATGATCTTGCCGAGGATCTGGGTCACGAACAGGACCAACAGGATGATCAGGCCGTAGGGTTCGATGCGGCTGTATTGCCAGGACAAGGGGCCCGGCAGCAGGCTGGCGACGATGCGGCCACCGTCGAGCGGCGGTAGTGGGAGCAGATTCAGCAGCATCAGGATCGCATTGATGAAGACACCGGCGACGGCCATGTAGACCAGCGGCCGGGCGATCGTGGCATTGCTGTCCATCAGGATCATGCCGATTTGCAACAGGATCAGCCACACGACTGCCATCAACAGGTTCGCCATCGGGCCGGCGAGCGCGACCAGCGCCATGTCGCGTTTCGGGTGCTTGAGGTTTTCCCAGGTGACCGGCACCGGTTTTGCCCAGCCGAAGATGAAGCCGCCCAATGCGAGCATCAGGCCCGGCACCAGCAGCGTACCGATCGGATCGATGTGTTTGATCGGGTTAAGAGTCAGGCGGCCGAGCATCATGGCGGTGCGGTCGCCGAGTTTCAGGGCCATCCAGCCGTGAGCGACTTCATGAACGGTGATCGCCAGCAGCGCCGGGACCACCCATACCGCCAGTTTCTGCATCAGGCCCAGTTGTTCCATCGAGGGTCGCCATTATAACCGGTTTTCCAGCGCCTGATCGGGGTACGGGAGCGAGGACTCTATAATCGAGAAATTACTTTAATATAAATACTTATCATTTTGTAAAAAAAGAAATATCTCCCTTTCCTTCGCGGACGACGAGTGGAGTGTCGCCGGTCAGGTCGATGATTGAGGTCGGCTCGCAGCCGCCATTGCCGCCGTCGATGATGACCTCGATCTGGCCACTGAGCCGGTCACGAATGTCTTCCGGATCGGTCAGCGGGAGTTCCTCGCCGGGGATGATCAGCGTCACGCTCATCAGCGGTTCGCCGAGGAGGTCGAGCAGCATGCGTACGATCGGATGATCGGGGACACGCAGGCCGATCGTCCGGCGTTTCGGGTTCTGCAGGCGGCGGGGCACCTCGCGGCTGGCCGTCAGGATCGCCGTATAGGGCCCTGGGGTCAGCAGCTTCAGCAGGCGGTATTCCTGATTGCCGACCTTCGCGTAGGTCGCGATATCGGTGAGGTCCCGGCAAACCAGCGTGAAATCATGATCGAAGTCGAGTCGGCGGATGCGCCGGATGCGCTCCATTGCTGCCTTGTCGCCGATCTGGCAGCCGATCGCATAGCAGGAGTCAGTGGGATAGGCAATGATCCCACCCTGGCGCACGATCGCAACGGCCTGGCTGATCAACCTGGCCTGCGGATTTTCGGGATATATCTTCAGATATTGCATGGTCCGTTCAAGTCGATCCGGCGTGCACCGCCTGCACACCGTGCTTCGCGTTGACGCCCCAGTCCTGCCAGAGCGGAATACAATCTTCGGGCAGGCGGGCTATGCGCCCCAGCTCCGCCCATTCCGCACCGGGCGCGTGAAAATCGGAGCCGACCGAGGCCAGCAGTCCAAATTCGCGCGCGAGATCCGCAAGGGAGCGGGTCTGATCCAGGGTCTGCTGGCCGGAAATCACTTCCATAGCGCTACCGCCGGCGGCACGAAATTCAGTCAGGAAGCCTCGTAGCGCAGTGCGTGTCAGGCCATAACGCGCCGGATGCGCGAGCACGGCCAGTCCACCGGCCGCAGCGACCCAATGCAGGGCTTCATCGAGGCTCGCCCAGCAGGAAGGCACATGGCAACTGCCGCCCCGGCCCAGCCACCGCTTGAAGGCCTGCCGGGGGTGTCGCGCATACCCGTTATCGACCAGAAAGCGGGCAAAGTGGTTCCGGCCAGGCGCGGCGTCACCGGCATGCGCAGTCGCGCCGGCGAGACTGCCGGAGATGCCTATCCGGTCGAATTTCTCGGCGATCCGCTGCGAACGTTCGACCCGGATCGCGCGCTGGATCGCCAGCCCGGCGGCAAGTTCGGGACAGGCAGGATCAATCCCGAGCCCGAGCACATGGATCAGCTGATCCCGCCAGCTCACCGAGAGCTCGACGCCGCTGATCAGCTCGATCCCGGCCTCCTCGGCTGCGATGCGCGCCTCCTCGAGTCCGGCCGTGCTATCATGATCGGTCAGCGCGAGTACATCGACACCCTTTTCACGGGCGCGTCGGATCAGCGCGGTCGGCGACAGCAGCCCATCCGAATGAAATGAATGGCTGTGCAGGTCAACACAGCGTTCTGGCCGGTTTTCGAGCGCGACGGGTTTCATAGTTGAACTTATTGTAATATATAAAAATTAATCAACATACCCCGGCGTATCGATGTATTACGCATTCATCTGTGAAGATGCCGTCGGCAGCCTTGAGGCGCGTCGCGCCCACCGCCCTGCCCATCTCGCGCGTCTGCAGGCGCTGCGCGACGAGGGGCGGCTGCTGCTTGCCGGCCCCCACCCGGCGCTGGATGGCGAGGACCCGGGCGAGGCCGGGTTTACCGGCAGCCTGGTCGTCGCGGAGTTTGCGTCGCTCGAGGCCGCTCGCGAGTGGGCGGCGATGGACCCTTTTACCATTTCCGGTGTCTATAGGAACGTGGTCGTGAAACCGTTTCGCAAAGTACTGCCCTGACATAGTAAACCTCAGTCGCCGGGATTCCGATATAGGCTGGATACATCTATAGGCTGGATACATCGCTGGAGGAAACCGGCATTGACGAACTGATTTTGGGAATTGCTTATGCTGATATCTCGAAAGGATCTGCTGATCTCCACCACCCTGATTCTGACCCTGCTTGCAGCCGGCGAGGCCCTCGCACAATCCGGCCAACCGCCCGAGCGCTCACCTATCATTGCGGTCGTGAACGGCGTCGAACTGACCCAGGACGATTTCGTCACCTTTGTGAACACACGCATCGGCGAACAGGCTCGGCATGTCAAACTGAACCAGCAGCAGCTCGGCATCCTGCTCTCGGAATATATCAACCGTGAACTGATCTATCAGGATGCCCTCGAGCATGGTCTCGACAAGGCGCCCGAGGTCGCCAACGCAATCGACAACCACCGTCGCAACATCATTGCGAGCTATGCCGTCAGGCAATTGATCGAAAAACCGATCACGAACGAAGAGTTGGAGCGCGCCTACAAGCAACTGATGTCAAAGCCGATCCGCGAATACCGCACGCGGCATATCCTGGTCAACTCGGAGCAGCGCGCCCGTGAAGTTATTACTGCGCTGGAACGCGGTGGCTCATTCGAACAGCTCGCAAAGGAAAATTCGATGGATTCCACCGCCGAACAGGGCGGCGAACTCGGCTGGGTCTCGACCGAACAGATGGCGGAGCCGCTGCGCAATGCCGTAGTCGAGATGCGCAAGGGCTCCTGGAGCCGGGATCCGGTCAAGTCGGATTTCGGCTGGCATATCCTTCGCGTCGAGGACACGCGCATTCTCCCGCCGCCGCCGTTCGAGGATGCCAAGGGTGATCTGCTGCGGCGCCTGCAAACCCGCAATATCTCCGACTACATTGCCGAACTGCGCAACACCGGCAAGATCGAGATTCGGCAGTCGCAGTAATGCAGGATGCGGTTCCTTCGTCACCGCATCCTGCACCTAGAGCACAACAGGCAACCTGACCGGGTTCATGGAAGCTCCGGCGTCACCTGCTCCGGGAACTCGCCGGTCAGGTGCTGGAGAAACTCGACGATATCCGCGACCTGACGATCATCGAGTATGTGCAGGAACTGCGTCTCCGCCATGACGCGCACCGCTTCGTCGAGCGTCGGTACCGCACCATTGTGGAAATACGGCGCGGTCAACGCGATGTTTCTGAGCGTCGGCACCCGCCACAGGTAGCGGTGTTCCTCACGATCATCGACATGATAGCGCCCCATATCACCAGACAGCAGTTCATACTTCGCGTCATGACGGCTTCCGACGTGATTCGGGAACCGCTCATAGAAACCCTCCCCCATCTTCAGCGCCAGCCCCGGTGCTGGTCCTGACAGATTGACCCAGAAATGGCAGGCGGCACAGCCATTATCAACGAACTCGCGATATCCGCGTTGCGCGGAGACCGACATGGCCGAGTTGTCGCCGCGCAGGTATCGGTCGAAAGGTGCGTTCGGCGTTACGAGCGTACGCAGATAACTCGCGAGCGCCTGAACGATCTGTTCGTAGCCCATATCACGGCTGCGGGGATACGCAGCAGCGAACATGCCGCGGTAAGCCGCTATCGCCTCGAGTCGCCCGATGACGGTTGCGGCATTCGGTATCGCCATGACTGCCGGGTCGAACAGATGTTCGGCGATCGCGATTTCCAGCGAGGTTGCGCGGCCATCCCAGTAGTTGACCGACTGGTAGGCGACATTCCAAACCGTCGGCGTATTGCGATGACCAGGCTGTCCGAGCGCGCCAATCGATACCCGCTGGTCATCATCCCCGCCGGCAAAGACATTGTGGCAACTGTTGCAATTCAGAACTCCGGTGAATGACAGACGAGGATCGAAATACAGCAACCGTCCGAGTTCTATTTTTTCAGGCGTCTGGCGGTTATCCGCCGGGATCGGCGGCGCCACCGGTAACGGTTGAAACGGCTCGAATGCGACGGCAGGTAACGTGGTCAGGCACACCAGCCCAAGGGTGCAGACGATCATCAGTACCTGCCGCCGTCCGGTCGAGTTCACATCTCACCTCATTGCCTGATGTCCGGACACCGCTCAGATCAGGTCCAGCGTTCTGGTTTCATCACAGGCCGTAACTCGGATAACGGCATCCTGCCAGGCTGGCGCCTGCCGCAGGCTGCGATAGTTGATCGCCGGGCGACCGTGCATGCGGGCCAGGCGCAGCCGCGACGCAGGGCGCGTCCACTGTCCGAGCCCCTCGACCACCCGCGCCGCATGATCCGCGCCACGGCAGACCAGCACCATGTCGCAGCCGGCATGCAGCGCCCATTTTGCCCGGGCAACGAGATCTCCGGCAAGATTCGCGGCCTCCATCAGCAGGTCATCGCTGAAGATCACGCCCTGAAAACCGAGCCGGCCGCGCAACACGTCCTCGAGCCAGAAGCGCGAAAATCCGGCCGGTTTGTCGTTAATCTGCGAATACAGCACATGCGCGACCATGATGCCTTCGATGCCGTCAGTGACGAGTCGCTCGAACGGCAGCAGATCCTCGGCGGCAAGCGTCGTAAAATCCCGCGCGTCAACCGGAAGTTCATGATGCGAATCCTCCCTGACCGAGCCGTGTCCGGGGAAATGCTTGCCGGTCGCCGCCATTCCCGCCCGTTTCATGCCGCGGACGTAGTGATGCGCGAGTTCGGCGACGACATGGGGCTCGGCGTGAAACGCGCGATCGCCGATCACGCTGCTGACGCCGCGGTCGAGGTCGAGCACCGGCGCAAAACTGAAATCGATGCCGACGGCCAGCATCTCAACGGCCATCAGCCAGCCGCTCAGTTCAGCAAGCCGGCGCGCATCGGCAGCGGAACGGTCATGCAGGCGCCCGAGCTGCGCGATTGCCGGCAGCGGCGTGAATCCATTGCGAAAGCGCTGTACGCGCCCACCCTCCTGATCGACGGCAACCAGGAGCGGCGGATCGCGCAGCGCATGAATGCCGTGAGTCAGCTCCATGAGCTGCTCGACGGATTCGAAGTTGCGCGCGAACAGGATCACACCGCCGACTTGCGGATGGCGGAGCAAGTCCGCTTCTTCGGCGTCAAGGGTCGCGCCCTCTATCCCGATCATCAACGGCCCAAGCGACATTTCATCTCCACTTGCAACAGTATCCGGAACCGCATCCAACATGTGCAATCCAATCCGGCGCGATTAACGTCGCCGCCATGCCGACTTTACGTCGAGCCGGTCGCGCAGCCAGTCCCCGAGCATGTTAACCGCAACCACAACCAGCATCAACGCAAGCCCCGGCACCAGCACCATGTGTGGGGCGATCAGAAGATAGCGACTGCTGTCGCGGATAATACTGCCCCATGACGGTGTCGGCGGCTGGATGCCGAGGCCGAGAAAAGACAGCCCGGCCTCGGCAATGACGACCGCGGCGATACCGAAAGTCGCTTCGACGATCAAGGGCGCGCTGATCAGCGGCAACAGGTGATGGAACAGGATGCGCGGCGTGCCGGCGCCGAGCGCGATTGCCGCCTGGATATGCTCGCGATCGCGTGCGGCCAGAACCTGGGCGCGCGCAAGACGCGCGAAACCGACCCAGCCGACCGCGGCCAGCGCGATGACGACATTGCCGAGACCGGCGCCAAGGATGCCGGCGAGCGCAATCGCGAGCAGAATCCCGGGAAATGCAAGGAAGATGTCGATGATCCGGGTCACGACGTGATCAATCCAACCGCCGTGCCAGGCGCTGAAGGCACCGACCGTCGTGCCGATGACCGCCGATATCAGCACGACGAAGGTCGCAATGAAAAACGAGTAACGCGCCCCGACAATGACGCGATCCCACAACGGGCGGCCGAGGTCGTCATGGCCGAGCCAGCTGCCGAAACCCGGCGGCGCCAGGATACGTTCCAGATCTATGGCTTCGGGCTGCAACGGCATCAGGCCGCCGAAACAGGCGAGCACGCCCCAGATCGCCAAGATCGATGCCGGGATCCAGAATCTCATCGTGCCGCCCCGTGCAGGCGCACGCGCGGATCGAGCCAGGCATAGGCGAAATCGGTCAGGGTGTTGACCAGCACATAGGACACGCTGATCAGCAGCACGCAGGCCTGTACCACCGGATAGTCGCGCCGGTGGATCGATTCTATCGTCAGCTGGCCGATGCCGGGCCACGAGAATACGATCTCGGTGATCACGGTGCCGCCGAGCAAGGCGCCAAGTTGCAGGCCGAGCAGCGTGATTACCGGCAGCAGTGCATTACGCAAGGCATGCTTGAAGATGACTGTGCGCCACGGCAGGCCCTTGGCGCGGGCCGTGCGGACGTAGTCCTCGCCGAGCGTTTCAAGCAGTGTCGCGCGAATCATCCGCGACAGGATCGCGGCCAGCGCGGTGCCGAGCGTCAGCGCCGGCAGGACGATCGACCCGGCCTCCTCGCGCCCGCTGACCGGCAGCCAGCCGAGCCATAGCGCAAACACCAGGATCAGCACCGGCCCCATCAGAAAGTTCGGGACCGAGATGCCGAGCATCGAGAACATCATCGCGCCGCCGTCCCATGCGGTATTGTTGCGCACCGCCGCGAGCACGCCGAGCGGTATCGCGATGATCAGCGCTACCAGCAGGCCGGCGGCCGCGAGTTCGATCGTCGCCGGCAAGCGCTCGAACAGGATATCGGTGATCGGGCGCCGGGAATGCAGGGACTGGCCGAGATCGAAAGACAGGAGACCGCGGTAATATTCGAGCAGTTGCACATACACCGGCTGATCGAGGCCGAGCACGCGCCGCAACGCTTCGCGGTCCGCGGCCTGGCTGCCTTCGCCGAGCATGACCTCGACCGGATCGCCGGGGATCAGGTGTATCAGCAGGAAGACCAGCAGGGAGACGCCGAACACGACGATCGCGGCGCTGGCGAGGCGCGACAGCAGGAAACTAGTCACGGATCAGCACCTGTGTCCCCTCGTCAACGCGATCGAACAGATCGATGACATCGCGGTTGCGCATGCGGATGCAGCCGTGTGATCCCGGCCTTCCCATTTCGACCTCGTCCGGCGCGCCATGAATATAGATATAGCGCGAACGGGTGTCGACATCACCGCCGAGATTACGGCCCGGCTCACAGCCGCACAGCCACAGGATCCGGGTCAGAATCCAGTCGCGGCCAGGCGTATTGGCCGCAAGCTTGGGTGAATAGATTTCTCCGGTCGGCTTTCTGCCGATGAATACCGTATTCTCGGGGCTGCCGGCGCCGATCTTCCGATGGATCTCGTGCCGGCCGCGCGGCGTGCATTCGCTGCCGTTCTGCTCACCCGCGCCGTTCGTCGCAGTCGAGACCGGATATTCGCGCAGTATCCGGCCCGCCTCGGTCAGGCGCAGCAACTGCTGCGCGAGATCGATCTCGATGATCCTGCCCTTTCCGGCGTCAGCGCTCATCTACCGCCCTTCTCGTCACCACCGCGAGGCTGTCATAGTTACCATCAACTGCGATCCGGTAGTCATGTATCTCGCGGCGCGCAACGAATACATGGTCTTCATACCACAGCGGCACATAGGGCAGCTCCTCGAGCAGCAGCGCCTGCAGTCGCCGTAACGGCTCGCGCTGCCCCTCGATCGTCGGGGCCGCTTCGGCCTGCTCGATCAGGTGATCGGCCCTCGCGCTGACGAAGAAGCCGCGGTTCGCGCCGACCGGCGGCTGTGATGCGCTGTGGAAGGCGTAGCGGAAGATCTCGGGCAGCTTGATGCCAACCCACATCAGGCTGTACATCTGGAAGCGTCCGGAACGGATATCACCATAGAACGTACCCCAGTCGTAGCTGCGCAGCTCAACTTCGAAGCCGGCCTCGGACAACTGGCGCTGGATGATCGTCGCCAGTCGCAAGCGAAACGGATCGATCGAGGTCGTGTAGACAATGCGCGCCGACCTGCCGTTTACATAACCGGACGCGGCAAGCAACCGGCGCGCCTCGGCCGGATCGTGGGGGATCCCCGCGAGATCCGCGTCGCCTGCCCAGTGCTCGGGCGGGAGCAGCGCCGTAGCCGGACGCGCGGTCTCGCCGAAGACATGATGGATGATTGCCTCGCGGTCGATCGCATGGGCGATCGCGCGGCGGACCGCGAGTTCGGCGGTCGGGCCGTCGCGCAGGTTGAAGCCGAGATACGCGAAATTCGAGCCGCGGCCCTCTTCGATCCTCACTTCAGAACGCGCCTTCAGCCAGGTAACCAGTTCCGGCGTCAGGTCGCTTTGCAGCATGTCGATCTCGCCACGCAGCAGCTTGAGGACGCGGACGGTCGGGTCCTGGACCGCGATGAATTCGAGCAATTGCCCGTCCGCACGGCGGCGCAGGCGCAGGCGGGCCTCATCAGGCCAGTCGACCATCTCGAACGGCCCGCTGCCGACCGGCGAACGGTTGAACGGATGTCCCGCCTCGACCAGCCGGCGCGGCAGGATTCCGAGAGTGAGCCGCCCCGGAAATAACGGATCGGCCTGCTTCAGCCGAAATTCGATCGTATCGTCGTCGATCAGGACGATCGAGGCGATGTTCTCCAGCGATTGCCGATGCGGAGAACCGTTGACCTCATCGAGCACGTATTCATAGGTGGCCCGGACGTCGCTCGTGGTCAATCGCGCACCGTCGCTGAAGCGCGCGCCCTCTCCGGTCAGGCGAAAACGGTAGTAGGTCGGCGAAATGCGTTGCCAGACCGCGAGCGCAGGCACCGGCATCGCATGCGCATCGAAATCCACCAGCTGCTGGTACAGCAGGCGATTGATGCGCGAAGACGCGGCATCCGTGGCATGGCGCGGGTCCAGCGTGACCGGCATCGACGACAGGCCGAAACGCAGGCTGTCGCGTGACGACTGCCCGCAGGCACCGAGCAGCAACGCCAGGCAGGCCAGCAGCAGGATCAGAGCGCGGGGATTCACCATCGGTTGAACGGCATATGCGCCAGATAGACGTTGTAATAGCGGGGATCGTCAGATACCTCCTTCCCCACCCAGGACGGCAGCGTGAAGACGCTGTCGACGGCGTCGATTTCAAGTTCCGCGATCACCAGGCCGTGATTGTCGCCCTCAAAAACATCGATCTCCCAGGTGTGGCCATCATGCTCGACAAAATGGCGTTGCTTGTCGATCAGCAGACCTTCACAGAGATGCGCCAGCATCTCCTCGGCGTCGGCCAGTGGAATCTCATACTCGTATTCGGTTCGAGCGATGTCGAACGTCGCGCTTTTCAGGTTCAGAAAGCCGCGATCGCCGTCGACCCGCACCCTGATCGAACACTTGCCGCCACTCGAAAGATAGCCCTGGCGATAGCGGGCGGTCGAGGCCACCTGCGCGCGCCAGTCGTCATTGCTTGTCAGAAACTTGCGCTCTATTTCCCGGGCCATGCCTCGAAACGCCAGGCCTCGACGAATTCCGTGAAATGCGGCAACGCGGCCGCTTGCAGGTGCGCGCGCAACGACTCACATTCCACATGATAGCGCTCGCGGCTCAGGCGACCTCGCAACAGTTCAAAGCGCAGGTAGATCAGGTAGGTGTTCAGCACATCGGTTTCGCAATAGTGGCGAATACCGGCGATATCCCCGGCCTGCCAGGCATCCCAGACCTTGTCGCCGCTCATGCCGAGCTTGCCGGGGAAACCGAGCATTGTCGCGATCTGATCGAGCGGCGCGACGGCCCGCGCCTGGTAACCTGCCAGCACATCCATCAGGTCGATATGGCGCCAGTGGAAGCGGCTGAGATAATTATTCCAGCGAAACGAGGCATCCTCTTCCCCGGTATCCCAGTAACGGGGCGCGGCGATGCCGTGCAGCAACGCGCGATAATGGATGACCGGCAGGTCGAAACCCGCACCGTTCCAGGTCACGAGATTCGGAGTGAACTTGTCGATGCCGTCGAAGAAGCGCCGGATCAGCTCGTCCTCGCCGGCATCGGGATCGCCGAGCGACCAGACGCGGAGCGCATCTCCGCTGCGCAGCACTGCAGAGATCGCGACGATACGCTGCAGATGAAGGCGCAGGAATTCCTGCTCGCCGGTCTCCTGGCGACGCTTGTGAAACATCACGTTCGCGACGTCGGCGTCGGAAAGTCCCTCCAGGCCATACAGCCGACGGCCGGATTCGACGTCGGGCACAGTCTCGATATCGAAGACGAAGACGTTCAGCCGCATCGCGCATTCACCTCGATTGCTGCCCGGCGCGGAGACATGATTCGATGCGATTGTCCGGCGGCATCATCAAGCGACGGGAAAAACATCGGTCGAAAGATAACGGTCGCCGCGATCGCAGGCGATCGTCACGATCACGGCATTGTCGACTTCATCGAGCAGTGACAGCGCCGCGGCGACCGCGCCGCCCGAGGAGATGCCGACGAACAGGCCTTCCTGCGCGGCCAGCGTGCGGGTCGTCTCCTCGGCCTGCTGCTGGGTCACATCGATGATGCGGTCAACGCGCGAGGGATCGTAGATGCTCGGCAGGTATGCTGCGGGCCAGCGCCGGATCCCGGGGATGCAGGCGCCTTCGACGGGCTGTACGCCGATGATCCGGATCGCCGGATTACGTTCCTTGAGGTATCGCGCCACGCCCATGATCGTGCCGGTCGTGCCCATGGAACTGATGAAATGCGTGACCGTGCCGCCGGTATCGCGCCAGATCTCGGGGCCGGTCCCTTCATAGTGCGCCCGCGGGTTGTCGGGGTTCGAGAACTGGTCCAGCATGACGCCCCTGCCCTCGGCGACCATCATCCGGGCGCGATCGATCGCGCCTTCCATGCTGTCCTCCCGCGGCGTCAGCAGGATCTCGGCGCCGTAGGCGCGCATCAGCGCGCGGCGCTCGATGCTCATGTGCTCCGGCATGACCAGAATCATGCGATAGCCGCGGATCGCAGCGGCCATCGCCAATGCGATGCCGGTGTTGCCGCTGGTCGGCTCGACCAGGGTATCGCCGGGGCGGATCCGGCCGTCCTCTTCGGCATGACGGATCATGCTGATCGCGGGCCTGTCCTTGACCGAACCGGCCGGATTATTGCCCTCGAGTTTGACGAGTACGGTGCTGGTGGATTTGCCCGGGAGTCGCTGCAGCCTGACGAGCGGGGTATTGCCGACAAAATTCTCGATTGTCGGATAGAGATCGTGCATATCCGCCGTCCAGGAAGGTATCAAGCGCTCATTGTAGCCCCGAGCCGATTCCAGCATCAACCGCTGCGCGCGGCGGCGCTCAAGCACCGCGGCGCTGCTGACGATATATTTGCCAGGATCCTTCCGCGACAATCAAGTTGCGGCAGACATGGGCACACCATCAAGAATGGAGTCCGACATGGGCCGGGAAAACCGCAAGGACAGTCGCGGCATCGTCACGACCAACCCCGCCGGATCGATGTTTTTCCTGCGCTCGCGGGACGGGATCTACGCCATCACGCAAATTATCGATGTGTCATTGTCGGGCGCCGGCATACAAACCCGATACCGGCTTGTTCCCGGAGAGGAAGTCACGCTCAAGTACCGCACACAGGACTTCCGGCTCGCGATCCGCGGCAAGGTCGCATGGTGTGTCGAGGGCGAGGACCGGGACTGCAAGCTCGGCATCGCCTTCGATCCGGAAAACAAGGAAAGGAACTCGCTGTTCTTTCTCGCGATGCGGAAATATCTCGACGAGTTCGATGGCATCTACATGGATGCCTGACCGCACCAGTCTCCGGGATCAGGCGTTCTCGACTTCCTTCATACTTAGCCTGATCCGGCCCTGCTTGTCGATCTCCAGCACCTTGACCCTGACGATCGTGCCTTCCGTCAGCTTGTCGCTGACATTTTCGACGCGTTCGTTCGAGATCTGGGAGATGTGCACCAGGCCGTCCTTGCCCGGCAGGATCGTGACGAAGGCGCCAAAGTCCATCAGCTTCGCGACCCTGCCCTCATAGATCGACCCGACTTCGACGTCGGCGGTCAGCTGCCTGATACGCCGGATCGCCTCCTCACCGGCGGCGTGATCGACCGAGGCGATCTTGACCGTGCCGTCATCGGTGATATCGATGCTGGTGCCGGTCTCCTCGGTAAGCGCGCGAATGGTGCTGCCGCCCTTGCCGATGACGTCGCGAATCTTTTCCGGGTTGATCTTCAGCGTTACGATGCGCGGCGCGTGACGCGAGATGTCTTCACGCGGCGCCGTGATTACCTTGTTCATCTGCTCGAGAATATGCAGGCGACCTTCACGCGCCTGATCGAGCGCCGTGGACATGATGTCGCGGGTAATGCCGTCGATTTTGATATCCATCTGCAGTGCGGTAACGCCCTTGGCGCTGCCGGCGACTTTGAAGTCCATATCGCCGAGGTGGTCCTCATCACCGAGGATATCGGTCAGCACGGCGCTGCGGTCCCCCTCCTTGATCAGACCCATCGCGATGCCCGCAACCGGGGCCTTGATCGGCACACCGGCGTCCATCAGGGCGAGACTGCTGCCGCAGACCGAGGCCATCGAGCTCGAGCCGTTAGATTCGGTGATCTCCGAGACGACCCGGATCACATAGGGGAAACTGTCCATGTCCGGCAGCACCGCGGCGACGCCACGCTTGGCGAGACGGCCATGACCGATCTCGCGTCGCTTCGGTGACCCGACGAAACCGGTCTCGCCGACGGAGTACGGCGGGAAGTTGTAATGCAACATGAACGGTTCCTTGCGCTCGCCCTCGATCGCATCGATGAGCTGGGCATCGCGGCCGGTACCGAGGGTCGCAACGACGATGGCCTGGGTCTCGCCGCGGGTGAACAGCGCAGAGCCGTGGGTGCGCGGCAACAAACCGACGCGGATGTTGATAGGGCGCACGGTACGGGTGTCGCGGCCATCGATACGCGGGTGCCCGGACAGGATGCGGTCGCGTACGATCCGTTTCTCGAGCTTTTCGATCGCTCCCTTGACGGTATCCTTTGACCAGCCCTCTGCGCCTTCCGCAGCCGCGAGCCGCGCGATCGCGTCGGCGCGGATCTCGGCGAGACGATCCTGACGCGCGAGCTTGTCCTGGATCTGGTAGGCGGCAGTCACGGCCGCGCCGAAGTCGGCATCGACGCGCTTGCGCAGGTCCTGGTCCTCGGCATCCGCCTGCCAGTCCCAGGCCGGCTTGCCGGCTTCTGCGACCAGGGCCCGGATCGCCTCGATCGCGACCTGCTGCTGCCGGTGACCGAACAGTACCGCATCCAGCATCACCGACTCGGGCAGTTCCTTCGCATCGGATTCGACCATCAGCACGGCATGTTCCGTACCGGCGACGACGAGATCGAGCTGCGAGGACTGGAGCTGGGTCAGGGACGGATTCAGGATGAAATTTCCATCGATATACCCCACACGGGCCGCCCCGATCGGACCGTTGAACGGGGCGCCGGACAGCGCGAGCGCCGCCGAGGAACCGATGATCGCCGGGATATCCGGATCGATCTCGCGGTCGAGTGAGATCACCGTCGCGATGACCTGGATTTCATTGGTGAAACCTTTAGGAAACAGGGGGCGCAGGGGACGATCGATCAGGCGGGAAGTCAGGGTTTCTTTCTCGGAGGGCCGGCCTTCCCGTTTGAAGAAGCCGCCCGGAATCTTGCCCGCAGCGTAGGTTCGCTCCTGGTAGTTGACGGTCAGCGGAAAGAAATCCCGATTCGGATCGCTGGTCTTCTGCGCGACTGCGGTCACCAGGACCACGGTCTCCCCCATGCTGACCATCACGGCGCCGGTCGCCTGCCGTGCGATTTCGCCGGTCTCCAGGACGACCGTGTGGTCGCCATATTGAAACTCTTTTCTGATAGGTGTCACGGTTTGTTCCTTAAGGTCATCCCAACAGTGAATTCCGGGGTGGTCGTTCAGACAGCCGATGCGACACCGGCACAGTCGCCGGGATAGTCGCCGGGCAATGGTCCGTTCGGATCCCGCTGACATCACCGCGCGGGGCATCGCCCCGCGAGCGACGATTACTTGCGCAGGCCGAGGCTGGCAATCAGTTCCTGATAGCGGGAGGCATCGTTCGTCCGCAGGTAGTCGAGCAGTTTCCTGCGGCTGCTGACCATCTTCAACAGTCCCTGGCGGGAATGATGGTCATGCTTGTGCTCCTTGAAATGATCGGACAACTGATCGATGCGAGCCGAGAGCAAGGCCACCTGGACCTCGGGCGAACCGGTGTCACCGTCGAATCGCTGATACTTCCTTACGACATCTGCCTTGGTTTGTGCGTCTAATCCCATTGTTTCCTGTCCAATTCCGCTGTCTTGAAAAGCGCGCCTATTTTATCCCGCAACTGCGATGACTTACAAGACAAATACGCCCGGCGGCAGCGTCCGCCCGGGGGCGCGGGTTCAGTGATTGATCAAGCGCTTGGGCGCTATCCTGCCGTCGTCGAGGATCCGGCCGACGCCGAGAAATCGATCCTCCCGGGTGTAAATGCGCACCAGGCCCTGGGACGGGGCGTGGGGTACGAATACCGCCTGGCCGCGAATCAGGAAATAGGCCACTTCCTTGCTCAGCCTGACGTCCGGCCACTGCGCCAGAGCGTCCTCCATCGAGACCAGGCAGGCATCGAGCCGCGCCTCGTCTCCGCCAGCGGCAATTTCCGCCAGCGCCTCGAGTGTGTACATGACTCCGGCGTCGAAGGCGCCGACCCCGGTGCGGCGCAGGCGGCTGACATGGGCGCCGCAACCGAGCGACTCGCCGAGTTCATCGGCGAGGACCCGGATATAGGTCCCCTTCGAACAGTGCACCTCGACCGTCACGGTGTCATTCGCGAAATCCAGCACCTCGAAGCGGTGGATGACTACCGGGCGCGCCTTGCGTTCGACCTCGATACCCTGGTGCGCAAGTTTGTACAAGGGTACGCCGTTCTGCTTGACCGCCGAAAACATCGGCGGCACCTGATCGATTTCGCCACGGTAGCGCGCGACAGCGACCTCGATCGCAGCCCGATCGATCACACCCGCGTCACCGCAGCGCAGCACCTCGCCCTCGGCATCGCCGGTCGTGGTGCGGGCGCCCAGCCGGATATCCGCGACATAGCGCTTGTCGGCGTCGAGCAGAAAGCCGGACAGCTTCGTCGCCTCGCCGAAGCACAAGGGCAGCAAGCCGTTGGCCAACGGATCGAGGCTGCCGGTGTGTCCGGCCTTGCGGGCCTGAAACAGTTTCTTCGCAAGCTGCAGCGCGGCGTTCGATGTGATGCCGGACGGCTTGTCCAGCAGCAATATCCCGGTGACGTCGCGCCCCTTCGGACGGCGGTGCCTGCTCATGATTCGTTTTCACCTTTCTTTCCGCCGCCGCCGACCGAGGCATCGATCAGCGCATCGAGACGGGCGCCTTTATCCAATGTCTCGTCATAGACAAAATGCAGCTGCGGTATGATGCGCAGCAACAGTCGCCGCCCCAGCGCGTGACGCAAAAACGGCGCAGCCCGGTTCAGGGTCCCGACCGATTCCGCAGCGCCCTCGGCATCGCTGCCGAGCACGGTCATGTATACCTTCGCGTGGGCCAGATCGGTCGATACCCGCACCTCGGAAATCGTCACCATGCCGATCCGCGGATCCTTGACATCGGTCCGGATCAACCGGGCGAGATCGCGCTGGATCTGCTCGGCGACGCGCAGGGAACGGCTGTATTCCTTGGACATGATGCTGGGTCGGATCCCGAACCGGCTGCCGGACGGTTCCGGGGGCCGGATTCCTTACTGTAATTCCCGCCTGACCTCGATCCTCTCGTACACCTCGATCTGGTCGCCGGCCCTGATATCGTTGTAATCGCGCACGCCAATGCCGCATTCGGTGCCGGCCTTGACCTCGCTGACGTCGTCCTTAAAGCGGCGCAGCGACTCGAGCTCGCCCTCGAAGATCACGACATTGTCGCGCAGCACGCGGATCGGGTTGTTGCGCCTGACCGAGCCTTCGACGACGAGACAACCCGCGACCAGGCCGAACTTCGGCGATCTGAAAACCTCGCGCACCTCGGCCATGCCGACGATCTGCTCACGGATCTCCGGCGAAAGCATGCCGGTCAGCGCGTGCTTCACCTCGTCGATCACATCATAGATGATACTGTGATAGCGCAGGTCGACCCCGTTCTCCTCGGCTGTCCGCCGTGCGACCGCATCGGCGCGAACATTGAATCCGATCACGAGCGCACTCGACGCAAGCGCGAGATTGATGTCGGATTCGGTAATGCCGCCAACGCCGCTCGAGATGACATTGACCGTCACTTCCTCATTCGACAGCCTGGTCAGCGCATCCTTGAGCGCCTCGACCGAGCCCTGCACGTCGGCCTTGATGACGATATTGATGCCGACGCCCGCTTCCTTGCCGAGCCGCGAGAATACATCCTCGATCCGCGACGACTTTTTCGCGGCAAGCTTGACGTCACGGAACTTGCCCTGACGGAACAGGGCGACCTCGCGCGCCTTGCGTTCGTCCGCCAGTACGAGCATGTCGTCGCCGGCGTTCGGCGTGCCGGACAGTCCGAGCACGACGATCGGCATTGACGGGCCCGCCTCGTCGACCCTGCGTCCTGCCTCATCAAGCATCGCGCGCACCCGGCCGTATTCGCAACCCGCGAGGATCACGTCGCCCCGGCGCAGCGTGCCGTTCTGCACCAGCACCGTTGCGACCGGTCCCCGCCCCTTGTCGAGACTTGATTCGATGACCGTGCCGGTGGCCGGGCGAGCGGGCACGGCCTTGAGTTCCATGACCTCCGCCTGCAGCAGAATCGCCTCGAGAATGTTGTCGATGCCCTGACCGGTCTTCGCCGATATGCCAACGAACATCGTATCGCCGCCCCATTCCTCGGGGATCACCTGCTGCGCGACCAGCTCCTGCTTGACGCGGTCGACGTCGGCCTCCGGCTTGTCGATCTTGTTGATCGCGACGAGAAGCGGCACCCCGGCCGCACGTGCATGCTGTATCGCCTCGATAGTCTGCGGCATGACGCCGTCGTCAGCGGCGACGATCAGCACGACGATATCGGTCACCTTTGCGCCGCGTGCGCGCATCGCAGTAAACGCTGCGTGGCCCGGCGTATCGAGGAAGGTGACCATGCCACGGTCAGTCTCGACATGATAGGCGCCGATGTGCTGGGTGATGCCGCCGGCTTCACCTGCCGCGACGCGGGTACGACGGATAAAGTCGAGCAGCGAAGTCTTGCCGTGATCGACATGCCCCATGATCGTCACCACTGGAGGACGCGTAACGGGTTCACCCTCGCCGTCGAAGTCGACGGGCACCAGCAGCGACTCCTCGATCGCGTTTTCCTGGAGCAGCCTGGCCTTGTGTCCCATCTCCTCGACGACGACCACCGCGGTATCCCGGTCCAGCACCTGATTGATTGTCACCATACTGCCCATGCTGATCATGGTCTTGATGACTTCGGCGGCCTTGACCGA
>CAYTGL010000005.1:89036-127871 GCA_964437335.1 uncultured Chromatiales bacterium
ACCGACATCTTTTGCGCGAGTTCCGAGACCGAGATCGTCTGCGGGATCGTCACTTCACGGATGATCGGTGCGGTCGGCATCTCGAAACCATGCCGGCCAGCGGCCGCGGTTGGAGGCGCGGCCTTCGACCAGGTCTTTTTCTTGCGACGCGCGCCCAGCTTCGAGGTCGCGACATGCAATTCCTCGCGGCCGTAGCGGGTATCGCGATCATCGCGCTTCTTGCGGCGCTTTCCCTTCTTGTCGCCGGACGGCTTTTCTTCAGCCTCCGTCTTCGGCGCCGGCGCCTCGACCGGGCGGACTTCACCGGTCTGTTCCTGGGCGGGCGCCTCCGCCACCGGCTCGACTGCCAGGCGTGCGGCTTCCTGCTCGGGCGCGATCTCGATCGCCTTGTCGACCAGGGCGTCCGCCTCCTGCGTCTTCAGTGCGATCACCGCATCCGGCTTCAGGCCGGCGGCCTCGGCCTCCCGCGACTTCGCGGCTTCGGATTCCGCGGCGACCAACTCCCCGCGCATCGCGTAGGTGCGCTTGCGGCGGTATTCGACGTTGACTTTGCGAGTCTTGGCCTTGATCCGTCCGGGCGAAGGCGTACTCTGCTTAAGCTCGCTGACGGTCTTGCGCCGCAGCGTGATCTTCTTCGGTTCGCCTTTGGCGGGCTCGCTGCCGTGCGCGTTGCGCAGGTGCGACAACAGCTCCATCTTGTCCTTGTCACTGATGGTCTGTTCTTCGTCAGTGACCGCAAGACCGGCCTCGCCCAACTGTGAAATCAGACGATCTACCGGGATACCGACAACGTCGGCCAGTTGTTTTACCGTTACATCCGCCATAAATTCACTGCCTGCCTGTCATTGCCCAATGTTGACTTCCCGTCGCTGGCGCATCACTCGGCGAGCTGCTTCTCCTTCTCTGGTTCTTCTGCGAACCACGGCGCACGGGCCGTCATGATCAGGCTGCTCGCGCGCTCGGCGCCGAGCGTTTCATCAATCTCGAGCAGGTCGTCCACCGCCTGCTCGGCCAGATCTTCCTGGGTAACGATGCCGTTGCCCGCAAGCTTGTAGGCCAAGGCCTTGTCCATACCCTCGAGATTGAGCAGATCCTCGGCCGGTTCACGATCGCCGAGCTTTTCCTCACCGGCGATCGCGTGCGTCAGAAGCACATCACGGGCGCGATCGCGCAGTTCCTGCACGATATTCTCGTCGAACTCCTCGATCTCGAGCAGCTCCTTGGTCGGCACATACGCGATCTCCTCGATGCTGGAAAAACCTTCCTGCACGAAGATCAGCGCGATTTCCTCGTCGACGTCGAGCTGCTCCATGAACATCTTCTGCAGCGTGGCGGCCTCGGCTTCGCTTTTCTCCTCGGCCTGCTGCTCGGTCATGATATTGAGGTCCCATCCCGACAACTGGCTCGCAAGGCGCACGTTCTGTCCGCCGCGGCCGATCGCCTGGGACAGATGCTCCTCCTTGACGGCGAGATCCATACTGCCGGATTCTTCATCGACGACGATCGACTCGACCTCGGCCGGCGACATTGCATTGATGACAAACTGCGCCGGATTATCGTCCCACAGGATGATATCGATACGCTCGCCGGCAAGCTCGTTAGAGACGCTCTGCACCCGCGAGCCACGCATGCCGACGCAAGCGCCAACCGGATCGATACGCTCGTCGTTGCTCTTGACCGCAATCTTCGCGCGCGAACCCGGGTCACGCGCGGCGCTGACGATCTCGATCAGACCCTCGCCGACCTCCGGCACTTCGAGCTTGAACAGCTCGATCAGCAACTCGGGCGCCGTGCGGCTGATGTGCAGCTGCGGTCCACGCGATTCGGAGCGCACCGCCTTTAAATAGACTCGCAACCGGTCGCCGGGCCGCACCGACTCGCGCGGGATCAGATCCTCGCGCGACAGCAGCGCCTCGGCATTGCTGCCGACGTCGATGATCACATTGCCGCGATCGATGCGCTTGACGACGCCGGTCAGCAGCTCACCGACCCGGTGCTGGTACAGATCGACGACATGGGCGCGCTCGGCCTCGCGAACCTTCTGAATGATGACCTGCTTCGCGGCCTGTGCGGCGATGCGGCCGAAGGCCAGGGATTCGATCGGCTCCTCGATGAACTCGCCGGGCTGGATATCCGGATGCTTCTCGCGCGCTTCGGCCAGGCTGATCTGCGCGTCCGGATTCTCGATGACGGCCTCGGGATCGGGCGCGGACTCGTCAATGACCTGCCAGCGGCGAAAGGTATCATAATTGCCCGTATCGCGATCGATTGCGACGCGGACATCTATGTCCCCGCTGTAACGCTTCTTGGTCGCCGCAGCCAGCGCCGATTCAATTGCGCTGACGATCACGTCCTTGCCGATGCCCCGCTCATTGGACACCGCGTCAACGACCATCAAGATTTCCTTGCTCATATCAACCGCCTCTGCAAAATATCCGTATCGACCTGTCCAATTCCGCAATCCCGGACGCGATGACCTATATCTCCGGCACCAGCCGCGCCTTTTCTATTCTGTCGAGCGGCAGCCGCACTTCCCGTCCGTCCACTTCCAGCAGGACATCCCCACCGCTGAGGCCGTGCAGCAGCCCTCTGAAATTGCGCTGTCCACCGACCGGCATGTCGGTGCGCAATTTGACTTCGTGGCCGCTGAAGCGTTCAAAGTCACGCGCGGCGGTCAGCGGCCGGTCGAGCCCCGGCGACGAGACCTCGAGCGTGTAATGCCCGGTGATCGGATCCTCGACATCGAGCACGCCGCTGACCTGGCGGCTGACCCGCTCGCAATCGTCGACCGTGATCCCGCCTTCCCTGTCGATGTACAGCCGCAGGGTCTGGCCAACGCCGCGCGGAAAATACTCGATCGCGACCAGCTCGCATCCCGACAGTTTCACGGCCGGTTCGAGGATCTGCCGCAGTCTCGGGTTGCTCTCCATCGTCCTGACCCCGCCAAAAACAAAAAGTGGGCCATAGGCCCACTCCGACTCCTGCCCGCGCCAGAACGACGCCGGCTTTTCGATACCAAGGCCCGTGAGCGGCCCACCCGACCGGCTCGACTTCTCCGATCGTTGCTAGAACGTCGCCGAGGCGACCCCTACCTGAAGGTGCACTATTATAGGAACATGATTTTCTTTTTTCAATAAGTACTTACCCGGCCGGTTCCCGCCGGATCAAACCGGCGGGTCGGACCTGCTCAAGCGGCTGATCATCCATTGATTTAGCCAACCCGATCTGGTCGCCGAGTATCGACAGGTCAGGCTGACGCTGAATAACACCGAAACCATCCGCGGAAACCGCGGGGACTCACGGCAACACGAGGCAATGCACGCCCAATCCATAAAAAAGTATGGACATTATCCATTAATTTAAATAAGGTTAAATACTGTTAATTAATGTAGGGCTATTAATTGACAATTTTACTAAGGCTTTTTGCCTTGTATCGGAACGAAACACTGGTCGTCCGGAGCAGGATACCCTTGGTCCAGACCCCGGGTTTCGGTAATTAAACCTTTATTAACATAGTATTGGGAGGCAATATGGTTACGATAGGCCACTACCGGCTGCTGATCGCCATGTTCGGCACCGCGATTTTTCTTTTCGTCATCCTGCCAATTATTTCCGGCGTCTGATCGACGGCGCTGACTTGCCCACGGCGCGCCCGGGCCTTTCCGCGCGCGCCGTGGGCGCCGCTTCCGCCTGGAAGCAGAAAGACCAGAAATGCGGTTCCCGGATGTGAAAAGGCCAGCGTGAATGCTGGCCTTGCTGTTTTGGTAGCGGGGGCCAGATCTTTGAATTACCAACGGTCATCGATCCCGTCTTGATTCCGCTGTTCTGAGATTCCCGCAGGCCGGGAAACGCCGGTGGACTTGGCGATGGCGGCGGCGGTCTTGCGCTGGCGTTCGGAGAGGCCAGCGGCCTCGGCTGCGCGAGTGACCCCGGTCGGGACGGCACCGTCCCGTTCGACGTTCGGAAGATTCTCGCCTCGCGCGGTAGGCACCTGTTTCAATAGTTCCCCACACCGCCGAATGGCGCGGGCCTGAATCCGATCCGCCATCTTGCAGACCGTGCAGACGTCTGCACTCGGGATCTTGACCCCGGCCGCAGCTCGGGCGCATAGTCTCCACACGGGGCTTTGCATCCTCTACAAGCGGTATCCGCGCCCGTCAGTCATGCGGATTTTTTTCGTCTCCGGTTCACGTCGGGCGTCACGGGAAATACGAGACCCGCAAGGGGAATACTCGTGGCCATTCTTGTAGTGGTGCAAAGCGCCCGGCATCCCACTAACCGGAGGAGCGACACCATGAACCTGATTGAATCCGCCGACGCCCTTTTGGCGCAGTACGAGGCCGAGGCATCCCCTCTCGAAGTCCAAGAGGTCATCGCCATGATGAAAAAATTTCACTTTCACGCTTTACAAACCGGCGAAAGAACCTATGCGGTCTTGACGACCAATTTGACCGCAGACGGGTTAGATAAGCTTTGCGCGCTCGTCAGACTTGAAGCCGCCATTGCTATCTACCGTGATAACCAGGATGAACACAGAGACGGCGGCGGCGCGGCATGAGCCGGGTGGGTTTTCAATTCACGGTAGGGCCAAGGATGGTCCCGGTCTCGATCATGTTGCAAAAGCTGAACCCGTCGATCGCAGCCCGGGCAAACCGCCGCGCCGGGGAGAGATCTCCCCGATGCAGCGGACCGTCCCTGCCGATGATGGATGCCGGCTCAGCGGCTTGCGGAGTTTTTGTGCCGGGCACCCCCGCATAATCCCGTCCGGCCACTGGAAACGCGCCGCCGGCACGCGCGGGATCTCAATCAACTACTCCGATCATCGTTCTGACCTGCTGGCGGAAGCGCGCCGCCGCGCCGAGCGCGCGCCAGGTGGTCATCATTTCCGACCACACCGCCGGCGACCACGCGGCCAGCTTCTCGGGATCGTCGAGGCCGCACGAGGCGGCGCATGCCCGCAGATCGGCCTCGCTACAGCCGTCCTCGCCCGCCAGCCTTACCCAAAGCTGGGTGAACGCCTGCCGTCGCCGCGCCACCAGCGCTGGATCGGCGAGCATGAATGAGAGCTGCGCCGGATCCGGCTCCAGGCGCCAGGGGTCAAGATGATCGCCGCGAATCACGGCTGCATCAACGCGATTCGTGCCCGCGCCGCCTCGAGCTGGTCCCGCACCGGCAGCAGCAGCCGCTCGATCGCCATGGGCGTGGGCGGTCCGGCCAGGAACAGCAGCGCCGCGATCGCATCGACGTCGAGCGTGCCGGCGTCGATTCTCTGTTCGATCACACCGGCCGCGACTTCGGTCAGCGCGGCCTTTCTCGCCTGGTTCATGCGATTGATCGCGTTGTCGACGTGACGCTGTTCGAGCCTGACCTGCTCCCGCGCCTGGTTGAGCAGGCCAGCCAGCCTCTCGTGCGTGACGCGGCAAACGGCAACGCGCGCAGAGACGTGCTCGATCTCCTCGACCGCGAGTTCGCCTTGCATGAAACCGCGCTCGGCTGCCTGGGCTTGCGGTTCGAGCTGGCCGAGTTCGTCCTCGATTTCGGTGATCTTCGAGATCAGCTCCGAGACCTTCGCCGACGCCGCGCTCTCGAGTTCGCGGTGATAATCGATGGCGCGCTCGAACTCTCGGAAATTCTCGACGGCGGTCATTCGTCCTCCTCGGCCATCGCGATGGCGCTGAGAGTCGGGAAGCACTCCAGCACAACGTACCGCGCCTTCGAGAAATTCATCTCGCCGGTGTCGCGCTGGTATTCTCTGGTCAACTCGTCGAGCCGTTGGGCGTGCCAGGCGATCTCGTTACGACCGAACGAAGTCCGACGTTTCGGAGTCACGGCGTATTCGAAATCCTCGTCCGTCGTGTCCTTCACTGCCGCCTCGAATTGCTCGCGCAGTTCGGGCTGGATCTCAATTACTTTTAGCATCGCCGCTCTGTAGTCCAGGCCCGCGCGGCGCATCAATTTTTTCACTTCAAAATGCAGATTCTTTTTGGTCATATCCGATACCTCCCGTGTGTTGTCGATCGAGCCGCCGCCGTGCGCGAAAATAAACGTCAGGCGCGGCTTGCCCGAAAATTCCAATTGCATGCTCATGTGTACCTCCCGCTAAATCGAAAGCCAGACGCGAAGCCGCAGTAGCTCCGCCGCCAACAGCCACAATCGCTGCCTCATTTCAGTTCCTCCAATTTCCATGTTCACCGACTACAACACTCTCTACGACGTAAAACTCGTCGCTCCCAGCCTCGTCACTGCCTCGTGCGGCGCGTACCAGGGCGCCGGCCGCCGCGTTGACGAGGTCGTCATGGCCGCCTGGTGCGTGGTCGATGCTGTCTTTCCCACTTCTACTTGTTCGCCGCTCCAGGCTGGCGAGCTGCGTCGTCAGGCGCTTGTTGTCCAGCAGCTCGATGCGGCCCGACATCAGCAGCGGCAGCAGATCGGCGTATATCTCCGAACGTGTCTTGTCCGCAGGCTCATAGCTGATCCCGTGTGCCAGGAATCGCTCGCGCGGCCACTCGCCGCCGTATCTGTCACCACGGACGGATGACAGCCCGTAGGACTTCAGCATTTCGGCGAACTCGCGCGTCACGTCGTCGGGACTGAAGGGCGGCTTGCGCTCGCGGACCACGTCGAGCACCGCGCGCTCGCCTTCCCGGTGCGCGATGGCCAAGGTCATCGCATCCTGACTGCCGCCAGAAGGATCACAAAATGCGTAGTAGGGACGGTGCTGCTCGAAGGCGATCTCGTACCGGCCAGGCTGAACAGCATCGTCAACGACCTCGCGCGGAACGAACGCCTCGACGTCGGATCGGAATTGCGCGCCGTACTCCGCAGCAGCAGACGCCGGGTCGGCCTCGTAGGCCCGGTCGATCACGGACTGCGGGACGCCGGGATTCATCGAACGGGTGTCGGCCTGCCAGACCAGCACGGGGTCGCCGTCGACGCCGAAGTGGTCGCGGTGCGCTTCATAGAGCACGCCTCGACGCGCATACGGTGACGATAGACCGATCAATAGGGCGTTCGGAATCGTCGCCATGGCGGGCCTGAGCGCGGCGATGATCTCGCTGTCCGGGTTGGAACTCTCATCGGATCTCCAGAAAGCAATCTCGTCGCAGAGCGCGGCGACGACGGTATAACCGCGCACCGCTCTGAAATTGCTGGTGTGGATCTCGATATCGATTCGATTCGTCAGCTCGATCCCGTCGTCGCGGCTGCCGGATACCATCTTCGAGAGCATCGGCACGCCTTCGATCAGGCCGCGGACGTAGCGCATGATGACCCGCGCCTGCTTACGGTCCGTCGCGATGACCATGACTACGCCGCGCTCGCCGGGGGCCAGGTGCTGGCGATAGTCCCGGAAACACGCGAGGAACACGGCGATCAGCGCGACGATAAAAGACTTTCCTCCCCTGCGGCCTATAGGCATCCAGGCTTCCACTGCTGGCGCAGACGGGGAAGCGGTGCGCCCGGTGCAAGCCGTGTAGATCTGCATGTCGACCTCGTCCATTGGGAGTGCGAATAGCGCGCGCAGGAACGCGAGCCAGGCCCGCCAGGACTCGGCATCCCGGAACCAAGGGCCGAACAGGTGCGGGTCGCGGATGGTGTCAAGGATCGTCACGTCGCAGCCTCCCGTTGCCGCAGATACTCTTGCAGGTCGGTGACATGCTTCGCGCGTCGCTGAAGGCCCAGCTTTGAGTAGATGCCTTGCAAAGAATTGGCGGCCTGCACCCACTTGCCGACATCGAAGTCGGCGCCGCTGGCAAGGTCGCGTTCCCGAGAGGCCAGCCAGTATTCCAGCCACAGCGCGCGTTCGATCAGGGACCGCTGCATATACGAGAGTCCGGCGACGCCGCCCAGGTCATTGCAGACCTCGCTATAGCGCCGGCGCATGTCCTGAGTCAGTCCCAGCCGCCCGTCGAGGTCGGCGAGCCGTCCAGGAGAGAACTGTTCCGCTACACCGCCGGACTTGCCTTGTGTTTGGGTCGTTTCAGCCATGCATTACGCTCCTAAAGCGGGACCCCGCTTTTTTTGCCCGCCAGAAATTGCCATGACGTGCAACAGGTTAGGTTGATCCACAAACCGGACAGGCGGGTCGGCTTGCCGGCGGTGTATGGGGCCTCGGGCTTCATGCCTCGCTCTCCGCCTGAATTGCCTCGCGCCCGGCCAGGGCCTCGTCGTCGTCCGCAGAATCTGCAACGGCTGCAACGTCGTCTGACATATCGACGTATCGCGCGCGCGCGCGTGTACGTGGATAATCTGAAGTGCCGTTGCGGCCGTTGCAAAGCCGAAGCCCGTCCCAGTGGCGGCCCCCTTTGGCGCGGGTGTTACCTTGACGGAATCCGGCGGCGGCCAGCCGCTCGGCGAACTGGTTTTTGTTGCCTGGCAGCTCGTTGGCGTCTGCTGCGTATTCCTTCCAGTCTGCGAACAGGCGGGTCGGCGTCTCCCAGAACTCCGGCCCCCGTTCGCAGCAGTCGTCGAGCCACTGCTCGAACAGGTTTTCAGCCGTGAAATACTCGGCAGTCGCAGCCAGAACGACATCCGGCGGCCTCAGCCCTTCGGCCTGGTATTCCAGGCAACCCTCGATCATCCAGCGCAATATCCCGCCGGCTTCGGCCATGAGCTTGTCGGCGAGGTCGATATCGCGCCGGTCGCGGGTGAACGTCTGCATAAACGGCAGAAGATGCAGGCGCCGGCGCATCGCTTCGTCGACGTTCTTCAGTCGGGGTTTGTGGTTCCCTGCGATGACCAGGGTGAATTTCGGCAGGTAGGTGAAGAAATCCTGACGCATGAACCGCGCGGTGATCGGGTCGCCGCCGGTCAGCGCCTTGATCTTCGATTCCGCCCAGGCCCGGCCCTCCTCGGTTTCCTGCGCGGTCACAAGTCTTGCGCCGCGCAGCATCGCAAGATCGGTCGGGTGCTGCTCAGTTCTGGACTCTGTGAAGGTCGCCATCGACGCGACGGTTGCGTAATCTCCAAGCACTCGTTGGACGGTGTTCAGGAACGTGCCCTTCCCGTTGCCGCCCGGCCCGTAGATGAAGAACAAAACGTGTTCCCGGCTACTCCCGGTCAGGGAGTAGCCCGTGACGCGCTTCAAGAACGCAATGAACTCACGGTCACGGGCGGTAATGTCATCGAGGAACCGCAGCCATGCAGGACAACTGCCTCCAGGCGCGGCATTAGTGATTTTCGTCAGGTACAGCCCGGAATCGTGCAGCTCTATTTTCCCGGTCCGCAGATTCACGATCCCACCCGGCGTGTTCAGTATCCAGTCGTCAGAATCCCATTGGTCCGTCGTTGCAGCGTAGCGCCTGTCGGCCTTGGTGAGTTTCTCGATGGCGGCGACAGACTGCGCCCGCGAGAGATTGGCGGCCTTATTGTCGCGCCTCGGAAGCATTCGCCGGATGTGCTGCCTGACCGCATCGAACACCGCCAGGGTGTCGTCCTCTTTCCATCGCACACCATCCCACTGCATCCAGCGATTCCAGCGCGCCACAAACCGCAGCATTGGCCGCGCCTCACAAAAGGAAAGCGCCAGTGCATCCTCAGTCAGTGCATCCTCAGTCAGATCCAGGTCCAGACGTTGCAGCCGGTCCAGCTCGGCGTCGGCCTGAGCTTCGATGCCCTCGGCGCGCAGGATCTCGGCGGCGCGGTCGTCGATGCTACTACGCATGATCGCGCGCCTTCCCAATCCGGCGTGCGGCCTCGAGCAGACGTTCATGGTCAACATCCGTGATCGCGGAGTCCTTGGCCATCCGATCCGCGATCAGACAGATCATGGTCGTTTCGTGATCGATCAGGGCTAGGCGGTCGCCTGCAGGAATTCGATGCCGACTCGGGCGCCGGCGGTGTTCGCCTTCTGGAAGTGGCGGGAAGAGGTCGCGCAACTCGAGCCCAACGGCGGCGACGATATCCGCCGCACTGCAGCCGGGGCCAAAGCACTTGATTAGGACGGTGCCGTCCGCGGTTTCGCGGACGCTGAGCGACGGCGTGCGGTCTTCGTGCGCGGGACAGCGCGCGATCCAGCGGTCCGCGCCGGTCTGCTTCACCCGGTCCAGCCGGTCGAGCAGGGCCGCGGCGGTCGCGGCGGTCATCGAACGACCTCCAGAAAATACTGCGCGCCGGTTGGCGACGCGCTCCCACAATGCGAAATTCTGGCCTCGGCGTCGGCCAGCTCGGCGAGGTAGTCGTCGATGACCCAGCCAGCGACGAGCGCGACCAGGTCATCCAGCGGATCATCCGGCTGCGCTGTCGGGGGCGCGGTGATCATCGGTCGTCCAGCAGCGCGCCGAAAACCCGGGTCAACTTCGCGCGCGTGACTGGCGAGGGATACCGCACCCCACGCTCGTAGGCCGAAATGCAGTTCTTGCTTACCCCAACACGCCGAGCCAGATCGCCCTGAGTGATCCGCATGGCCGTGCGCGCTAGCCGGAGCCGGTCTGTGAATGTTTGCCGTCGATCATCCATGTGTTACGTTTAACACGAGATGCGGTATACTAAAAACAGCAACATACCGGTGCTAATGGATAATCAATGAAGTCAGTAAAAAATGCGTTAACCGACGAGGAGGCCGACCTCTGCCGCCGGGTATTCGCGTTCGAGCGGATGGAGATACCGAACGAGCCGGACACGATCGAAGCCGTCGAGAATGTTCTGCATGGCAGGCCGTCGCAGCTCAGTGCGTGGATCGAATCGATGCAGCAGAATCCCCCCAGTGACATGAACCCCAGGCGTCACGCCGCCGGGTACAAGAAGTTGCTGCGCGGCATCCAAGAAGACCAAAAGAAACTGCGCGGCTGGCTCGAAGAAATCGAACGGCTGGGGTCTCTCAAGAGACCGGGGCGGGAAGAAGTGGCGGGCATCATCGAACGCACCTTGACGGCATCACCGCACGTCACCCTGCCGGCGCGGGGCGAGTTGCGCATTGAATGGGAACTCACCTTCACTGGCGTCGAAGCGCATTTCGCCTACGCCGTGGGGCTGCTCATTGATCGTGATCTCGGGAAACGGTTACACCGCTGTGAGCACTGCCAGACCTTTTTCATCCAACAAGACGCAAGAGCAAAATTCTGTAGGCCATCCCACCGGGTGAGTCATCACCACAAGATAAGGGGACGAAAATGAAGATCGCCATCTACAGCCGCTTTTCCACCGACAAGCAGTCCGTCCGCAGCACCGCCGACCAGGAGCGTACCTGCCGCGAGTTCGCCGCGCGTCAGGGCTTCACGGTCGCGGACACGTTTTCCGACGAAGGCATCTCCGGCGGCAAGGGCGAGGCGCACCGACCCGGATATGCTGCGCTCCTGGCGGCGGCGCGCAAGCGGGCGTTCGACGCGATCGTCTGCGAAGATGTCAGCAGACTCTGGCGCGACCTCGCGGAGCAGAGCACCGTCGTCAACGAACTCCAGTTCCTCGGGGTCCACGTTATCGGGGTCAATGACGGTATCGACACGCGCCGGGAAGGCTTCGACCTGCTGCTCGCGATCAAGGGTGCCATAAACGCGGGGTACCGGAAGGAGATCGGCAAGCGCACGCATCGCGGCATGACCGGGAAGGCGATCGCGGCGCTCCCGACAGGCGGCAAGACCTACGGCTACAAGACCGTCTACGTCGACGAGAAGGACCACAACGGGCGCACCGTCTCCAGGGCCGTGGGCCGCGAGATCGTCCCGGAGCAGGCTTCGATCATCATCGAGATCTTCGAGCAGTACGCGTCGGGCGTCTCACCGCGAGAGATCGCCCACAAGCTGAACCAGCGCAAGGTGCCGGCGCCGGGCGCCGCATGGAAGCGCACGGTACGGCGGAAGGACGCCAAGTGGATGAGCACCGCGATCTGGGGATCGCCGGACAAGGCGACCGGCATCCTGAACAATGAGTTGTATCGCGGCGTGATGATCTGGAACCGTTCGCGATTCGTCGAGAACCCCGCCACCAAGAGACGGGAGCGCCGCGACAACCCGGAATCGGAATGGATCAAGACAGAGGCGCCGGACCTGCGGATCGTCAGCGACGATCTCTGGAACCGGGTCAAGCAGGCCCAGCGCGATCGCGGGATAGTGGCCCTGCACCAGAAGCGCGGACGTGGGCCTCGCTACCTGTTTTCGTCGATCCTGAAATGCGGGGTATGCGGCGGCTCCTTCATCATGGGGGGGCATGACGCCTACGGCTGCTCGACCTGGAGCATGGGCGGCGAGCACGCTTGCAACAATCGCCATCGGGTGAAGCGATACGAGGTCGAATGGCGGCTCCTGGAAGGCATCCGGAAAGAACTGCTCAGCGAGAAGCGTATGGACGCGTTCCAACACGTGCTCGCCGCCCGTCTTGCCGACCTGCGCAAGGCCAGGCCCAAGGCCGCGCCGGACCAGAGGGCGATCGAAGCGATCGACAGGAAGATCGAGAGGCTGCTGGACTTCATCCTCGAGGGCGGGCGCACGGAGGCGACACACCAGAAGCTCGCCGCGCTCGAGGCCGAGAAAGCCGCGCTCGAGGCCGCGGCGGCCCAGGCGGAGGCGGCGGCCCGGCAGGCCGCGCGGACCGTGACGATGATCCCCCGCGCGCTGGACCGCTACCGGGCGCTGGTCGAGAATCTTGGAGAGGTCAGCCGCCGGGATGTCGAACGTGCGCGGGCCGATGTACGAAAACTGGTGGGTGGGGAGATCCGGCTGATGCCGGCGACCGGAGGCCTGGTCGCCGAGATCCGGGGGGACTACGGCGGGATGCTCCGGCTAGGTTCAGGAAAATCAACGGTTTATAAAAGTGGTAGCGGGGGCAGGATTTGAACCTACGACCTTCGGGTTATGAGCCCGACGAGCTACCAGGCTGCTCCACCCCGCACCGGAGCTTTGGGTCGGTAATAGTACAGGAGATAAGAGGGGGTATCAAGGATTGATGGCAACGGATGCGGTTCGCTGCGCTGCCGCATCCTACTTCTTCTCCAGTGTCACATAGGCGATGGCATAGTCGGTCTCGTCGGCGATGCTCAAGTGACTCGCGTGGATGCCGGCTTCGGTATACAGGTCGATGGCCCGGCCGCTGTATTCGAGCAGAGGTCGGCCCTGCGCATCGTGGCCGACGCCGATGTCATGCAGGCCGAGTCCGTCGCGGAAGCCGGTCCCGAAGGCCTTGGCCGCGGCCTCCTTCGCAGCGAAGCGCTTGGCGAGGAAGCGACCGCGCTGGCCGGGTGCATGAGTCCGGTATTCGATCATTTCCCCACTGGTCAGGATACGCTCGGCGAAGCGGTCGCCGTAGCGCTCGATATTGGATTCCATGCGCGCAACGCGGACGAGATCGACGCCGATACCGAAGATCATCGCGCCTTCACCTCCGCCGCGCCTCGATCATCAGGCGCTTCATCTCGCGCACGGCCTCGGCGAGACCGGTGAACAGCGCGCGCGCGATGATGGCGTGACCGATGTTGAGTTCGCGCACGTCCGGAAGCGCGGCGATCGCCTGGACATTTTGATAATGCAGCCCATGGCCGGCATTGACCTGCAGACCGGCTGCAACTCCCCGCTTCACCGCATCCGCGATACCGTCAAGCAGCATGCCGGCCGCCGGCGTACCCCATGCCTCGGCGAAATGGCCGGTATGGATCTCAATCGCCGGCGCACCGGTGCGCGCGGCCGCCTCGATCTGGGCCGGTTCGGCGTCGATGAATAGCGATACCTTGCAACCCGCCGCCGCGAGGCGATCGCATGCGGCATGGATGCGGTCCTCCTGGCCGACGACATCGAGGCCGCCCTCGGTTGTCAGTTCCTCGCGTCGCTCGGGCACAAGACAGCAATCCTGTGGCCGGACGCGCTCGGCGAACGCGACCATCTCGTCGGTCACCGCCATCTCGAGATTCATGCGCGTCTGCAGGATATCCCTCAACAGCAGCACGTCACGTTCCTGGATATGGCGGCGATCCTCGCGCAGGTGCAGCGTGATGCTGTCGGCGCCGGCCTGCTCGGCCTCGATCGCCGCCTGCACAGGATCCGGATAGTGGGTCAGGCGCGCCTGGCGCAGCGTCGCGATATGGTCGATGTTGACGCCCAAGAGTAGCGGGGCACGGCTCATGTCATTTCCTGTTGTTTCTCGATGGCATCGGTCAGTTCGCCGGTCGCTTCACCTGCCCGCTTCCCGGCGGGCGACGGCCGGAACAATTCGCGGCTGCGCAGCGGCTGGCCCCCGAGGCAGATGCCGAGCGCCATGCGCATCAGTTTTCGGGCGTCGCGCAGGCTCCGGGGATCACGCAGGTCGCCGCGCGCGAGATCGAGCAGGCTGCTGCCGCGCAGGCGCACGAATGGGTCGCGAGGCTCCTCTACCTCCCGTACGCCGGAAAACGTGGCGACCGCGACAGGTCCGCGTTCGGGATGATACTCATACTCCGCCGCTGCGTCGATCGGCGCGCCGGTCGCGACTTCGTGATCGAGCACGAGCCCGTAGCCGATCTCGCTCAGCAGGATCCGTTCGAAACGCCGCAGGGCCCGCTGCTCGCGGACCGTGCCAGCCGCCGGACCGCCCGGTACTGCATCGATCGGCGCCAATTCCTCCAGTGCCGCGGCATAGGCGTCGAACAGGCGCGGATGCGGATCGTGGCGCGTCAGCAGCTTCATCAGCAGTTCATTGAGATAGAAACCGCTGATCAGCATCCGCCCCTGCAGCATGAGCGGCCGGCCGCCGGGCAGGCGCAATTCGGCGCCGCTCAAGGTCGCGAGATCGCCGCGACCCGCGGCGCTGATCAGCAACGGCCTGAATGGTTGCAGCACGCCTTGCAATCGCGATTTCGGTCGCCGCGCGCCGCGCGCAACGGCCGCGATGCGGCCCTGCGATGGCGTCAGCAGTTCGACGATCAGACTGCTGTCGCGCCATGGGCGGGCATGCAGGACATAGGCGGGTTCGAGGGTGATGCGCACGGCGGCGGCCTCAGTCTCCATAGCCGAGACTGCGCAGCGCGCGCTCGTCGTCGGACCACTTCTCCTTGACCTTGACCCAGAGCTGCAGAAATACCTTGCGATCAACCATACGCTCGATGTCCTCGCGCGCCTCCTGGCCGATGCGTTTCAGCATCGCGCCGCCGCGCCCGATGACGATCGCCTTCTGGGAATCGCGCTCGACCCAGATCAGCGCATCGATGCGCGCGAGTCCCTCGTCATCGATGAAGCGCTCGATTTCGACGGTGACCGCATACGGCAGCTCCTGTCCGAGGTGGCGCATCAGCTTCTCGCGTATGAGTTCCGCAGCCAGGAAGCGCTCGCTGCGATCGGTGATCTGCGCCTCGGGATATAGCGGCGGCGATACGGGCAACAGCGCCTGCAGCGTTTGCTCGAGATCCGGGACCTGGCTGCCCTGGCTCGCAGAGATCGGGATGATCGCCCGGAACGGATAGCGCTCGCGCAGCGTGGCGATGTGCGGCAGCAGCGCCGACTTGTCCTTGAGCCGGTCGATCTTGTTCAGCGCGAGTACGACTGGCGCCTTCACTGGCGACAGCAGCTCAAGGATGTAATCGTCTTCCTCGGTCCATTTGAGACTGTCGGCGACGAACAGGATCACGTCGACATCGGCGATTGCGCCGCTCGCGGTGCGGTTCATGATGCGGTTCATTGCGCGACCTCCGCGGCGATGCAGGCCCGGCGTATCGACATAAACGACCTGGGCGTCCGGCGTCGTGTGGATGCCGAGCAGGCGGTGGCGGGTCGTCTGCGGACGCCTTGAGGTGATTGCGACCTTCTGTCCGAGGATCCGGTTCAGCAGTGTCGACTTGCCGACATTCGGCCGGCCGATGATCGCGACATGGCCGCAGCGATGCATCCGTCAGTCTTCGCCATTATGTTGCAGCAAGGTCAGGGCACGGAACGCGGCGTCCTGCTCGGCCTTGCGGCGATTGCCCCCCTCTCCACCGACAGGTTCCGGCAATCCGTCGACGCGACACTCGACGCGAAAAACCCGGGTATGATCGCGGCCGGTCGTGTTAACCACCTGGTAGTCAGGCAGCGCGCGCTGCCGGGCCTGGAGATATTCCTGGAGGCGGGTCTTCGGGTCCTTGATCGCCCGTTCGAGCGATACCGCGTCGATCTCGGGGTCGAAAATCCGCTCGATGAATTCCCTGGCGACTTCGTAACCGCCATCGAGCCAGGCCGCCCCGATCACGGACTCAAGCGCGCCAGCCAGGATCGAGTCGCGACGGAAGCCGCCGCTCTTGAGTTCGCCGGGACCGAGTCGCAGGTCTTCGCCGAGATCGAGCCGGCGCGCAACGCCGGCCAGCGTCTCGCCATTGACAAGGTTTGCGCGCAGGCGGCTAAGCGTGCCTTCATCGCTGACGGGAAATTTGCGGAAGAGCACCGCAGATATGACGAGATTCAGCACGGCGTCGCCGAGGAACTCGAGACGCTCGTTATTCGGGGTCCCGTGGCTGCGATGTGTCAGCGCGATCTCAAGCAGTTCCTCCCGGGCAAACCCGAGCCCGAGCCTGCGGCACAGCTTGCCGTGGCGAGGATCCAAATTAACCGGTGAATTCCACTTTTTCGTTGAACGAAGACAGCAGCCAGAGATTGCCGTAGAAACGGGTGCGCACCTCATAGTCGACTGTCACAATGCGGCGGTTACCCTCAACCTTGATATTGATATGGTCGGCCTTGACGTTCTGCACATTGTTGATCTGCAGCCGTCGCAACAGCTGATCCCGGATCTCGCGAACGTTGCCGCTCTTGCCTTCATCGCTGGCGAGCGCGTTCAGCGAGGACTTGACGCTGTAGTTCTCGAGGTAGATCGGCACCAGCTTGGCCCCCGAGTAGACAAGGAACGCGATCAGTGCGGCGCCGATCAGGACGCCGGTCAGCGTCATCCCGCGCTGTGTGTGACGTAAACGATGCATGTTCGAACCCCCTGTGCCGGTCATCCGGCCTCGCCATTCGATCGAAAATCCAGACTACCCTGAATATCATGCAAAATCAGTGCACACATCACGTCAGCCCCTTCCACGTCGTCCTGAATCGACCCCGGGCAACATGCCGATCACTGCAAACGGGTGCCGATACGGTTCCAGATGACGCCGTTGCGCTCGGAATCCCAACTCATCCAGATCATGAAGGCCCGCCCGACCAGGTATTTATCCGGCACCGGCCCCCAGAAACGGCTGTCGTTGCTGTTGTCGCGGTTGTCCCCCATCGCGAAATAATAGCCCGCCGGGACGATAAATTCTCCTTCCGCGATCCGATGCCGGTTCTGGACCAGGATTTCGTGTTCGACGCCGTCGATCTTCTCCGCGCGCAGGCTGGCGCCGCTCATCGCGCGGCCGGCGCCGACCCCGACGTATTCCCCGAGGAAGCGCTGCTCGAGTTTCTCGCCGTTGATGTAGAGGATCTTGTCTTCATAACGCAGGTGGTCGCCGGGCAGGCCGATGATGCGCTTGATGTAATCGACCGACGGATCCTCGGGATAACGGAACACCGCGATATCGCCGCGCTGCGGGCGACCGATCTCTATGAGCCGGGTATTCAGCACCGGCAGCCGAATACCGTAACTGTACTTGTTGACCAGGATGAAATCACCGGCGATCAGCGTCGGCATCATCGATCCCGACGGAATACGAAACGGTTCGACCAGGAATGCGCGTAAAACCAACACAACCAGAATGATCGGGAAAAAGGAACGGGCGTAATCGACCAGCGTCCCGTGCTTGCGAATACCCTCCAGCCTGACCGGGTCGGCGCTGCCCCCCTCGCGCGCGATCAGTTCCGCCGCGGCCTGTTCGCGCCGTGGTTTCAGGACGAAGATGTCGACCAGCCAGATAAGCCCTGTGACCACCAGGGCGATCAGCATTGCGGCCTGGAAGTCGAAACTCATCCTTTCTTCCCCGTATGCAGCACGGCCAGAAACGCGTCCTGGGGGATTTCCACTGTGCCGATCTGTTTCATGCGTTTTTTACCTGCCTTCTGTTTTTCGAGCAGTTTGCGTTTGCGGGTGATGTCGCCGCCGTAGCATTTCGCCGTGACGTTCTTGCGCAGGGCCTTGACGGTCTCGCGGGCAATAATACGCGAACCGACCGAGGCCTGGATAGCGACATCGAACATCTGGCGCGGGATCAGCTCGCGCATTTTCTCGGTGAGATCACGGCCGCGTTGCGTGGCGCGCTCGCGATGCACGATGGTCGACAGTGCATCCACCCGGTCGCCGTTGATCATCAGATCGAGCCTGGCCAGATCTGCGGCCTGGTATCTCAGAAAGCTGTAGTCGAACGACGCATAGCCGCGACTGACCGATTTCAGGCGGTCGTAGAAATCCATGACAATCTCGCTCATCGGCAGCTCATAGGTAAGGATCACCTGGCTGCCGTGATAATGCATCTTCTTCTGCACGCCGCGCTTCTCCTCGCACAGGGTGATCACCGCGCCGAGGTGCGTTTGCGGCACGAGGATGTCGGCGTTGATGATTGGCTCACGGATTTCCGCGATCTGCCCGATGTCCGGCAGCTTGGACGGATTATCGACCTGGACCACCTGTCCGTTCATAGTCAGGACTTCGTAGATCACGGTCGGAGCCGTCGTAATCAGGTCGAGGTCGTATTCCCGCTCCAGCCGCTCCTGGATGATCTCCATGTGGAGCATGCCGAGAAAGCCACAGCGGTAGCCGAAACCGAGCGCGAGCGAGGTTTCCGGCTCGTAGAACAGCGCCGCATCATTCAGGCGCAGCTTCGCGAGCGCGTCGCGCAGATCCTCGTAGTTGTCCGCACTGATCGGGAACAAGCCGGCGAATACCAGCGGCTTGATCGCCTTGAACCCCGGCAACGGCTGCGCGGCAGGGCGATCCGTCAATGTCAGCGTGTCACCGACCGGCGCCCCGTTGATTTCCTTGATGCCAGCGATCACGAAGCCGACCTCCCCTGCCCGGAGCGCTGCCGTCTCCTTCGGCTTCGGCGTGAAGATACCGACCTTCGTGCACAGGTGATTGCGGCCGGTCGTCATCACGTTCACCTTCTTGCCGGATTCAAGGCAGCCGTCGACGACGCGCACCAGTGACACGACGCCGAGATAATTGTCGAACCATGAATCAATGATCAAGGCGCGCAGCGGCGCGTCCGCATCGCCGCGCGGCGGCGGTACGCGCCTGACCAACTCATCGAGCAGTTCGGTGACGCCGAAGCCGGTCTTCGCGCTGACATGCAGCGCGCTCTTTGCCTCGATACCGATGATGTCCTCGATTTCCGCGGCGACGCGCTCAGGCTCGGCGGTCGGCAGGTCGATCTTGTTCAACACCGGAACCACTTCGAGCCCCTGCTCGATCGCGGTATAGCAATTCGCGACCGTCTGCGCCTCGACGCCCTGGGAGGCGTCGACGACCAGCAGCGCGCCCTCGCAGGCCGCAAGCGAGCGTGATACCTCGTAGGAAAAATCGACATGCCCCGGGGTGTCGATGAAATTCAGCAGATAAGTCCCGCCGTCCTTCGCGATGAAATTCAGTGATACGCTCTGGGCCTTGATCGTAATGCCGCGTTCGCGTTCGATATCCATCGAGTCGAGGATCTGTTCCGACATCTCGCGCTCGCTCAAACCGCCGCAGGTCTGAATGATCCTGTCGGCCAGCGTCGACTTGCCATGGTCGATGTGCGCAATAATCGAAAAATTGCGGATATGCTGCATAAGGGACTGATTTTCACCGGATCCGGAAAAATAAAACGGGGAGCGTTCGCACACTCCCCGCGCAATCATACCAGAACCGGGTCGCGCCAGGTCTTGTATTGCCTCACTGCAGCCCGGTCACTCGACCTTGAGGGCAAGGAAAATCGGGCTGCCGCGGCGCTGTACCAGCACCGGCACCGACTTGCCCACGGTGAGGCCGTTGGCCAGTTCCTTGAGATGGGCGGCGTCGCGGATATCGACGTTGTCGAACCGCATCAACAGGTCGCCGCGGCGGATGCCGGCACGTGATGCTGCGCCGGTCTGCACCGACTCGACGATCACCCCGTTCTTGCCTTCGAGCTCCGCGAGCTGCTCCTGCGTCAGGTTCATAACCACGAGATTGAGACGCTCGATTGACACATTCGGATCATTGCGCTGCGACACCTGGACCTCGTCCTCCTCAGGCAGTTCGCTGATCGTGATCTTCAGCGTGATCGGTTTGCCTTCCCGCATGACCTTGACCTCGGCCTCTGAACCGACCTGGGTCGCACCAACCATCGGCGGCAGCGCCGCGGAGCTGCTGACCTCGCGTCCGCGATAGGCGACGATGACGTCGCCGACTTCGATGCCGGCGGCCGCAGCCGGACTATCCGGCAGGACACGGGCGACCAGCGCGCCGATCGGCTTGGTCATACCGAAGGACTCGGCGAGTTCGCGCGTCACGTCCTGGATCAGGATGCCGAGCCAGCCGCGGCTGACATGGCCCTGACTTCGCAACTGCTCGACGACATGCATCGCCATGTCGATCGGGATCGCGAAGGACAGGCCCATGAATCCGCCGGTACGGCTGTAAATCTGCGAGTTGATGCCGACGACCTCACCATTCAGGTTATACAGCGGACCACCGGAGTTGCCCGGATTGATCGCCACGTCGGTCTGGATGAATGGCACATAGTTCTCGTTCGGCAGACTTCTGCCCATCGCACTGACGATACCGGCGGTGACCGAATGCTCGAAGCCGAACGGTGAACCGATCGCGAGCACCCAGCTGCCAACCTTCAGATCATCGGACTTGCCAATCTTCGCAACCGGCAGGTCGGCCGAATCGATCTTGAGCAGCGCGACGTCGCTGCGCTTGTCGGAACCGATGACCTCGGCAACGAATTCGCGGCGATCGCTGAGCCGAACGACGACCTCGTCGGCATCGCGGATCACATGGTTGTTTGTCAGGACGTAGCCGTCGCTCGAGATGATGAATCCAGAGCCCAGAGAGCGCTCACTGAATTCCTCGCCGCCGCTGCCGCCACCACCACCGAACTCGTCGCCGAAGAAGCGGCGCAGGAAATCGTCAAATGGCGCCCCGGGACCGAGATCGCGATGCTGGCGCTGCATCGATTCCTGGGTGACCTTGGTCGTCGTGCTGATGTTGACGACCGCGGGGCTGCTCCTCTCGACCAGCTCGGTGAAATCGGGGAGCTCGCGAATCGCGGCGGCGCCTGCATTGGCCGCCATCAGCAGCGCCAGCATGAAGAACGCCGGCAGAATCACGCCCCCGGCACGTAAAGTCCTGGTCATATCGACTCCTGTCTTTCAGTGTCCTGTTGTATGCTTGCCGTCATGGCGCTCGAGCCTGTGCTCGCGCATGATGACCGCTTCGTTCCTGTCCTCGTCCGGGTCGGCGAAGCCCAGCAGATTCGGCTGGTGGGCATGATCGCGCGCGGCGTTGCGCGCATAGCGGCGCAACCACATAAAACCGGCTGCGAGCCCCAGCATACCGAACAGCGCGGTCGCCCCTTCGACCCGGGTCCACCCGAGCGCCTCCGCGATCATTTGTCCTGCGAGCGCTCCGAGCAGCATCCACACCAGTGGCATCAGATAGACCGCGAGCGAAGCCCGCACCAGCGCGCTGTCCTCGATTCCGATCACGACCTGCTCCCCGATCCTGGCCCCCAGCGTGTTCGGCACCCTGATCCGGGTGCGCTTGCGGAACATTCGCGAGATGATGCCGGAGCCACAGCCTTTCTGGACGGTGCAGGCATCGCAGACCGCCTTGCGCCGGGTCTCGACCCAGGCATTTTCGCCCTCGACGGCGACGACTTCTGCGGTTTCAGTGACAATGGCCATGAGGTGTAGTCCGGGCTGGGTGAGTGTGCGACGGATCCGGGAAACGATCCGGAACCGTCGAGATCATTGCTGTAGGCACGACCGAAAGTGACTATTGCGACGGGCCGTAGCTGACCACGCGCAGGTAGGACAGTGGATCGTCATGGCCGGCCGGCATCGCGTACCGGTGATAGTTGATCAGGTATTCGGTGAGGTTGGCATCCCCGGGCAGGGCGCCGGCGCCGGAAACGGTTTGTATCCGGGGGCGTTGCGCCACTTGGTCGCTGAACTCGGCCGTTGCGAATTCGGTGAGCAAGGAAGACAGCACAGGCGCGGCCTCGTCGGCCGGCGACATGCTGCCTGCCGCGATCATTGCCGCGGGCGGGACCTGCAGGCCGGTCTCCCGGTCGAACCCGATGACACCGAACACCGCGATCGCCGTCATCGACGCGGCCAGCGCGAAACCGATCGTGGCCTTGGTTCTTGGGTGCGTTCCGGAGACTGCGGGAAGGGGACTGGTTTGCGGGTTGAAGTAGACGGGTTCGTGTTCCAGAGCATCGTGGATGCGGTCGGCCAGATCCGTGCAGATGTATTTCGGCAGGCTGCCGCGCATCGCATCACCGATCAGGTGATAATTGCGCCAACACTCCTGCATTGCGGGATCGTGTCGCAGCGACTGCATCACCGGGGTCATGTCCCAATCGGCCAGTTCGTCGTCGACCAGCGTTGAGATCTTGTCGGTATTCCGATTCATCATGGGCCGCACCTGCCGTGCTTGGTCATAAGTATACCCTGCCCCGCCGTCAGTCGAGCAACGGCCGGAGCTTGTTGTTGATCGCTTCGCGCGCGCGGAAAATACGCGAACGCACCGTACCGACCGGGCAGTCCATCCGTTCCGCGATTTCCTCGTAACTCAGTCCGTCGAGTTCGCGCAGGGTAATCGCCACCCGCAGATCCTCGGGCAACTTCTCAATGGCATTATGCACCGTCTTTTCGATCTCGTCCCTGACCAGCAGACGCTCCGGTGTCGCATAGTCCTTCAGTTCCGATTCACCTTCCAGATAGCTCGCATCTTCGGCATCGATATCCACATTGGGGGGCTTGCGCCCCTGGGAGATCAGGTGATTCTTTGCCGTGTTGACGCCTATCCTGTAAAGCCAGGTGTAAAATGCACTTTCGCCGCGGAACCCCGGCAGCGCCCGATACGCCTTCAGGAAGGCTTCTTGTGCAACATCCATAACTTCACTAGGATCATGTACATAGCGAGATATCAGCTTTGTGAGCTTGAATTGGTATTTTTGAACCAGGATATCAAATGCCTTCTTGTCACCCTTCTGAACACGCTCAACCAGTGCCTGGTCAACATTATTATCGCCCATTCGGGCTGACCCCTCCCGCAAGGGCCTATGGCCCCGCGCATTGGTATAGACAGTACCGTGATTCTTAAGTTCAGGGAAATCAGGGTTTTTGTTTCACACTTTTATGATATAGCATCTGCACTTGGCAGCCCTGACCGATTTTATCAGAATTTGCCCGGCGAGCCAGTCAACTGCACTAATTTTTCAACGATTTTATGAAGATTGAATGAGCCGGCCATCGCGATACGACGTGCTGATCATTGGCAGCGGCGCCGCCGGCCTGAGCCTGGCCCTGCGCCTCGCCGACCGGGCGAAGATCGCGTTGGTCGCGAAGGCGGCCCTTACCGAGAGCGCAACGCTGTATGCGCAGGGCGGAATCTCGGTAGTCCTCGACCAGGAGGATTCGATTCGCTCGCATATCGAGGACACCCTGAACACCGGCGCCGGGTTGTGCGATCCGGCCGTCGTCGAGTATACCGTCAATCACGCCCGGGAGTGCATCCAGTGGCTGGTCGACCGGGGCGTTGCGTTTACCCGTGTCGACAGCGGAAACGGCGCCGGGCATGACGCCGAGTACCACCTGACGCGCGAGGGCGGGCATAGCCACCGGCGCGTTCTCCACGCCGCCGACGCGACCGGCCGGGCGGTCGAGACCACGCTGGAATCCTGCGCCCGTGCCCACCCGAATATCACGCTGTTCGAGCATCACCTCGCGATCGACCTGATCCGGGAGAAATCCGGCCAGAAGTCCGGTCGCTGTGTCGGCGCCTATCTGCTCGACCTGGCGCCGGACGGTCATACCCGGACCCTCGGCGCCCGCCAGACCGTGCTCGCGACCGGCGGCGCCGGCAAGGTCTACCTGTACACCAGCAACCCCGACATCGCGAGCGGCGACGGCATCGCGATGTCCTGGCGCGCCGGCTGCCGGGTCGCGAACATGGAGTTCATCCAGTTTCACCCGACCTGCCTCTATCACCCGAAGGCGAAATCGTTTTTGATCTCGGAAGCGGTACGCGGCGAAGGTGGCCTGCTGTTGCTGCCGGACGGCACGCGCTTCATGCATCGCTTCGATCCGCGCGGCGAGCTTGCCCCTCGCGATATCGTCGCGCGGGCGATCGATCACGAGATCAAGCGCCTCGGCATCGAGTGCATCTACCTCGACATCAGCCACAAGCCGGCCGAATTCATCCGTGCACATTTCCCGACCATTTACGAACATTGCCTGTCATTCGGCTTCGACTTGACCCGGGAACCGGTCCCGGTGGTCCCGGCAGCGCATTACCTGTGCGGCGGGGTCGTCACCGACATCCATGGTCGTACCAATGTCGACGGCCTCTATGCGATCGGTGAGATGGCCTGCACCGGCCTGCACGGCGCAAACCGGATGGCGAGCAATTCGCTGCTCGAGTGCATGGTGTTCGCCGAGGCGGCGGCGAGCGATATCGCCGCGCGGCTCGACCGCTACGAAATGCCGGGCGAACTGCCCGTCTGGGACGAAAGCCAGGTCACGGACTCGGACGAGGAAGTCGTCGTCTCGCACAACTGGCATGAGCTGCGCCGTTTCATGTGGGACTATGTCGGCATCGTGCGCACCGACAAGCGCCTGCAGCGGGCATTGCATCGCACCGATCTGCTCAAGAAGGAGATCGACGAGTATTACAGCAATTTCCGCATCACCAGCGACCTGATCGAGTTGCGCAATCTCGTACTGGTCGCTGAGCTGATCATCCGTTCGGCGATGTCGCGCAAGGAGAGCCGCGGCCTGCACTACAACCTCGATTACCCGCTCCCGGACAATCGCCGCCCGCCGGCGCCAACCCTCCTGACACCGTCACTGAAATCCTGACCCGGCGGCGGCCGCCCCCTCGAGCCGCAACCGCACCCGCAGCTGGCGCAGGCACTCCCGCCCGACACTGTCCGGTAACAGCACGACCGAACACCGTCTCCCGCATACGAATCTCAACGTCGCCCGCAGCCATTGAAATCGGCCCAAAACGCTCGCCATTGATGCAGGATGCGGTGAGCCCGCAAACCGCATTGACCTCAATACCCGGAAATTCAGCACCGTCAGCCACGGATGCACATAACTGTCCGCCAGCAGCCGAGCCTCCCGTTCCTCGCCGTCACGCGTCCGCAGCCACCACGACCCGTCGGCCCGCCACTCCACCGTAACGATTGCCTCGCCCCACAGCATCAGCACCGGCCCGGCGAGCGCGTGAACGCACGAGATCACGACGATGAGCATCAGCAAGGCGACAAGCCATCCGGAAACCGGCAGCAACGGAATCATCAGCAGCGCCCCGCCAAAAAGACCAACCACCGCGCCCGCGAGCAGGCGGGAAGGAGTCAGTTCAATCGACAGCGGCTTCGCGTATCCTGCGGATGACATCGACAAGCTCCCGGTCGCTCGGACTGCTGCGGCCCAACAGGTATTCGAACAACAGCGCGTCGGGATATTCAAGCAGGCGGACGAAGGCCGCACGTTCCGCGGCAGTCATTGCGCCGGCGGTGCTGTCAAAATAGGCCTGCAGCAGCAGATCGAGTTCCCGCATCCCGCGCCGGCACTGCCAGTATAGGCGCGCAAGCTCCGGTTCCCGATCCTTCGCCATCTGATTCCGGGCTCAGATAAACTGCTTCAGCATCTTCCCGCGGATGCGCCCGATCGCCTGCGTCGGGTTCAGGCCCTTCGGGCAGACCTGGGCGCAGTTCATGATCGTGTGGCATCGGAACAGCTTGTAGGCATCCTCGAGCTGGTCGAGGCGTTCCTCGCCGGCCTGGTCGCGGCTGTCCTCGAGAAAGCGCCCTGCCTGCAGCAACGCGGCGGGACCGAGGAACTTGTCCGGATTCCACCAGAAAGACGGGCAGGCCGCCGAACAGCACGCGCACAACACGCATTCATAGAGCCCATCGAGTCGCTCTCGCTCCGCCGGCGTCTGGCGCAGTTCGACCTCCGGTTCCGGATCTTTGCGCACCAACCACGGCTTGATCGCGCGGTACTGGTGATAGAACTGGCTCATGTCGACGACGAGATCGCGGATCACCGGCAACCCCGGCAATGGCCGCACCTCAACCGGCTGCTTCAGCTCCTTGATCGGCGTGATGCAAGCGAGCCCGTTGCGTCCGTTGATGTTGACGCCGTCCGAGCCACAGACGCCCTCGCCGCAGGAATGGCGAAAACTCAGGGTCTCGTCCTGCGCCTTGATGCGGCGCAGGGCATCAAGCAGCATACTGTCGTGCCGCAAGCCGGTGAGCGCATAGTCCTGCATGCGCGGCTCCGCATCGGTATCCGGGTTGTGGCGATATATCGAGAATCGCATATCCATGTTTTCAGTAGCCCCTCGGCTTCGGCGGGAAAGGTCCCACGGTTCTGGGTTTCATCCTAACCGGTTTGTAATCGACCTGGCGACTCTGTCGTTCGCTGCAGCTCGTCCCTCAGAACGGCGACCCTCTCGCCACGGCCCGGCCGCTCCCAGCGCGCCAGCGCCTGCGTGATCGCGTCTTCATCGAGCAGCCGGTGATAACGCGCCTACTTCGGGGGCGCCGACCGGCGCGCGATCACAGCTTGCTCCATATCGATGCCTTCGAGCATCTCGCGCACGATCTCGTCATCGAGCCGCAGCGCGTCGCGCTCGCGAATCAACGCGCCGCGCTGCGCCGCGAGCACCGCGCGCGCGATCTCAAGCATCCGCTCGTTGCGTGCGGCTTCGCTGCCGCCGTCCGCTTGCGTCGCGAATATCTCGACCGCACGTTGCGCGCGCCGCAGCGAGGCTTCGACGACACGGATGTCCGCTTCCGAAGTCTGTCTGCCGCGAAGCTCGTTCAGCGCGTCGACCATGGCTCGGCGCAGCACGTCTTGCCCGTAGGCTTGCTGGGCCCGCTCGTAGTCCTTGTCTGTCTCGTTGTCGACGCCGAGCGCGCGGATCAGCCACGGCAGCGTCAGCCCCTGCAGCAACAAGGTGCCGACGGCGACGAGAAAAGCCAAGACCACGATCGTCTCGCGCCCCGGCAGCGGCTCGCCGGCAGTAGTCAGCAGCGGCGTGCCGGCGGCCGCGGCGACGGTGACTACGCCGCGCATGCCGGACCAGCCGAGCACGAGGTTCTCGCGCCAGCCGAGCGGCGGGTCCGGGGCAGGTTTGTCCCGGCGCGCCGCGCGGCGCGCGCGCCACAGATAGAGCCGCCGGTCAAGCGCCGAACTCGAGAATATCCACCCTATTCGCACCACGACGACCACGGTCAGCAGCATCAGCGTCGCGCGGCCGAGGAACGCGAGGCTGATGCCGCTGTCGAGCGCCTCGTCGATCACGAAGCGTAGCTGCAAGCCCACGTAGGCGAATACGAATGCCTCGAGCAACGTGTCGACGACGCGCCAGACCTCGCGTTCTCGAATGCGGCCAGCGAAGTCGAGCTCTGCGGAGGCATAGCCGAGCGAGAACCCCGCGAGCACGACCGCGATGATGCCCGAAGCGCCGAGTTCCTCCGCCATCGAATACGCCGCGAACGGCGTCAGCAAGGACAACACGGTCGTCAGGCTTGCGCTGCTCGTGTGCCGCCTGACGCGGTGCACGATGAAGCCGAGGCCGAGACCGACGACGGCGCCGACACCGGTCGCGTAGATGAAGTACAGCTCCGGATTGTCGGTGACGTAAGGATGCCGTGTAGCGATTGCGACGACCACGGTGAACAGCGCCAACGCTGCCGCGTCGTTGATGAGGCTCTCGCCCTTCAAGATCGTCATCAGCCGTCGCGACAGGCCGAGCTCGCGGCCGATCGACGTAGCGCTGACCGCATCCGGCGGCGCGATGACGGCGCCGAGAATCAGCGCGGCCGGCAGGGATAGCGCGGCCGGCAGGGCGCAGATCATCGCGAAGCTTGCGGCCAACGCGGTGACGAAGACTAGCGCGACGCCGAGGTTCAAGATCGACGTGATCCGCTTCATGAAGCTGAACAGCGAGAAGTTCAGCGCCGCCGAGTACAGCAACGGCGGCACGACGATGCCGAGTATCGTCTCCGGCGCAAGCTCCGGCCGGGTAAGACCAGGCGCAAACGACACGAGCAGCCCGATCGCCGTGAGCAGCAGCGGCGCTTGGATCCGCCGCCCGTGCGCGAGAATGGCGAGAGCGACGGCCGCGACGGCGACGAGCAGAATTTGAGTGGCGACCATCGATACCGTCCCAGGCCTTGAGGGGTTGACCGCAGCCCGCGCGAACGCTCAGGCTTATGGACGGTTACATGGAGCCGACCAGCGTCGGTGTCAACCAAGAACTCGAAACCCAAAAGAAGGCAAGCGCAGATGAAACAGTGAGTATAGGAAGAATAAACACCCTTTTTACCCAAGTCCAGCGGTCGTTTGCCGTCAGCGGCTCGAAAATCACATGGGTGGTGCCATCCCGGTACGGCGTCTTGAGTTGGTAACGGAGGTTGCCATGCGGTGTGAGTGACAGCCGCTTCTCGGATACCGCCGGGCGGCTGATGTACCGGCACAGGCGTTCGAGCTTCTTGCGTTCATCGGCCCTGGCCGCCACCCCGGTATGCAGACTGAAGCCGATCACCTGCCGAATGGATCCTCCGGTCGGCACGGTCGACGTACACCCCGTCAAGGAACAGCATGTGAGCGTTTGTCTGCGATCCGCGATCGTGGTAAAATATTTGCCTTATCAAACATTGTTGAGGCAAGCATGCCCGATTCCTCCCCGCCGGCCGCCGCGCCGGAGGAGTTCCGCCACAAGCTGCTCGCCATGCTCGGCCTGTGTTTCGTACTGATCATGGTGGCGCTCGACCAGACGGTGATCGGTACCGCGCTGCCGACCGTTGTCGCCGAGCTCCACGGCTTCGAATTCTACGCCTGGGTCGGCACCAGCTATCTGCTCGCCTCGATCGTCACCGTGCCGGTCTTCGGCAAGCTCGGAGACGATTACGGACGCAAGAACTTCCTGCTCGCGGCCATCGTGCTGTTCACCCTCTCGTCGGTGTTGTGCGGGCTGGCCCAGAGCATGATCCAGCTGGTGTTCGCGCGCGGCCTGCAAGGCATCGGCGGCGGTATGCTGATCGCGACCACCTTCGCCAGCGTGCCGGATCTCTTCCCGGAAGCGCGCGAGCGGCTGCGCTGGCAGGTGCTGTTCAGCACCTCCTTCGGACTCGCCAACGCCGCCGGGCCGACGCTCGGCGGCGTGCTCACCGAGTTCCTGGGCTGGCGCTGGGTGTTCTTCATCAATCTGCCGGTCTGCATGCTCGGGCTGTGGTTCGTATGGCGGCATCTGCCGCGCATCCGTCACGGCGCGGGACCGCCCGCGCCCATGGACTGGGCGGGCGCGGCGCTGCTGGCGGTGGCGCTGGCGAGTCTGCTGTTGCTGGTCGAGTGGCTGCCGCAGGGCAGGCCAGCGAGCGCGCTCGCCGTCCTGATCACCGTCGGCGTGACCGCCGGTGCGGTGCTGGTGTGGTGGGAGAAGCGCTGCCCGGATCCCTTGCTGCCGCTCGACATGATCAGCGATCGCACGCTGCAGTCGCTGTTCCTGCTCTCGGCGGTGATGGGCTTCTGCCTGTTCGGCGTGGTGTATTACGCGCCGCTGCTGTTCCAGGGCGGGCTCGGTCTGTCGCCCAAGGAGGCCGGCCTGCTGATCACGCCGCTCGCGGTTTTCATCACCGTCGGCAGCATCGTCAACGGTCGCATCATTACGCGTGTGCCTTCTTTCAATCTGATGCTGTACAGCGGCCTCGGCTTCTTCTGCGTCGCTGCGCTGATGCTGACGCGTATCGGCGCGGATACCTCGCACGTGCTGATCTACGGCGCGATGGTCTGCGCCGGTTTCGGCCTCGGACAGTTGCTGCCGAACCTGACGCTGTTCGCGCAGGCGAGCGTGCCGCGCATGCGTCTCGGCGTGACCACCGCCACGCTGCAATCCACGCGCATGATCGGCGGCATGCTCGGCATGGCGCTGATCGGCATGCTTATCTCCCACAGCTACGGCCATGGCGTGCGCGACATGCTGCAGGCGGCGGGGCAGCCGCAGTGGTCACAGTGGCTGTCCGATCCGCGGGTGCTGGTGGATGAGACGCTCGCCGCCGAGTTCGGCGAGGTCGCGAGGAACGCCGGCGCGGAATTGCTTGCGGGTGCGCGCGACAGCCTGATCGGCGCCATTCACGGCGGGCACTGGCTAATCTTTTCCGTCGCCCTGTTCGCGCTGCTGATAGTGCGCCGCCTGCCGCCGATGAGCCTGCAGCACGAGGAGGTAGTCCATGAATGAGCAGGAACGCACGCTGCTGCGTCAGCTCGGGCGCACCACCCGCGCGATGTACGCCGCTTTCGAGGCCGAGGTCGGTTACGCGCTGCCGCGTTGGCGCATCCTGCAGGCACTGCAGGAGCACGGCGGTCTTACGCAGAAGCGGCTTTCCGAACAGCTCGCGATGGATCCCGGTGCGCTGACGCGGCAACTGAAGGCGCTCGAAGCCGAAGGGCTGATCGCGCGGCGGCGCGCGCCCGCCGATAACCGTTTGAGCGATGTGTCGCTGACCGTCGCTGGCGTGCGCGCCGTCGCCACCGTGCAGCCGCTGCGCCGGGCTTTCAGCCGCAAGGTGCTGCGTGGCCTGCCGAAGGAGGAGATGCAGGCCACGATGGCGATGCTCGCCCGCCTCGAAGAGCGCTTCCGGCGCATGGGTGGACAGGAAACGGCCGACCGACGCGACTGACCCACTCGATTGTTAACGAGCAGTTTTTTGCATTTATTTTTATGTTGTGCGAGGACGTTGCGTCCGTTGATATTGACGCCGTCCGAGCCGCAGACGCCCTTCCATGCTCAGTAGACCCTCGGCTTCGGCGGGAAAGGTTCCACGGTCCTGGGTTTCATCCTGACCGGTTTGTAATCGACCTGGCGACTCTGTTTCGAATACAGCGAGTGCTTGAGCCAGTGCTGGTCGTCGCGTTCGGGATAATCGATACGCGAGTGCGCCCCGCGACTCTCCTTGCGCGCCAGAGCGGAGGTGATCGCCGCCAGCGCAACATCCATCAGATTCTCGAGCTCGAGCGCCTCGATGCGCGCGGTATTGAAGATTCGGCTCTGGTCAGACAGGCCGGCGTCTGCGAGCCGCTGTTCCAGGACCCGTATCTTGTCGAGCCCCTCACTCAGTACGTCCTCGGTGCGGAAAACGCCGCAATACTGTTCCATCGTTCGCTGCAGCTCGTCCCTCAGCACGGCGATCGTCTCGCCACGGCCCGGCCGCTCCCAGCGCGCCAGTCGCGCCAGCGACTGCGCGATCGCGTCTTCATCGAGCGGCCGGTGATAACGCGCCTCCTTCAGATGCTCGATGATATGGTTGCCGGCGGCCCGGCCGAACACGACGATGTCGAGCAGCGAGTTGCCGCCGAGCCGGTTGGCGCCATGTACCGAAACGCAGGCGCACTCACCGACCGCATAGAGGCCGATCACCGGCTCTTCCGGCCCCTGGCGTTCCGGCGCGACGACCTGGCCGAAACGGTTGGTCGGAATGCCGCCCATCGTGTAATGACAGGTCGGAAACACCGGGATGGGTTCGCTGACCGGATCGATATGCAGGAAGGTCCGCACCATGTCATGGATGCCGGGCAGGCGCTTCCTGATCACATCGGCGCCCAGATGGTCAATCTTCAGCAGGACATGATCGCCGTCCGGCCCACAGCCCCGGCCTTCCCGGACTTCGGTTGCGATCGCGCGGCTGACGACGTCGCGACTGGCGAGGTCTTTCGCCTTCGGCGCATAGCGCTCCATGAAGCGCTCGCCATCCCGGTTGATCAGGTAACCGCCCTCGCCGCGCGCGCCTTCGGTGATCAGCATGCCCTTGCCGGCGATGCCGGTCGGGTGAAACTGGATGAACTCCATGTCCTGCAGCGGAACCCCGGCGCGCAGCACCATCGCCATGCCGTCACCGGTATTGATGCGGGCATTGGTATTGGTGCGATAGAGCTGCCCCGCCCCGCCGGTCGCGAGCAGCGTGGTCTTGGCCTCGATGACCAGCGGCTCGCCGGTCTCAATGCAGAGCACCAGCGCGCCGAGGATATAGCCTTCCGCGTCCTTGAGCAGGTCGATCGCGAAGTACTCGTCGAAGAAGTGGGTCTTGGCGCGGATATTCTGCTGATACAGCGCGTGCAGAATCGCATGTCCGGTCCGGTCGGCCGCGGCGCAGGTGCGCGCGGCCTGTGCCCCGCCGAAGTCCTGGCTCTGGCCGCCGAAGGGACGCTGGTAGATCTTGCCGTTGTCAAGTCGCGAGAATGGCACGCCGAAATGCTCGAGCTCGATGACGAGACGCGCGGCGGCGCGGCACATGTACTCGATCGCATCCTGATCGCCCAGATAGTCGCTGCCCTTGACGGTGTCGTACATATGCCAGTGCCAGTTGTCCGGCGAGACGTTCGCCAGCGCCGCGTTCATGCCGCCCTGGGCGGCAACGGTATGCGAACGGGTCGGGAATACCTTGGACACCACCGCCACCGAGGCCTCGTCCTGGGCAAGTTGCAGGGCCGCGCGCAGACCGCCGCCGCCGGCGCCGATCACCAGGGTATCGAATCTGCGGCGTTCCAACCTGCTATGTATCACGTTCTGCATCCCTTTACTGTTTCCCGACAGGAATCGGGCCGCCCCTGGTCAGTACAGCGAATAAAGAATCCTGAGCATCCACAGCCCCGACCCCGCCAGGACCAGGCCCATCAGGCCGAGCATCGTAAGGCGCAGCGCGAGCGAGTGCACATAATCGATGATGACGTCACGACCGCCGACCCAGGCATGGAGCAGCAACGCGGTGAAAAACAGGCCGGTCGCAAGGTTGACCGCGGCGTTCGCGATCAGGTCGCGCCAATCGAGCCAGGATTCCTGCGGTGACACCGCGAGATAGAATCCGAACACGAGCAGATAAACAGCCATGAACAACGCGCTGGCCCGCTGCCAGATCCATGCCCTGAGTCCGTGACTCCTTCGACTCATTCTTGGCGGCTCATCGTTGCCGGCTCATGGCAGGATCAGCGCCGCGATGAACAGCGTGACAATACCGCCGGCGATTACGATCCACGCGCTGAGCCGGGCGCTATGCACGTCGATGCCGATTTCGAGATCGATCAGCAGAAAACGCAGACCTGCGAGAAAGTGATGAACGAACAACCAGATCGCCAGGAGCAGCAGCGCGCGGAAGGCATTGCCCTGCAACAGGCCGACGACGAAGTCATAACCCTCCTCGCCGGAGAGCGAGCGATCAAACAGGAATACCAGCAACGGGATCAGCAGGATCAGCAGGACGCCGGTGATCCTGTGCCCGATCGAAAGCACCGCCGTTACCGGCAGGTGGATGCGGGTCAGGTCGAGAAATACCGGACGCTTGTTATTGTTCGCCATTGATCGCCCCCAATTGACCGCCCTCAAGTGTCCGCCATAGTGTAGCCTCTCCGGTCTCCACGTCCAGTATTACCCGGCCCGGCAATTTTCGTTATGATGCCGGTTTCCCTCCCCTGCGACGAGTGCTCAGGATGAACAGCCGCTGGAAGCAAATGCTCAATCACGCGGGCGCCGCCTTCGGCGATCACGACAGGGTGCTGCATTTCGGCAACCCGAACCGTGAGCGCGGCGCCGCGTTCTCGGGCAGTGTGATCAGCGACCTTTCGCCGTACGGCCTGATCCGTGCGCAGGGCCCGGATGCGATCCGTTTTCTCCAGGGTCAACTGACCAATGACGTTTCCCGGATCGATGCCCACCACAGTCACCTGAGCGGCTATTGCACGCCGAAGGGACGTCTGCTCGCGGTATTTCGCGTGTTTGCCCGCGAAGATGCTATCTGCCTGCGCCTGCCCGCCGCGCTGCTCGAACCGACGCTTGCGCGACTGCGGAAATATATCCTGATGTCGAAACTCACGCTCGATCCGGCGGGCGAGGGCATGTCCGGCATCGGGATCTCCGGGCCCCGCTGCGTGAAGGAACTGGCGGATATCGTCGAAGCGGTTCCCGAAACCGTCGATGCGGTCGTCCAGTCCGGGCCGCTGACCGTGATCCGCTTACCCGGCGTCCATCCGCGCTTCGAGATCCATGGCCCGGTCGAGGCGATGCTGAAAGTCTGGTCGCAGCTCGATGTCCATGCCGCGCCGGTCGGCGCGGATGTCTGGACGATGCTGGATATCCTCGCCGGCGTACCGGAGATCTGGCCGGAGACGGTCGAGGAATTCATCCCACAGACCGTCAATCTCGATCTGCTCGGTGGCATCAGCTTCAACAAGGGCTGTTACACCGGCCAGGAGATCGTCGCCCGGCTGCACTACCGGGGCACGGTCAAGCGCCGCATGTATCTTGCCGAATGCGACGTCCCCGAACCGCCGCCCCCTGGTTACGCCATCTATTCGATCACCGGCGGCGAACAGTCAGTCGGCCAGGTCGTCTCGGCGACGCTCGCGTCGGAACACGGATCCCTGCTGCTCGTCTCGGCGGTCGTCGAGCAGGCCAGACCCGGCGCGCTGCGTCTCGGATCGGCGGCGGGGCTGCCGCTCACCCTGCGCGACCTGCCCGCCCTGAAGGCCGGGGAAGACGCCTGAACGCTGCGCGCCCGGCTCAATAAATCGCCGTGCCAAGTCGATAGCAATACACCCCCTCAGGACGAAACGACTGAATCATGGCGGCCACCCAGATCGAACAGTTCTGGCAGGATCTGGTCAATGATATCCGGGCCAACCGCCTGGTCCTGCCGGCGTTGCCGGAAATCGCGATCCGCACCCGCAAGCTGCTCGACAACCCGAAATCGACCTCGACCCAGATCGCCCGCGCGATCAGCGCCGATGTCGTGTTAACGACGCGCCTGTTGCGCCTGGTCAACAGCCCGCTCTATCGCACCCATGAGCAGATCGACGACGTCAAGATCGCCGTGACGCGGCTCGGCAATGCGAACGTGCGCAGCATGGTCACCAGTCTCGCGATGGAGCAGATCTATCAGAACAAGCTCTCGTCGCCGTTCAAAAAGCGCTATCTCGCCAGAAGCTGGGAACACGGGGTCATGGTCGCCGCGCTGAGCTATATCATCAGTGACCGCTACACCGGGCTCAATCCCGACGAGGCGATGCTGGCCGGGCTCATCCATGACATCGGCAAGTTGCCGATCATCGAGTACTCCGAGATGCTGTTCGACTTCAGCGAAAACGAACAGCGACTCAACCGCCTGCTCGAGGTGCTGCATCCGCGGGTAGGAGCGCTGGTGCTGGGCGCATGGAAGTTTTCACCGGAAATGATCGCGGTGGCCGCGGAGCACGAAAACCTGGACCGCGAGCCGGAGAACGACGCCGATTACACCGACGTCGTCATCGTCGCGAACCTGCTGAGCCACATCGGCTCCAACCATCCCCATATCCGTCTCGACTGGTCGACGATCCCGGCCTTTGAACGCCTCGCGCTGACGCCGGAGGAAAGCATTGACGTCATGAAGAACGCGCGCGAGCAGATCAACGAAATCAAGCGGCTGCTGGCAGGTTAGGGTCAGATTCCTTTTTTTCCATCGATCACGGCCGATACGGTTCCTTCGTCACCGCATCCTGCGTTGATTCATGCAAATCAGCCGCAGCGGTTGTTATTCAGGCCTCATATGCGGGAACAGCAACACGTCGCGAATCGACGTCGAATCGGTGAACAGCATCACCAGGCGATCGATGCCGATGCCCTCGCCCGCCGTCGGCGGCATGCCGTGTTCGAGGGCGCGGATGTAATCGGCGTCGAAGTGCATCGCTTCCTCGTCCCCTGCTTCGCGCGCGCCGAGCTGTTCGCGGAAACGCGCCGCCTGGTCCTCGGCGTCGTTCAACTCGGTGAAACCGTTCGCGATCTCGCGACCGCCGACGAACAGCTCGAAGCGGTCGGTGATCGCGGGATCCTCGTCATTGCATCGCGCAAGCGGTGACACCTCGGTCGGATACGCGGTGATGAAGGTCGGATCGAGCAGCCGGTCCTCGACCGTACTTTCGAACAGTTCGATCTGCAGCTTGCCAACCCCCCAGGCATCCTTGACCACGATGCCGCGCGCGCGCGCCAGTCTGGCCAGCACGGCCTTGTCATGCAGATGCGCGGCATCGATATCCGGATTGAATTGCAGGATCGATCCGGCGACCGTCATGCGACGGAACGGCTGGCTGAAATCGATCAGCCGTCCTTGATACTCGAGTATCGGCGATCCGTGCACCAGCGCGGCAAGCTCGCGGAACATGACTTCCGTCATATCCATCAGATCCTGATAATCGGCATATGCCTGGTAGAACTCGACCATCGTAAACTCGGGATTGTGGCGCGTCGAAAGGCCTTCGTTGCGGAAGTTGCGATTGATCTCGAACACCCGCTCGAAACCGCCGACGACAAGACGCTTCAGATAGAGTTCGGGTGCGATGCGCAGATAGAGCGGGATGTCGAGCGCATGATGATGGGTCCTGAACGGCCGCGCCGTCGCTCCACCGGGGATTACCTGCATCATCGGCGTCTCGACCTCGAGGAAGCCGCGGTCGATCAGGAAGCGGCGGATAAAATCGATGATCGCGACGCGGCGGCGGAAAATCTCGCGCGTCGGCTCGTTCATGATCAGGTCGAGATAGCGCTGGCGATAGCGCATCTCCTGGTCGACGACGCCGTGGAACTTGTCCGGCAGCGGGCGCAGCGCCTTGGTCAGCAGGCGGACGGATTCGACGCGCACCGACAGCTCGCCGGTTTTGGTTCGGAACAGTACTCCCTCGGCGCCGAGGATATCGCCGATGTCCCAGCGCTTGAATTCCGCGTAGCCCTCGTCTGATACCGCATCGCGCTGGATATAGAGCTGCATCTGCCCGGACATGTCCTGCAGATGAACAAACGCCGCCTTGCCCATGACGCGTCGCGTCATCATGCGCCCGGCGATCTTGACCCGGCGTGGTTCGGCTTCCAGCCACTCAGCAGCCGCCTCACCGTACTCCGCATGCAGCTCGCCGGACATGACGTTACGGCGGAAATCGACCGGAAACGCGTTGCCGCGCTCGCGCAGCGCGTTCAGTTTTTCACGGCGCTGCGCGATTTGCTCCTGTTCGTCCTGCTCTTCGCTCATGTCACCCCTATAACCCCTGCTTCAGGCTCGCCTCGATGAAGCGGTCGAGGCCGCCATCGAGCACCGCCTGGGTATTGCCGGTCTCAACGCCGGTGCGCAGATCCTTGATCCGTGACTGGTCGAGCACATAGGAGCGGATCTGGCTGCCCCAGCCGATATCGCTCTTGCTGTCCTCGAGTGCCTGCTGCTCTGAACGGCGCTTGTTGAGCTCGAGCTCATAGAGCTTCGACTTGAGCTGTGACATCGCGGTCGCCCGGTTCTTGTGTTGCGAGCGGTCGCTCTGGCAGGCGACGACAATGCCGCTCGGCTCGTGGGTAATCCGGATCGCCGACTCGGTCCGGTTGACATGCTGGCCGCCGGCGCCGCTCGCGCGATAGGTGTCGACCCTGAGGTCCGCCGGATTGATCTCGATCTCGATCTCGTCGTCGATCTCAGGTGACACGAACACCGACGCGAACGAGGTATGACGGCGATTGCCGGAATCAAACGGCGATTTCCGGACCAGCCGATGCACGCCGGTCTCGGTACGCAGCCAGCCATAGGCATAAGGACCTTCGAACTTGACCGTCGCGCTCTTGATGCCGGCAACCTCCCCTTGCGAGGCTTCGATGATCTCGCTGTGGAAACCATGGTCCTCGCCCCAGCGCAGGTACATGCGCAGCAGCATCTCGGCCCAGTCCTGCGCCTCGGTGCCCCCGGACCCGGCCTGAATATCGAGGAAGGCATTGTTCGGATCCATCTCGCCGGAGAACATGCGCTGAAACTCGATGCCAGCGAGCTGCTTTTCCAGCGCATCGAGATCCTTCGTCACCGCTCCGGCGGTCTCGGCGTCGTCCTCGGCCGCGACCAGTTCGAGCAGCCCGGCAGCATCCCGGAGGCCGTCGTCAAGCCGGATGAAGGTCTCGACGAATTCCTCGAGCCGCGCGCGCTCGCGGCCAAGATCCTGGGCCCGTTTCGGATCGTTCCAGATCGACGGCTCTTCGAGCTCGCGTCTGACCTCGGTCAGTTTTTCATTTTTGACATCGAAGTCAAAGATACCCCCTCAGGTCATCGAGGCGTGCTCGCATGTCCTTGATCCGGGTGGTCAGCGCGTTCAGTTCGAGCATGTCGTCCGCCGCAGCAAGTCGGTCAAAAATCCGAAGAACGGGATTGTACTACAGATTCATCGAGTCCGGTCGCGTCGGCGGGTATACTGACCGGGTTCAGCTACAGCAGTCATTGACGGAGGCTACCCATGAAAGTTCGTGCTGCGGTCGCTCACCGGGCAGGGAGTCCCTTGACCATCGAGAGTATCGATCTCGAGGGCCCGAAGGCCGGCGAAGTTCTGGTCGAAGTCAGGGCGACCGGCATTTGCCATACCGATGCCTTTACGCTGTCCGGCGCCGATCCCGAGGGCCTGTTCCCGGCGATCCTCGGCCATGAAGGCGCCGGCGTCGTCGTCGATGTCGGGCCGGGCGTCCGTTCGCTGAAAAAAGGCGATCATGTGATCCCGCTGTACACCCCCGAGTGCCGGGAGTGCGAATACTGCCTGAATCCGAAGACCAATCTGTGCCAGGCCATCCGCGCGACCCAGGGCAAGGGCTTAATGCCGGACGGCAGCAGCCGCTTCTCGCTCGACGGCAATCCGCTGTATCACTACATGGGCACCTCGACCTTCGCCAATTTCATCGTCTGTCCCGAGATCGCGCTGGCGAAGATCCGCGAGGACGCCCCTTTCGACAAGGTCTGTTACATCGGCTGCG
>CAYTGL010000006.1:0-12059 GCA_964437335.1 uncultured Chromatiales bacterium
TCGAACTGCTTGCCGACCTCCTCGAGCGTGTGGTCGGTGTTCATGTCGATGCCGAAACGCATGCGCAGCACCTTGGCCTCGCGCGCGGTCAGGCTCTCGAGCACCGCGGTCGTCGCCTCGCGCAGGCCGAAGATCGTCGCTGCCTCCGGCGGCGACAGCACGTTTGCGTCCTCGATGAAGTCGCCTAGATGCGAGTCCTCGTCGTCGCCGATCGGGGTCTCCATCGAGATCGGCTCTTTTGCGATCTTCAGCACCTTGCGGATCTTGTCCTCGGGCATCTCCATGCGCTTCGCCAGTTCCTCCGGCGTCGCCTCGCGACCCATCTCCTGCAGCATCTGCCGGCTGATGCGGTTCAGCTTGTTGATGGTCTCGATCATGTGCACCGGGATGCGGATCGTGCGCGCCTGGTCGGCGATCGAGCGCGTGATCGCCTGGCGGATCCACCACGTCGCGTAGGTCGAGAACTTGTAGCCGCGGCGGTACTCGAACTTGTCGACCGCCTTCATCAGGCCGATGTTGCCTTCCTGGATCAGGTCGAGGAACTGGAGGCCGCGGTTCGTGTACTTCTTCGCGATCGAGATCACGAGGCGCAGGTTGGCCTCGACCATCTCCTTCTTCGCGCGGCGCGCCTTGGCCTCGCCGATCGACATCTTGCGGTTGATGTCCTTGATCTCGTTGATCGTCATGCCGGACTCGACCTGGATCGCGATCAGCCTGTTCTGCGCCCGCAGGATTTCGTCCTGATATTCCTCGAGGGCCTTTGAGTACTTCTTCCCGGCCTTGATCAGCTTCGGCAACCAGTTGAGGTCGGTCTCGTTGTCCGGGAACGATGTGATGAATTCCTTGCGCGGCATATGCCCCTGGCTCACGCACAGCGACATGATGACCTTTTCCTGGGCACGAATGCGCTCGACGGTGTCGCGCAGGTTCTGGATCAGCTGATCGGTCAGACGCTGAGTCAGCTTGATGTTCATGAAACACTCGCCCAGGTCGATGCGCAGCTTTGCGGTCTTGTCATGCGTCATGCCGTGCTTGCCGGCGGCGTTCATCGTCTTCTTGTACAGCTTCTCGAGTTCGGCAAAGCGCACGCGCGCCTCTTCCGGATCCGGCCCGGTGTCGACGACCTCGCCGGCTTCATCGCCGTCCTCTTCTTCTTCGTCGCCTGCGATGACTTCGCGATCGGCCGAAAACAGCTCGTCATTGACCGCGGGCTGGGCCTGGGCGGCTTCGGTCTCGCCCTCGTTCGGGTCGACATAGCCGGTGAGTACATCGCCGAGTCGGACTTCACCGGCGGTGACCTTTTCATAAGTGCGTAGAAGGTCGCCGATCGTGTCCGGGTAATCGGCCAGCGCGAGCAGCATTTGGCGCTGGCCGTTCTCGATGCGTTTCGCAATCTTGATTTCGCCTTCGCGGGTCAGCAGTTCGACCGTACCCATCTCGCGCATGTACATGCGCACCGGGTCGGTCGTACGCCCGAACTCGCTGTCGACGCTGGCGAGCGCGGCCGCAGCCTCCTCGGTGACATCATCATCGCCGTCGACCGCGGCATCATTGATCAGCAGGGCGTCATCGGGCGCGAACTCATGGACGGCGATGCCCATGTCGTTGATCATGCCGATGATGTCCTCGATCTGCTCCGGATCGACGATGTCGTTCGGCAGATGGTCATTGACCTCGCGGTAAGTCAGGTAGCCCTGTTCCTTGCCTTTCGCGATCAACGCCTTGAGTTGGGACTGTTGCTCATGCTTCATGATGATATCCGGACCTCTGATGGACTGGCCTGATGAACCCGGCGACTGGCGCGCAGGGCACAATAAACGGCCGATTCTACAATAGATGGATGCCGAATGAGAATATCCCGGTCACTGCGCTTCACCGCTCATCCAGCCGCCGACTTTTCCGCAAGCAACTGTATCAATTCGTCTTTATCCGCCTGACTCAAGGATTCCCAGGGCTTGCTCCTGAGCCGGGTGATTTGCAATTCGAGGTAGCGCTGATTCAGGCGGCGCATCGTGTCAGCGAATTCCCCGTCCAGATCCTCGGTCGGGATCAGCGCTTCCTCGCGGGCGAGCTTCGCCAGATATCGGCCGTAGTCGTGGTCTCGCCAGTGTTCCAGCACGCTACCCGTAGTGTAATTGGGGTTATTTCCCAGCAATTCAAGCATCTCAACGAGCAGGGCGATTCCCGGGATTTCCACGTCGCTGAGCCTATGGTAGTCCTTCTGCTGTTGCGCCAGCGCGGGCTTGCGCAACAGCAGCGCGATCGCCCTGCGCACCAGGGAACCGACGAGCCGCCCGCCCGACGACGTTGCCCGTGTCTTCGTCCGCGGGGCGGCGGCTTTCAGCGCCGGCTTGCCGCCCGCGAGCATCGTGCCGAGGGCCTCCGCATCGATCCTGGATAACTTCGCGAGCTGTTCCACCATCATGTGCCTGAATACGCCCGGACTTATTTTTGACAGATAGGGCCGGGCAAGTTCCACCAATCGTGCACGGCCGTCGATACTTGACGTATCGGCACGCTGTATCAATGTGTCAAAGAAAAAGGCCGAAAGGGTGACTGCCTTCACAAGGCGTTCCTCGAAGCGTTCGCGTTGCTCCTTGCGGACCAGTGAGTCGGGATCCTCTCCCTCGGGCAGGAACATGAAGTGAGCCTGCCGGCCCTCGCGTATCGCCGGTAATGCATTTTCCAGCGCACGCCAGGCCGCCTGCCGGCCGGCATGGTCACCGTCGAAACAGAACACGACCTCCGGCGTCACGCGGAACATCCGCTCGAGGTGTTGCGGAGTCGTCGCGGTGCCGAGCGTCGCAACCGCGTAACGAATGCCATGTCGCGCGAGCATGACGACATCCATATAGCCCTCGACGACCAGCAGCCGGTCGAGGGTGCGCATCGTGCTGCGGGCTTCATGTAAACCATACAGTTCATGGCCCTTGTGGAAGACATCGGTCTCCGGGGAGTTCAGGTATTTCGGCGTATCGCCGCCGAGTACACGCCCGCCAAAGGCGATGACCCGGCCACGCGCGTCGCGGATCGGGAACATGATCCGGTCACGAAAACGGTCGTAATACCCGCCCTGATCCTTTTTGATGACCAGTCCCGCGGCGGTGAGACGGTCTTCACCGAAGCGTCCGGCGAGCGCCTTGAGCAGGTTGTCCCAGCCGGGCGGCGCGTAACCGAGACCAAACTCGGCTGCAGTATCACCGTCGAGGCCGCGACCCTTGAAGTAGTCGATCGCGTCCGCGCCGCGGGGATGATCGCGTAACTGGCGCCGGAACCATACCGCGGCTTCCTTGAGAACTTCATAGAGATCCGGACCTGCTGCCTTCCGCGCCGGACCGTCATCATCACCGCGCGGCACCTGGAGACCGGCGCGTCCTGCCAGCTCATGAATCGCCTCGACGAAGTCGAGGTGGTTGTATTCCATCATGAAACCAATCACGGTGCCGTGGGCGCCGCAACCGAAACAATGATAGAACTGCTTATCGGGACTGACGGTGAAGGATGGCGTCTTCTCGTCGTGGAAGGGACAGCGGGCAACGTATTCGCGTCCGGCCTTGCGCAATGCGACATGACTGTCGATGACCTCGACAATATCGAGGCGTGCAGTCAGATCGTCGATGAACTCCTGGGGGATGCGCCCGGCCATCGAACGGGATTTCAGCCGGAGAGCCTGTCCTTGATCCTCGCGCTGACCTCGCCCATGTCGGCTCGCCCCTGAACCCGGGGCCTCAGGATGCCCATGACCTTGCCCATATCCTTCATCGTTTGGGCGCCGGCGTCGGCGATCGCCTGCTCGATCAGCGTGGAAAGTTCACCGGCATCGAGCTGCGGAGGGAGGTAATCATTGATGACACCGAGTTCGAATTCTTCCTGATCGACGAGATCCTGGCGTCCGGCCCTCGCGAACTGATCGATCGAATCCCGCCGCTGTTTGATCATTTTGTCGAACACGGCGAGTATCTGGGCATCGTCGAGTTCAATGCGCTCATCAACTTCGCGCTGCTTGATTGCGGCAAGAATGAGGCGAATGATGCCGAGACGCGCGCTGTCCTTCGCGCGCATCGCGGTCTTCATGTCTTCCTGGATACGGCTTTTCAGTGATGGCTGCACGTAACAGAACCCTGTTATCAGACCCGCGAACCGTGAGCACTGACCGGGCAGAGCCGCGCCGGGCGCCCTCCGGCCTGTGCCACACACTGTACCCGCAGCGGGCTACGCAGCGAAAGATTCGGTGAAGAAAAACCCGTCAACTATGGGTCCGCAGATGGCGCGATCGCTCAATCGAGGTGCGTTTCTGCTGCCGTTTCACTGCCGCCGCCGCCTTGCGCTTGCGGACCGAGGTAGGCTTTTCGTAAAACTCGCGGCGGCGGATCTCGGACAGAACCCCGCTCTTCTCACAAATCCGCTTGAAGCGGCGCAGCGCCACCTCGAACGGCTCGTTATCTCTTACCCGTACATTCGGCATCCAGCAGTTCCTCTGACTAAAACCGTGACGATTCAACTACCAAAAGGCCGGTAATCTTAACGCCTGGCCACAGAAAATGCAAAAACCTGCCATACGCGGGCCGGATGGCAAACAATTGCCTGACATTTCATGGGCTTGGCGCCGGCATCGCCGCTCCGCCGGTGCGCCGTCGAGAAGTGGTGGTAACGCGTCCTGCTAGACATTCCACAAACCCCCTCTATATGATGCAGGTGGCGCCTGGAAACAGGGATGAGGCTTCGGCGATATCGAAACACCGCCTGTGGAGAGGCCCGCAGGCAGCGGTAGTTGCCAGCCCGGGCGCGCCTGCCCGACAACCCCATTCACGCCATTCATGCATCGCAATCACGATCAGGCCGTGCAGTGACTTTATTGTTCATTATCTGGAAGACATCGCTTGCAGTCCAAGAACGCCCCTGACTTCGAAGCCCTGGTAAGACCGCATCTGAAACCGCTCTACCGCATCGCCTATCGCATGACCGGCAGGCATGAGGATGCCGAAGACCTGATCCAGGAGCTGCTGACCAAGCTGTACCCCCGTCGCCACGAGCTGATCGAGGTCGAGCGCCTGCGCCCGTGGATGGTCCGGGTCATGTACCGCCTCTTCATTGACAATCGCCGGCGCCAATCGCGTTCCCCGGTCCATCTGTCGATCGACAACAACCCTGCCGTGATCGATTCGATTGACAACCTTCCGGCCGAACATGGCGACCCTGAAACGAATATCGAGGAGGCGACAAGGATTCGACAACTCTTGCTCGCGGTAGAACAGTTGAGCGAAGACCACCGCAGCGTGCTCAGCCTGCACGACATTGAAGGCTATACCCTCGAAGAGATGCAGATCATCCTCGATTGTCCGATCGGCACCCTGAAATCCCGCCTCCACCGGGCTCGGGCCCGGCTGCGCGCCCTGCTCGACGAAAAACCGGTTGTACAAAAAGACAGGTAAAACATATGATTGATATTTCGGTAAAAAGGATGTCCATAAAAACAGACACTCGAAGGAACCCTTTGGCCTTGGCGGACGTGTTAGAGGGAAATCGGGGAACGCATGAACTGCACCGACATCACGAACTCGCTGGACGACTGGCTCGACGGAGACCTACCTGCCGGGCAGGTCTCGGATATTGAGAGCCACGCTGCCGCCTGCCCGTCCTGCCGGGAACGGCTGAATCGAGAGCGGGCGCTGCTCGAGCGATTGCGGCGCCTGCCGGCGCCCGAGCCGGACGACATGCTGTTCGACCGTGCACTCGCAACCGCGATCAAACAGGACCACCGGCACCGCCTCCGTCGCTGGTTCGGCGTGGGTGGCGCCCTTGCCGCCAGCCTGATCCTCGTAATCGGCCTCACCATACAGCTGCAGCCCGAATTCCATCCGGGCATTTCGGATCTCAGTGTCTCGCTCCTTAATGAGCACGAGATCAGCCTGGTCGTGGAATCACCGCTCGGACTCGATAACGCAACCTTTAACGTCGTCCTGCCCCCGGGGATTGAACTCACCGGCTTTCCCGAACAGCGTGAAATCACCTGGGTGGGACGGCTCGAGCCCGGCAAGAACCTGCTGGCGCTCCCGGTCAGGATACAGGCGGGTTACAGCGGCAACATCGTTACTCAAATCCGCCATGCCGGGAAACAGAAGACCTTCACGATCAGCATGGACGCCCCCGCGGCCCCTGCGGAACTGAGCGCCGTGCTCCCGCCGGCGGCGCCTGCCCTCCCTCGGCCCTGATGTTCCCCACTAGCGACCCGCGCGCAGCAGGCCACCGAGGCCAGCCTGCTCGAGGGCATTATCGACCAGGGCGCGGATCGACGCGACATCTTCCATCAGCAAGGCTTCGTCGAGCAGATTCCTGGCCTCGGCGATACTGAAATTGCGTATCACGAGCTTGATCCTTGGCAGGCTCGCAACGCTCGCACTGAGATTCGATACCCCCATCCCGAGCAGCAGAATGACTGCCTCGGGATCACCGGCCATCTCACCACAGACTCCGATGGGCTTGCCGGCACGCTGCGCCCCCATCACGGCATGAACCAGCGCACGCAGCACCGCCGGATGCAGGGAATCGTAGAGCGCCGCAACCCGGGCATTGTTGCGGTCCACGGCCAGCATGTACTGGGTCAGGTCATTGCTGCCGATCGACAGGAAATCGACTCGCCGCGCGAGATCCTCGACCTGGAAGATCACTGACGGAACCTCGATCATTATGCCGACTTCAGGCATCACGATCTCCTCGCCCTGCGTCCGCAGCTCCTTGTAGACCCGTTGAATCAGCCTCAGCGACTCGTCGACCTCGCCGACACTGCTGATCATCGGCAACAGCAGGCGTGCATTATTGAGTCCGGCGCTCGCACGCAGGATCGCACGTAACTGAATCAGGAAGATCTCGGGATGATCAAGCGTGATCCGGATGCCGCGCCAGCCGAGGAACGGGTTTTCTTCCTGGATTGGAAAGTAAGGCAGCATCTTGTCACCGCCGACATCGAGCGTGCGTATCGTCACCGGCCGCGGCGCAAAGGCCTCGAGCACCTGTCGATAGATAGCGCGCTGCTCCTCCTCGCCGGGGAAACGGCTGCGAATCATGAATGGAAATTCGGTTCGATAAAGTCCGATACCCTCGGCGCCGCGGCGCAGTGACGGCGTAACGTCCGACAGCAGGCCAGCATTCGCATACAGGGGTACATGGATCCCGTCTTTGGTTACTGCAGGCAGGTCAAGCAGCTCCTCGAGGCCGGCCGTCAGCTCCTTCTCTTCGCCGATCAGGCGCAGGTATTCTTCCCTGACCGTTGCGGACGGACTGACATAGATCACTCCCCGGTATCCGTCGACGATGAGTTCGCTGCCGTCGACGCGTACGACCGGTAAGTCACTGATGCCGACCACAGCCGGCAGCCCCAGAGAACGGGCAAGGATCGCCACATGTGACGAGCGCGACCCCCGCACCGATACGATGCCGGCAACTCGTTCCAGCGGCGCCTCCGCCAGCATTGACACGCTGATCTCTTCACCGACCAGGATCGCGCGCTCGGGATAAAACGGTTTCAGATTGGAAGCGTTCTGCAGTCGGGCCAACACCCGGCGACCCACGTCACGGACATCGGCTGCGCGTTCGCGCAGGTAGGGATCGTCCATCTGGTCGAAGATCAGCGCATGCTCCCTGATCGTGTCGCGCAGCGCAGCCGGTGCCCAGTTGCCGTCCCGGATGCGCTCGATGGTCTGTTCCACGAGGCCAGGGCTCGACAGCATCAGGGAATAGGCATGAAACAGCGCCCTGTCCTCGGCCGCAAGCGATGACGCCATGCGCTGCTCCAGCCCGGCAATATCCTCACGAGCCTGCTGTAACGCCGCGCAAAATGCCGCGATCTCGCCTTCGATATCGGTTGTATGCCGATCGGGTACCGCGTCGAGATCCGCCGGAGAATAGACGACGACCGCAGTGCCAATGCTGACGCCGGCAGCGCCGGGCAGGCCCTGGATCGGGTGGGAGTTGCTGACGCCGCCGTTGCCGGTCAGGCCCAGGATGCCGCCGCTCGCGGCCGCGAGCGCGATCGCGCCGGAGAGCTGTGACGCGACGGTCAGCAGGAAAGCGACTTCGTCCTCATCGAAGCGGCGGGTGTAATGCTGACGCACGACGAGTACGCCCATGATGCGGCGATGGTGGATGATCGGTACCCCGAGAAAGCCGTGATACTGCACCTCGCCGGTCTCGGCTATGAAGCGGTAACGAGGATGGGCGGGGGCATCGTCAAGATTGAGCGGTTCCTCGGATTCGCCGACGACGCTGATAAGGCCTTCGCCTCGCGCGAGACGCACGACGCCGACGGCTGCCTGATTCAGTCCATCGGTTGCCCTCAGCACATAGGCATCGCTTATGGCATCGAGCAGATAGACCGAGCAGACGTCGACCCGCATGGCCTGCTTGACCCGGGACACGATGATCGACAGGGTCTGTTCCAGGTCACCGGCCGCATTGACCTCCTGTACGATGCGCCTGAGAGTGATGAGCATCTACAAACGGCGCCCTTATGCGCCGCGGCCCAGATTGACAGCAGAATCCGCGGCGGGGAGCGGGGTGAACTTTCCGTCGATGAAGACCAGCTCGGCGAACTCCTTCAGCGCACGCCGGTAGACATTGCGCTTGAACGAAACCACTTCGTCAACCGGATTCCAGTAATCGACCCAGCGCCAGTTGTCGAACTCCGGCTGGTCGGTCATGTCGAGGCGCACCCGTTCCTCTTCGCCGATCAGATAGAGCATGTACCAGACCTGTTTCTGGCCGATGCACACCGGTTGGCTGCGGCGGCGGATCAGGTGCTTGGGCAACTGGTAGCGCAGCCAGTCCCGGGTACGCGCGATGACAACGACATCGTCACTGACGAGCCCGATCTCCTCGCGCAGTTCGCGGTACATCGCCTGCTCCGGGGTTTCGTCCTCACGGATACCACCCTGGGGAAACTGCCAGGCGTCCTGACCGATCCGGCGGGCCCACAACACCCTACCCTCCCGGTTGCACAGGATAATCCCGACATTCGGTCTGTATCCATCCAAATCAATCACTTGCAAAACCCGTCGCCGAGGGAAGCCGGTTTTGATTCTCCCATAAACCCCGGCGCTACCGCAATCGATCTTCCCTTGCGCCGGGCGCATTGATCCTCTACTTTATGCCATTTTCCGGGGGTTGACCGTGAGACTCGCCATCTTCGATCTCGACAATACCCTGCTCGCCGGGGACAGCGACTATCTGTGGGGATGCTTTCTTGTCGAGCACGGCATTGTCGACGGCGAACAGTACGAAGAGGAGAATGCCCGCTTCTACCGCCAGTATCAGGACGGCACGCTTGATATTCATGAATGGCTCGCGTTTCAGTTGCGCCCCCTGACACAGCACAACCAAGTCGTGCTGGAATCGCTGCGCGCGCAGTTTCTCGAAGAAAAGATCCGGCCGATCGTCCTGCCTGCCGCGCTTGAACTGATTGACCGCCATCGTGACCAGGGCGACGCCCTGCTGATTATCACCGCGACGAATTCCTTCATCACCCGGCCTATCGCGGCGCTGCTCGATATCCCGCACCTGCTCGCAACCGAGCCCCGCGTTCGGGCAGGCGTGTATACCGGTGAAGTGGAAGGCACCCCCTGTTTCAGGGAAGGCAAGGTCACCCGCCTGCACCAGTGGCTTGCGGAGCGCGGTCTCGATCTCGACGAGAGCTGGTTCTATTCCGACTCTCACAACGACATCCCGTTGCTGGAGCTCGTTACTCATCCCGTCGCCGTCGACCCTGACCCGAGCCTGACCCGGCATGCCGAGATCAGGGCATGGCCGATCATCAGCCTGCGCTGAGGCGCGGAGTGTCTCTGCTGATCCTGCTGGCCCTGCTGGCGGTCTTCAGCCTGTTGTTCGCACTATCGGTCGGAAGCATCCGGGTTGGCTGGCGCGAGCTGTTCGCGCTGGCCAGCGGCGGCGGTGATCCCATGACCCACAGTCTGGTCGTTGATCTGCGCCTTCCGCGCGCCCTGGCCGCGTTCGCGACCGGGGGAATGCTCGCGCTCGCCGGGGCAATGATGCAGGTATTGTTGCGCAACCCGCTCGCCGACCCCTATATCCTCGGCGTCTCCGGCGGCGCCGCGGTCGGCGCGCTGATGTGCCTGATGCTTGGTCTCGGCGGCCTGTGGCTGACCGGCAGCGCCTTCGGCGGCGCACTGCTGTCGATGGTGATGGTGTTCGCGCTCGCGCGCGGCAGCGGGAGCTGGACCTCGACGCGCCTGCTGCTGACCGGAATCGTTGTCGCCGCAGGCTGGGGGGCGGTGATCAGCTTTCTGCTCGCGATCAGTCCGGACAGCACACTGCGCGGCATGATGTTCTGGCTGCTTGGCGACCTGAGCCAGGCCGGCCGGCCCGACTTCAGCCTCGTCATCCTCGCGCTCGGCCTCGGACTCGCGCTGTACTCCGCGCGAGATCTGAATGTGCTGATCCAGGGTGAGATGAAGGCGCATACGCTCGGGGTGTCGGTTGCCGGCCTGCGCCTGCGGCTCTATGTGCTGGCCTCGCTGCTGACCGCAATCGCCGTAACGATCGCCGGTAACATCGGATTTATCGGGCTGATCATCCCTCACCTGGTGCGGTTGATCACCGGCAACGATCACCGGATCCTGCTGCCGGCGGCGATGCTCGCCGGTGCGAGCCTGCTGGTGATCGCGGACACGATATCGCGCACGGCCCTGGCGCCACTGCAGATGCCGGTCGGCGTCATCACCGCGCTGATTGGTGTGCCATTATTCCTGTATCTGCTGCGTCGGACGGCACGCTGATATGTGCCTGCTCGCGACCCGAAACCTCACCGTTTCGATTGCCGGAATCACGGTCTGCCGGGGACTTGGCCTCGAGATCGGCACAGCGGGCCGCTGGGCGATCCTCGGGCGCAACGGTATCGGCAAGACCACGCTGCTGAAGACACTGGCCGGACTGCATGCCCCGGATGCCGGAGTGGTCGCGTTCGATGGTGTCGCGCAGAACCAGGTGCCGCGCAGAGATCTCGCGCAGCGCCTTGGTGTGCTGTTCCAGGACCAGACCTCGCTGTTCCCCGGCACCGTGCTGGAAACCGCGCTGATCGGCCGTCATCCCTGGCTCGACAAGTGGCGCTGGGAAGGACCGGAAGACATCGGCATCGCCCGCGCCGCGCTCGCCGCCGTCGGGCTCGACGGCTTTGATCATCGCATGCTGACGACCCTATCCGGCGGTGAACGCCAACGCCTCGGTATCGCAACGTTGCTGGCGCAGGATCCGGCGCTGTACCTGCTCGACGAGCCGACCAATCATCTCGATCCGTTCCACCAGATTCATATCATGGAGCTCCTGTGCCGGGCGACCGCACAGGAAAGGAAGCGCGCTGTTATCATGGTGCTGCATGACGTCAATCTAGCAGCGCGCTATTGCGATCATGTGTTGCTGTTGTATGGAGACGGCGCCGCCGAACACGGCACGACGCGAGAGGTGCTGAACACCGGAAATCTCGAACGGCTCTACAATCATCCGGTGATCGCTGTCGGGACAGAGTACGGCGACTTTTATTACCCGGCCTGAGCCGTCATTCCTTCAGGCTCTCGCGGTTCGCGGCCTTGGCCATCGCGTCCTGACGGGTGACCTTGCCCTTGCGCACGAGTTCCTGCAGGCACTGATCAAGGGTCTGCATGCCGACGGACTGGCCGGTCTGGATCGCCGAATACATCTGCGGGATCTTGTTCTCGCGGATCAGGTTTCGAATCGCAGGCGTGCCAATCATGATCTCGTGCGCCGCAATGCGCCCGCCGCCGACTTTCTTCAGCAGCGTTTGCGAAATCACCGCGCGCAACGACTCGGAAAGCATCGAGCGCACCATTTCCTTCTCGGCGGCCGGAAACACGTCGATGATACGGTCGATGGTCTTCGCCGCTGAACTGGTGTGCAGCGTACCGAACACCATATGACCGGTTTCGGCGGCGGTCAGCGCGAGGCCGATGGTTTCGGGATCACGCATTTCACCGACGAGGATGATGTCCGGATCCTCGCGCAGCGCCGAGCGCAGCGCTTCGGCAAAGCCGAGC
>CAYTGL010000006.1:12069-104344 GCA_964437335.1 uncultured Chromatiales bacterium
TTTCGCGCTGGTTGACCAGGCACTTCTTGCTCTGGTGCACGAACTCGATCGGATCCTCAATGGTCAGGATGTGGCCGAATTCGTTGTTGTTCTTGTAGTCGAGCATGGCGGCGAGCGTCGTCGACTTGCCGGAACCGGTCGGGCCGGTCACCAGTACTATTCCGCGCGGATATTCCGAGATTGGCTTGAACGACTCCGGCGCGCCGAGATCCTCGAGCGAGAGGATCGTCGACGGAATCGTACGGAATACGCCGCCGGCGCCACGATTGTGATTGAATACGTTGACACGAAAGCGCGCCAGCCCGGGGATCTCAAACGAGAAGTCGGTCTCGAGAAACTCCTCGAAGTCCTTGCGCTGCTTGTCACTCATGATGTCATACAGCATCGTCTGCACCGTCTTGTTGTCGAGCGGCGGGACGTTGATGCGGCGGACGTCGCCGTCGACACGGATCATCGGCGGAAGCTCCGCGGACAGATGCAGGTCAGAGGCCTTGTTCTTGACGCTGAATGCCAGTAGTTCGGCGATATCCATCTGGTTACGCTCCTGAAATTTGTGGCACACTGCAGAAAGTCACGACAGCGGGAAAATCGCTTTTTCCCGAATAACTAGCGGCCAGCCCATACAGATCTTGAGCCATTGCCCGAGCCATCCATAGCGACGCCCACCGACGCCTTACGCGGAATCCGCACCCGCATCGCTGCCGCGGAGCAGCGCGCGGGACGACCGGCCGGATCGGTCACGCTGATCGCGGTCAGCAAGGGCTGCGCTGCCGCCACGATCAGGACGCTCGCGGAAGCCGGACAGCGCCGGTTCGGTGAAAGCTACCTGAACGAGGCGATCCCGAAGCTCGATACGCTCGCCGGACTCGAACTCGAATGGCATTACATCGGCCCGATCCAGTCGAACAAGACCCGTGGCATTGCCGCCCGCTTCAACTGGGTGCACAGCGTCGACCGGGCCAGGATCGCACAGCGACTGAGCGAGCAGCGTCCCCCGGAACTCGCCCCGCTCAATCTCTGTATCCAGATTAATATCAGCGATGAGGCAGGCAAATCCGGCGCCGACCCCGGTGAGGCCCGGGAGCTTGTCCGGTTTGTCAGCCGCCTGCCGCGCCTGAGGGTCCGGGGACTCATGGCGATCCCGGCGCCGGACCCCGATCCCGTAGCCCGGCGCGCGATCTTTCGCCGTCTGCACGATCTGCAGTCGGACCTGATTGAGGCGGGTTTTGCGCTCGATACCCTGTCGATAGGGATGAGCGACGACTTTGAGGACGCAATCGCCGAAGGCGCGACGCTGGTCCGGATCGGGACCGCACTGTTCGGCCCGCGGACGTGAGCGGCGCGCGCGAATTCCGCCATTGTTTTGGGTTAGACTACGGTCTCTATGCATCCATATACGCTAGCCTTTATCGGCGCAGGCAACATGGCGCGCAGCCTGATCGGCGGCCTGATCGCCGACAGCTACGACCCGGGGCGTCTGCACGCCTCGGACAACAGCGAGGCGGCCTTGAACCAGCTGCAGCGCGATTTCGGCATTGCGATCCATACCTCGAATGGCGAGGCTGCCCGGGAAGCAGACGTCATCGTCCTCGCGGTCAAACCCCAGATCGTGCCGGAAATCGCACGCCAGCTTGCCACTGACCCGGGAACCGAAGGCAGGCTCGTGATTTCGATTGCGGCCGGAATCCGAATCGCCGATCTTGAGGGCTGGCTCGGGTCGGGGACCGCGCTGGTGCGTGCAATGCCGAATACACCGGCCCTGGTGCAGAGCGGCGCGACGGCACTGTGCGCGAATGCCCAGGCCGGAATGGCCTGGCGCGAGGCCGCCGAAACCATCCTGCGCGCGGTCGGCCTGACACTGTGGATCGATGACGAGGCGCAGATGGACGCGGTCACCGCGCTTTCAGGCAGCGGCCCGGCGTATTTTTTCCTGGTCATGGAGGCGCTCGAGACAGCCGGACGCAGGCTCGGACTGCCGGCGGATACTGCCCGCATGCTAACGATACAGACCGCCTTCGGCGCCGCGAAGATGGCCCTCGAGAGCACCAACAGCGGCCCCGCCGAACTGCGCGCCCGGGTCACGTCGCCGGGGGGGACGACCGAACGGGCGCTCGCGGTCCTGCAGCAGGGCGGGATCGAGGCGCTGTTCGAGCGGGCGCTCGCAGCCGGCCATGCCCGCTCGATCGAACTGTCGAAGTACCTTGGGGGACAGAATGAATAATCCATACCTGTCGAATGCGTCGGTCTACCTGATCGACACGATCTTCACGATCTACCTGAGCCTGATCCTGCTGCGTTTCCTGTTCCAGCTCGTGCGGGCCGATTTCTACAATCCGGTGTCCCAGTTCATCGTCAAGGTGACGAATCCACCGCTGGTCCCGCTGCGCCGGATCATACCGGGCCTCAAGGGAATCGACATCGCGGCGATCGTGCTGATGATCGTGCTGCAGATGGGCGCGCTGTACCTGATACACTTTTCGGCCGGGCGTACGATCACGCCGGTCGGCCTGATCGTGCTGTCGCTGGCCGACTTGATGTCACTGTTACTGAACCTGTTTCTGATCACGATCCTGATCCAGGTGATCCTGAGCTGGGTCAATCCAGGAGTCCGCAACCCGATCGTGTCGCTGCTGCACAGCCTCAACGAACCCCTGCTCGGTCCGGCCCGTCGGGTGCTGCCGGCGGTTTCCGGGATCGACTTTTCGCCGCTGCTGGTGCTAATCGCGATACAATTGACGAAGATCCTGATGCTGGCCCCTATCCGGGACGTCGGCATGCGACTCGCGTATAATTGAGCAATGGCTCGAGTCTGAGCCAGGGAATATAATCGGGACTGTCCCGCAGTAACACCCATCGGGGGGCCGGCCTTCCCGGAGGGATATCGGAACCGTGTTCCAGGAAGTGCGATGCTTGGTATTTCCCTGCCTTGTCCGTCATCTACACCAACTCGGCTAATCGCGATGTTGCTGAGCCTGGTTGTGGCCATGCTGACCGCGCCGGGCCAGGCCCTGGCGCTGTGCTTCAACACCGGCGCGTTTCAGACCTCGACGCTCTGCTGGAATCCGGTCAATCCAATACCCGCTGAGTTCGATATCGAAAATGTCCTGTGGAACCCACAGGGGCCGGAATACCTTGCCGTCGGCGGCGGCGGTGCGATCCTCACAAGTGTGGACGGCGTCAACTGGACACCCCGCGACAGTGGCACCGTGCAGCGCCTGTTCGGTAGCGTGTGGGACGGGCATCAGTATATCGTCGTCGGCGATGGTGGTCTCGTGCTGACGAGTCCGGACGGAATCAATTGGACGGGGCAGGTTACAAACACCCGGGCGCGCCTGCTCGATATCGCGGTCAATGGCGCTGGCACGCGCTATGTCGCCGTCGGGGAAAGCGGCACCGTGCTCAGTAGCGACAATGCGATTGCCTGGGAAGAGACGACGGTGATCAGCGCGACCCGCCCCGCGCTATATGCGATAACCTGGCACAATAATCGTTTCGTCGCAGTCGGCAGTTCGAGGGCGATAATCACCAGCGACAATGGCACCGCCTGGGTCGCCTCGCTAACACCGGTACCGGGGGGCCCGATACTCCGGGATATCGCAGTCAACAGCAACAGCGAGTTTGTTGTGGTCGGCAGCAGAGGAACGGTCTTTACCAGCAGCAATGGTTCGGACTGGCAAGAGTCGTTGATCGACGGACACCCGAATGCCAGTCTTCGCGAAGTGGTTTGGGCCGGGAACCGATACTTCGCCGTCGGTGATAACGGCAATATAGATGAGCCACTGTTACTGGTATCTTTAACAGGTGTTGAGTGGTCAGACCCAGGATCTCTGCCCGATGGGCTAGCACTCGAGACACTAAAAACTATCGAGTTCAACGGCACGACGACCCTGGTTACCGGTGGTAACCGTAACCTGTTGCATGCGCTGACAGCGGATCTCGAATGGGAACCTGTGACACCCGACCTGAGTCGGGTCGCGACGCTCAATGACCTGCAACTCGCGAATTTCCCGTCTCCGTTGCATATCGCGACCGGTGCGAACGGAACGGTGCTGTCGAGCACTGACGGCCTCGCCTGGGCGAGCGAAATCAGCGGAACAAACCAAACCCTGAACGGGCTGGCGGTCCGGCGCGATAATGGGATTGCGACACGCATCGTCGCTGTCGGCGACAACGCTACGATCCTCTACAGCGACGACGGCAAAGTCTGGCAAAATGCGAGCATTTCGCAATCGCTGTCAGCGCATATCGCGGCTGTCACCTGGGGCAACCTGTTGTTTATCGCGGTCGGCGCGGATGGGACGATACTTTCGAGCCCAGACGGAGTTGTCTGGGACGTTGTCGATACCGGTTTTTCGATGGAACTGCACGGCGTTACCTATGGCCTGGTCGGCAACAGCCCACTGTATGTCGCAGTTGGCGCCGGGGGGACAGTGCTGACCAGTGCCAATGGTGCTGGCTGGACTTCGCAGAATTCTCAGACTACTGGCACCCTGAATGCGGTCCTATGGAACGATGACAATTCTGATCCGCTGTTCGTCGCGGTCGGGCAGACAGCCGGCGATTCGCCGTCTGCGGCCGCAATCTACAGTGCCAATGGCATTAACTGGTTCATCGCAACTGTCCCGGCGCAATCCCCGGCCGTTCCAGCATCCCCTCCGCTACGCGCTCTCGAATGGAACGGCAGCCAGTATCTCGCGGCCAGTGACAACGGCAGTTTCCTGCGCAGCAGCTCCGGCAGGGGCTGGACCACACTCGGAGTGGTGCCTAAGGATAGTGAAGGGAATGATCAGATTCTTCCTCGCATCAATGCGATCGCCTGGACCGGCGACCGCTTCCTCGCCGCCGGCGAAGGCGGGTTTATCGTCGCCAGCGGCGGCGTCGACCTTGTTGTCGATGTCAACGATGACACATCGGTCAGCGAGGACGACGACCCGCATTTCGCCCAGGCTGGTATCGAGAAGACCTTCCGCTTCTTGATAAGCAATATTGCCGTCCTCGATGCGACCAATGTGCAGTTCAGCTATACCCTGCCGGAACAGGTCTCTATCCTGGCCCCGCCAGTCGCGCCCGCCGGCTGGAATTGCTCGTTGAATGGCAACGCCGGCGCGTCCTGCAATACCGGGCGCTTGGTCGCAGGAACAGGCGACGCCGTCATCATCGAACTCAAAATGATCATGCCGACCGCCAGCAACATTACGATCATCCATAATGTCGAAGTGCCCGCAGTACCGATCAACGACATTCAGCCGGTGAATAACGTCCTCACGGTCGATACACGCATAGGCCCACGCCCGGCGCCCGGCCTGCCCTCGCCCGATTCCGACTTCACACCTGGGGGCGCCTTCAGTATCGTTGAACTAATGGGCCTGCTGCTGCTCGCCATGGCAACCTGGCTTGCCCCGAGGGCAGCACCCCATCTCAGAATCGCCTCCGCTCGTCCCTGATTCGTCTTAGCCCCGATTTCGGCTCGATTTTTACTCCATCCTGACGATAAAGAGGGGATGCCGGGCCAATGCCGGCTATTGACCCCGAATTGTGGGCATCGGTCACAAAAAAATTCATATAAAACGGCAAGATTCCGATAAACCAGTAGCAGAATCACTATCAGCAGGCCAGGCGGAACGAAAAGCCATGTCGACCAATGCAATGGAGCTCACAACAGCCCCGTCGGAGCAGGACCGCTTCAGGCATCAGATGCAGGCCTTCGCCGACTGGAAGGCGGGGGTGGTGCAGACGATTCGGGAATTCGAGCAGTGGCTGAACGACAACCAGTTCGCCACCTCCGAGATCGAGTTGCGCATCTATGACGCACTCAAGTCGCTTGATTCCGACCAGCTCAACATCGCCTTCGTCGCCGAGTTTTCCCGCGGCAAGACCGAGCTGATCAATGCGATCTTCTTCGCCGACTACGGTCGTCGCCTGCTGCCGTCCGAGGCCGGGCGCACGACGATGTGCCCAACTGAGCTGTTTTACGACCGCGAGACTGACGAGGCCTATATCCGGCTGTTGCCGATAGAGACCCGGCTCAGCGATATCAGCCTGTCCGACCTGAAGAACGAACCCTCTTACTGGACCACGCTGCCGCTGAACATCACCTCACCGGAACAGATCGCCACGGCCTTCAACGAAGTCGTCAAAACCAAGCACGTCCCGCTCGAGGACGCGGAGAATCTCGGACTGTTCTCGGAGGATGGCGCCGACAATGACAATGGTCGAGACAAGCGCCCCCGTCCCGACACGATCGAGATCCCGGTCTGGCGCCATGCGCTGATCAGCTTTCCCCACCCACTGCTGAAACAGGGACTCGTGATTCTTGACACCCCCGGACTGAATGCGCTCGGCAGCGAGCCCGAGTTGACGATCAACATGCTGCCGAATGCCCAGGCCGTGCTGTTCGTACTGTCGGCCGATACCGGCGTGACAAAGAGCGACCTGTATATGTGGCAGAACTACATCACCGCGTTCCGCAACAAGCGGCAGAAAGGACTGGTCGCGGTGCTGAACAAAATCGACACCCTGTGGGACGAGATGAAGAAGCCCGAGGAGGTCAATGCGACGATCGCCGAGCAGTGCCGCAGCAGCGCGCGACTGCTGGAAATCGATTCCACCAACGTCTTCCCGGTCTCCGCACAAAAGGCCCTGGTCGCAAAAATACGCGACAACCGGCGACTGCTGGAACAGAGCAACCTGCTCGCGCTGGAATCATTGCTCGCCAACGAGATCCTGCCCGACCGGCAGATCGTTATCTGGGACAATATCATCGCCTCGATGAACCGATCAATGGATGAGATCCATACGCCGATCTCCGTCCAGATCGAGGATTTGAACGCCAGGCTCAACGAACTTGAGGCCATGCGCGGCAATAACGAGGACATCGTCCAGCAGTTGCTGCAAAAGGCGAAGGAAAAAAAGAACGCCTATTACGAGAGCGTCAAGACCTTCCAGCTCAGCCGCAAGAAGCTCGCGCTGCAGGCAAAGATCATGTTCAACACGCTGGATATCAACGCGATCGACAAGATCATCGACAAGACTCGCAAGGACATGTCCGGCAGTTGGACCACCGCCGGCATGAAGAGCGGCATGTCCGTATTCTTCGACAACATGCGCGACGCGATGCAGATCGCGAACCGGCAATCGGATGAGACCTTCAAACTGGTGCAGGCGATCTACAAGAAGTTTCATGATGATTACGGACTGCGCATGACGCCACCACGAATCTTCCCGATCAGGAAGTATATCGATGAACTCGACCAGCTCTATCTGAAGTCCGAGGAATTCCGCAATAGCTCGATGACGACGATGGCCGAGCAGAGTTTCGTCGTGAAGAAGTTCTTCATTTCGCTGGTCAGCCATGCCCGCGACATCTTCATGCAGGCGAGCAGGGAGGCCGACGGCTGGCTCAAGGAGATCGTTAACCCGCTGGTCGGACAGATACAGGACAAGCGGACCAGTATCGAGCAGCACATGAAGACGCTGAGCAAGATCAGGGAATCAAAGAACAATCTCGAGTCACAGCTCAAGGAACTCTCGGACGACAGGGAAAGGCTCCGGCGGCAGTCACAGTCGCTGCAGAAACTCCGCGAAACACTCCAGACCTCAACCCCTCCCACCCGTCAATCGGCCTGAGCAGGTGCTGCCTGCTCAGGCCGGACTTTCCGGCAGTACAAACGAGAAAACCGCCCCCTGCGCGGTCGGCAAGGGGGCGGGGATTAATCAGCGGTACGTCAGATCAGGCGACCAGCGCGAGCTGGGTCGACGCAAGCCAGAGCAGGAATATCCAGAACGCGGCGATTGACAGGCAGATTACGGTATCGGTCTTGTTGACGTCGATCCAGCGGTTCTTGTCGTTCATTACAGCCTCCCCTCACATCTGAACTTCTGTTGATTTGAACAGACTTTTACATAAAAACAGGGACGATATCAAGTAGTCCGTGCCCCTCCGCCCCGGAAAGTTTCCCGGCCCGATTTACATTCCTGCGAAAGCAGGGCATAGTCAAAATATTGTGGCTGCCGGGTTCCGGGGCGCACACCTGACGGTAACCCCCTGAGAATTCGTGAATCATGGTCTGTGCCGGCTGCGGGGAAATCTCCGTGTCCGCCCCGTAGCCTCGACTGACCCGTCCGGCCGCGTTTCCCGAGCCCTGCGGCAACAGTTCGACACCATATCTGTCTGATTTTTCAGCAGTCCTGCGGCTCGGGCGCAGGTGCTGAGTAAGGCGGCAAGTGACCCAGATGTCCACAAGCAAAGAGCTCATCGGCGAACACGCCTTCCGAACGATTCTGCTGTGGCTGATGTGGGCAGCCGCGGCCATTGTCATCTATTTCCTGCTCTACCTCGATACCGGCGTCTGGACATTTATCCAGCAAGACCAGAGCAAAATTACCTGGGTCATCATCGGCCTGTTTGTCGTCGGGATCGGGATGAGCTTCACGGTCGCGATTGCGATCACCCACGAAGCCCTCCAGGCCGTGGAACTCGGCAACATCGCCAGAACCAAAGGCCTGCACGGCGTGGAGCCTGAAGGCAGCGCGCACGCGGTACAGCGTTTCTTCCTGTCATTGAAGGAGATCATCGCCAACAATTCGGTGCCCGACATTGAGGCGCTGATCGATGTTGAACTGGCGACCTACCAGCGCCGCAGTCATTCCGTCGAGGTCATGGGCAATCTGTTGATCACGCTGGGGCTGATCGGCACCGTGATCGGACTGACCCTGACGCTCGCGGGGCTGACGACCTCGCTGGACGCCCTCGGCCGGGACCACGACAGACTGATGCGCGGACTGGAAAGCGCGATGAGCGGTATGGGGACGGCCTTCTATACCACGCTGCTCGGCGCGGTGCTCGGCGGCATCCTGCTGCGCGTGTTCGCGCTGATCACCGGTCACGGCATCAACAGCCTTTCGGACACGCTGAAAAAGATTTGCATGGTCTATTGCGCTGCGGACACCAAGCCCACGGTTCAGCGGGACGTGCGGGCGCTCAACGAGGAAATCCAGATCCTCAGCGATAACGTCAAGGTGCTGCAGGCGGCATTCTCGGATACCAAAGCGGCAATGAGCGATTTTCACACCGCGGCTAACGAGCTGAATCAGGTCACGAACGGCGAGGACAAGGAACAGACGTTGCGGGATTCCGTAGTGCTGCAGATGTACTATACCGACCTGCTGAAGCAGGAGATCAGGATGGTCAACAAGATCAACCGTTCATGGTGGGCGAAACTGCGGAAATCCCTGCGCAGACTCGGCGTCCGCCGCTGATGCCCCGCAATGATGTCTAAACGCAAGCCAGCACCGCTCAATATCCACGAGCTCTTTTCCGATGTCGCCTTGATGATGCTGGGGGCCTTCGCCTTCCTGCTGGTCATCATGCTGGTGTCCCTGCGATCCGCTGAAGAAAATGAACTGCCAAAGCTCAAGGAACAGGTCGCGCAGTTGCAAAACGCGCTGGATGCGTCCCAGGCGACGGAAGCGCGGACCAAGGAACACATGGAACGCGCCCTGGTCACGAACAGCGAGGAGATGCTGAACTCCGTGCTGAAAATGGCCAATACCGGCCGGCGAGACTTCGACATGTTCGTCAAGGGCCTCAAGGACCTGCCGGGCCATGACCTGCACATGATCGTTGATGCGACCGGCTCGATGCACGGCGCCTCAACTTTCATCGTCCCGGTACTGCGCTTGATCATCGCGCGTTCGGGCAAGGAGCTGAACGCGCTGACCTGGTTCGCGAACAATCGCGCGGTGACCTACAACGGACACATGGGTGACATGTTCGATTTCCTGATGTCGGAGGCTCCGTTCGCCGGGCATCTCGAGACGATCGGCCACGCGTTCCGGCACGCCGCCCACAACGCCCCGGCGCCGGGCGCCTATCTGCTGATCGGCGACGAGCCGTCGAACGACACGATTCAGTACAACGAGATTCCAAGCCCGGTATTCACGCTGCCGATGGGACGTTCCGACCCCGGGACGCTGGAGGAATATAGTAAACTCGCAGAAAAAACCAGTGGCAAGATGCTGCATCTGGATTTCAAATAGAGACTCAGGCAGGGATACGAACAAGCCTCCCGAGCTATTGTACGGTGTGCTGCACGATGCGGACACTGTTGTCGGACGACGACTGGAACAGCAGCAACCCCTCAGTCGCATGCCCGTTCGAGTAGCGGGTCATGAATCTCAGCGTGAATCGCATGCCGCCGTTCGCGGTATAGGAGACGAGGTCCGTCATGCGGTAACTCTCCAGATCGCCGAGGCGCTGATTTTGCGCCTTCAGTTCATCGACGACCGCGGCGCGTGACACGTTCGGCGCGTACAATTCCGCGGCAGCCTCGAAGTCGCCGCCCTTGATCGCACTGAAATACTGCTCGCCGACCTGCCCGGCCGCCGGGCCGGCGGGCTCGGACATGCAGCCCGAGAGCGCCAGGACAAAGAGCAGTACGGTGGTCGGGAACATAACGGGATGCATGTGCGCGGTTATTTTCATCTGGCTGAAATTGAAGAATTTATGACGGGGTGCAAGGGTTGCCGACCTGTCCTGCCATGTCAGGACAGGATGCAGTATAATCTATAGTCGCGGCCGATGTCGCGTCACCGCTGCTGCCCGCCACGGCCGCGGTAATCCATGCCGCAATCCCTGATACCCAGGCAGATAGAGTAGATGAGCAGCGATAACACGACATTCAAGGGCATCCCGGTCGTGTCCGGCAAGAAGGCACCCCCGCGCCTGGAACGAGTACGTTACGCCACGCGGACCGGCATGATCGCCGCGCTGATCCTGGTTCCTCTGCTTGGCATCTTCCGGATCGATCTGTCCTCCGGCTTCGTGGTCCTGAACTACCAGGTCTGGTTCGGCGATTTCTTCATCGTGTTCGGATTCTGGCTGTCGATCGCCTGTCTGCTTATCATCGCCTATTCCTCGCTCGGCGCGGTATTCTGCGGCTGGGCCTGCCCGCAGAATACCGCCTCGACCTGGGCCAACAAGGTCACAACGAAACTGCTCGGCAAACGCGCGATCATCAATTGGGGCGACGAAAGCACAGGCGCCCGGGTATCCTCGGGCAAAAACAAGGTACTGAACTGGATTCAGCTCGCCGTCAGACTGATCGGGATGTCGATGCTGGTGGCGGTGATACCGCTGCTCTACTTCCTGCCGGCCGGCGCGATCTGGTCATTCATCACGCTGCAGCCGGACCCGCGGTTTACCGCCTCCCTCTACTGGATTTACTTCGTCTTCACATTTCTCGCCTTCGTCAACATCGCAGTGATGCGCCACTATGTCTGCCGCTACATGTGCATCTACCGCATCTGGCAGTACCTGTTCAAGACCCGAGACACACTGCATATCGCCTATGACGCGAGCCGGAGCGCCGATTGCACCAAATGCAGTTACTGCGAGACCGTATGCCCGGTCGACATCAATCCCCGCGACACGCTCACCTATGACAGTTGCATCAATTGCGGAGAATGCGTCACCGCGTGCAACAACCTGCCGAAACACCGGGAAACCGGCGGCCTGCTGAGCTTCCGCTTCGGCAAGCGCGCCGACAAGCAGGAGGTTCACAACAGGATTGCGCTGACCGGGCTGTTCCGCAGGGCAAGCTGGGTCTTTCCGGTATTTGTACTCGGCGTTGGTCTCTTCACCTGGGGGATCATCAGCTATCAACCCGTACATATGTCCGTCTATCGCGCCGACATCCACCACGGTGACCGGATCCAGGACTACCGCATCCACATCGCCCACAAGAAGTTTGGGTCGGAGGAAGTCAGCGTCGCAGTCTCCGGCCTGCCTGCGGACATGTATGACCTCGAGCGAACACGGGTTGCCTTCTCCACCGCGACGCGTGAGAATATCAATCTGCGCATCAGCGACGGTCTCGATGTCGGGCTTTATTCTATCCTCGTGACTGCGGAATCGGCGAATGGCTGGAAGGGCAGCTACCGCCTTCAACACTATGCCCACAACTGACCGCCATGACGCATCCCGCTGACAATAAATCCGCGCCACGCGAGAGAGAGAATACCGTGACCCCGGTCGAGGAAGTCCAGTGGGGCGAGACACGCGGCGATCACCTCGGCTACACGAGCGAGAGTGACCGGATCACCAAGCGCGGGCTCGAAGACTGGGAAATGGTCGATAAGATCTCGGATGAATCGGATCACAAGATACCGTACTGGTTTTTCGGGCTGTTCTTCGTCCTGCTCGTCGTCGCGACCGGGCTGACATTTCCGTTCTGGGGCGTGCGTCCGGGATTCGAGCGCTCGTGGTTCGACTGGGGCATTCCGGCAGGCGTCACCTGGGTCGTCACGATGAGCGCGCTGATCTATTACATGGTCGACTATCGCCATGTCAGAAAGAAGCGAAAACTGGAGGCACAACAGAAAGCAGAAAAGGACGGCTGATAAAACGGCCACCCTCCCGGACTCAGGCATTACCCGCATCCATGCCCAAACCTTGCCGCATTCTTTGTGTCCTGCTGTTCTGCAGCCTGTTATATGGCTGCGGCCGGGAAGGCATTGCCCCCTATCCGCCACAGATCTGGGAAGACCTCATCATCGAGGTTGAGACCCGCCCGGCCAGGGTCGACGTAGGTATGATGGAATTTCTGGTTATCGCGAGCCGCCAGCCGAGGCGGCCCGCGCACAACCTGCTGGTGTTCATCAGCATCGACGATACCGGCATCTGGCAACAGGCGATTCAGGACGGTCACATGGGAGTCTACCGCCGCGCGCTGCAGGTCACTGATCCGGAAAACAATGTGCTCAACATCAGGATCCGCTACGACGACCGTGAACGCACCATGCACTTCCCGCTCGCCCAGGAAGCGTCTAGTTAAAACTGATCGTTTTGCTGGTCTCGAGCGTGAGCAGATTGTTTTCACGCTGTGCCCGCCTGTTTTTCAGGATCGTGCTCTCGGTCCAGCGCCTCAGGAACAGGATCCTCTCACCCCGCTGGTCGCTGCAGACAGGACAGGTCAGGTAGGCAATATATAACTCCCTCGGACGGCATCCCTCGTCGACCAGTCGCATCTGCATCGCCTGTATGACCTTGTGACCGGTGCTAAGGTTGCCGTGGTGCAGTTTTGCCCGCGCGACGAACGGAAATGGCAAGGTACTGAAATATCGGGACATCGAAGCGGAACCCTGTTTCAGCAAGCGGGTCAGTGTGCCGCGCAACATCCCGGTCCGGGTCAGCAATAGTCGCGGCCAGGGCTCCTGCAGGTCCATCCGCTCGATGAGTCGCTGCTGTTTCCCCGCGTAGAGGTCGAAGGCGATCGGCATGTGGATGAACATTGGCATCGGTAGCTGGATAACCGGGCAGCCGCCCAGATTGACATCACTGCCATCCCAGTCGGGATAGGCATCGGGACAGCCGCAGTCAGGCGCCATCTTTCCGGAAGATCGACCGGAAGGTCATCAGCACGTTCAGAAAGAAGATCCAGAACCCCATGCCCATGACCGTCGCCACAATGCTGATGACCGGTGAGTAATAGCGGTGCACCTCGACCTGGGCGGCGGGATCGGTGAGCAATAAGTGGCCCTCGATGATGCCGAAGGTGATCAGTGTGCAGTAGAACAGACTCACCCCGGTTGCGGTCCACCAGAAAGTATGATTGATCAATCGCTTCGACCAGACCGGTTTGCCTGAGATCTCCTGAATCAGGTAATAAGTCGTCGCCATCCCGAGTATCACCATGCCACCGACGAGGTTCATATGGGCGTGGGCGAGCGGATCGATCATGTGCCCCGGACCTGAATGCGGGGTTCCGACCGAGACCAGCCAGGCACGGATAGGCGGGAGGACCTGGATCACACCCTGCAGGGTACCGATCAGCAGGAATAATACGGATCCGAAGATAAACTTGATCAGGTCACGATATTTCGGGTTCATAGGCATATGTCACAGCGCAGTACAACCGCGCCCGCCAGCGGGCGCCGGATTATCGTCTGGTGATTATTGCCGCGGCGTTGCGGGTTGTTACCACGGCGGATTTCGAGGTGATCCGTTCAGGTGGCCTGCGGTCCCGTCAGCACGGCAGGTAGTATATCGACTGCAGACCCAATATGCACCCCGATCCGGCGGCGGGAGTGCGCCCGCCGCCGGGAATCGCGGAAACAGCTTGCGGACTGGTAAAACGCGCTGACGTTCAGTCTATGGTAGTGAAGGGCAGGATCACGAAAATCGTGAACGCAATACCGAATAACAACATCAGGACACCCAGCTTCATGACGAATACCCCCCTAGGTATGATTCCACTATTGACAGCCATCCCGGTTCCTTGACCGGAATCGTCAACTACCCCCAAGCGACAGGCGCCGGCCGGCATCGACGGGCCACTCCCAAGCCTGCTTACTATAGCAAATCGATCGGGTATTACAAACAACCGGGGGATCCCCTAGGAGATTCGGTCCCGTCCGCTTGCAATATCCCTACCCGCATGAAATCTCGAAGTTTTATTTCTTGCTGTCCGAATCAGGAAAAGGCCGCAACCGGGCGGCGGGCAATATTGCCATTTCGGGTGTGATTGGCTATAGTCAACCCTTGACGGTCCTCCCCTTGCCGGGGGATTGCATAACATGTCAGATACGGAGGGGTGACGGCATGGTCGAAGAACTTGGTATTAATGTGTTGGTGCCGATCTTTGTGTTCAGCATCGTCGTTGTCGGCTCGATTCTGATCTCCAACATGGCGCTTGGCGATCTGAAGCGTCGGCGCGAGCGCGGAGAATAGCCGTCACGCGAGCCGGCATCGTCCGGCCGCGACGACTGCATCACCGGTAAAGGGTCCGCAAGGACCCTTTATTGTATCCGGCGATCGAGCGGCGCGAGCTCCCGCAGGGAATCCCGATACCGCGCCGCCAACACCTGGTTTCCCGCCCCAGCCTCGAGCCGCCACAACGCATGCAACACCTCGATGTGATCAGGCCGGATAGAGAGTATCCGCTCCAGCGCCGTCCGTCTATCGATGCCGAGGCTCATCCCCTGATCGAGACTCGCATACATGCGGTCAGCGATATCGAAACTGATCCATCGATCCCGTGGATTCGCCTCCAAGGCCATGTGCATGAGCCTGGCGGCCTCCTGAGCCCGGTCGCTCAGTGACGCGACCCAGGCCAGGGTCGCAATCTCTGTCGCGATGTAGGCGCCCTCGAACGCCTCGAAATTCTCGGCGGGGATCTCGAGCATCGCGGCAGCCGCCTCGACTGAAGGCCTGTCTGCCAGCAACCGGCCGGTCAGCCTGCCGAGATCGAATTCACTGCCATAGCGCGCCTGGGGCAGACTGAATTCGATGCGCGGCGCCCATTCATCCTGAACCGGACCGTCGTCATGCCGGATTTCGCCCCAATATCTGCCGAGCCAGGTCCACAAGCCTTCGCCACCGGTCAGTGCATCGCGTTGTGACGATTCCATCCAGGTCATCCGTTCGATGACAGCTTCCATATCCAGCCGGCCCCGGGGCGTCCCCACCATCGCTACCCTGAAGCCGTCGATAAAGTAAGAGGCCCCGGGGAACACGCGCGCGAAACTGCGCATGACAATATCGAGCGAGCGCGCATCAAACTGGTTCAGGGCCAGCCACTGCACAAATACGCCATCCTCGGCAAGACGCTCTCGCACGCGCCAGAACTGCTGCATTGACAGCAGATTACTGCGTCCAACCAGGTCGGGATGGAACAGGTCACCCACAATCACATCATAATTGCGACCGGCGGCGCGGAGAAAGCGTCTGACATCGTCGTGCACGATACGGGCCTTGTCGGTGATGCCGTGATTGACCGGCCCGAAGTACGTACCGGCAGCGGCGATTGCGCCTGCGGACAGTTCGACAGCGACTACTGACAGATCCGGAAGCGCGAGCGAACCCGCCGCGGTGATTCCGGTGCCGAGTCCGAGAAACAGCGCCTCCTTCGGCTCCGGATGCAATATCAGCGGCAGGCGCGCCATGTTCATCTGCGCCGCGACCGCAGCCGGCTCCGTGGATGCCTCCATGCGCCGCAGGTCCGACAACAATACCCGCTGGCCATCCGGCTGTTCGATGACATGGGTGATCGACAGCGCATCTTCGTACACCATCATGTCCCGACTGCCGGCATGCGGTCCAGGCAGCAGCCGGTTGACTTCCGGCAGGGAACCGATCGGCCAGCTGAGCGCAAGCAACAGTGGCAGCGCAAACCACATTCGCCGGGACGTCGACCAGGCCATGCCGAACAGAAAGAGCAGCAGCGCTGCGACACAAATCGTCGCTGGCGTCCCGATCCACGGCACCAGGATGAAACCCGCCGCCAGGGCGCCGACCGAGGCGCCTGTTGCATTCGCGCCGTAGAGCCAGGCGCCGGTCAGGTTATCGCCGGCGCCGATGCCGCGGCTGAGCAGCGGCAGCCAGGCGCCGAGCACCAGCGTCGTCGACAGGGTCAGCAGCGCAATTGCCAGGCCTTGGGCAACCAGCGCCGCCCCGAGCGATCCGAATTCAGCGCCGTCCGCCCAGGCCGCGAGTACCGACAAGCCCGCAAGACTGAGGAGCGCCGTCGCGCTTGCAACGGGCGGGAACCACGTGAGACCCGTGGAAACCGGGATCCGCCTGGCCAGCAGGCTACCCAGCCCAATGCCGATCAGGAAGATGCACAGCAAGATTGCCAGCACATATTCGGTGCGCAGCAGAATCATGCCATACAGGCGCGTCCAGCCGACCTGCAGCATGAGCGCCGCTGCGCCTATGCCGGCATAAAACACCAGCGTTCGCCAGGGAGGGCGCGCGCTGGTCACGATCGTAGCGCCCGCCGCGAACTCGTGCCTTGCAGATAGCGAGATCAGTACCGCCGCGAGCGCGACCAGCAGGCCCAGGGTCGCGACCAGCTGGATCGCGCCTGCCCAGCCTACCAGCGGCAGCAACAGCAGCGGCACCAGGGCGCCGCTTGCTCCGCCCAGCGTGTTCAAACCGTACACCGAGACGATCGTCACTGGGGTGTTTTCGAAATAGCGTAATACCAGCGGGAAACCGACACCGAGCGCCAGCGCGGGAAAGAACAGGATCAGAAACGAAACTACGCCCTGCAGCAGAAACCACGACTTCAGCGGCAGGACAACTGCGATTGCGCCGAGCAATCCGTCAACGAAAGCAAACAGCCAGGGCATCGACAATGCGAATATCGCGACGCCCCCCTCGAGCAGCGCGAACAGGACCAGTGGGCGTGTAAACCGGCGTACTGACCAGGCTCCGAGCAAGCCGCCCGCGCCAAGGCCTGCCATGAATGCGACCAGCGTGACGACCACGCCGAAGTTGCTGACGCCGAACTGGATGGACAACATGCGCACCCACAGGACTTCATAGGCGACGCCGGTGACACCGGACAGGAAGTAGATCCCGAGCAGCAGCGATGTCCACCTGCTGCCAGCGGTCGCCTGCATGCTCAGTTCCGGGCTGTTAGAAAGGGAAGAACCAGACGATCGCTGTGACGGCATGGACGATCGCGAGGAAGACACTGACTCCGGCGAATATCATGTGTGCCAGAAACACCTGCTTGCCGAACGCCACCATCGAGACACCGAGCACGGCGGTGGTGATAATGGTGATCAGCAGGACAAAGCCCATCATGAACAGGATCTGGTGCTTGCGTTCGTCACTGATCGCGACGACGTCGCTCTTGACGACCTCCCCCTCGGTGAACCCCCGTAAGACATCGAAGGGCTTGTCTGTGTCGTCTTCCGCGCGGGAGACGCCGGGGGAGACCATTACACCGACCAGGACCAGCAGGAGACATACGATCCACAGCCTGGTCGACCGGTTACTGCCTGCAAACACTGTCATCGCCGGTTTTCGTTATCGTCGTTGTCGGTCGGGTCATCGGTCTCATCGGGCTTCGCGAACCTCCAGTGCATGATTGCCATCAGGATCAGCGGCACCATGACCAGGGGCAGCAGAAATACGAAGATCATCCACGGGGTATTGATGCTGACAGTCACCCAGCGATAGCTGTCAAAGGCGTGCGCGGCCTGTGACTGGCCCATCAACAGCGAGAGGAATATCCCGAATTGAAATGATCGTGCTGTAATGCTCATTCGACATCCTGCGCGACTCTGAATCCGAAGAAATCAGATGCATAGTTGGGCAACGAAAAATTCCGGTGAAAGGACGAGGTCGAGAACGGATCGCTCTTCCAGGACCCGCCACGGATGACCTTGTAACGCTCGTTTGTCGGCACGAACTCCGCGATCGACAATGACCGGAGCGAAGCGGAATCCGGAATCGCCGGCAGGCTCGCGTAGAACATGTGCTCGGGCGCCGGCGATCCGGGATAGGGCAGAAAATCGTCATCGACCCATTCGGCGATGTTCCCAGCCATGTCCATGACGCCGTAGGGACTCGCGCCATTCTGATACCGCGTCACTTCTGTCGTTGATCCTACACGATAATAGGTGTTCAGGCGATCCGGATCCATCCGGTTACCCCATGGCCAGCGCCAGCCTTCAGGACCTCTGGCGGCCCGCTCCCATTCCGCTTCGGTCGGCAAACGCATGCCGGCCCATTCGGCATATCTTTTCGCATGGAACCATGAAATCATCGCCACCGGATGCAATTCGATACCCGGCGGTATCTTGCCGCCGGTCCAGTGTATCGGTGGCCGCTGATTGGTCGCAGCGATATAGCGCGCATACTGGGCATTTGTCACGGGATATTTCGCGATACGGTACGCCGCCATCTCGACGATATGCTCAGGCTGGTTCTGCACGTCCGCGCGCGGCATGTTGGTCCCCACCGCGTAGGGGCCGGCCGGAATCTCGATCATCGTACCGATCTCGCGCCACTGCTCGGGCGTCAGTAATGCCTCCGCCTCTTCAACACTGTAGCTGGCTACCAGTCCGGGCATATACTGATGCTCGACCTCGAGGAAAAGATCCTGCCCGGCCGCGCGTTGCCTGTCCCTCGCCTCGTTGATATCGTAGGTCACCTTGCCGCGCATATCGTTCATACGGTTTTCACCGAGCTTCAGCACATGCAGGCTTCCGCCGAGGAAAGTCAGCACGAGACACGTGACGAGGGTTGCGGTCATGTACCGCTTCCTGATTTTCACCTGCCGCTTGTCGCGGAGGACTCCCTGGGGTGTATAGCTGATGCTCATCGGTCAGAACCCTTGGGTAATTCCGCAGTGCTCGCCGGCTTGGGATCAATCCTGCCGTACTTCTTGTGCAGTTTATGGAGATTGTGCCGTTCCGTCCTGCCATAGGTTCGCCTGACCATGACTTCGCCGATGACGCCTCCGACCGTCGCAAACTCGACGCAGAGTATGATCACGAATATCCAGTAGCCGATCGGCAGGATGACCCCGCCGTCAGCCGGCGTGGTTCCATACACCTGATAATAGAGGATCGAGTGAACGATGAGCGCAGGGGCATGCGCAAGTATTTTCCCGCCCAGTCCATAAACCAGCGATACGGCAATGCCTGCAAGAAAGGGCACGAAAAACAGCGTCAGGACCCACTGGGGCGTATAGGTCGCCGGGCCATAATAAAATTCCAGCCTGACCCCGAGCAACTTTCCTCCGAGGTAAACCACGACCGCGCCTGCTGCAACCGCGCCCGCGGCGACGCAGCAGTCCATCAGGCGGCTTTTTATCTGCGGTCTATTCATTAACCGGTTGATACGTCAGGCCTGTCAGAACTTCGTATTCCGCACGCTTGACTTCCTCGAGGTACCAGTCCTCAACCTTCAGGCTGGCAAGGTAGGCAGCCAGCAGACGCCGCTCCTCTTCCGGCAGATGCGCATAGGATGGCATGCGGTACTCAGCCTTCAGGCGAGACGGCAGGATTGTCTGGGGATCTCCGGAGGAGATATATTCGTAGAACCACTCCTCGCTTCTGAGTGTACCGATGCCATCGAGCGCGGGGGCGGGCACGCTCTGCAACCAGTTTCTGACCAGCCACAGGGAATGGCAGTTCGTGCAGTCATTGCGCTTGACGATCGCTTCCGCCTGAATCTGCATTTCACGGGGCATGGTCGTGTAGAAAGGTATTCCGGGATCCGGCTCACCCGTACTCCTGATACCGTTGTAGGTCGCGAGACCGATGACCAGCGCGGCTATAGCGATGTAGATGTTCCGCTCACCGGTTCGCATGCTTCTCAGCGTGCCGCCGTGCCTTCTCTTTCAGAAACTCGCCTCTCAGCTCAGTCTGATGCTCGATGACTTCCCGCGACTTGGCATACTCCTTCGGGTCCATCTTATCCTCGTCATCCTTGTCGAAAACGACATACTTGATGTCTTCGTCGAACTGGTAGTTCTTCGCCGCCCAGCGCAGGCCGACAATTACACCGATCAGAATGCCGGCTGCGGCGATCATCCATACATAGATAGTCCAGCCGTCGGGTAATGAATGCAGAAATTCTTTCATGGTCTTGCTCCTCGCTACACAAGGTAGCCTTCGATCAACTGAATGTAACCAAGTATCACCGCGAAGATCATGCCGCCGACCATCGCGCCGAACATGATCTTTTCGCCGCGTTTCAACTTCCCTTCGCCCTTGGGCATGTACAAATAAAGGATATATGAAAAAATAATCAGTGAAACGATCAGGAATACAAAGATTCCCTGACTGAATTTCTGCGATCTCAACCCTTCAATGCTGAGATCCAGACCCCAGATGTACGCGTCCGGGGCCGTCGACGCAACGGCCGGCAGTATTTGACTGGTTGCGCCAAAAAAGCCTGCCAGGATTGAAATGAACTCGGACATGCATGGTACCTTGGGGAGGCTCGGAAAATTGCCGGATGCTCAAGGCTGATAACCACGCCAAGCCTCGCATAACCAGATGATACGGATATTACTCCTGCAATACCCGGTAAATATATCTTAATTGAACACTGTGATCAAAACATCAGCAGCCTGATATTGTATTGGCAACAGGTACTTGGCGTTAGTTCCGCAGCGGCGGATCTGGTGGAGGTACATGCCGACGGAGAACTGCTCACGCTGAGAGGCGGAGTCGACACTTCTCCGATCTTAATTATCTGCAGGGCTGAAACTGGCAGGCGCACGGCGCAGCCCTTGCTGCCATACCGTGCGCCTGACCTGATTGGCGTACTTTAGAATTAGCGTGCAATCAAACCAGAGATGACTGCGGCGCCTCTTCGACTCGATACCTTACTTGAACGGGTTGTCGTCGTTGTCGCCTGCCTGCTTTTTCTCCCAATACCGGTAGCTGTCGACAAAGAAGACCCCGTACACGGCAAAGCACAGGAAGACCACCGCGATTATTGCAGCGAATACTCCCGGTGCGTAATCAATGTCGATCATGCTGAGACCCCCTTCTTCATGTTCGGCTTCTTAGAGAAATGCGGCAGACGCTTGCAGACAATGACCATCGCCAGAATAAAGTAGGACACATAGAGCACGTCGATCGTATAGCCCTTGTCCCACCACGGTTGCGTGCGTTTACGCAGGCCATCCGGTCGGTACTCGCCCTCAAAATTCGCGAGCACCAACTGATCGTAGACGACGATATAACTTTCGAGGCCATAAGGTCCGCCGGCGACCGCGGCTTCCCTGATCTGGGGAGCAATCAACTGCAGGTCATACCACGTCAACTGCGGACACTGGCGATCGATGAGCCCGGCCAGGCGACTGTCGTGGCCGCTGGCGATATGAGCCTCCTTCGCGTGGCGACACACGAAATTCTTCTTTTCCTCGGGCGTCTTCAGTGCCTGGACTTGAGGGGAATCCATTATTTCCACCATCGGGTAATACAACTCGGCTGTCGGCCTCAGCCCCCAGATCGGCATCGTGACCATAAAAGCGGTAACAATGATCAAACCGAGCAGAAAAGTAACCGGAAACGGGAGACGGTTGTTGCCTTCCCACAGACCGCCCTGCTTTTCGTGCTCCCAGCGCTGAATCGCTTTCCTGTTTTCCTCTTCGTCAGCCATGCTGTACAGAGGATTATCCATTTTCCAGGCCATTATCGTTCCCCCTCGTTATTTCAAGCTGGTCAAAACCCAGTCGATTACTGCCCGGATCTCGCTATCACGTGCATATTCCGGTACCTCCGGCGGATAGGCCCGCAAGCCCTGGCGATACTCGTTATACTCGCGACGCCACTTCGGATAGTCGATCTTGTTGCCCTTGGCATCGACGCGACCCCACAGATAATCGAAGCGCGGCATAATCGAGTTCGGCTGAGTCAGGCGAGGATTGAAGAAGTGCATCATCATCCACTCGCGCGACGAATTGCGGGAGGCTACGTGCAATATGTCGGGCGCCTTGCGATCCGATCCAAATGAAGTCGGGTTTTCACCGTTCATGTCGCCGACATACGGAGGCCAGCCAAAGATCTGGAAGTCCTGGGCTGCCTCGGGCAGCAGCGTATGGCACCACCAGCAGCCTTCGGTGACATAGACCGTCTTGCCCCTGGCGACATAGCGGTGATTCTCGTCTCCGGTGGCACGCAATATTTCTTCAGGCATCCATCCGCGTGTCGCGGTCGCGTTTTCGATGTAGGCCCACTCCTCGCCCTTGCTGCTCTTGCCATAGCTGATCGTGAAAACCGCACCGGTGTTTTTGTCCGCCTGGTCGATGCGTCCCTTTTGAATGCTCAGCTGTTGTACTGTCGATCCAAGATTCGCTGGATGGTTGACCGTCGATGCGAACGGCGTGCCCGGCTTGTAGACATAGGCACGAATCGCGGGATCAATTGGTGCGCCGGTCTTCGGATCCTTGCTCAATATCACCGTAATCGGCTTGCCCGCACCACGCACAAACGGATCTTCATAGGAAAATCCGATTACGCGACCATTCGACAGCGCCTTGTCCAGCCCCACCCAGGTCGAGTCCGCCGACCTGAAGTCGAAGCTGGGCAGGAACAGGGTTATCGTCATCGACAACCCGAGCATTGCGCCGACGCCTACTGATCCGAGTTTATATTCTTGGAATGCCACTTATCTCCCCTCCCCAGGCTTCCTTGCTTCCCCCCGGTCGACCCGGGGGGAATTTGCAAGGTACTAGTTTCTAGATTATGCCGTAAACGATGCCTGCTTACCTTTCGTAGGCCAGCTCGTGCGCATAACGGCCCTTGGGCACCACGGTCCCCTCACGGGCGGTCATATACATGTTGTAGAGCCAGACCATGTTTCCGGTGAACACCATCGTGCCGCCGATCCAGCGTCCGATCATGTAGGGATGCTCGGCGACGACGACGTCGATATACGGCACCTGGTATACCTTGGCGGCGCCCTGAATCAGACCCGCGACCGTCATCGTGATCCAGTAGATGCAGAATCCGATGAGCACGAACCAGTAGTGGAAGTTGGCAAGCACCAGCGAGTAGAGCTTTCTGCGCAGCACCTGCTGCAAACCGAAGTACACGGCCGCGATTTCGAGGAAGCTCGACATGCCGAGCAGCGCGAGGTGCGCGTGCGCCACGATCCAGCCGGTGCCGTGGATGTACCAGTTGATCGCGCGGGTCTGCTGGAAACCGCCCTGCATGTTCAGCGGGATGGCGAGCAGCACGCCGGTGACCGAGAACTTGATCTCGATGTTCTCGACGAACATGCTCCAGCGCCCTTTCATCGTCAGCAGGATGTTGGCGACGAACGCGACCGCCGGGATCAGGATCAGCACGCCCTCGACCGAAGCGAAGGACTTCAGCCACTCCGGCAGCGGCGCCGACAGCAGGTGATGCGAGGCCGGCGTCGAGTAGAACGCGATGATCGACCAGAAATGCAGGTGACCGACGCGGTGCGAGTACAGCGGATTACCGGTCAGCTTCGGGATCGTATAGTATGCGATCGCCGCGGCCACCGGCGTGATCCACAAGCCGAGCACGTTGTGCGCGAACCAGAAGGTCAGATAGCCCTCGGTCAGTCCGGTCAGATTGAACAGTTCCGGAGACTGGCCGACGACGAACGTCGTCATGACGAAGAAGATACAGGCCCCGAAGAACCAGTTCGTGATGTAGATACCCTGCGTTTTTCGCTGCGCAATGGTCATCCAGACGTTGATTCCCAGCGGCAGCAGTACACCGAATATGATGACCAGGTCGATCGGCCAGATCAGGTCGGAGTACTCGCGGCCTGAGGTGAATCCCGTCCACAGCAGGATCAGGCCGAGCGACAGACCGACATTCCACATAAAGGCAGTCCAGAGACCGAGCTTTTCAGACCACAGTCTGGTGTTGCCGAGGGCCGGCGTCATGTACATCATGGTCATCGCGAAGGCCATCGAGATCCAGCCCAGGATGACCGCGAGCACGTGCACCTGGCGCATGTGTCCGAACGCAAACAACTCGGTCCCCGTCACCATATCCGGGAAAGCGAGTTTGGACGCATTGAACGAGCCGAGGCCGGTGCCTACGATGAACCACAGGATCGAGGAAAAACCGAAGAAGAGCGTCGCTGTTCCCGGCGGGATATCCTCAGATTTCGCGAACAAATATTTCAGTATCATGCTGCCAACCCTCCTGGATCACTGACGATCCCTAAAGAATCGAATCGATTAGTAATTTTATAGTGAAACTCTCCAAGACTCCCCGACCGGATACGAAGAGCGTTGAAAAGCGGCAATCACTCCGTCATCTTGGTCATCAGATACCACGTGAACCACATGCTCGAAAACGCAAGCAGAACACCAAATGTCCCAGCAATTGCAGCCATTTCTATCCCCCCTCGGATATCTTCAATTCTGTTAATCCTGAACGGTTCCGCGGCGCCTGTTTACCAGGTCGCGTCGCCGCCTTTCGCCTCGCGCTGACCATGCTTGTGGCAACCGATCATGACAATGATCGAGAACGCGAGACCGAATATCAGCATCTGCCATGTCATGAAACCGTTGAACTGCGTCGGGTCGAGATTGTCCTGCGGCCAGCCGCCCCATGCCCCGAATGGCTCACGCCCCAATGCGCACATCATCGCGGCGCCGAACACGCTGCCATTGCCCATCCCGGTCGTGAACGCGGGTATGGCCAGGATCCAGAATAAACGGCCAAAAGTGAGCTTGTTCTCCATCTCCTCCCCCCTGATTTCAAGTTATCTTGCTGCTGCCAAATCCTGTCATCAAAGCCTTTAACGAAATCTATGCCGCGCTCCTCATCTCGGCCGGACGGCTGGCGGCAATCCATGTAGCCGCACTGTTGTCATGGTCGACAAGTGTGCCTTCAGGCGCAGAGAGAATCAAGGAAAGTCTTGCCGGGTCGAAACACCCGCTGCGATCTGGGGCGGTGCCGGAATGTCTAACGGGAAGGGCGCGGTAATACTCGACATGCGTCGCAATGCGTTGAACACTGCGCATGCAGTAGTGGAAGGTAAATCCGGATTTCAGCACCCCGTCCCTCATGACCGCTCCCAGCCCGCTCAACTACCAACAGAGCCCGTTTTTTATTGTTGTCGTGCATGGGTTCAGGTGATCGCCGCCATGTCTTCGCGGTCTTGTGCCCGATCAACCGCACGAGCCACCGTCTAACCCCTCACGCTTTCAGGTGATTATAGCCATAATATCGCAACTTGCAACCATCGCGAGCGGCATTTTCCTGTACAGGCCCCGCAATAGCGGCTGCCGGGATTGGTTCTATTTTACTTACAAAAAATCAACTAGTTATAAATACCGGGATATAGCGTCGCCAGGACAATATTCCGCCGGCGTCGATTGCGCGCCGGCATCCCTGTCGCAGGTTTGAACTCGCCTCCCGATATGAGAAAATCACGCGCTGGTTCATGCCGCCCGCCGGCAAGCAAAATCCGATATCTCGAATCCACCTGCCTGACGACATGAGAGAAATCATCATCTACGGTATTGTGGCGATCAGTTCGCTGACCATGATCGCGTACACGGTCAGGATGTTCATCGGCGGACTCGTCAGCAGGCAGACCGAATACACGATCATGGCGCTTGTCACCGTGATCGGCGCCGCGGTGCTGGCATTCCTCGCCTGGGATGTCATCAAACGCAGGCGCGCCGCCGATGCGGGCTCAGCCGAAACGGAACGCCATCACGACTGAATGCCTGCCTCACCGCCGCGCGCTATACCATTTGCTCGGCGGCGGACACGAGGGGAAATACTGCGGGAACGCAACCGTCAGCGATAGACTTCCAGCAGCGCCTTGGCGCTCTTGAACTCGGAATCGCTGGGGAACTGGCCGATGTGAAAGATGTGCTGCTGTTTCCTGCCTTCAAGGTCCATCCCGGTCAGCGCAAAGGTCTTGCCGCCTATTTCCGAGAAGAAGCGCAGATCCTTGACCAGCACTGCGTTCGTTCCGTTCCTCAGTGTCAACGTAACACGATCCTTGTCGATCCCGATCGCAACCGGTGCTGACGGCAGCAGCATCATGCGAGTCCTGAGGATACGATTCGCGCCGACCATAAAAAACAGGCTGGCGAGAAATATCAGCAGATAGGACCAGGCGGCGTTCGGCCCGTAGGAGAGTCTCAGTCCGATGAGCCCGAGAAAACAGACCGTCGGGACATAAAGCAACAAGTCCCATGCCATGCCTTTCCGGTCCTGCACCAGTTCGTAGCGGGATTCCTTTCTCGACACGCGATCATCCCTTCTTCCGTTCGATCACGAGCGTTTCAATGACCTGATCGAGCTCCCCATACAGAAGGCGACCGGGGCGCTTGAAGCGCACAATGCCCTCCTCGTCGATCAGGAAGGTCCAGGGCTCTCCGGTGACGCGAAACGCGACAAAGGCGCCGGGGTTCTGGTATTGATCCATGTGCAGGAAGACGATGCCTTGCTCTTCGTACTTGTCCATCATCGCCGACAGCATCTGCAACTGCTTGTCGCAGACCGTGCAGTGCGCCGGGGTCGCGAATGCGATGACGACCGGGCGGCCTTCCTTCAGCACATGATCGAGCGAATATTTGTACATCCGCGGATCCGGATGGCGATAAGAAGTCAGGCGCGACAAATCCTGGCCAACGTCATCCAGGGTCACGGTGCGGATAACCGGGGCCTTCGTGCCGAGCTTGAGGGTTCCGACCGGAGATTCGACGCAGGCCCCGAGAACCAGGACAGCGACGAACAGTACGGCGAGCTTAATCGACGCGATTATGCGGCTTGCCGGTCCCTCAGCCATAGGTCTTCTCCTGCTGATAATTCGGCTCCTGCAGATTGATCTCGGATGAGCGTCTGCTGGTGCGATAGATATTATAACCCCAGATGCAATTGGCCAGCAGCACGAGCGTTCCGAAAATGCCGCCCGCCATCATTAACGGCAGCACCAGCATCGTCACCTCGTTCGGCGGCAGGGACACGCTCGCGCGTCCGCCGACAACGCCGGCCGCGCCGAAACAGCCAACCAAGCCGAGCAGGCCGAAGTTATGCATCCAGAAATGCACCTTGACGAGGGCGAGGCTGTAGATCGGGCGCTTGACCAGGCGCGGTACCAGGTAATAGATCGCACCGAAAATCGCCATCTCGACCCAGCCGAGCAGGTTCAGATGGGCATGGCCCAGCATGATCTTGTCGCCGTGCGGCCGGTTGCGGATGAAATGCGCGACATCGGGCATCATGTTGACGAGGACGCCCCAGCTGAATCCGATGATGCTGTAGATGATGCAGGCGTAGATGAACCACAGGGTGTACCGGTTGAAATCCCGTTCCCGTTCAGTCAAGCGCGGCTCGCTCATGTCGGTTTCCCTCCTCGCTTCAACTCACTCGTTTTCGACAGGCTGAATCTCACGGATATCCCTGTACTGCTCACGCCAGGAATCGGGCACCCACATGTTCAACATCCGGTCGATGAATGGCGAATCTCCCGGTGGCGGCACCTTCGCGACCGACGAGCCCGCATCGGCTCTCAGTTCAGACAGGAAGATCGCGATCAAGCGGCGATCCTCTTCCGACATGCCCGCGACGTAGGCGGCTTCTTTCGGCGGGGACCCGTGATCGATCGTCGGCGCGCCATAGACTTCTTCGGGATTTGCAAGGAAGCGCTCCAGGTACTCGAGCGAACGCGCCGAACCGATGCCGTCGAGCGACAGCCCCATGCTCGTGCCCGCGCGCAGGGCCCGATGGCAGGCATTGCAGTTGGCCCGCTGATACAGGCCGGCGCCCTTGCGGCCCTCTTCGGAGAAATCGAAATACGTGAGCTGCTCGAATAGCGGGGTATCCGACTTCATACGCACCGTTTCGAGCCCGATGTAGACGAATATGGCGCTGACAAAAAACACGCCGAAGATCATCAGAAGGATTTTTTCGCCCAGCTTCAGAGGATTTTTACTCATGATATCCAGCCATCGCCTGTTGTGTTGCCGATATCCCCTCCCTCTGGTTCAGACAAAAAATGAGGGCGGTAATGCCGCCCTCATCATTAGCTTCCGGAGTATTGTTATTAGTGCGCCGGTCGAATCAGAATGCCGCAGAGATTTCCATCGCAGCTGATACGAAACCGGACGGAGGTCGGGACCGTCCGGCGCGTTCAACGCACGCGCCGGACGGTTGCCGGTGGTTTATTGACCTATTGCCTTCATCCTATCATGAGCCACATGGACACCGTGGTCATAAGGCGTGCGGTTGCTGCCGGTCGCAAAGTAGGGATCCGCTACCGAGAGGTAGGCTGCGGCGTCCAGAATATCCTGATCGGATAACTTCTGGGCCACCTTCTGCATCTGCCCCATCGGATCGTTGGCCCTGCTGCCGTCGCGCCACTGCCTCAACTGGGCGACCAGGTACGTATAGCGCTGCTGGCCGATCATCGGGTAAACCGGCGGTGCGCCGGCCCCGCCCACGCCATGGCAGGACTTGCAGGCCGGTACGCCAGGTCCCTGACTGCCGAGATCACGCGGATAGCCGTCAGTCCTGACCGGGCTGCCAAACTCGACGAGTTGACGGCCACGATAGGGCCTGCCGACCTCGACGCCGCTCGCGGCCAGCTCTTCGAGGTAGCTCTCGTTGAACAGATATGGGCTGGCAGGAAATTTGTTGGCGAGATAGGTCGCGACATCGATCCTGTCCTGAGGACTCAGCGCCGCGGCGAATGCGTTCATGACCACGCCCGCGCCCTGCGGCGTACGCTTGTTAGCGGCGAAGTCCTCGAGTTGCTTGTACAGGAACGTAAAGAACTGACCGGCAATCCGGGGAGCGCCCAACGCATCAATTCCGGTCCCGTCTTCACCGTGACAGGACAAGCAGGCTGCCGCATCGCCTTTCCCTTGTGTAAAGATTTTATGGCCATTGGCCATGTCGCCCGGCCCGAGGGAGTACAAACCCTTCGCAGCCATCGCATTACCCGTCGACAGCGCAAACCCGATCATCACCGCAATCGCTGTCAATACCAGCTTCTTGTGTCCCATTTGCAGACCCCTCCCGCGTGTAAACTCGCCACTTTCCGTAGAGTCACCGCCGCAGTTCACTGCGATAGCTCCTCGCGAAGATTTCTATTGTTATTCAGAGCCTACTTCGAATTCACCCAGAGCAGCACCGCCGCCAGGGTAAACGCCAATCCGAACCAGATCGCATAGACTGTAACGACACCTGCTGTATCCAGTACAAACATTGCACACCTCCCGTCTTCTCTGTCCAGCGGGTGCCCCGCCATTATTTTATTGACCCGGCCCAGTATAGCAAGACCGCGATTGACGCAACAATTCCTGATTCTGATGCCGTTCGTGCTCAGGATGCCGTTTGTGCTCAGACTGTCAGATATTATTCTTGATAGTAGGACTACAGAGATTGGGTGTTATTTAACATGACTCGAAATCGCAATGCAAGACTTGTATGAGTCGCGCGCGCAATCGGTCCCCCGTCCCGGAGGCCGGCCCTGCTGCGCGTGGCGCTGGTTTCCGCCGTCTCGTGCCCCGGAAAATGCGAACATCCTAAATTTACAGGGAAAATCGGGTACCGGGCAATGGCGCAGGGCCTCGGCGCGCATCGGATGACGCACAACGCACCCCCGTCACCGGTGTTCCTTCTGGACCGGGCGTCACTGCTGGTGCATTATGTGCGCTGCGCGCGCCGTGGTGAAGCGAAATCGGCGGTTCAGCAGGTCGCGGCAAGCTGCGGTGTCCGCTCCGGGTATCCGTATACCATCCTGTCATTCGTGCAACGACCGGCCTCTGTGCAAGGCGGCAAATCGCGCGGCGCCAAGCCGGCACGCAGGCGTCCGGCGCATGACAGGATATACGGCCGGACAATGACGGAAAGATGATCCGGAACGCATGATGCAATCGGTCAATTCACACGCAATCAACTATTTCGAACGGTACTGGGGCATTCTCGTCCTTCTGCTATGGGGCGCCTGCCTGCTCGTCTTCGAAGTCATCCGCCCCGATCGCTATGGCATCGATGAAGGCGCCGCCCGCGCCCTGATCCTGAACTGGGCCGTGTTCGACCGGGTCCTGAATCCGCTGATCACGCTTGGTATCCCCGATTTCCGCGCGATGCTGTTCATTCCACTCGGGGCCTACTGGTCGGGCAACCTCCTCGCGGCAAAGATCTTCACGATGCTGATGGCCTTCGTCGCGGTCACGCTGCTGTATCGCTGGAGCAGGCACACCGCCGATAGCGAAACCGCGCTGATCGCCGGCGGCCTGTTGCTGATCTTCCCGCTGTTCATCAACCAGGTCGACTCGATCGCCGCGGGCGCCTATCTGCTGTTGACCTTCACGGTCGGCGCGTGGATCTCGCGGAAGCATGACGACGCGCCGCGTCCGCTCAGTACCTGGTTCTTTATCATGATGATCTGGGTGCTGATCACGATCACCATCCACCCGCTCGGGCTCGCTTACCCGGCGGCGCTCGCATGGTACTGGCATAACAAGGAAATCGCCGACCTGCGCCGCAAGAAATACCTGTATATCGGGCTTGCGCTGATCGTCTCGATCACGACCGCGATGCGCGGCGGCTGGCAGTCCACCGAATGGCTGCAAAATCCGTTTTTCACACTGGGCCAGTCGTGGCACGCGCTGACCGGAGTCAGCGGAGAACCCGGCATGCTCGTGGCCACGCTGCTGACTCTCGCATTGCTCGTAATCGCCTGGGTCGACCGGCGATTCCTGACGACCGACCTGCTCGGTACGACGCTGCTGTTCGGCGTCATCATCGGGCTTGCCGCGGCTGACCCCGCATGGGCGTTGATCGCGGTCACACTGGTCCTGTTCCGCGGCGCCTATCACCTGGTACGGCTCAACACCTTGATGGCTGCGGGAGGGAGAGGACTGCTGCGCAACCGGGCGCTCGTACTGAGCGTGTTCTTCCTGATCTCGATCAGCTCGATGATTTCCGACAAGGCGCGGGTTCAGGCGATCCAGGCCGGCGAGATGAGCCCGCAGGACGAACTGATCCGCATCATCGCACAGGAAGTAGCGGACAATCTCGAGGCCACGGAAAAACTGAGGATCGCCAGCCAGTGGCCGGGACGCACGATGATCGCGACCCGGCTCGATACCTTCCAGCTTCCGCCCGATACCGAGCAGACCAACATGGAGTTCCTCGCGTCGCTGAGCGGCATCACCCATCTGATCTTCGACCCGACCGACCCGCAAAATGCCTTCCTGGTCAGGCGCGTCTCGGAATTGACCGGTGTCACCCAGACCCTCGACGTCAACGAGGGCGGCGTCCTCCTCCAGATCATGGCCTGGGATGCGGAGGATCTGGCAGACCTGCCCGCCGGCGACAGTTTAATGGGGTCTGACCCCATTAATCTTTATTAAACTAGCGCTGGCAAGCAGCGCAGTACCAGGTCGCGCGCTGCGCTTGCCGGATACTTCTGATGGTCGCGCCGCAGCCCGTGCACGGCAGTCCGTCCCGCCCGTAGACCTTGAGTTGCTGCTCGAACCACCCCTTGCGTCCCTGTTCATCATGGAAATCGCGCAGGGTCGTGCCGCCCTGCCGGATCGCATCGGCGAGTACCTGCCGGATCGCATCGGCAACGCGATCGTAGCGCGGCGCGGATATCCGCCCGGCCTGGCGCAGCGGACGGACGCCGGCGATCCACAGCGCCTCGTTCGCATAGATGTTACCGACGCCGGCGACCGTCGCGGCGTCCATCAGGAAGGGCTTGATTGCGGTCGTTCTGCCGCGTGATCGCATATGAAGCCAGGCGCCGGTGAAGGCCTCACTGAACGGTTCCGGCCCGATGTTCCTAAGCAGTTCATGACGCAGCGGGTCACCGGTGGTCCATACCGCAAGTCCGAAGCGGCGCGGATCCCGGTAACGCAGGACGACGCCGTCCGTGAGCACGATATCGAAGTGCTCATGTCTGTCCGGAGTGGCGCCGGTTCGCACGAGGCGCAGGCTGCCAGACATGCCGAGATGCAGGATCACGGTCCCGGCATGAGTCCGCAACAGCAGGTACTTGGCCCGGCGCTCGACCGCCTCGATCGTCTGACCCGGCAGTCCGCGATCGAGCCGGCGCGACAGCGGCAGGCGCAGGCGGCGTTCGCGCACGACGAGCGCCGCGACCTTGCGGCCGGTCAGTGCCGGCGCGATGCCGCGGCGCGCGGTCTCGACTTCAGGCAGTTCGGGCATATTCAGGCATCGCCGTCATCGCAACAGCGCGTCCGGGTCCGGCGTCGGCTTCAGCATCCGACTGCCCTGATCCGAGCCCAGATGATAGACGAGCCCGGCCTCGGGTAGCGCCAGCACGAGATCGGCTTCCGATTCAATGATGTGATACTCGAGCGGCTGCCCGCTGCCCTGCAAGGTTATGCTGATCTTCCCCTGCGCCACATCGCCGTCGTAAGGTTGAACGAGAAGCGCGTTGGCATGAGTCCATGCATCGACGATCTGGTTCAGTGCATCCATCGAAATCTCCCGCTCCGGTTCGATCCTCCAGCGGCCCTGCGCATCCTGCTCGATCGTGAAATCCGGCAGCACCAGTCTGACAGGATGGCTTCCTGCGGGCAGCAGGCGGTTCGACACGAACGACGCGGGACCGAGCTCCAGGCGATCCAGGTAATTGTCATCGACCAGGTGGACGATATTGCCGACCTGCACATAACGCCGGTGATCAATCGGTTCGGTGTCACCAAAGGCGATGTCAACAGTGCCGATGCGCAATACCGCGCGTGGCGGGTCGAGACCAAATCCGGCCAGTTCACCGGGCGCGGCCGCGAAGCGCGCATGGCTGGTTGCGTTGACAATCTGCAGTAGCGGCTCGATCCTGAATTCGTTGGCCGGCGCCTGCAACGGCGCCGACAGGCGCCACTGGCTGTGTTCGCCGCGCTCGAGGACGATCTCGTCGTGACCGCTCCGCTGAATCATGATCCGCGCGATTTCTTCCACCGCGAGGGCGGTAAGCCGGGTGGAACCCGCATCCCGGTCGATGCCAGGCTCGAGCCAGACGACCAGAACCAGCGCCGCCACCATGACGGCAAGCCCCAGATTGAGCAAAAGACGCTTCAGCATGCCGCATCAGCGCCGGCGGCGCCGGAACCAGATCACCAGGCCGCTGGCGAGCAGGGCGGCCGGCAGCACCAGCAGGAAACCGAAACCGATGACGGCAGTCGTCAGCGGCGTGAATTCCAGTGACAGGTCAGGAGCGGTGCGCGCCGGGATATCGATGAAGCGGTCGTCACTGGCGAGCCAGTTCGCAATGTTGAATCCGAGCTGCAGGTTGCCGCCCAGACCGAGGAAACCGTTCGACAGGAAATCGCTGTCGGCGACGACGAAAATACGCTGTGTCCGCGCTTCCGGAGCAGCATCGATCTTGCGCGTCAGCGCGACACCGAGGGTCAGCGGCCCCGGGATATCCACGCCTTCGTCAAAGGTTACCGTCCCCATGACTTCACCGCTTTCGAGCCAGGTTCCCGACAGCGTCCGCAGGACCGGGGCGGTCTCCCAGATGACAGGAGATCCGATCGTGATCGCGCCGGCGACCGGAAACAGCGTATTGCGATCGAATCCACGCGTCAGTTCATGCAGCGGGTAGTTCGCGACCAGCGTAACGCGAGGATCATCGATGCCGAACAGCATCGAGCCGACCTGTGACACCGTCGGATCGACGACGACGCCCTGTTCGAAGCGGATGCCCAGGTATTCAGCGAGCGGCTCGAGCCCGTGCAGGCCATCCCCGGGTTCGGCCAGCCACAGCAGATTCCCGCCGCGCTCGACATGCTCGCTGATGATCGCGACCTCACCGGGCATCAGTACGGATTGCGGGGCGGCGATCACCAGCGCAATCGCCTCCGGCAGGATCGCGGGCGCTTCGACGAGATTGATTCGGGCGGCGTCTATGCCCTTGCTTCGCAATTGTTCGGTCCACACCTGGTAATCCTGATCGGCGCGGCCGTCCGGGTTCCGCTCGCCGTGACCGGCAAGGAACAGCAGCCGGCGGTCACCGCCCCGCGCAAGACGCTGCAGCGCGTTCGTCAGGCCGCTTTCAGAGACGTCGCGCAGGCGCTCCTCGTGATTCAGAAAGGCGATGACCAGTTCGCCGTCGGCGATGCCGAGCTCGCGCGCGCGCTGCGGCTCGCGATCGGGATTAATGAATTCCAGCCGGATATCCGCTTTGTGGCGCTGGTAGCGCGCGACGAGGTCTCCGATATTCCTGCGCAGCAACGGCGGCGCCTCGCGCGCCCATGCGGTAATCCGCACTTCCTCCGGCATCTCGCGCAATAGCGCGATACTGGCCTCCGACAGCGTGTTGCGACCGCTTGCGGTCCAGTCCGCCTCGTAGGCATAGCGCGTGCTGAGCCAGCCGAGCAAGCCGATGACAACAAGGAAAAGCAGCACGAACAGCAGCGTCTGCAGCCGCAACATGCGTCGTGTACGAGTCGTCACCTTCATCGTATCAATGTTGCAGGCGATAGGAATCGAGGCGTCTTATGCTGAGCACCAGAAAAGTCACGACTATCAGCAGATAGTAGATCACGTCGGCGCTGCTGAAGGCTCCGCGCAACAGTGGTTCGTAATGACGCAGCATCGACAGGTAAGTCAGCGTGCTGTCTTCGCGATCCGCCGCGCCGGTGCCCCAGTCGATGATCCACAGCAGCAACAGCGCCCCGAATCCTGCAACCGCGGCGATCGTCGGCTGGCTGGTCAGTGTCGACATGAACAGCCCGACCGCAGCGAAGGCGGCGAGCAGCAGGAACAGGCCGAGCAGGCCGGACGCGACCAGGCCGGGATCCAGCGCGCCGGCCAGCAACAGTGACAAGGGCATCAACGCGATCAGAACCAGCAGCAGAAACAGGAAGCCGAGCACGCCGAGATATTTACCGAGGACAATCTCGGTCATCGAGATCGGCGCCGAGAACAACAGCGAAAGGGTGCGATTGCGCAACTCGTCGCTGACCAGGCGCATCGTGACCAGCGGGACGATCAGCAGCAGGATGAAAGCCGCGTTGCCGAACAGCGGCGCGATGACCAGTTCGGTGACCCCCGGCGCGCCGGGCATACCGCTCAGCCGGGCCTGGATCTGCAGGAAGAAATCGACCTGTGACGAGAATATCCAGGCGAGCACGACCTGCATCACCGCGAGCAGCGTCCACGCCAGCGGCGACAGAAACAGGCTGCGCAACTCGCGGCCGGCAATCGCCAGGATCATCACGCCGCGACCTCCGAATGATTGCCCTGTCCCGCCGCCATGGTTTCATCGCTGCGGGTGATATCGACGAAGATCTCCTCCAGCGACCTGCGTTCCTGGGTCGCTTCACAGAGGCGCCAGCCCCTCGCGACCGACGCTTCAATAAGACGCTCCGCGGTGTCATCGGCGTCCGGCATATACTGCAGGCGAAAGTGGCCGTCACCGAGATCGTCGACCGCGGCAATGCCCGCGAGGGCCTCGAGCTCGGCACGCGGCGGCGGATTGCGAAATCTGACCGAAAGGCAGGACACGATCATCTGGCGTTGCAGGCCCTCGATGGTGTCATTGAACACCAGGGCGCCGCGGTGGATGATCTGCACACGGTCGCACACCGCCTGCACTTCCGGCAGTATGTGCGTCGACAGGATAACACTGTGGTCGCCGCCGAGTTCGCGGATCAGGCTGCGTATCTCCCGGATCTGAATCGGATCGAGCCCGACCGTAGGCTCGTCGAGGATCACGACTGCCGGGTTATGGATGATCGCCTGGGCGATACCGACACGCTGCTGAAATCCCTTCGAGAGATTGCCGATCAGGCGGCGCCCGACGTCGCCGAGACCGCATCGTTCCTTTGCGCGTTCAACCGCCGCTCGTAACCGGTCGCGTGGAATCCGATTCAGTCGCGCGCAGTAGCGCAGGTACTCATCGACGGTCAACTCGCGATACAACGGGGGTTGCTCCGGCAGATAGCCGAGATGCGACTTTGCCGCCGCGGGTTCATCAAGGATATCGCTGCCGTTGATCAGCACGCGTCCGGCGCTCGGGGCCAGATTGCCGCTGATGATCTGCATCGTCGACGATTTTCCTGCCCCGTTCGGCCCCAGAAAACCCAGCACCTCTCCTCGCCCGATCTCAAAGCTGATATCGTTGACGGCGCACAAATGACCGTAGTATCGGTACAGGTGCTCTACCTGTACCAGGCTGTCCCTGTTCATGGGCGATCATTATACGCGGATTTTTTTTCAGCGATGGGAATGTATAACCGGAGTCCGGGTCCGCCGACTGCGGGCGCCAGAGATGGTGATGCCACGCCGATCGCTTCGGCAATCTCCCGCTTACGGCAGGCGATTGATGGCCTCGAGCGCGGCGCTGATCCGTTCCGTGCTTTCCATACGCAGGATGCGTCTCGCCTCGGGAACGAGGGCGGACAGGTCGCTGTTGGCGATGACCTGCTTGACTTCGAGCAGCGTAGCCGGATACATGCTGAACTCACGCAGCCCCATTCCCAGCAACAGCCGGGTATAGCGCGGCTCACCCGCCATCTCGCCACACATCCCGACCGGAATCCCGGCACGGCGCCCGGCATTGATCGTCATCTGGATGAGCCGGAGTATCGCCGGATGCAGCGGGTCATACAGGTAATTGACCTCCTCGTCACGGCGATCGACGGCCAGCGTATACTGGATCAGGTCATTGGTGCCGATCGATAGAAAATCGAGGCGACGGGTAAACGTCCCTGCAGCCAGCGCAGCGGCCGGCACCTCGATCATCGCGCCAATCCGGATACCGGGATCGAAATCGACGCCGTTGCGCGCGAGCAACGCCTTCTCCTCGTCGATCAGGCGCAACACCTGCAGCAATTCGCCCTCGCTGGAGAGCATCGGGATCATCATGCGCACCGGGCCCAGTGCCGACGCCCGGAGAATCGCGCGCAGCTGCGGCGAGAACAGCGCGGGGTCCTTGAGACTCCAGCGTATCGCGCGCAGACCCATCGCGGGATTCATGCCATTAGCGCTTTCGCGGCCGTGTTTCCCCAGGCACTTGTCGGCGCCGAGATCCAGAGTGCGTATCGTGACGGGCGCGCCGCTCATCTCGAGAACGGCGCGCGTATAAGCCTCATATTGCTCCTCCTCGTCCGGCAGTATCTCGCGGTTTATGAACAGCATCTCTGTACGAAACAACCCGACGCCGGAAGCGCCGACCCGCCTGCTTGTAGCGAAATCCTCTTCAATCTCGACATTGGCCATCAGCGTGATCGCCTGGCCGTCGCGCGTGACCGCGGGTTGCTTGCTGGTTTTGTTCAGCCCGGCAAGGTAGCGTTTCTCCTCGCGCTGGCTGTCGCGGAAGAACTCCAGCTCGGGCGCACCGGGCGCCGCGATCACGATGCCCTGCCGGGCATTGATGATGACCATTTCGTCCTGGCGCAGAAAATTCCGCGCATGATGCACGCCGGCAATCGCCGGTATCCCCAGACTGCGGGCCAGGATTGCGGTATGCGAGTTCGCGCCGCCGTACTCCGTCACGAAGGCTGCGACGCCCTGCTGCTGCATGTGCAGCGTCTCGGCAGGAGACAGATCGTCGGCGATCAGGATCGCGCCACGCAGATTGTAGTTATGAACTTCAGTACGGAAATCGCAATGTCCCTGGAGGTTGCGCTGGATACGGTTGACGACATGGTCGATATCATCCTTGCGTGCGCGCAGATAGGCATCGTCCAGTTCCTCGAAAACCCGCACCAGCGCGTCGCGCTGCTGTTTTAGCGCCCATTCGGCGTTGCACTGGCGGGATTCAATGATACTGATCGGCCCCTCCAGGATGACGCTGTCATCGAGCATGAGCAAATGGGTATCAATGAAGAAGGCGACTTCTTCCGGAGTATCTCCGGGGATGCGGTTGCGAATCGCCCTGACTTGCTGCTTGGCCTTGCGCAGAGCGGTCCTGAAGCGGGCGATTTCCTCGTGCAGCAGGGGTCTCGGGATCGTGTACTCAGTGACGTTGATCTCGTCACGCTTGAGGATCGCCGCCTTGCCTATGACAACGCCTCTGGATACGCTTATTCCGGTCAGTATCAGGGTCATGGGCCATAGAACTCCCCGGTCAGGCGTATGTTCCCTATTCGGTCAGGCGTCCTCTCCGAAGCGCCTCTGTATCAATTCCTCTATCCGGTTGACCGCCTCTTCCTCGTCGCCGCCTTCCGCGATGACTTCTATCGAAGTTCCCCGGCCGGCGGCGAGCATCATCACGCCCATGATGCTCTTGCCATTCACTTTCCTGCTCCCGCGCGCCAGAAACACCTCGGACTCGAATCCGGACGCCAGCGTGACAAGTTTTGCCGCGGCACGCGCATGAAGACCCAGTTTGTTGACTATATAGACCTCTCTGCGAGCTGTCATCAGTGCTCCTGATCCGCGCCACAGCGGAAAATGCCTTCCTGACCGCCGCTCAGGGCCTTCGCCGCGAGCTGCGTGATATTGAGTGCAGGATAATTCATCAGACGCACCAGCATCGGCAGATTCATGCCGGAGATCACGATGATGTGTTCATTGTCTCGTATAAGCGCCGTCGCGATGTTGCTCGGCGTCGAACCGTACATGTCGGTCAGTACAATCACACCGTCGCCCTGATCGATCGACCTGACTGCGTCCCTGGCCTGTACCAGCACCTTGTCAGGATCACAACCCGAAGTGACCGATATGACCGACACCGGCAGCGGGCGGCCGCCCAGCATCGAGGTTGCGGTCTCTAACAGCGACTCCCCGATCCTATTGTGGGAAATCAGGCACAGGCCGACTCTCATGCCAGCTCCCGATGACGGATCATCACGTTGTCACGCGAGCGCCGGAAGTGAGAAGCCAGTGCCTCGACCAGGTAGACTGACCGGTGCTGGCCTCCGGTACAGCCGATCGCAATGCTGATGTAATTACGGTTCTCGGCCTCGAACGAGGGAATCCAGCGTTCGAGAAAGGTACGGATATCCTCGAACATCTGCCTGACACCCGGCTGCTGCTCGAGGAATTTGATCACTTCGGGATCGGTGCCCTTGCGCAGCCGCAATTGCGGATCCCAGTAGGGATTTGGCAGGCAGCGGATATCGAATACGAAATCAACGTCCGCCGGAATGCCATGTTTGTAGCCGAAGGACAGGAACTGCAGCGAAAGTGACGGCAGCTTGCGCTTGACGATGCGTTCCCTGACGATGCCGCGCAACTGGTGGACATTCAGGTTGCTGGTGTCGATCTGCAGATCGGCGCTGATCGAGATAGGCGACAGCAGCTTGCGTTCTTCGACGATGGCCTCGGTCAGCGAGACGCCGGAACGGGTCAGTGGGTGCTTGCGCCGGGTCTCACTGAATCGTTTGATCAGGACGGTGTCGGACGCGGTCAGGAACACGACCTCGCAGGTGATCCCCCTGCCCCTGATCCCGTCGACTATCTCGCTGAACCGGCCGAGATCACGCACCAGGTTGCGCGCGTCTATGCCGACTGCGACGTTGTCAATGTTGCGTTTCGAGGCGCTGTCGGTCATCTGCCCGGTGAACTGCGACAGCAGCCCGAGCGGCAGATTGTCGATGCAGTAGTAATCCTGGTCCTCGAGGGCCTGCAAGGCGATACTTTTTCCGGACCCCGACAGGCCGCTGATGATCAGCAGTCTCATGCGTCACCCTCAAGGATCTGCCGCTGCTGGCGCTCGATGAACACCTGGCTCGCATTATAGCCCTTCAGCAGCAGTATATGATTGCGCACCGCCCCCTCCACGAGGACAGCAAGATTGTGGCCGGGAACCACTGGCAGCGTGATTTGCGGCACCTCGACATCGAGTATGGTCAGGTAGCGGTGACTTCCCTCCAACCGGTCGAGCTGCGCCAGTTCCTGATCGCTCATTCGCTGCAGATCGATGATCAGCCGCAGGTTCTTGTTGAGCTTGACGACGCTGTCGCCGAACATCGCGCGGATGTTCAGCACGCCGAGCCCGCGAACCTCGAGGAAACCGATCAGCCCGGACGGGCAGCAGCCGTTCAGTTCATCCGGTGCGATGCGGCGAAATTCCGGCGAGTCATCGGCGACAAGGCGGTGATTGCGACTGATCAGCTCGAGCGCCAGCTCGCTCTTGCCGATACCGCTCTTTCCGGTCAACAGTACGCCTATACCGAGTACTTCCATAAAAACGCCATGCAGATTCATGCGTTCGGCAAGGACGTTGGACAGGTAGTGCTGAAGGTGACTGATGATCTTGTAGCCGGCAAGGTTGCTGCGGAACAACGGGATAGCACCAGCGTCCGCCATGGTGACGAAATAGTCTGCGACCTTCTCGCCGTCGCTGACGATGACGCAGGCCGTATTCCCGGAAAAGAGGCGCTCCAGGAGAACGGCGCGCGCAGCCTGGTCGAGATCGGCGAGGTAAGCCCTTTCGACCGGCCCGATGACCTGGATCCGGCAGGGATGGACAGGATTCAGATGCCCGGCCCAGGAAACGATGGACGGATTTCGCGCGGTGCTGGCGTCCTCCGGCTCGATCTGGCGTTCCCCACCCGTGAGGCCCGCGACCCAGGACAGGTCCAGCCGCTCTGCATGGGCATCGAACAGTTCCGCCGTTGTAATACCGCTGCTCATGTAGTTAAGCGGAGGGTCCTGCCGCCTTCTTTGCGCCACCCTGACGCCAGGATATCAGCAACTGGTAGATTTCATTGCCGGTTCGCGCGGCGTGCATCTGCTCGCAGAATTTGATATCGCTGAACATCTCGGCCAGCGTCGCGAGGATATCCAGATGTTCCCCGGTCGACTGCTCCGGAACCAGCAAGCCGCAGATCATGTCGACCGGACGGCCGTCCCCGGCGTCGAACTCGACGCCATCGGTGAGTCGCAGGAAGGCGCACACGGCATGATCGAGGCTTTTCAGCCTGCCGTGCGGTATGGCCACGCCGTGGCCGAGGCCAGTGCTGCCGAGACGCTCTCGCTCGATGAGGCTGGTGAACACCTCGGACCGGGCGAGCGTGGAGTCACCAGCCGTCATCAACTCGCTGATCAGCTCCAGCGCTCGCTTTTTGCTGCTGACGTTGCTGCGGGTGGCGACCCGCTCGGGCCTGAACAAATTTTCCAACGCGCTCATTATGTAACCTGTATCGAGATAGTTTGACTTCTAGTCAGGATTCAAACCAGGCGCTTCCGTTCGCTCGATGACTGTATCGACAGCGATTCACGGTATTTCGCGATGGTCCTGCGCGCGACGTTGATCCCCTGCTGCTTGAGCATCAGGGCGATCTTGCTGTCGCTGAGCGGCTTGCCCCTGTCCTCCGCGGCGACGAATTTCCTGATCAGCGCGCGGATCGCAGTAGCCGAACACTCGCCGCCACTGTCAGTGCTGACATGGCTGGAAAAGAAATATTTCAATTCGAAGATCCCGCGCGGGGTGTGCATGAACTTCTGGGTAGTGACCCTGGAAATCGTCGATTCGTGCATGTCGACGGTCTTGGCGACGTCATGCAGCACCAGCGCCTTCATCGCCTCCTCGCCATGTTCGAGGAATCCGCGCTGCCGCTCGACGATGCAGGTCGCAACCTTGAGCAGGGTGTCATTACGGCTCTGCAGGCTCTTGACGAACCAACGCGCTTCCTGCAACTGGTTTCTCATATAGGCATTGTCCGCGCTGTTGTCGGCGCGCTTGACCAGGCGGGCATAGCCGGCATTGATGCGCACCCGCGGCATCGCCTCGGGGTTGAGTTCGACCTTCCAGGCGTCCTTTTCCCGCGTCACGATGACATCAGGAATGATATATTCGATCTTCCTGTCGGTAATCAGGCTGCCCGGGTTCGGATTAACCGATTGGACCAGGCTGATGACCTGCAGCAGTTCCTCCTGGGAACATTTCAGCTTGCGCATCAGCTGGGCATACTCCCGTCTGCCCAGCAGTTCGATATGGGTATTGACGACCTCCTTCGCTTCCTCGAGCCACGGCGTCGAGGGATCGCAATACTGCAGCTGGATCAGGATGCATTCACGCAGATCGCGCGCACCGACACCGACCGGATCGAAGTGCTGTATCCTCCGCAGCACGGTCTCAACCTCTTCGATCTCGAGATCCTCCAGTTCCTTGACCAGTACCTCGCGGATCTCCTCGAGCGAGTCTCCGAGGTAACCGCGGTCGTCGATTCCATCGATGATCGACATCGCAATCACGCGATCACGGTCGCTGAAATGACTCATCTGCATCTGCCACTCGAGGTGCTCATGCAGCGTCTCGGAGGAGCGGTTCTGATTGTCGAATTCGAAACCTTCGGAGTCCGCTGCGTGACTGAGGGGCAGCATCGGGGCGTCGTAGATATCCTCCCAGATGCTGTCGACCGGCAAATCCTCCGGGTTGCTCAGTTCCGTACGGGTGACGGCCTCCTGAAGTTCGACGACGGAATCATCAGACTCGTAATTGACGTTCTGCAGTCCGTCCGGATCTGGCTCGACGCTCAAGGAGCCGTTTTCGATCACGCCATTCGCCGCCTCGCCGCCATCACCGTCATCGCCATCATCACCGCTGCCGCCGTCTTCCGACAGCTCGAGCATCATGTTCGAGTCGAGCGCTTCCTGGATCTCTTCACGAAGCTCCATTGTCGACAGCTGCAACAAACGTATCGCCTGTTGCAGTTGCGGCGTCATGGTCAGATGCTGACCGAGGCGAATTTGAAGGGTTTGTTTCATCTGCGACCGGTAATGCGGCGTCGGCGACTTCCGCGTTCTGTAATTTTAATACAGTTTGAAGGCGATATAGTGTAACGCAGCCATTCCCGTGATCAACTTGTCCGGCCTAGAGGCGAAAATCGGCGCCCAGATACACTTCCCGCACCCGCGTGTCGGCCAGAATCTCCTCCGGCCTCCCCTCGGACAAAATCGCGCCCTCATTCATGATGTAGGCGCGCTCGCAGATCCCAAGCGTCTCCCTGACATTGTGATCGGTGATCAGGATGCCGATGCCCTTGTCACGCAGATATCTGATTATGCGCTGAATATCCAGAACGGACAGGGGGTCGACGCCGGCGAACGGCTCGTCAAGCAGCACGAAACGCGGCTCCATCGCCAAGGTACGCGCGATCTCGACGCGCCTGCGCTCGCCCCCCGACAGGCTCATGCCCCGGGAATCCCGCAGGTGCGCGATATGAAACTCCTCCAGAAGTTCCGCCGCCCGCTGCTCCTGTCCGGCCTTGTCCAGATCTTCCCTGGCCTGGAGCACCGCGAGCAGGTTGTCGGCCACCGTCAGCTTGCGGAACACCGACGCTTCCTGCGGCAAATAACCGATGCCCATACGCGCCCTGACGTGCATCGGATAGTTGGTGATAATACGCTCATTGAGCGTGATTGACCCCTCACCGCACGGCACCAGCCCGACAATCATGTAGAAACAGGTCGTCTTGCCCGCCCCGTTTGGACCGAGCAATCCGACGATCTCACCCGCGACGATACGCATCGACACATCGCTGACAACCTTGCGGCCGCGGTAGCTCTTGCTGATCCTGTTGACGCCGAGCAGGTCCATCCGATCAGCGGGCATCCTGTTCACCGGCGGGCGACGCCGGATTCGCCTGTCGCGGCGGAATCACGATGCGGATCCGGCCGTCTTCGGATTCCTTCGTGGCGCTCACCACATCTTGCTCGGCGTCGTAACTGATGAAGTCGCCGGTAAACTCGACATCCTGACGCCATATATAAGCGTCGTGCTCGAGCACCAGTCGCTCGGGGTGCGCGAAGTACTGCATACGCCGGGCGTTCGCCAGCATGTCTTTGTCATCGCCTTCCAACCGCTGACGGAAGCGGGCGGGCTCGCCGAGCGCCTCGAGGCGGCTGATCTTCCTGTGCTCATCATGGTAAATATGCACGGTATCCGCTTCGAGGCGGATCGTACCCTGGCTGTAGATGACGTTGCCGCGATAGATGCTCACGCCCTTGAGGTCGTCGATTTGCACGCTGTCTGCCTCGAGATGGATCGGCTGTTCCCTGTCACTATCAAGGGCCGCGGCGACGGGTGGGAACGCCAGCAATGCCAAAACCAGTATCGGGGCGGCGGCACTACCAGGGTACATAGTCACCACGCACGTCGGACAGCAGATGGATGCGACGCAAATCAAACTCGACCTTCATGCCCGTCGACCAGGTGGTGCCAGCCCCCTGGACGATCCTGACCGGATCGGCGGTTGCGGCGTGCTTGTCGTCCAGCCAGATCTGAAGCTCATCGGTGAATACCTCGAAATCCTGGTTATCGATCACGCCCGCATACTGGATATGGACCTCGCCGCTCAGTGACACTGACCGGTCGGTGTCCAGTATCAAGCCTTTTTGCGCGGATATCTCCCAGATCCTGCGATTGTCCTCAAAGAACAAAAGGCGCGGGCGCGCCAGCGTCGACTGCTCCGTATCCGGGTAATGATACAGGTTTTCGGCGAGCAGCGTGTGCTTCAGCGCCCCCTGCGCATCCATTTCGTCGAGCGTGAATACGGACAGGTAATAATCGAACTCTTCAATGACGGGAGCCTGGTATTCAATGGTTCCCAGATCCACGCGATGCAGCCACCAGCCGCTGGCAACCACAGCGGCAATCAGCAGAATATAGGTAAGCGGACGTTTGTCGGTAAATATGCGCATTGGCGCCGCCGTGTCATCCGGGACCCGGCCTGGTCACGAATCGGTGGAAAGATAGCTGTCCCAACGGGATGCAAGCACGCCCCGGGCCTGCATGATCAGTTCGCAGACATCACGCGCCGCGCCGCGGCCACCGCAGCTCGGTGTGATCCAGTCGGCGTGCTTCCTGACCAGTTCGTGGGCGTCATTGACCGCTATCGCAAGTCCGGAGCGACGCAGCATCGGGAGATCGACGACATCGTCGCCGACGCAGGCGATCTCGAAAGTATCAAGCCCGGCTGTCTGCCTGAGTTGCTCGAAGGCCGGCAGCTTGTCCTGCCAGCCCTGAAACACGAGGTCGATGCCCAGCCCAGACATGCGATGGGTGACCGCGCCCGAATTGCGGCCACTGATGATACCGATCCGCACCCCGGATTCCTGCAGCATCTTCATGCCGTGGCCATCACGCGAATTGAAGACCTTGTGTTCGCGGCCGTCGCAATCGATGAATAACCCGCCGTCGGTCAGCACGCCGTCGACATCGAAGACGACCAGTCGTATGCGTCGCGCCTTGTCGAGGATCTCCTGCATGTCGATCAGACGACGCCCGCTCGCAACATGTCATGCATGTTCAACGCCCCGATCAGCCGGCCTTCACCATCAACGACCGGCAGGGCGTTGATGCCGTGCTGCTCCATCATCTTGAGCGCTTCCGCCGCGAGCAGGTCGGGCGTGATCGACTTGCAATTGCGCGTCATGACGTCGCCGACCACGGCGACATGCACATCGATGCGCCGGTCGAGTATCCGGCGCAGATCGCCGTCGGTGAAAATGCCGTCGAGCCTGTTCGCGTCATCGACGATTGCGGTCATACCCAGATTTTTGCGCGTCATCTCGACCAGTGCCTCGCTGACCGGGACGCCGGCGCGCACCTTGGGCACCGCATCACCGGTATGCATGATGTCCCGTATCAGCAGCAGCAGACGCCTGCCGAGTCGCCCGGCCGGATGGGAGCGGGCGAAATCCTCGGCGGTGAAGCCGCGCGCCTCGAGCAGCGACACGGCCAGCGCATCGCCCATGACCAGCGTCGCCGTGGTGCTCGAAGTCGGCGCCAGCCCCAGCGGACAGGCCTCATGTTCGACGCTGACGTCGATATTGACCTCGGCGGCGCGCGCCAGCGTCGAATCGGCGTTGCCGGTCAGCGCAATCAGCGGGACGCCGAGGCGCTTGATCAGCGGCAGGATCGTCAGCAGTTCGTCGGTCTCACCGGAATTGGAGATCGCGAGCACGACATCACGTGCGGTGATCATGCCAAGGTCGCCGTGACTCGCCTCGCCGGGATGGACGAAGAATGCCGGGCTGCCGGTGCTCGCAAGCGTCGCGGCGATCTTGCCGCCGATATGCCCGGACTTGCCCATGCCGAGCACTACGATGCGGCCATCACAGGCGATCATGTAGCGGCAAGCGGCGACGAAAGCATCTCCGATCCGGGCGGCGAGCGCGTGCACGGCCGCAGCTTCGGTCTCAATGACCGCGACACCGAGTTGCTTCAGTTGCCGCTCATCGAAGGTGTTGCCGTCCCGTGGACCGGCAGCTGGTGATTTTGTATGCGGCGTCATGTCGTCATCCGTCTGAAGCCTGATAGGGATCCCGCTCCAGCACACCAGGCGCGATCAGGGCCGGCCTCCCGAGGACCGCGAGCAAATTGAACATATTTGACCCGATTACATTGCCAATGGCAATGTCATGTTCTTTATTGAGCACGCCGGCGACCGTGGCAAGGCATCCATTCTATAGATAGTGCAGCACGATGCCGGCGAATATCGCGGCGCCGAACCAGTTGTTGTTCAGGAAGGCGCGGAAGCAGGCGCCGGGCTCGCGGCGGCGGATCAGGTATTGCTGGTAGATGGCGAGGCCCGCGGCGGTGAGCAGACCGAGGGTCCAGGCGCCGCCGAGTTCGAGGCGGTTGCCGGCGATCAGCAGGACGACGAACAGCAGGCCCTGGATCAGGCCGATGATCAGGCGATCCTGTTCGCCGAACAGGATCGCGGTCGATCTTACGCCGATGCGGATGTCATCGTCGCGATCGACCATCGCGTACATCGTGTCGTAGGCGGTCGTCCACAGCACGGTCGCGATGTAGATCAGCCAGGCATCCTGCGGGATCGTACCGGTCTGCGCGGCGAAGGCCATCGGCACCGACCACGCGAAGGCCATGCCGAGATGGATCTGGGGCAGATAGGTGTAACGCTTCATGAACGGGTATGTCACGGCCAGCGCAATGGCGACGAAAGAGAGCAGGATGGTCAGCGTGTTCAGCGTCAGCACCAGCAGGAATGCGATCAGACACAGCATGACGAACAGAATCAGCGCCTCGCGGTTTGTGACTTCGCCACGAGCGAACGGGCGCCCTCTGGTACGGGCGACGTGCCTGTCGATATGGCGGTCAGCAAAGTCGTTAATGACGCATCCGGCCGAGCGCATCAGGAAGACACCCAGCACGAACACGGTCAGGACCCATCCGTTCGGAACGCCTTCAGCGGCGATCCACAGCGCCCACAGCGCAGGCCATATCAGCAGCAAGGTGCCTATCGGACGCTCGATACGCATCAATCGCGCATAGACGCGCGCGCGTTCCGTCAGCCTGGCACGATCGATCGTCATAGGTGGCGCCGGAGAATGCCAGGCAGGAAGATCTCGTTGACGAGCAGGGGATGGCCGTCAATCATGAATACCGAACGCCGTCCCCAGATGGCGGCGCGCCCGCGATCGACGGCCATGGCATGCAGCTCATGGCCGGGTTCGATGCGGGCTATTTCCATGTCACCGCGCACGATGCGATGATCCGAGAACAGTATCTCGCCGAGCGGGCGATTGCCGAGATGCGCGAAGCGCCGGCGGGCGCCTTTTAATGTCTCTTCCGGCATGATCGTACGGGCATGGACGACCGCTCGCGTAGCGCACAGCAATCGCACCTCACGCACCAGCGCCCAGGCGTGGTCGGGAAGGTTCAGCGCCGCGCGCTCGCTCGGCAGCGGCCGACGCCGGCGTTGCCCGATGACGCGGACACTGAACGCTGCACCGCACATGGTGCGCAGGCGGCGAGTCAGGGAATCCGTATCGATGAGCCAGGAGGCGAGCTCCGGTGGCAATTCGCCGCGCGGCATGGCGCGCGCCGGCCGCCAGTCCGGCTCCCTTCGAGATTTGAACAATCTGTATCGCAAGCTCCCGGCCCGAATTTGAATCCTAGACCACGCTGTATTGCGGACGGCCATCGAACCAGCGCTTCATGATCGATGTCGCCGCATCAGGAAATCGCGCCAGTAATGCGGTGGCCGCTTCGCTGACCGGCGCAATAAGTTCGCTATCGCGCTGCAGCTCGGCGACACGCAGACGCATCAGGCCGGCCTGGCGTACGCCGAGGAGTTCGCCCGGCCCGCGCATATCGAGGTCGCGCCGCGCGATCTCGAACCCGTCGGCGGTCTCGCGCAGCACCGCGAGGCGCGCCCGGGCGCGCGCGGACAACGGGCTATGATACATCAATACGCACGCGCTTTTTTCACTGCCGCGCCCGACCCGGCCGCGCAACTGGTGGATCTGGGCGAGACCCAGCCGTTCGGCGTTCTCGATAATCATCAGACTCGCGTTCGGCACGTCGACGCCGACCTCGATGACCGTGGTCGCGACCAGCAGATCGATATTGCCCGACTTGAATTCGGCCATGACCGACTCCTTTTCCGCCGGCTTGAGTCGGCCGTGCACCAGTCCCACCCGCAACTCGGGCAGGGTCTCTGCGAGATGCGCGGCGGTATCGATCGCGGCCTGGCATTGCAGCAGCTCCGATTCCTCGATCAGAGTGCAGACCCAGTAGGCCTGGCGTTTCTCGACACACTCGCCCCGGACCCGCTGCAGGACCTCATCCCGTCGGCTGTCGGGGACGACAACGGTCGTTACCGGCTGGCGTCCCGGCGGCAGTTCATCGATGATCGAGCAATCGAGATCAGCGTAGGCGGTCATCATCAAGGTGCGCGGTATCGGCGTTGCAGTCATGATCAACTGATGCGGATAGCGGCCATGCCGGCGTCCTTTTTCACGCAGGGCCAGACGCTGATGCACGCCGAAGCGATGCTGCTCATCGACAATGACGAGCCCGAGCGAGGAGAACTCGACTTCCTGCTGAAACAGCGCGTGGGTGCCGACCGCCACCTGCATCGCGCCCGACTTCAGCGCATCGAGCGCATGCTGCCGCACCTTGCCTTTACTCTTGCCGGCCAGCCAGCCGACCTCGACGCCGAGCGGTCTCAGCCAGTCATCGACGTTGCGGTAATGTTGCTCCGCGAGCAGCTCGGTCGGCGCCATGATCGCGGACTGATAACCCGCCTCGACCGCGATCAGCAGCGCGGCCGCGGCGACTACAGTCTTGCCGGAACCGACATCTCCCTGCACCAGGCGCTGCATCGGATGCTCCCGGCGCAGATCCTGCTCGATATCGGCGATGACGCGATGTTGCGCCGCCGTGAGTTCGAACGGCAAGCCGCTGATGAATCGCCGGCCCAGCTTTCCGGTAGCCGCCAGTACCGGCGCACGATGACGCGCGACTTCGGTATGCAGTGCGCGCATGCCGAGCTGGTGGGCCAGCAGTTCCTCGAAGGCAAGGCGCTTGCGCATGGGATGTAATCCATCGGCAAGCGCGTCGGCGGGCGCCTCCGGCGGCGGCCGATGGAGATAAAGCAACGCGTCACGCAGGGAAGCCAGGTGGTAGCGGGATTGCAGTTCGGGCGGCAGCAGCTCGGGTACAAAGTTCTCGCCGTCAGGGCCGCCGAGACGGTCCACCACCCGCGAGATCAGCGATCGCAGCGTCGTCTGGTGCAGCCCGGCGGTCGCCGGATAGACCGGTGTCAGCGCCGGCGCCTCGTCGACCGTATCATCGCCGATGAGCCGATACTCGGGATGGATGATCTCAAGGGTATCACCCGCGCCCCTGACCTCGCCGTAACAGCGCAGTCGGAGTCCTTTCGTGAAGCTCTCGCGCTGCCGCGCCGTGAAGTGAAAAAATCGCAATAACAGCGCACCGGTTCCATCGCTGAGATAGACCAGCAACATCCGGCGGCGCCCGGCCCGGACCTGGGCAAGCTGCACGATCCCCTCGACCACCGCCTCGGCGCCGGGTCGCAAGGAACCGATCGGCACGATGCGAGTCCGGTCCTGGTAACGTGCGGGAAGATGCAGCAGTAGATCCTGGAGCGTCCGGATATCAAGCCGCGCGAGTATCTCGGCGAGACGGGGACCGACCCCCTTCAGGCCGGAAACCGGCGACGATGGCGCGAGTTGCGCACACACTCAACTCCCCCGCCGCAGGTGCATGACGCCGTCGGCCTCGATGACGGCGCCTTTCGGCAGCGCCGCAACCTGGACCGCAGCGCGGGCGGGGTAAGGGGCGGCGAAATAACGGCCCATGACCTCATTGACGACCGGGAAGTGGACGAGGTCGGTCAGATAGATATTGAGCTTGACGACATCGGCAAGCGAGCCGCCCGCGGCGCGCGCAACCTCACCGAGGTTTTCGAATACCTGAACCGCCTGCGCCTCGAAATCACCGTCGACGAGCCGCATTGTTCGCGGGTCTAGCGGGATCTGGCCGGAAAGCCACACTGTTGTGCCGATCTTCACCGCCTGGGAGTATGTCCCGATCGCGGCCGGCGCCCGGTCAGTATTGATGATCTCCCTGTCCAACGCTCCCCCTGGTATTGGAACGAATCGCGGTTCTCAAGCCCGCTTGCGATAGATCTTCGCGACATTCTCGATCGTGCGGATGCGCCGCATCACACGGGCGAGATGCACACGGTTATGCACCGCGATATTGAAGATAATTGTACTGTATTTCCCGTCGTGTTCGTCTATCGTCACATTATTGATGTTGACGTCCATGGCGGCGATCGCCGCCGCGACGGTCGCGAGCACGCCGCGGCGGTTGAGCGCGTCGACGCGGATTTCGACCGGGAACTCGCCTTCAATGCTGGTCTCCCACTGCACGTCGATCCACTTCTCGGGCTGGTTGCGGAACTCCTTGACGTTCTTGCATGATTCGGCATGAATGACAACGCCGCGTCCAGACGAAACGAAACCCTGGATCGGGTCGCCGGGTATCGGATTGCAGCATTTTGCGAAGGTCACGACCATGCCTTCGGTGCCGGTGATCGCAAGCGGCCGCAACGCGTCCTTCGAGCCACCGAGCCAGGCCGGCATGTAGCGGGAAAACACCTGCTTGATCCCGCGCGTGCGTGATGCCGGTTCGCCCTTGCCCGCTTGCGCCTCGAGCAGTCGCCTGACGACCAGCGGCGCGAGCCGGTTGCCAAGCCCGATGTCATCGTAGAGCTGCTCGACGTTACGGCACTTGAACTCGGCCAGCAGGATCTCGACGTCATGGGCGTCGAGATCCTGCACCGACTTCGAGCAGGCGTTGACCAGCGCCTGATCGAGCAATCGCCTGCCAAGCTCCACCGACTCGTCGCGCTTGAGATTCTTCATGTAATTCCGGATCGTCGCGCGCGCCTTGCCGGTGACTACGAAATTGAGCCAGACGGGGTTTGGACGCGCGCCTGGCGAGGTGATGATCTCGACGGTCTCCCCGCTCTGCAGGGTCGTCGACAGCGGCGCGAGGCGGCGGTCGATCTTGACCGCAACGCAGGTGTTGCCGATATCGGTATGTACCGCGTAGGCGAAGTCGACCGGCGTCGCGCCACGCGGCAACTCCATGATGCGCCCGCGCGGCGTGAAGACGTAGACCTCGTCGGGGAACAGGTCGATCCTGACGTTCTCGAGAAACTCGAGCGAGTTACCGGCGTTCTTCTGGATCTCGAGCAGACCGCTCATCCAGTCGCGGACGCGTTTCTGTGCGCCGCTGCTCGCGGCAATGCTGTCACCGAGCTTGTACAGCCAGTGCGCGGCGACGCCGGCCTCGGCGACCTTCTCCATGTCCTCCGAGCGGATCTGCACCTCGATATGAACGCCGAACGGGCCGAACAGCACCGTGTGCAGCGACTGGTATCCATTGGCCTTCGGGATCGCAATATAGTCCTTGAACTTGCCGGGCACCGGCTTGTAGAGATTGTGCACGACGCCGAGACTGCGGTAACAGGAATCGACATTGTCGACGACGATGCGAAACGCATAGACATCGAACACCTCGGAAAAACTCAGGCGTTTGGTCCGCATCTTCTGGTAGATGCTGTAGATATGCTTCTCCCTGCCGAGCACGCGGCACGGCAACCCCTCCTGCTGCAGGCGATCCTGCAAGGCCGCCTCGATCTTGCTGACGATCTCGCGGCGGTTGCCGCGCGCCTTCCTGACCGATTCCGCGAGCACGCGGTAGCGCAGCGGATAAAACTCGGCGAAGCCGAGCTCCTGCAGATCGGTACGGATCGCGTTCATGCCGAGGCGGTTCGCAATCGGTGCGTAGATCTCCAGCGTTTCGCGCGCGATTCGCCGGCGCGCCTCCGGCGAACAGGCGCCGAGCGTGCGCATGTTATGGAGACGGTCGGCAAGCTTGATGATAATGACCCGGAGGTCCTGCACCATCGCCAGGAGCATCTTGCGGAAATTCTCCGCCTGGGCCTCGCGCCGGGTCTCGAACTCGATCTGGGTCAGCTTGCTGACCCCGTCAACGAGGTAGGCTATCTCCTCTCCGAACTGCTCGGCGATCTGTTCCTTCGCGGTTGGAGTGTCTTCGAGGACATCGTGCAGCAGCGCGGCAATGATGCATTCCGCGTTCATGCGCATGTCCGCGAGAATCCTCGCGACGGCCAGCGGGTGAGTGATATAGGGCTCGCCGGACAGACGGTGCTGGCCGGCATGGGCCTGGGCGCCGAAGCGTTGGGCGCGGCGGACTTCGGCTATCTGGCGCGGTTCGAGGTAAGACTCGAGCGCCGCGCACAGGTCATCAAGCAAGCGGTCGGGGCTGGAATGCCCGGGAGGGGCGGGATCAATGCGGGATACCTGTTCGGTAGGCATCAAGGCGTGTCCCGGTCACGCGGCGTCAGTCCTGTTCCTGATCAATAGACTGTTGCTGCAGCGCATCCTGCTGTAATTCCCTGCGCAGCCGCTCACGCAATTCCTGCTCATCGAGGGCGTCTTCCGCCCGCTGCTCCGGCGTCACCTCGTTCAGTATCGAACCATCAACGCTGCCGGACGCGATCTCGCGCAGGGCCAGCACGGTCGGCTTGTCGTTGTCCCAGGGCAGGCTCGATTCCTTGCCGTGGCTGAGCTGGCGGGCGCGCTTGCTCGCTATCAACACCAGATCGAAACGGTTCGGGATATGTTCCAGGCAATCTTCTACGGTAATACGGGCCATGTGATTCTCTCGTGTTGTCGGCCGGCCACCGGCCGGCGATGCGGATGCATCTGGCCATTATACCGTAATTTCAGGTCATTACACCCCGCCGCCGGATTGATCGCGCAACAAGGCATTCAGCAGTTCGCTATGTCGCACGCTCTGCGCCGCCATGCGCAGCCGCTGTGCGCGAAGGATTGCGCGCAACTCCTCGAGCGCCTGCCCGAAGTCGTTGTTGATCACGATAAAATCATATTCGGGATAATGGGATAACTCACTCACGGCGTCGCGCATGCGGCGCTCGATGACGGCCTCGTCGTCCTGTTTCCGGCCCTGCAAACGCTGGCGCAGCGCGGAGCGGGACGGCGGCAGGATGAAGATCCCGATCGCGGCCGACACGACCGCGCGCACCTGGCGGGCGCCCTGCCAGTCGATCTCGAGGATCACGTCCCGGCCCTGCCCGAGCTGCGCCGCGACGGCCTTGCGCGAAGTGCCGTAGTAATGATCAAAGACCCGGGCATGCTCGAGGAACTCGCCGGCGTCGGTCATCGCGCGGAAAGTCTCGACATCGATGAAGTGATAATCGTTGCCGTCCTCCTCGCCATGCCGCGGCGGTCGGGTCGTATAGGATACCGAAACGGTAAATTCGGGGTCGGTGCCGACCAGCGCGCGAATCAGGCTGGTCTTGCCGGCGCCGGACGGCGCCGACACCATGTACAGGGTGCCGGGAGAGACGCCCTTGCCCCCGGCATTGTCCTGTTTAGTCTGATCGCCGCGCTTCTGTGCCATGTTTTCGATCATTCAATATTCTGGACCTGCTCGCGAATCTGCTCGATCGCGACCTTGATCTCGACAGAGGCCCGCGTCGTCGACGCGTCAATCGATTTTGAGCCGAGGGTATTCGCTTCGCGGTTGAGTTCCTGCATCAGAAAATCGAGCCGACGCCCCGCGGGGCGCTGGTCATCGAGCACCAGGACCACCTCCTCGAGATGCGCCCTGAGCCGGTCGATCTCCTCCTGCACATCGGCCTTCTGGGTGATATACAACAGCTCCTGTTCCAGCCGTCCCGGATCGAACCCGGCCTCGAGCTCGTCGAGTCTGGCCTTGAGCTTGGCGCGATGATGCTCGTTGATCTCCGGCATGCGTTCCTGCACCAGGGCGACCTGATCGCCGATTTCCGCGCAGCGTTGCATTATCAGTTCCCGGATCGTCGCGCCCTCGCGCGCGCGCGCCTGCTGTATATCCGCGAGAACCCCGTCGAGCAGTTGCAACGCCTCGGCCTGCAACTGTTCGGGATCGGCCTCGACGGACTGCAGCACTCCCGGCCACCTGAGCAGATCGATCGAGGCCGGGCGCGCGGGATTTCCCATCCGGCTCTCCACCCGCTCCAGCATTTCGAGCAGCCTGACGACCAGCCCTTCATTCAGCACAAACTCGGGCGGCGCTGCCGCGTCTGACTGGAAGCGCAGGATGCACTCCAGCTTTCCGCGCCGCACGCGGGCGGCGATCTTCTCGCGCACCTGCGTTTCGAGCGACCTGAATTCGTCCGGCAGCCGCAGGGATACGTCGAGATAGCGATGATTGAGCGTGCGCAATTCCCAGGCCAGCACCCCACGCGCGGTCTTCGTCTCGCGGCGCGCGAACGCCGTCATGCCCTGCAACATAATTTGCCTCTTCCGAATAAAGGGTACTGACCCCTTTTAACGCGCCTTCGGGGTATAATAAGTTCTTTCCTGTTCCTGCCCAAGGTAAAAATAAGGATCACCCATGCGCCCAAGCGGCCGCGCGCCCGACGAGTTGAGACCTATCACGCTGACCCGCAACTATACCCGCCATGCCGAGGGCTCGGTGCTGGTCGAGTTCGGGCATACCCGCGTCCTGTGCAATGCGAGCATCGAGCCGAGGACACCGAACTTTCTCAAGGGCACAGGGAAAGGCTGGGTCACCGCCGAATACGGCATGCTGCCGCGCTCGACCGGACAGCGCATGCAGAGAGAAGCTGCGCGCGGACGCCAGGGCGGACGCACCCTCGAGATTCAGCGCCTGATCGGCCGCTCGTTGCGCGCGGCTGTCGATCTCGATGCCCTCGGCGAGCGCACCATCACCATTGACTGCGACGTTATTCAGGCCGACGGCGGCACCCGAACCGCCGCGATTACGGGCGGCTATGTCGCGCTCGCCGACGCGATCAACCACCTGATCGCGCAGCGCCAGCTCCGTGACAATCCCTTGCACGGCTCGATTGCCTCGGTGTCGGTCGGCATCTACCAGGGCGTGCCGGTGCTCGACCTCGATTATGACGAGGATTCCCAGGCCGAGACCGACATGAACGTCGTCATGAATGACGCCGGGGCCTTCGTCGAGATCCAGGGCACGGCCGAAGGCCACGCATTCCGGATGGATGAAATGATGGCGATGATCAGCATCGCGCGCGCCGGCATCGAACGACTGATCGCAAAACAGCGGGAGGCGCTCGCAGACTAGTGCGTTTCGTCCTCGCAAGCGGCAATCACGGCAAGCTGGGGGAATTCACGGCGCTGTTCGCGGACAGCCCGCTGGAGATCGTATCCCAGCAGCATTTCACCGTGCCCGAGGTCGAGGAAACCGGCCTCAGCTTTGTCGAGAACGCGATCATCAAGGCACGCAATGCCGCGCATCATACCGGCCTGCCGGCGGTCGCCGACGATTCCGGTCTCGAAGTCGACGCCCTCGACGGCGCGCCGGGAATCTACTCATCGCGTTATGCAGGCGCCGATGCGAGCGACCGGGAGAATCTCGACAAGCTGCTGCGCGATCTCGCCGACGTCCCCAACGTGCAGCGCGGCGCGCGCTTCCAGTGCGTCATCGTCTGCATGCGGCATGCCCGCGACCCGGTGCCGCTGATCTGCCAGGGCACGTGGGAAGGCCGGATATTGTTTGAAGCGCGCGGCAGCAACGGTTTTGGTTATGATCCGGTATTTTTCGTGCCGACTCATGGCTGCTCATCGGCTGAACTCCCGCCAGAGGTCAAGAACCGGATCAGCCATCGCGGCCAAGCCCTCGCAATGTTGCTGCGCTCGCTCGCGAATGATCAGCGCCGCGGTTCCGTATCATGACGCCCGGCGCACCGGTCTCCGCGGTGCGCGTTCCGCTGCCCGCGTCACGCAGCGGTTCCACAGGCCACCGCTTCGCCGCAGCGCCCCCGCTCGGGCTCTATGTTCATATCCCGTGGTGTGTTCGCAAATGTCCGTACTGTGATTTCAATTCGCACGAAGTCCGCGACGGCATCCCCGAGTCCGCCTATGTCGATGCCCTGGTCGCCGACCTCGAACAGGACCTGCCTGCGGTGTGGGGCCGACCAGTCGAGACCGTGTTTATCGGTGGCGGAACCCCGAGCCTGTTTTCGCCCGCGACCATCGATCGCCTGCTGTCCGACCTTCGTGCGCGCCTGCCGCTGACGCCCGGCGCCGAGATCACGATGGAGGCGAATCCCGGCGCCGTCGACCATGTCCGCTTCGCGGAATTCCGGGATGCCGGGATCAACCGGATATCGCTCGGGGTCCAGAGTCTCGATGACCGCCTGCTCGAACGCATCGGACGCATCCACGACGCCGCCGCGGCGCGCGCCGCGGCCGAGGGCATTATCGATGCGGGTTTCGACCACTGGAATATCGATCTGATGTACGGCCTGCCGGGGCAAACCGTCGATCAGGCGCTGTCTGATCTCGCTGCAGCCGTCACCCTCGGGTCGCCGCATCTGTCCCATTACCAGCTAACGATCGAACCCAATACCGCGTTTTATCACCGGCCGCCGCCGCTGCCGGATGATGAAATGCTGTGGGACATGCAGTTGCGCTGCCAGGCGCTGCTCGCCGCTCACGGCCATGAACAGTACGAGGTCTCGGCCTATGCGTTGCCGGGGCATCAGTGCCGGCACAATCTCAACTACTGGCGCTTCGGCGACTACCTCGGCATCGGCGCCGGTGCCCATGCGAAGATCACCAGCGCGCCGGAACAGCTGATCCGGCGCGTCTCGAAGACGAGGAATCCGCGTGATTACCTCGAGCGGGCCGCTGGCCACGACCGCATCGCCGAAGATCGCCGGCTGACAACCGCCGATACCGGACTCGAATTCATGATGAACGCCCTGCGGCTGAACGAAGGTTTTTCACCACGACTGTTCGATGAACATGCCGGCCTCCCGCTTTCGCTGTTCGAACGGCCGCTGGCCCGTGCCGCGGAACTCGGCCTGCTCGAGCGCAGCCACGAACGGGTGCGGGCGACCGCGCATGGCCGGCGCTATCTCGATGATCTCCTCGCGCTGTTTCTGTCCGATGCGTGAATACCTCAAAGAGCACCGGATCGCGTGCCCGTACTGCGGTGAGGGTTTCGGTATCGTCATCGATCTCAGCGCGGGTGGGCAGGACTATATCGAGGACTGCCAGGTCTGCTGTCGCCCCATCGGAATCGGCGTGCGGCTGGACGTTGACGGCGATGTCACGGAAATCACGACCAGAAGGGAAGACGAATGACTATATTGCTGCTGACCGGGGACGCGCTGAACATGGACGCGGCACGCGGGCTCGTGGAACAAACCGGCGGTTCGCTCGAGATGCGCGCCGCACATATGCGCATCAGCACGGCGAAGGCCGTCGATCCGGCGTTGATCGCAACACTGCGCGCACGCCATTCATTCGACATCAATCCGCTGCCGGCCGACTTCGCCCCGGATGCGGTGCGCCTGCTGATCAGCGACATGGATTCGACGATGATCAATATCGAGTGCATGGACGAGATCGCCGATTTTCTCGGTATCAAATCCCGGGTCGCCGAGATCACCGGCGCGGCGATGCGCGGGGAAATCGATTTCGAGACCTCGCTGCGCCGGCGCGTCGCGCTGATCAAGGGTGTCGGTACGGACGTGCTGCAGCGGGTTTATGACGAGCGCCTGCGTCTGAATCCGGGCGCCGAGGCGCTGATCAGGGGCCTGCACGAACGCGGCGCCCGGATTGCGCTGGTTTCCGGCGGCTTCACGTTTTTCACTGAACGCCTGCGCAAGCGCCTGTCGCTCGATTACACGCTCGCGAACGAATTCGACTTCGGCGCTGACGGGCGCATCACCGGTGAGGTCCCCGGTGCGATCGTCGGCGCGCAGGCCAAGGCCGATTTCCTGATGCGCCTGTGCGGCGAACTCGGGATCCGGCCGCAGCAGGCGATCGCCGCCGGCGACGGCGCGAACGACCTGCCGATGATGCGCCTCGCCGGTCTCAGCGTTGCCTACCGCTCGAAGCCGGCGGTCCAGGCCGAGGCCGACGTCGTCCTGAACCATTCCGGCCTCGATGCCATCCTCACCTTCCTGGAACCCTAGGGTCAGACCCTATTGCAGGGTGTTGCGGAATATCAAGTCGTGGACGGCGTGGCCGAGGCGTTCCCCGCGGCGTTCGAAGCGGGTCTCCGCGCGCCAGACGGGACGTTCTGAAAATCGCCCCGGACCGGCGACATTCTCGAAACCGGATGCCGCCGACATCACCTCGACCATCTGCTGCGCGTAGTCCTCCCAGTCGGTCGCCATGTGAAATACTCCGCCGGAACGCAGGCGCGCGCCGATTAACGCGACGAATGCCGGCTGCACCAGGCGGCGCTTGTGGTGGCGTTTCTTCGGCCAGGGATCGGGGAAAAACAGGTACACCGCATCAAGCGATGAAGACGGGATCATCTTCGCCAGCACTTCGACCGCATCGTCCCGCAACACACGGACGTTGGTGATGCCGTGCTCGTCGAGCGCATTCAGCAGACGGCCGACGCCGGGACGGTAGACCTCGATGCCGAGATAGTCGTTTTCGGGGTGCGCGGTGGCCATCGCGAGCAGCGACTCGCCGGCGCCAAAGCCGATCTCGAGCATTCGCGGGGCGCGGCGCCCGAACAGCGCGTCGAGGTCGCAAGTGCCGTCACGCAGGTCGACGCCATAACGATCCCATAATCGGTCGATGGCGCGGCGCTGGGATTCGGTGATGCGGCCCTCGCGACGCACGAAGCTGCGCACGGTGCGGAGAGCGCTCAAGGGGACTCCTGATGGTCTAGAAAAACGTCCCGTCGATCGGCGACGACGCGCTCGCGAAGCGCTTGCGCGGGATGCGGCCTGCGCGCCAGGCCTCGCGGCCGGCCTCGACGGCCTTCTTCATCGCCGACGCCATCAGCACCGGGTCGCGCGCGCCGGCAATCGCGGTGTTCATCAGCACGCCGTCGCAGCCGAGTTCCATCGCGATTGCCGCGTCGGATGCAGTACCGACGCCGGCATCCACGATGATCGGGACCGAGGCGTTCTCGACGATCGTCAATATATTATAAGGATTACGAATGCCGAGCCCGGAACCGATCGGCGCAGCGAGCGGCATCACCGCGACGCAGCCGATGTCCTCGAGCCGCTTCGCGGCGACCGGGTCGTCGTTGGTATAGACCATGACCTTGAAGCCCTCGGCGACCAGCACCTTCGCGGCCGCGCAGGTCTGCTCGACATCCGGGTACAGGGTCTTCTCGTCGGCCAGCACCTCGAGCTTGACCAGATCGTGACCGTCGAGCAGCTCGCGCGCGAGCCGGCAGGTACGGACCGCATCCTCCGCGGTATAGCACATCGCGGTATTCGGCAGCAGCGTGTAGCGATCCGGCGGGATCACGTCGAGCAGGTTCGGCTCTCCGGGAGTCTGCCCGATGTTTGTGCGACGGATCGCGACCGTGACGATCTCGGCGCCGCTCGCCTCGACCGCGCGGCGGGTCTGCTCGAGATCGCGATACTTGCCGGTGCCGACCAGCAGGCGCGAACGATATTCGACGCCGGCGATCAGCAGCGCATCATCGGCGCCCGGCGCCGGGCGGGATTCAATTGCAGGTCGCATCACCGGCATCATCCCCCGCCGATCGCCTGGACGATCTCGACGTGGTCGCCCGCTTGCACACAGCGCTCGGCGTAGGCGCTGCGCGGGACGATATCCTGATTGATTTCGACCGCGACGCGGCGGCCGGCGCAACCGAGCTCCTCGAGCAGCGCCATAATCGTAAGCTCATGATCGTAGCGGCGCGGCGCGCCATTGATGTAGATTTCCATGCCTTAAGATAACACACCATGATCGGGGGATTCGCTTGACCGTCCGCGCTGCGGCGCGTCAGAATTCACCGTGGGCGCCCCGCGGGTGTAGTTCAATGGTAGAACATCAGCTTCCCAAGCTGAATACGTGGGTTCGATTCCCATCACCCGCTCCATAAAATCAGCGGGCACGACCAAGCTGCGTGTTCGCTGTGTGAGTCGTCAGCGCAAGGCCTGTAGTCTCAGTATGCCGGCGTTTTGTTGTCGCGCGCCGGCAGGGCCCCGTGACTGTTGAGATTCCTGTGAATCTGATTTGGATTCAGCCGGGCCAGATCCTTTGCGACCTCGCGCACTTCAATCTTCTTGCCCGGCGGAAGCGTCAGGGTCTCCCGAAGAAACCCGAGCATGCGGTTTGCCGCGACCAGCACCAGGCACTTGACGCCGTTGTGCCGGGCGAGTTCTTCGGCCGCCGAAGCGATGCGCTTGGCAAAACGCCGGGTCACCTCGTCGTCATGACTGTCGCGGTGATCGTCATAGCCGTGGGCGGCGCCACCCCGCACGGTGTTGCGGCCGCTCCTGGCCTCGGTCCAGGTCTCGCGACCGGATAACGACGCCTCGGGATTGACCAGGTCATTGCGCTCGACCAGGTTGGGCCCGGATTCCATCTCCGGGACTGCGGCTGCCTCGAGAGTGAAAAAACGAGCGCGAGAACTGTCCACGACCACCACGCAGTAATCACTCATACATTTTCCTCCCTGCTGAAATGATTCGAAAATCCGTTTACTGCCCGATCAGCCCCGTTGCATAGAGCATCAGCACCAGTGTCGCGCTGCCGACTATCATCATGATTAATATTAGAAAAATTGCAAATATTGCACGTCCCATCGGTTTTCATGTTCCGCTGGCGGTTCGACGGCCGGCGACATGGGCATCGAGCAGGTGGATCGGATGACCCGCCGGCGGACAGTAGGTCCACAGCGGCAGGCGGTCGGAAGAATCGAGCGGGATGGCCATGTCACCGCCACAGGTGGGGCAGGCCCCGGTGGCATGGTCGTTGACCTCGGTCACACGATACCGCATCAGCGCAAGGATCGGCCCCGCCAATAATAACGAGGGCACCAGTACGAAATGCGCGACAGGGATCAGTACCGCCATCACGGCGAGCAGCCACATCACCCCGAGCATGACAAGGGCGCGCAGAATCCGATCCTTGACGCTGAATTTTCTGACATACAGGGTGCCTTCAGCACCCCCGCCCCTGTCATTTTCAATCACGATAGGCCGGGTTTCGGATATAGCCATCTACACAGTCTTCCATCCTGGCGCGACCCGTGAACAGCCAGGTTCCTGATCCAATATACACAGCCGCCCGGCCCCAACGCAAACCACCCGCCGGCATTGACAGTCACCGGGCGGATGTTAGTCTGCTGAGGCGAACTACAGACGTTTCCGGATAATTAAACAGCAATGATCAAACGAATTTTACTCATCTTGGGCCTGCTCCTGCTGCTCGTGGTCGCGGCACTGATCACCGCGGTGATTCTGATCGACCCCAATGATTACAAGGACAGAATCCAGGACATCGCCCGCAAGCAAACCGGACGCGAGCTGGAAATCGTCGACGACATGAAACTGTCGGTGTTCCCGTGGATCGGGGTCGAATTCGGAGCGGTCAGGTTTGGCAATGCCGAAGGCTTTGGGCCCGAACCCTTTGCCCGCATCAGCAGTGCACGGGTCAAGGTGCGCCTGCTCCCGTTGTTCAGCCGCAGGATCGATGTCGACACGATCACGCTGCTTGGCCTTGAGGTGCGCCTCGCGACCGCCGCCGATGGCCGCAGCAACTGGGACGACCTGAGCGGGGCGACGGTCGACCCGGCCGCCAAACCGCCACCATCACCTGCCGCGGGCGCACCAGCCGATGCCGCATTCGCGCTGCCCGCGATGCTGACGATCAGCGGCCTCGATATTCGCGATGCCGCGGTCTACTGGCGCGATGCCGCCGGCGGCACCGCGTTCGACATCACCGGTTTCAATCTGCAGAGCGGCAAGATCGAGGCAGACCAGCCGGTCGATCTCGAACTGGATTTCGGTTTCCGCTCCGGCGAGCCGGCGCTCGACGGGCATTTCAGCCTGGCGATGCGCGTCACCGCCCACTATGCCGATGAATTCTTCCGGATCGAGAACCTGCGCCTGAAGAGCCGGCTGAACGCCGACATGCTGCCGGTACGCCCGATGACCGCCGAGTTCGAAAGCAATATCGCCATCGATCTCAAGCGCGAGACGATCGAGATGCCGGCGTTCACGTTATCGGTCCTCGGGCTGAGGGCGACCGGCGGATTGCGCGGCCAGGAGATCCTCGACGAACCCCGCCTGGCAGGGACGCTGGAAATTGCCGGATTCAAGCCGCGTGACCTGCTGGCGGCGCTCGGAGTGGACCCGCCCGAGACCGCCGATCCCGCAGTCATGACCCGCGCCTCGCTCGCGCTGGCCTTCGACGCGGGACCGGAGCATATGAACGCAAGGGACATCCGGCTCGGACTCGACGACAGCACGCTGCGCGGCAGCGCAGGCATTCGTAACTTCGACGCGCCGGCAGTCGTATTTGATTTCGAACTCGACCAGATCGATGCCGACCGCTATCTTCCACCCGGCGAGGAGGCTCCGGTCGTGACCCCGGCGACCGCGCCGGCGGCCGCGCTCGAGTTGCCGATGGAGACCCTGCGCGAACTCGACATCGACGGCAAGCTCGCGATCGGACGACTCAAGTTCAGCGGCCTGACGCTGACCAATTTCCGGCTGCAGACCCGCGCAAAGGATGGCCTCATCGCAGTCGCGCCCATCGGCGCCGAACTCTATGGCGGCCGCTACGCGGGCAACATCAGGCTCGATGCGCGCGGCGATGTCCCGTCGTTCTCGATCGATGAAGCAGTGACCGGCGTGCAGTCCGAGCCTTTGTTAAAGGACATGCTCGACCTCGACCTCGTCAGCGGCATCGCCGACTTCCGTATCCGGGCGACCGCGCGCGGGGCGAGCGATGCGGAGCTGCGCCGCAGCGCGAGCGGCAACGGGAACTTCAGCTTCCGCAACGGCGCGGTCAAGGGCTTCAACACGGCGCAGATGATTCGCGAGGTAACCGCGCGCCTGCAGGGCAAGCCGCCGCCGGCGAATGTCGCGCGCGAAACCGATTTCACCGAACTCACCGGAAGCCTGCAGATCGGTAACGGCCTCGTGCGCAACGAAGACCTGAGCGCAAGTTCCCCCTACCTGCGTCTCATCGGCAGCGGTCAGGTTGATATCGTCAATGAGCGCATAGACTACCGCCTGAATGCGCGAATCGTTGACACCTCGACCGGCCAGGGCGGCGCCGGCCTCGACAGCGTCAAGGGTATCGATGTCCCGGTACGGATCACCGGCGCACTGATGGCGCCCGACATCCGTATCGATGCGGATTTTCTGCGCAATCTGCTGAAAGACAAACTCGCACCCCAGGTCGAGAAATTGCGCCAGGAAATCGAGCAGAAGGTAGATACACAGAAGCAGGATCTCAAAAAAGAACTGCAGGACGAGGTCGACAAACAGTTGAAGAGGCTGTTGCGTTGAGCCGAAAGGCTGGGTTAGAACAGCAGCGCGGCGCCGTACCGGCATTTTCCGCACGCCTGCTCGCGTGGTTCGACGACCATGGCCGCAAGGCGTTGCCCTGGCAGCGCGACCCGACCCCGTATCGCGTGTGGGTGTCCGAGATCATGCTGCAGCAGACGCAGGTCGCGACCGTTGTCCCGTATTTCACGCGCTTCATCGCGCGTTTTCCCGCTGTCGCCACACTCGCCGATGCGCCGCTCGACGAGATCCTGCGCCTGTGGTCGGGGCTCGGCTACTACGCGCGCGCGCGCAATCTGCATCGCAGCGCGCAGATCGTACACGCGGAATACGGCGGTGAATTCCCCGACGATATCACTGCGCTGCAGGACTTGCCCGGCATCGGGCGCTCGACGGCAGGCGCAATCCTGGCGCTCGCGCTCGACCGGCGCCACCCGATCCTCGACGGCAACGTCAAGCGCGTACTGTGCCGTTATCATGCGATCGCCGAATGGCCGGGACGGCCGGCAGTCGAGAAGCGCCTGTGGTCTCTCGCCGAGGCCGCGACGCCGCGCAGGCGCGTGCGCGACTACACCCAGGCGATCATGGATCTCGGCGCGACCTTGTGCACCCGCACCCGGCCGGATTGCGCGCGCTGTCCGCTTGCAGACGGCTGCGCCGCGAACGCGGAACTGCGGCAGACGGCCTACCCGGCCCCGCGACCGAGGATTGCGCGCCCGGAACGCCGCGCGACGCTGTTGCTGCTGACGAATCCCGCCGGCGACATCCTGCTCGAACGCCGGCCGCCGGCCGGGATCTGGGGCGGTTTGTGGAGCCTGCCGGAGGCGCCCCGCGAACATGAAGACATCGACGCGATCCGGGCATGGTGTGCCGATGCGCTGCATTGTCGCGTCGACACGATCGAGGACCTGCCCGAGATCCGCCACGGCTTCACGCACTTCGTGCTGACGATTCGGCCACTGCGGGTTCGCGCCATCGATCTCGGCCGCATCATGGAGGGGGACCGACGCGTCTGGTACAATGGCGCCCGGTCGCACGCTTCAGGCGCGGCAGCGACGGGGCCCGGTTTGGCGACGCCGGAGTTGGGCATGGCGGCGCCGGAATTGGGCATGGCAGCGCCGGTCAAACGCCTGATCAGGCAGTGGTTCGATTCACAGGAGGCGGTTGATGTCCCGCAAGGTTCATTGCGTCAAGCTGGGTAAGGAGGCCGAGGGCCTCGCCTACCTGGTCTATCCGGGCGCACTCGGCAAGCGCATCTACGACAACGTCTCCCAGGAGGCGTGGCGCATGTGGCTCGGCCACCAGACCATCCTGATCAACGAAAACCGTCTGTCGCCGATCGAGCCGCGCGCCCGCGAATTCCTCGAAAAAGAAATGGAAAAGTTCTTCTTCGGCGAAGGCTCCGTACTCCCCGACGCCTTTGTCCCGCCCGACAAGAAGTAATCATCAAAAGGGTCAGACCCTATTAATGGGGTCTGACCCTTTATATATGTCATCTTGCGTCCTTGGCGCAGCGAAAGCCGACATCGGTGCTGACCATCTCCGGTTCGGCGTGGGAGCGGCGCGCGGCGCGGAAGAAGACGCTGAGCGCGTAGTGACCGAGCCCGGCGCCGCCGCCGCGCACGACCTTGCGCTGCTGTCCGTAGGCCTCGTGCCAGAATTCCGCGCCGTCATACGGCAGATACCAGTCCGCGACCCATTCCGAGACATTGCCGCCCATGTCGTATGCCCCGTATGGCGACGCATCGCCGGGGTGTGATCCGACAGCGGCGAGCACGTCGTCGCCTTCCGCCTGATCGCCGGAATTTGCGTTACCGTGGGCCCATTCCCTGCCCCACGGAAATTCGTTAGCGTCCGGACCACGCGCGGCCTTCTCCCATTCGGCCTCGGTCGGCAGTCGCTTGCCGCGCCAGTCGCAATAGGCCTCTGCGTCGAACCAGTTCACCGCGGTCACCGGTAGCCGGTCGCGTTCACGCTGGATCCGCGTCATCTCCGCCAGCAGTTCCTCGCGATTCATCGCCGAGGGATCGCGGCCGAAGTCGAAATAATCCTCGGCGATCCAGCGCAGGTTATTGACGTGCGCGCTTTCGAGTTTTGCGTCGTCGACGTTGTAGGCGTTCTGTATCCATGCGGCCGGCTCGGGATGGCCGGTCTCCTTGACGAAGACCCGGTACTGCGCATTCGTGACTTCGAACTCATCGATATAGAACGCGTCGAGACGAACCCGGTGCTCGGGGTGCTCGTTCAGAAACAGGTCGATCGCGAATCCGTATCGCTCCCGCAGGCCTTCGTCGTCGATGCGATTGCTGCCCATGACGAACTCCCCGGCCGGGATCAGCACCATGCCGGTAACCGGCGGGGGGGGAGCAACTTCGGGTGCTCGACCACATCCGGCCAGCGCCAATACCGCGGCAACGCCGATCGCGATGCACAGGCCCGATTTGCCTGCAACTTGACTCGACGCGCCACGGGCGGGTCTAATACGCGTTCGCCTGTTCGGGCGCCTGGGCATCTCGTCAACGGGACGAAAACCCGGTCTCCGGCGGCCAGGTAGCTCAGTTGGTAGAGCAGGTGACTGAAAATCACCGTGTCGGCGGTTCGATTCCGTCCCTGGCCACCAACCCCCTCCGTTGCTGACTCCAGAAATCATTCGACAAGCACAATTGATTGTGTAAATCTTGGACTGTAACTTATTGAACCATATAACGGTAACGCGCAGGTCCCGGACATTCTAATATGATATAATCGGGCCTTGCCATCTGTGTTGCGAATGCAACCGCAGGCAATCCGTTGTGCAACATCCCCAGCGGGCGGGTCGATGCAAACCAACAACAGCTTGAGCATAACGCGCCTAGGCGCCATATTGCTGTTCCTGGGGATCTTTGCGCTTCCTCTCCCGTCGTTCGCGTTCGTCTATGCCGTCGACCCCAATTCCGCCGACCTTGTCGATGCCGATACCACTGACGGCAACTGTAACACCTCCGCAAACACCTGTACGCTGCGCGCCGCAATCCAGCAGGCAAATGCGTGGCCCGGACACCACACGATCGTACTGCCGGCCGGCACATACTCACTGGCCATCCCGGGCCGCGGCAACACCAATGCCGCAACCGGCGACCTCGATATCACCGGCAACCTGACGATTCGCGGCGCAGGCGCCGGCGTCACGATCATCAATGCAGGCGGCATCGACAGGGTATTCGATATCAACCAGGGCGTCAGCGCCGAGATCTCCGGCGTCACGATCACGGGCGGCCAGGTCGGCGAACCGGGCGGCGGCGTACGAAGCCAGGGCACTCTCGTTCTGAGGGACAGCATCATCACCGGTAATTTCAGCGAACCGATCGGCGGACCGGGCGGCGGCGGTATCTATCACTTCTCGAGCAGCCCGACCACACTGACGCTCGTGCTGGAACGGGTCACCGTCAGCGCCAACCGGGCCGACAATACCGCCGTCGTCGGCGAACGCTTTCCGGTCAATGGCGGAGGCATCGCGATACAGGGCGGCATGGCCAATATCAGCCATAGCCGCATACTCAACAATGAAGCGATATCTCCGCTGTTTCCGAATGCCGCCGACGGTGGCGGCATCCATATCAACGGAGCCACCGTCAACATCAGCTACAGCACGATCAGCGGCAATTTCGCGAACATGCATGGCGGCGGTATCTGGAATTTCAGCAGCGGCGGTCCCGTCAGCAGCGCCAGCGGCGAACTGACGATCGATAACAGCACGATCAGCGGCAACACGGCCTATCAGGGCGGCGGAATATATGATGACGGCGCCGCGGGCGGCCAGAATAACCTGGTCAGAATAACGCGCATCACCAACAGCACGATCAGCGGCAACACGACGCAATCCCCGGGTCAATCGTTACCGCCGCCGACATCCGGCGGCGGCATTCTTCTGCGGAAACCCGCCAGCCTGCTCAACACGACCATCTCCGGCAACACAGCAGGCGCAGGCAGCGGCATTTTCATCAACGACCTGGTCCAGGGCGCGGTTGAACTCAAGCATACGATCATCGTCAACCAGTGCTCGCCGGACGGTTCGAACAGATTCACCTCGCTCGGTCACAACATCGATTCCGGATCGACCTGTAACCTCGGCGCTGCCGGCGACCAACCGGGCGTCAATGCACAGCTCGCGGCGCTTCTGCCGAACCGGGGCGGACCGACCGCGGTACATGTGCCGAACCCCGGCAGCCCGGTCATCGACGCCGGTGACAATGGCGCTTGTCCCTCGCTTGACCAGCGCGCGTTCCCGCGCCCGGCGGACGGCAATGGCGACACCACCCAGCAGTGCGATATCGGCGCCGTCGAGGTCACGCCACCCGGCGTCGATGTCGCCGACCTCGCCGTTGAAATCACCGACAGTCCGGACCCGGTTGCGATCAACACGCCCCTGACCTGGACGGCCATTGTCACAAACCAGGGCCCTCAAGCTGCGACCGGAGCGAATCTTGCGTTCACGCTGCCGGGCGGCGTGAACGGCGCTGCCGCGACGAATTGCACGATCAACGGTGCGGCGGTCGACTGCGGCCTCGGCACGCTGCAGCCGGGTGACAGCATTGTCAGGACGATCTCGGCCAGTCCAGGCACTAACGGCACGCTGACCGCCAGTGCGACCGCGACCGCGAACCAGAACGATCCGAATCCGCTCAACAATACCGATCTCGAGCAAACCACCGAGGTCTACACGCCGACCAACGTCACGATCACGACCGGCGCCACGACAACCGGCATCGTCGTCCCGGTCGGCGGCGGCGCGGACACCACCGGCACGATCAACGACGGCGCCACGATCATCGCCGGCCAGCCGTTTACCTATACGCTGACGATCGGCAGCCAGCCGGCGGCGGCGAATAACGTCGTCGTCACGAACACGCTGCCACCGACCGTGACGGTGAATTCGCACAGCACTTCGACCGGAGTCTGCGTACAGTCGAGCCAGGTACTCACCTGCAATCTCGGCAACCTGCCTGCCGGCAATGCGGTCGCGACGATAGAGATCGTGGTGACCCCGAACCAGCGCGGCCTGATCGCGAACCGCACGACCGCCAACTTCGACGGCACCTTCATCACCTCGGCGCCGCGCGACGAATTCTCGATCAACGTCGACACCCGCGCCGACCTGTCGGTGTCGATGAGCGGCATCCCGGGCACGGTACTCGTTGGCGCCGACCTCGGCTACAACACGACCGTCAGGAATAACGGCCCGTCGCCGGCCAGCGCGGTGCAGCTGGTCTTCAATCTCGACGCCACTCTCGAGTACAACGGGGTGACGGCAAACGGCTGGAGCTGCGCCCATGACAGCGGCACGGTCACCTGCACCCGCGCCATCCTCGCGGTCAACGCACAATCAACGATTACCGTGTTCGCATCCCCACCCTCGGCTGGCCAGATCACCTCGGTCGCGACAATCGCGGGCACTGACACGGATGTGAACCTGAGCAATAACACTGCGTCCGTGACGACGACGGTCGAGACCGGCATAGTACTGGCCCCGAACCTCTCAGTCAGCCTGAGCGACAATCCGGACCCGGTCATCACCGACAGCAATGTCGCCTACACGGCGGTGGTATCCAACATCGGCACCGATGCCGCCGCCAGCGTGACCGTGAACTTCTCGATACCGGCGAACACGACCTATGTTTCGGGCAGCTTTGGTTGCGCGCAGAACGGCGACTTCGTGGCCTGCGACATCGGGCAGCTCAACGCCCAGCAGAATGCCAGCATCACCATGGTCGTGCGCACCGGTCAGACCGGCGAGATCGAGACGACCGCGACCGCGCTCGACAGCCAGGGACGCGATCCCGACCTGACGAACAACTCCGACACCGAGACCACGACCGTCACCGCGGCGCCCGGCCCCGGCCCGAGCAGCGGCAACAGCGGCTGCTTCATCGCAACCGCGGCCTGGGGCAGCTATCTCGACCCGTCAGTCGCCGTGCTGCGCGCGTTTCGCGACGAATCCCTGATGACGAACGCGCCGGGGCGCGCCTTCGTTGCCTGGTATTATCGCGTCTCGCCGCCGATCGCCGATTTCATTGCCGGCCACGAGGCCCTGCGCACTGCGACCCGCTGGGCGCTGACACCGGTCGTCTATGCCGTGCAATATCCGGCGCCTGCGGCACTGCTGTTCGGCCTGCTGTTGTTCGGTGGATTGACTCGCAAAAGATCCGCCGTTCGCGGCTGAATCATGGCCGGAACGACGGCGGACTGGGATACTCGTTACGCCGCGTCCGGGAACCTGTTCGGCGATGACCCGAGCCCGCTGTTGCTCGAACACAGCGATCTGCTGCGCCCTGGCATGGAGGCGCTCGCTGTCGGCGACGGGGAAGGACGCAATGGCGTCTGGCTCGCGCAGCAGGGGCTGCACGTCCTGTCGGTCGATCTATCCCCGCTTGCGCTCGCGCGCGCGCGTGCACGCGCCGCAGGCCGCCAGGTCGAGATCGCGACGCTGTGCGTCGATGTCCTCGAATGGGACTGGCCGGTCGCCGCCTTCGATCTCATCGCCTGTATCTTCGTCCATTTCCCGCCCGACCGGCGCCCAGCCATCTACAAGGCGATGATCGACTCGCTGAAACCCGGCGGCCTGCTGATGCTCGAATCGTTTCACCGCGATCAGATCGCGCGCGGCACCGGGGGCCCTTCCGATCCGGCGCTGCTGCCCGACCTGCATGAACTCGAGGAAGCCTTCGCCGGCTGCCTGATCCTCGGCCTCGAGCAGACGGAAACCGACGTCTTTGTCGACGGCAGATGCCAGGGCGAAGGCACGGTAATCCATCTGCTTGCCCGCAGGCGATCACCCGCCCTGCATACGCCTTGACATCGACCGGAACTGAAGACGAAAATCCCTGATAAACCACTGATATAATCAAACTCAACGAATTCCGGTGCGGATGCGCCGGACCAGCCCGGCCGGATACGCGGACCTGCGCATGCCCATCTCATATAAGCTCCTGCCGATCTCCGCCGTGCTCGCCAGCCTGTCACTGCTCGCGGGCTGTTCCTCCGATGGCAATGAGCCCGGACGCTTCACGGTCGGCGGCACGGTCACCGGCCTTGCCGCAGGCAACACCATCGTGCTGCGGAACAACGGTATCGACAACCTCACTGTCAATAGCGACGGCGCCTACGCTTTCCCGAGGACACTGACCGAAGGCGATGCCTATGCAGTCACGGTGCTGAGCCCGCCGACGTCGCCGAATCAGACCTGCCTCATCGACAACGCCGAAGGCCCCATGCCCGGCGGCAACGTCACCTATGTCGCGATCAACTGTTACAGCGAGATCGCGCTGCAGGCAACGCCCGGTAACGGCAGGATCCTGCTCAGCTGGAATCCCGGCGATTTCACCAGTGCGACCTTCAACCTTTGCCAGGCGGAGGCCCCGATCGACAGCGGCGTTGCGAACTGCGCGGCGCACGATGGCGGCATCCTGATACCGAATGCCGACAGCCCGTACGACACCGGCGTGCTGGAACTCGACACGCCCTACTGGTTCCTGCTCGAAGCCGTCCATCCGGGCGAGCGGCGCACCCAGTCGAACATGATGATGCGTTCGATACCGTCCGGACTCGATGCCCCGCTCGCGACGCTGAACGACACCGGCGTCGACTGGTGCGCCGACAACGACACCAATATCGCGAGCACCGGATCGTTCGCGGAGAAGACCGTCGGCTGTAATCAGGTCGCCGCGACCCACCCGGAACAGGACGCCGAGCAGGGCCGTGACGCCGCGGCCCGGGCCGGAACGCTGATCAAGATCGGGACCGGTTCCTCGGGTTTTGACTTTACCCGGATCTGCAACAGCGGCGAGGCTGCCGGCCAGGGCGCCTGTCCGGTAGCGCCGCTGATCGGCGGCAATGCGAATGACTGGGGATGCGTGCGCGACAACGTCACTGGCCTGATGTGGGAGGTCAAGCCGGGCGGCTTCAACCAGCTCCGCTCGATCCGCCACCTCTATACCTGGTTCGATCCCGCCGCCGGCGGTAATCAGGGCGTGCAGAACGGCGGCTTTTGCGCCGCGATCGACGGCAGTTGCGCTAATCCGGCCTACGAGACTGACACCCATGCCTACGTCCAGGCGGTCAATGCCGGGATCCTGTGCGGACAAAGCGACTGGCGGCTGCCGACGATCGACGAACTGCATTCGATCAGCGACAAGGGTCGCATCAACCCGGCGATCTCCCAGACCACCTTCCCGGACACGACGAACCAGGGCTTCTGGTCGGCTGCGACCGTCGCGGGCTTCGCAGACGAAGCCTGGTACCTCGACTTCACCGACGGTAACGACCGCTGGGACACCAAAGGCCGCGCGCACAGTATCCGGGTCGTGCGTGGCCAGGCGTGGGCGCCCGCGACCGCCGCCGATATCCCGTCCGCATCCGCTGAATGCACAGCGGGTCTCGCGGAGAACACGCCGTCGAGCGATTTCACCGCGATCGAGGACGGCGGCATCGTCCGCCATGTGCCGACCGGCCTTGAATGGCAGCGCTGCGCGCGCGGTCAGGCCTGGAGTGGCAGCACCTGCACCGGTGCACCGAGCATCCATACCTGGCGGCAGGCCTTGAGCGACGCCGGGGCAATCGATGGCTGGCGCCTGCCGAACGTCAATGAACTGCGTACCATCGCCGAACGCTGCCGCGTCGCACCGGCGGTCAATCAGCAGGTGTTCCCGAACGCGCCGGGCGCGGCCTTCCTCAGTGCATCGCCAGCCGCCGCGAATCCGAACGAAGTCTGGATCGTTCATTTTCTCAGCGGCATTGGCAACCGCATTGATAAAAGCCGTGGCGCGCACGTCCGCCTGGTGCGCGATGGCCAGTAATCACGCTCCCCGCTCAGAGTATAAGCGCGGTAATAATCACAACGGCTGAGCAATCACAGCCAGCGGCGAACAGATCTCTGATAGTCGGCGTAGGCACTTCCGAATGCGGCGTGAAGCGCGCGCTCTTCGGGGATAATCTGGAATCGCGTCATGTACACGACGAAGACCGGGAGCGCCACGAATGCGAGGAGATTGGATATGTGCATTCCCCACCCTGCCAGCACCAGCAGGAATCCCAGATACATCGGATTCTTGCTGAAACGATAGATACCGGTAACGACCAGGGTCGAAGCCATTTCCGGCCGCGTGGGGTCAACCGTCGTGTGCGCACGATGAAACGCGGTAGCGCCAACCAGGGTGATCGCCATGCCGGGGAGGGTGAACAGCCACATGACCGCTGACTGCCACGGAAAAGAAAACCACATCGCCGGGGTAATAAACGGTGTCAGCCACATCAGCAGCGCGAGCGCGGCAGCGAGCACCGCCGGCGGAATCTTCGTCTCCAATGCATTCATCACTGTACTTGTCTGCCTCTTCCTGTATTGACTCCGGCCCCGAATCTTTGCTGTTTTTTTGTTTCAGGTTCCATTGGGATACTATTAATCAGATCGGTCAAGTCACGTGTCAAGTAATATAACCGTGGTATATCGCGGCGGCTGCCGGTCGCCGCGGGAATCAGGTTCGCGAGCGGGGCCGGTCGAGTGTCCTGCCGAACAGGGGAGCGTGAGCAATGGGCGTGAAGATTCTTGATGACGCTGACGGCGTGGTGACGGTAAGGCTTACCGGTAAACTCCGGGAGTCGGAACTGCTTGCGATGCAGAATAAAATCGCGGCGATCATTCGCTCGAGGGGGAAGGTGAGTCTGCTCGTGATAGCCGAGGACTTCGACGGCTGGGAACAAGGCGGTGAGTGGAACAGTTTCACGTTCCAGGAACAGAACGATGCCAAAATCAGCAGGATGGCCATCGTCGGCGAACCGAAATGGGAAGCCTCAGCGCTGATGTTCACGGCCGAAGGTCTGCGCCCCTTCCCGATAGAGTACTTCCCTCCGGACATGCTCGCCCGCGCGCGCGCCTGGGCAATGTCGGACGGTAACCACCGCGAAGATTGAGGCGCTTGAACTATCACAGGCAATGGCGTAAAGAGTGTTGTACAAGCAAGTAATACGTCGTGAACAAACATGATTCTTGATGGCCACCCATGAATTCCGCCGGCCCGTCACCGGGAAGTGATGACTTCGTACGCAGGACGGTTGAGGCCGCCATACGAATTGGCGTCCTCTTTATCCTGGCGTACTGGTGCTTCCAGATCCTGCAGCCCTTCATCTTCCCGATGGTGTGGGGCGTCGTGCTGGCGATCGCCATGTATCCGATGTACCGTCGCCTGAACAGCGCGCTCGGCGGAGATTATCGCCGCGTGGCGGCCGCGCTCCTGACCCTCCTCATGCTTGTAGTGTTGATCCTGCCCGCGGCCATCCTTACTGAAACGGTCATTTCCGGCGCGAAGAACGTCGCTGAAGGCATGCAGGCCGGGACACTGTATGTGCCGCCGCCGCCGGAAAGCATCAAAGACTGGCCGCTGATCGGATCACGGGTGCATGACTTCTGGCGCTTGCTGTCCGAGAATCTCGAATCGGCGGTAGCGCCACTACTCCCGCAACTCCAGGTATTCGCGAAATGGCTGCTGGCAGTGGCGGCGGATGCCGGGATCGGCATCCTCATCTTCCTCGCGGCGATCATCATCTCGGGCGTATTACTGGCGTATTCCGCGGCGGGCGCGCACATGGCCCAGGCGATCGGGAGACGCCTGGCGGGTGACAGGGGTCAGGAGTTCGTCGATGTCGCCGGGGCTACCATTCGCAGCGTCGCGACCGGCATCCTGGGTGTCGCCATCATCCAGGCGCTGCTCGCCGGCATCGGCTTCCTCGCGATCGGTTTGCCGGGGGCCGGGCTATGGGCGCTGCTGGTCCTGTTCCTGTGCATCATCCAGATCGGGCCCGGGCTGGTCATACTGCCAATTATCATTTACGTCTTCTACACCACTGACCTGGTGATCGCGATCATCTTCACCGTATGGATCGTACTGGTCGGCCTGGTGGACAACGTCCTGAAACCGCTGCTGCTGGGTCGGGGTGTCCCGGTGCCGACACTGATCATCTTCCTCGGAGCTATCGGCGGGTTTCTCAGCGCGGGCATCGTGGGCCTGTTCGTCGGCGCGGTCATTCTTGCGCTCGGTTACCGGCTCTTCCTGCTCTGGCTTCATCAGGAAGATGCGGAACCGGCGAAGGCTGGGGAACAGAAAGCTCCCGCAGAGTAGCGCCGATCGCCGGGCAAGACTTCTGGCCGGCCTTGCGATCAGAGCATCAGCAATACGATCACCAGGCCCCAAAGCGTCAGCAAGGTATTACTGACCGCATAGGGCACCGTATAACCGAGCGACGGGATATTGCTCTTGGCGACGTCGGCCAACATCGCCACTGATGCGGTGCTGGTGCGGGCGCCTCCGCAGCAACCGAGGTTGATCGCCGGGTGGAACTTGAAGATGTACTTGCCGATCAGCGGTGCAAGCAGCATCGGCACCGACGTCGCGATCATTCCCCACAGGAACAGGGACGCGCCGGCCTCCTTCATGCCTTCGACGAATCCCGGTCCTGCCGATATCCCGACAATCGCTATGAACACGTTGAGGCCCACGGAATTCATGAACCACTGGGTCGCCTCCGGCAGGCGGCCGAACGTCGGACGCACGCTGCGCAACCATCCCAGGATCAGCCCGCCAAACAGCACGCCGCCGGACGCCGACAAGGTAAGCGGGACAGCGCCGACGGTATAGGTCAGCGAGCCGATCAGTCCGGCCACGGTGATGAACAAGCCCACCCAGACCATGTCGGTCGCCGCCGACGGCCGGTCCGCATAGCCCAGCGCCTTCTCGACCCGCTGGATATGGGTAGCCCGGCCGGAGACCTTAAGGATGTCGCCGCGGTATATCTTCGTTTGCGCGAGTATCGGCACGTCGACACTGGTCGCGCCACGGGTGATCTTTCTGAGGAAAACGCCCCTGGCGAATTCATCCTTTGAAAGGTCGATGAGTGTCCTGCCGTTGGCCTGCTTGCTGGTCACCACGAGGTCGACCGACTCCACGGGGATATCCAGCAACTCGGGGTCTGCAACCTCCTCGACGCGTACGGTCAGCGCGATCAGCGCCTCGGTCCTGCCGGACAGAACCCCGACGTCGCCCGCCTTGAGCACCAGATTGCCGTCGAACTCGATGATTTCGCCGTCACGACGCAGTCGCTCGACGAATATGCGTTTATCTGCATTGAGACGCTCCATCTCCGCGACCGTCTTGCCGACCGCGGGTCCGCCTTCGGGCACCCGGAAGGCGCGCATCTGCAGCTGTTGCCACGCGGATTTCATTCCGCCGGCGGGCGCGCCTTGCGCCAGTTGCGCCTCGTACTTTTTGCATTCCTCCACGAGGTCGATGCGCAGCAACCGGGGGCCGAGTACGGACAGGATGATGCCGGTGCCGATGGTGCCGAACAGATAGGTAATCGCATAGGCAATCGGAATCTTGTTCAGCATCTGGTCCGCATTCTCGACGCCCGAACTGGTGATGGCGCCGGTGGCCAGACCGATCGAAGCCGAGATCGTCTGGCTGCCCGCGTGCAGTCCGGCGGCAAGCCCGGCGTCGAAGCCTGCTATTCTTGAGGCGATATACACGCAGAGCAGGCACAGCAGCGAGATGACGACGCCGAAGATCGCCTGCGGCGCCCCGTCCCGGGCGACGCCGCGCACGAACTGCGGCCCGACGCTGTAACCGACGGCAAACAGAAACATCGTGAAGAAGATGCTTTTCACCTGGGTCGAGATTTCAAAACCAAACTGGCCGATGAGCACGCCGACCAGCAGGGTTCCGGTCACCGCCCCGAGACTCACCTTGCCGACCCTGAGCTTGCCGAGCAGATAGCCGAGCGCGACCGTCAGGAAGATCACCAGATCCGTGTTAGCCTGAAGCGTTGACACAATCCAGCTGATCATCTTCTATTCACCTTTCCTTGCTTATCCATCGCCGCGACTCACCGCGAGACGTTGCGCAATTCCTTGCCGAGCGCGACGAGCTTGTCGGACCTGATCAGCTTCAACCCCAGGTCATTGTTATAGCCGTGAATCTCCTTGACGTCGAGCTGACGCATGAAGGTGATCGTATCGGCCGTGATGACCTGGCCCGGCACCATGATCGGGAAACCCGGGGGATACGGGATCACAAAGTTGGCCGACACCAGCTCAGGACCTTTCTTCAGCCGCTCGTCGATCTCCTTGCTTGCCAGCCTGATGAACTCGCAATTTTCCTCGTCATAGGCCATGTAAAACGCGGCCCTCATGAAGCCTTCATTGCTGGCCGCCTTCGGGTTATCCCGCAGGGCGTCATGGAAACGGCTGAAGTTTGGCAGCTCGGGCACATCGACCATCAGCGATCTTACCCGCGCGTCGAACAGCTCCTTGCCCTTCTTGCCACCGTCGGCCAGATTGCGCTCGATCTCACGTGACAGGTCGACCAGCGCCTTGATCAGCAAGGCGGCGTCGCTGTGCGTATTATTGATGTTGGTCTGCACCAGTACGCTGTTACGCGACGTCTTGTTGATCTGGATGTCAAAGCGATTCGCCAGCATGCCCTTGAACTGGGTGCCGTCGAGGCCCGCCGCGCCGCAGATCAGCGTGATGCGCGTCGGGTCCAGTGCGAACTCGTCCTTGTCCCATGCTTCAACGACCTGGTCCCACCTCGAATGCGGCGGGCCATAGTCTTTCAGGCCTGATTCGCGGAACTCGGCCGGGATCATGTCCTCGGGCGTCGCCACACGGAAGTATTTCGAGATCAGCGGGTGCGTGTTGACCGCGCGCCGGATCCGCAGCGCGATATCGGTCATATTCAGCGTCAGGCCGTAGCCCTCGAGCTCCATCTGGCGCCGCGCGATATCGAGCGATGCGATCAGCTGGAGGTTCGGCGAGGTCGAAGTGTGCGTGAAAAACGCCTCCGTGAAGGGCCCCTCGACCTTGTGGAATTCGTCATCCCAGACCAGCATGATCGAGCCCTGCCGGAAGGACGACATCGACTTGTGCACGGAATTGGTCTGGTAGACGCGGATGCGTACCTTGTCAGGATCAGGCAACAGCTGCATGTCCAGCAGCTTTTTGCTGTTCTTCGGATCGATCTTCCCCGCTTTTCTGGACCAGGCCTCGTATTCCGCCCGGTAGGCCGGGTCGCGATAACGTCTGCTCAATCCCTCCGCTGCGCCGAGTCCGCTGCGGCGCCGATGCAGGGGATTGAAGCGTGCGAACGCAAACCAGGCCTCGTCCCACAGGAATACCAGGTCGGGCTTGATCGCCAGGCACTCCTCCATCACACGGCGCGGGTTGTACATATGGCCATCGAAGGTGCAGTTGGTCAGGTCGATGACCTTGACCTTGTCGAGCTTGCCCTCGGCCATGCAGTCCAGCAACGCCTTCTTGATGGTCCGCAGCGGCACCGCGCCGTACATCGAGTACTGCGTCAGCGGGAACGCCTCCACGTAGTAGGGCTGCACGCCCGCGTGCACGAAACCGTAATGGTGCGACTTGTGGCAATTGCGGTCAACGATCACGATGTCACCCGGCTTGCATATCGCCTGGACCACAATCTTGTTCGAGGTCGAGGTACCGTTGGTGCCGAGGAATGCGCGCTTGGCCCCGAAGGCGCGCGCCATCAATTCCTGCGTGTCCTTGATGGTGCCGGTCGGCTCCAGCAGGCTGTCGAGCCCGCCGGTCGTCGCCGAGGATTCCGCGAAAAAGATGTTGGTGCCGTAGAACTGTCCGAAGTCCCTGATCCACTTCGAACGGAACACCGACTTGCCGCGCGCGATCGGCAGCGCATGGAAGGTACCAATCGGTCGCTGGGCATACTTTTTCAGATTGTCGAAGTAAGGTGTTCTGAATCGACCCTGGACGCCATCGAGGATCGAGAGATGGATCTCCATCGGTTCTTCGACATGGTGAAACATGCGCCGAACAGGCTCGAGATCGGCGCTGCCTGCGATGTCCTCGACCCTGCGATCCGAGAGCAGGTAAAGGTCGAGTTCGGGCCGGAATCTCTTGATCGCCCGGGCAAGCGCGGTCGCAAGCGAACCCGGCGCGATGCTGGTCTGATCCACTTCCAGGTGACGTCCCAGGAACCCCTTCAGATCCGGCATATCCAGCCGCGACGGGTACTGGAATCCGTCGACGATCACGACAGCCTGGATATTGTCGTTGACCATTGCCGCGAGTGCCGCATCCTCGAAGCTGCCGGCATGCACCGCCTCGTAGAGGAAGGCATCTTCGGTACGCCGCATGCGCCTCATGTCCGTCCGGGCCCGTTCCCAGGTTGCCGGGTCGGTCGGGGTCACGACCAGGACTTCGAAGAACGGCTTCTGTACCGGGCCATGGCCCACATCAGGCGGCAAAGACGATTCGATCGGCGAGGCGTCATCTTCGGACCTGGCGTCCCACGCGTGCTCGTTGTGGTGGTATTCTCCGGTCAGCAGCGCGGCGGATACTCTCTGCACGAGTTGCACGAAGGTCGTCGCATCGTGTTGCGCGATCGCTTCGCCGATGGCGCTCAGCAGTCGAGAACCCGGGTAGGCCCAGCACTGCTCCAGCCGGGTGATCCCGCCCAGCAGCCGCACGGCGTCGTTGCGCAGGCCTTCGGAAGCATCCGAGCCCTGTTGCGTCGCTGTCATCCAGGCCCGGCCAAGCGCATGCAGTTCACGCCACTGATCGACGCGGTTCGCCGCGGCCGCCAGCACGTTGGTGAGGACATGTTCGGGGGCGCCAGAGACGGGCGTTGTAACTTTCGCATTCATGCTTCCTTTCTCCGCTTTGGCTTGAAACAATACCGCGGGATCGCCAGAGGATCCCGGTTGCAAACGGCTTATTCTGTCACACGCGCCCCCATCTTAGAAGGTCGACGAGCGGCAACTCACTTCCCTTTGGGGCAGGTGCGTAACAACCTCAATTGATCCATAATCTTCGGCTTACGGCTTCAACAGGAGAATATCTCAATGTGCCGCTGGATGGCTTACTCGGGTAACCCGGTGCCGCTCGAAACGCTGCTTTTTAATGCGAAACACAACCTGATCGACCAGAGCATGAGTTCCCGCTCGGCTGAAACGCCCACCAACGGCGACGGCTTCGGCGTCGGCTGGTACGGGGCGCGCAAGCTGCCGGGCCTCTTCCGCAGCGTCCGACCGGCATGGAACGATTTCAACCTGCGCGATATCGCCGCCCAGATCGATGCGCGACTGTTCCTGGCGCATGTGCGCGCGACGTCGCTCGCTACGATTCAAGAGACCAACTGCCACCCCTTCCGCCACGGCAAGTGGCTGTTCGTGCACAACGGAGAGATCTCCGATATCGAGAAGATGCGGCGTGACTTGATGTTCGCGATCGAGCCGGCGCTCTTTCAGGAAATCCAGGGCACGACAGACTCGGAATTGATGTTCCACCTGGCGCTGACTTTCGGCCTCGAGTCCGACCCGATCGGAGCGCTCTCACGCATGGTGGCCTTCGTGGAGAAAACCGGCAACAAGCACGGTATCAACCAGGCAGTCTGGATGACGGTCGGTGTCAGCGACGGCGAGTCGATCTGGGCGGTCCGCTATGCCAGTGACGGCGACGCGCCGACACTCTATTACAGCCGGGACGTGCAGGATATCGCCGTCCTTAACCCGAATGTGCCCAGGATGCTCGGCGACTCCGCCCGCGTCGTCGTTTCCGAACCGATGGGACAGTATGCCGAGGCGTGGGTAGCCATGGACCAAAACTCTTCACTGCGCATTCACGGCGCCGAAATCGAGGTTTGCCCGTTCGTTCCGGCCACTTGAGGCGACGACGGCGGGGCCTCGTTCGTGGTCGCGGCCAGCGCCATCGGATCCGCGAAGCCGCCACCCAATGCCAGGTGCAGGTTGACCCGTTGGATCAACTGCTCGCTCCGCACCCTGAGCAGGGCCATGCGCGCTGATTGTACCTGCACCTGCTGCTGCTGAACCGCGCGCAGGTCTTGCGTTCCGATGCGGTAGGCGGCCTGTTCGTATTCGAGGGTGCGCTCCTGGTCGGCGACCACCTGGTCGAGCAAGCCGACGCGCTCCGCGAGCACCCGCGAGGCCGCGAGCGCATTTTCCACATCACCGATGGCGCGCAGCGCCTGGCTGGCATAACGCGCCAGCGCCTCCGCCTGTTCCGCGGTCCTGACCTCCACCTGGGCCTTCAGCGCGCCGCCCTGGTATAGCGGCGCGAGCAGCGTGCCGCCGACGCCGAACGTGGGATTTTCATAGTCGTCCTTCAACTCAATGACTTCGCTGTCGAGTGTCGCAAAGCTGGCATTCAGGCGGATCCGCGGCAGCCGGGCGGCCTTGGATTCACCGACGCGACTGAAAGCTGCCGCAACCCGCCGTTCCGCGGCAATCATGTCGGGGCGGCGCTCGAGCACCTCGAGCGGCATACCGATCGGCACCGGCGCTGGAAATGCCGGCAGCGACTGCGCCGACTGCAGTTCGTTTGCCGGATAACGACCCAGCATCAGCTCGAGCGAGCGTATCGCCTGCTCGTTCGCGAGCTGCGCCTGGCGGACGGTATCCTCGAATGTTCCCAGGTTTGCGCGGGCGAGCGTCACGTCGCGCTGGCTGCCGAGGCCTACACGCTGCCGGTCCTCCGCCAGCCGCACCAATTCCTGCGCCGACTGTGCCATGGATTCCGTGGCCGCGAGCTGTAGCTTGGTCTCGGTCACGATGAACCAGCTGCGGGCCACTTGCGCCGCCATCGATTGTCGCGCGAACTCGAAGTCCGCCTGCATCGAGGCAAAGGTATCTTCGGCCGCATTGCGGCCATAGCGGAGGCGACCCCAGAGATCGAGCTCCCAGGAGGCGGCGAGCATCAGCCCCTGCAATGCCGAAGTAAGATCGGCTCCGCCGCCAGCCTTGACGCCGCCTGTGCCCACCAGGTTCAACGACGGCAGCACAGCCGCCCGGGCGATCCGGGCATGCGCCGCTGACTGCTCGACACGGGTCGCGGCGACCCGCAGATCGAGGTTCCTCGCGATCGCCTCGCTGACCAGGGCGTCAAGCTGCGGATCCGCGAAGGATGCGAGCCAATTGTCGCTGATCACACCCTCGGTCGGCGCGGCGGCGCTCCACGCCGCGCGAATCTCCGTGTCCTGCAGTGCGTCATCCCGGATGTGCTCCGGCGCGGGCGGCGAGGTGACCGCGCAGCCGCCCAGCATTGCCACGAGAGCGAACGCGAGAGTTATTTGCCGGCAGCGCATCAGGTCAATGCAGCTTGAGGATCATCCAGTCGAGCTTCGTGCTGACGCGCAGGAAGACTTTTCGGATGATGTGTATCATCTCGCCGCTGTGCGTATAGACGGCGCCCTGCCCGCGAGCACCGGGGGCGAGAAACAGTTCGGCATCCTCGCCCACCGGTCGCAGCCTGACCGCGATGCGCAGCTCCGGAGCGGCTCCGAAGCCTGTATTCGCCACCATGCCGCTGATCGGCAACTGGCCCTGAGCGGTGGCCCACATGATCGAGTCTACTTCCGTCTTGATGATGCGCCCCGGATGAGTCCGGACGAAGATCTCCGCTTCGTTGCCGGGCTCGATCTTGCGCACCTCGTTCTGCCTGAAGAAGGCGACGACGAACTGCTCATCCTCGACGAAGGTCATCGCGGGAAACGGCGGGAACGGTACCGTCATCACACCGGGGCGCAACGCAAGCGCGACGACCCTGCCGTTCGCCGGCGCATGCTGCACCGTCTCCTGGAGCTCCCACCTGGCGTTGGCCAACTGGGCCTCGGCCTGCGCGATCTGTGCCAATACCTTCGCAACTTCATCCTGCACACCGGCGGGGGTTTTCGCGGCCAGCCGCTCGCGTGCCTGGGCCACCCCGGCCTGTGCCGCCTGTACGTCGTTCTCCAACCGCTTCACATCGGTTTCCGCCTGCTCCAGGTCGAACTGGTTGCCCGCCCCGAACTCCATGAGTTCCCGGAACTGCTCGACCCGCTTGCGCGCGAGCAAGAGCTGTGTCCTGACAGCGCCCTCATGGCTGACGGCTTCGTTCAGTTGCTCGGCAAGATTGCGCTGGTTGGCGTTGGCCGAGATGAGCTGCGCCTGGAGTTGTGAGACGTTGGCCTCATTCACGAGCACCTGGTTTTCGAACGGCACCGGATCGATCTTGAAGAGGATATCTCCCTTCCTGATGGGGACGTTCGGCTCCACCGGAACCTCGATCACCTTGCCGGGCAGGCGTGAGTTGATCGGGATGATGTAGTTCATGACACGCACGTCGGAACTGGACGGTGCGAAGATATTCAGAAGCAGTATCAGGATTGCGAGTCCAATGATCGGAATCGTTATCGTGATCACCTGGGTCGTGATGTTCCACGGCAGCCACTTGAACTTGAAGAATACGAGCCAGGCGAGACCCGAATAAATAAGCAGCAGCAGGAGCTCCATTAGCCGTGCTTCTCCTGACCGAACCGCGCTTCCAGCGACATCAGCCGCTCGCGCAGTTGCGCGATTTCATTTACGGCTTCATCTCCGGGGTGATCCCTGCCGGTCTCAAGGCCGGCTTTGGCGACGGCAACCGTCGCCTTGCCTGATTCGCCGTGATGTTCATCAGCGACGTCGGTGCCATAGGCCATCTTATAGAGGACCGGCTTCGAGTAGGCCCAGAGCCAGGCCAGAGGCCAGAGCATGCCGCCGAAGAAAAGCGAGAGCAGGCACAAGGTCTTGATCGCCTGCGCCTGCGGATGCCGGCGCTTTTCCGCGATCCTTTCCGGCAGGATGTGGACCAGCCAGAAAACGGTGATCGCGATGACCGGCGCGATGACCAGCACGACCCAGGAAATGCCGTTCGCGACCATGTCCAGGGTCTCGCCGGCAAATATCGACGCATGCGCGGCGGCTGATGACAGAATGCCGGCCATGGCCAATCCTGCCTTGGCAAGCACATGCCGTTTCTGCTTAGGGGTCATGATTTATTTTCCAACCTATTATGGCGCAGAGCAGCTGTACCGTTAGCCACAACGTTACTGCCCACTAGGGCAGGTTGGCAATCTTCCCTGAAAATCGCGGTGTTTGGAAGTAGAATTTTCTACTAAATCAGACACTAGCCCCAAATATCCGCCGTAGCGTACCGTCCTTGTCAACCAGATGGTGCTTGAATGAACCGGCAATGTGCAGCAGCAGCGAGAAAATCAGCACAAAGGCAACCAGGCCATGCGTGCTATGGGCAATCGACGCAATCCCCTCGTTGTGCGGAATCACCTTGCGCGGATCGATCGGGTCCGGATTGCGCGCGACCAGTTCGAAGCCAAACACCGAGACGCCGGTACCGCCGAGCGCGGACATCAGGAAGCCGGACAGCGGCATCAACAGCGTACCGTACAACAACACGTGATGGACGATCTTCGCAAGCGCCTGCTCATAACGCGGATACCTGCCGACCGGTACCGGCCAGCCATTCCTGATCCGCCACGCGACGCGCGCGATCAGGAGAAAGAAGATCAGGACGCCAAACGACTTGTGCCATGGATACAGCGCGAAGGTCTCCGTCTCCGACATGTAGATGCCAAGCGCCAGCATCGCGATCACGGCAAGGCCGACCACCCAGTGCAAGACGACGGTGGTGTGGCTGAGTTGATTCGGGGTATCGAGTTTCATGGGTCCCTCCTTGTTCCCTTGGGGTGTGACAGATCACAGGACATTATACTTCCATAATTATAATTACTGCTTGCTAGAGAGGACTTTTGCTCTGTCGGCCTCAAGTTCGAGCCCGGCGGTCAGGAACCGTCGATCAGATCCTCGGGCAGGAGGTCGAGCAGCATGCCGTCGTGAAACACGCCGTCGGCTCCTCGTTCGTACCGCCGCATGACGCCGACCCGCTTGAAGCCGGCCTTCTCGTAAGCACGGATGGCGCGAACGTTGTCGGCGGAGGATCTCCAGGAGGCGCGGAAGATCGTTCTCGTTCACTGGACGAAGGACTATGCGCGATCCTTGAAGGGTAGGCTTCATCCAAAGCTCCCCGGCATATTCACATTTAACCGCCCGGTCGAAACTTAAACTCTAAGTGATCCGCGGAAGCCCCGAGCGGCATAGTATGATTGCGCGCCGTTGTGATATACGAAAACATTGCCATAGCGTCGATCACAAAAGAGGGCGCCCCCGAGTTTCCTGATATCAGCAGGCGTTTTCACCCAGCTCGACGTTTTCGTATCGAAACATCCGAGTTTTTGCAGCTCCCGATACTGTTCTTCCGTTAACAGCTCAATTCCCATCGCGGCGGCCATGTCAATAGCGCTATTTTCCGGTTTATTTTCCTTCCTTGATTCCAGCCCTTCGCGGTCGTAGCAAATACTTCTGCGACCTTTAGGGCTTTCTTCAGAGCAATCATAGAAAATATAGTCGCCTGTCTTTCTATCATGACCAACAACATCCGGCTCACCGCCAGTTCTTTCCATTTCGTTGAGCGACCGCATTTTTTCAGCATGAGACTCCAGCTTCGTTTGTACTTTATCCCACTCGATACCCTTATGCCGGCTCATGTTTTTCTCGAAACGAGCTTTCAATACGCTGAGCAGCGCTTCACGTTGTTGTGCTTTCATGCCCTTTGCTCTCGTTCTTCTCGCCACCCAGCCAACGATAGGCAACACCCGCCAGGGCCGCGCCAATCAGTGGCGCCACCCAAAACATCCAGAGTTGATCCAACGCCCACTCGCCGACAAAAACAGCGGGGCCCGTACTTCGTGCCGGATTCACGGACGTATTGGTCACGGGGATGCTGATCAGATGAATCAGCGTCAGCGCCAATCCAATCGCGATCGGCGCGAACCCGGCTGGCACACGCTTGTCTGTTGCACCGAGGATGATGATCAGGAACATGAATGTCATGACTACCTCGGTGACAAAAGCGGACGCGGCGGAGTACTGGCCGGGTGAATGATCCGCGTAGCCATTGGCCGCCAGGCCAGTCGCAATATCAAATCCAGCCTTTCCGCTGGCGATGAAGTACAGGACACCCGCTGCCAGTATCGCGCCCAGGACCTGAGCGATGATGTAGGGGATCAATTCCGAGGTTTTAAAGCGGCCTCCCACCGCCAGCCCCACCGACACGGCCGGGTTGAGGTGGCAGCCCGAGATATGCCCGATCGCGTACGCCATCGTCAAAACCGCCAAGCCGAAGGCAAACGCGACTCCGAGCAGCCCAATTCCCACGCCAGGAAACGCTGCAGCCAGGACAGCGCTACCGCAACCACCCAGAACGAGCCAAAAGGTTCCGATAAATTCCGCCGCAAGACGATTGGACATTTTCATCCTTTTCTCCTTCTCCCTCTTGTTGGTTCTGCTACTCCACAACGAACTACAAACTCGCCCTAACCGTCCCGCGTGAGCCGTCGAGGGGCGCGCAGCGTCAAAGTTTAGCCCCCCATCCCCTTTTCGACTACAATTATTGGCGGTATGCTTGGCGCTGCAATCTATCGGTTCGTCGGAAGTGAACAGAGCTACCCGGAGAAAAAATCCCTTTCACAATGGAGACAGAGATATGAGTTTTTTTTCAGATGCACGCTCCGGATTTGTCTTTGTAGCCCTTCTTGCGGCAACGATCCTCCTGGGGGGCTGTCACGGCGGGGCCAAATATATCTATGACCCCGGCACCAACTTCTCGGGACTTAAAAGCTATGCGTGGGCCCCGGCATCACACATGGGCCGGAAAGAGACCCTTGTTGTCGCAAATGTCCAGTTCTTTGCGGATCAGATCCTCGAGCAGAAAGGGTTCAACAAGACGTCAGGGAATCCCGACCTGCTGATTTCGATAGAAAACGAGTACGACATCGGCACCTATCATAATAACGGCTATCAGCTCCGGATGCTGACCCTGAAAATTTACCGGGGAGAGAGCAAGGAATTGATCTGGAGGGGAACGGCTCCGGGCGCCATCAATACCGACGCGGCCTCCAACGATCTGCAGAAAGCAGTCCAGGACATTCTTGACAAGTTTCCCCCGCAATAAAACGACTGCCGAGCCTCAGCTGAATCGCAGGGGGAGCGCGTCAAGGCCGTTACCGGGATAGACCGCGCGGTGCGGGGTGGCGCTGGCTAACTCAACGCGTTTCGTCCGCGCAAGCAGCTCCTCGAGCGCGACGCGCATCTCGAGCCTCGCCAGGGGGGCGCCCTGGCAGAGATGGATGCCTTGCCCCCAGACCAGTCCATCGCCTGTGTTCCGCTCGAGCATGACGGCATCGGCATCATCGAACGCGCGCGGATCGCGATTAGCGGCGATCCACATCAGGGTCAGCGGCTCTCCCTTCGGAATCGTTCGGCCCTGAATCCGGACCTCCCGCGTCGTGATGCGCCGGTTAGCGACGAGCGGATCATCCACGCGCAGGATCTCCTCGATCGCCGCGGGAATCAGCGACGGATCGCGCCGCAGGCGATCCTGAAGTTCGGGCTCCCGGGCAAGATGCAGGACCAGGATGCCCAGGCCGGCCGCGGTGGTGCCGTGTCCGGCTGCCCAGTTACGCAGGAGAACAACGATCTCGTCGTCGGAGAACTTCCCGCCGTCGACCCCGGTACGCAGCAGCGCGTCCGTTGCATCGCCCGCACCCTCCGGTGAAGCGCGGTGCCTGTCCAGGTTGGCCTTGACGTGCTCCGAGAAGAGCTCGGCCAGCGCCTTGCCGGCAACCGGATCTTCGTTGAACGCCGCCTGCTGGTTGCCATGCACCCAGCCAGCAAGACATTCCGCCTGCTGATCGGGCCAGCCCAGCAAGGCACACAGCGTCTTCAACGCATAAGGCATGGCGAACGCATCGATGAACTCCGTCTCTCCACTGGAGAGTATCGGCCCAAGGAGTTTCGCGGCGATCTCACGGGCGCGTGGCTCAAGCCTCGCCATCTGCTCCGCATCGAAGAAGGGATCGAGCACCGCGCGATATCGGCCGTGAACCGGTGGATCCATTCCGTTCGGGATGGCCGGGAACCGCGATACATTGCTGAACGTCTCCGGATCGGCCAGAACAGCGGCGATGTCCTCATGGCGAAACAGCGACCAGCCCATGAAGCTGCTGTGCGCGACCGGACACCGCTCGCGCATCTCATCGTACGCCCGCCGCTGGTCCTCCAGGATCGATGCCTCCCGTGGATTCCAGTCATCCTGCTGCGTTTTTTCCATCACTCATTCCTCCGGTTGCTTGCGTATCAAGCACCTACCTCCGCTTGGCCATGAGATGCTTCGCCAACGCATGATAAGCGGGCAGCGAGGTCGGGTCATTCGCAGCGTTGCTGGCGACGGGGTGCGACGCAAACCTGGCAATCACCATCTCCGCCTCGGGATCGATATACAGCGCCTGACCGTGCACGCCGCGCGCCATAAACGCCCCATGCTCGTTATGGGTGACCCACCACATGTTACGATAACTCCATCCTGCGAGTTGCGCATAACCGGCCTTTGCAAAGGCCTCCCGGCTGCCTCCACGCCGAATATTCGCGACAGCCGCCATCGGAATGATCTGCTCTCCGTTGTAACGGCCGCCGTTGCGGATCATTTCGCCAAACCGGGCCAGATCACGAAGGCCGGCGCTGAGGCCGCCGCCGGAAAACGGCGTCCCGGTGGAGTCCACGCTCATGTACGCATCCTGCTCGGCGCCCAATCGGCTCCAGATGCGCTCGGACAGCAACTGCGCCACCGAGCGGTCTGTCGCCCTGGCCAGTATCCAGCCCAGTGCGTCGGTATTGGCTGTCTGGTAATGAAATGCCTCGCCATGGATACCCTCGGACTTCACGGTCCGCAGGAATTCATAGTACGAACGCGGGCCGGTGTAGTCGGCGGGCTTGGGCAGGGGGTTGCCGGCATTCGCGTGGGCCCACACTTCCGCATTCGGGTCGGCGTAGTCCTCGCTGAACCGGATGCCCGTCGTCATGTCCATGACCTGGCGTACCGTTGCGTTACCAAAGGCGGAGGCCGCCAGCTCGGGCACATAATCAGACACGATGCGCTCCGGGTCGAGCACTCTGTCGGCGGCAAGCATCGCTGCCAGCGTGCCCACAAAAGTCTTGGTCACGGACATGGCGCCGTGTTGCCCTTCGGGCGAGAGGACACCGAAATAGCGCTCGTAGACGATGCGTCCCTTGTGCAGCACCAGGATGCCATCAGTGTAGTTGGCCGCAAGCGATTCCCGCCACGTCATGGTCTTGCCGGACCCGGTCGGCGTGAACGTCACGGCATCGATATCATCACGGAGGCGGCGCTTGAGCGGCGTTGGCGCGCCAACGCCGCGGGATACGTTGACCGTCGGCATCAACTGACGGAAGTTCGAGACGCTCCAGCGCATGGCGGGAAACCGAAAGTAACTGCCGTCATCGAAACGGAGAATCCTGTCGGGCGGCGGCGGCGAGCCGATCATCCAGCCGAGCTTCCGGGGATCGCTTTCGTCGGCGTCCGGGAATGTGTCCGTAACACTGCTGCTCGCCAATGCGCCCGGCGTCAGGATAAGAAAGGCGATGTATGCGATCAGTCCGGCATTGCGCTTCATACGTGCCTCGGACTTAAAGTAACAGCTATCTCAAGTGGGAGAGCAGAGATCGTCGGGACGATAGTTCTGCCTTTATGAGGCGGCTCATCTGAGCTTCGCCGTTAATCCGGAATCTCGGCCTCGACGAGTTTCGCCAGCAGCGTGAGCGACTCCTGCCAGCCGAGATAGCAGGCCTCGGCGGGAATGACGTCGGGGACGCCTTCCTGCACGACGTTCAGCTCGGTACCGACCAATACCTTCTTCAGGGCCACCGTCACCTGCATCTCCCCCGGCAGATTCGGGTCGTCGAACCTGTCCGTGTGGCGGATGCGTTCGTTCGGCACCAGTTCGAGGTACTCCCCGCCGAAGGAATGACTGTGCCCGGTAGTGAAATTGGTGAACGACATCCTGTAGGAGCCGCCGACCGTGGCGTCCATGTGGTGAACCTTGCCGGTGAACCCGTTCGGCGGAAGCCATTTGACCAGGGCATCGGGGTCCAGAAAGGCCCGGTATACCCGCTCGGGTGTTGCACGAAGTACGCGGTGAAGCTGGATGGTGTTGGGCATGATGGTATCCTCTTCAGTCCTTGCTCTCGCAGTCGAGCATCCAGCACACGCCGAATCGGTCGACGAGGCTGCCGAAATATCCGCCCCAGAACATCTCCTGCATGGGCATCTCGACCTTGCCCCTCCATTTCCGCGCGGCTGTCCAGTTCGAGGGTGATGTACATATTATTGCCCGGAACCACCGTAAAGCCCATGGACTCCGGTGCGTCCGTTCCCATCAGGAGATGTCCTGCCAGGATCGGCAACTCGATGTGCATGACGAGATTCCTGTCCGCCTCCCAAGCTGACACGATTGACACCCGGGATACCTCCTTATAATCTTACCAGTAAGATTAGAAAGGAGAATACCATGCGCACCGCTGTGACCACTACGCTATCGTCGAAGGGCCAGGTTGTCATACCTGAGGATATCCGCATCAGGCTTGGGCTGATGCCAGGTACTCAGTTCGTCGTTCTGGGCGACAAAGACGTAGTAATCTTCAAGGTACTGGAACCCCCGTCTCTGCGCGACTTCGATGGACTGGTCGCTCGTGCGAGAGCCGCCGCCAAGCGGACAGGCCTCACCAAGTCCGATATCGACAAGGCAGTCAAAAAAGTACGTCGTTCCCGGTGAGGGTGATCATCGACACAAACGTACTGATGTCGGCCCATGCGGCACATTGGGTCGGCTCCGTAAACAGGAACCGCCCACCCGGCTTTATTGCCAGCACCATCCGTCGGTAAACGGGGATTCGTAGAGCCGGTCGGGGGCGACGACGCCGGAGTCCTTGTACGCCGAGTACGGCTTGTATCTCCGCGCGCTCAATGCCACGGCCCTCCCGGGCGCCAGGTGCCTGTCCGCCTCATTCCCACCCGCAGATCCTCAAGGACCGGGGCAAGGAACGCATGCAGCAGGCGCATGAACTCCTCTTCCGGCTTCTCCGGCACCGCGAGACGAGCCCGTCGAGCAAAGGCCCGGACCTGCGCCGGCCGCGATGGATTCTCCCAGTACAGGCGCGTGAGTCCGATCGGATCCTCGGTCGGAACGGGCGTGCGGCGACGCTCGAAGGTCCGTCGCACGGCCTCGGCAAGGGTCGCGCGATCGAACTCGAAGCGGCTCGCGAGATAGTGGAGGTCGAAGAAGTCCTTGATACGGCTGTTCCGGTCACCGAGCACCACCATCGCCTCGAGCTTCTCCGCGACCACGGCCTCACGCGGATAGGCGAGCAGGTCCGGCGCGGGAAAATCGAGGAGCGACGGGTAGGCGCAGGTCTGCGGCGCCGGCCAAACCGTATCGCCAAGCCCCATGTCGATCTGCAGCGTCAGTCGAGCCTTGCCGCAACGCGCGCGCAGCGTGGCGCGAGCACCGGCGTACTCGTCCTCCGCACGGATCGCTTCGACGCCGATGTGCTCGCCGTCGAAATCCACGGCATCCGGCGGAACGGGTGTGGCGAGTATCGCGCGAAGATCCTCGCGGATCGCCTCGAATTCGCCGCCGCCACGGCGCAAAAGGTCGAGGTCGCGCGTCGCCCGATACGGTCTGTCCGACCAAAGCCGCAGGAGCATCGCCCCTTTGAGCACGAAGCAGTCGCGGCGGTCCGATGCGCCGAGGCGGTAGAGGAAGCGCTCGAGGCAGTAGCTCGTCAGCAGAGTCTGGTGGTCGTCCCCGGTCTCCTTCGCCCGGTTGAGCAGACGCGCGGCGACCGAAGCGGCGAGATCGGCTTTGCCCGTCATGCGATCGCGTCCAGATAGGGCTGCATGACGTGCGTGACCCGGCAGATGCGCGCGAACCGGGCCAGTTCGTTGGCGCCGCCGCGGTGCTTCCGGCTAAAGTCGCGCAGCGCCTCGACCGCGACGTCGATGCCCATCTTGTTCCGGTACTTGAAGCAGTCGGCAACGGTCTTCGCCGCGGAGTACACGCGGATGACCACGCCTTCGACACGGTGCTCCTCCACGCCTTCGGTCAGCGCAAGCCCGGAAAAGCGGGCCACGCGCAGGCGAGGATAGTCGAGGCGTGGACGACGCGCCTTCTCGGGGAGCGCGATCCAGACCTCTGCGGCCGATTGCGTGGTCAGTTCATGGAACCGCAGGGCGGTGAACAGACAGAACACGGCCTCGGGCACACGCTTGGCGACCTGCGCGAGCGTGTGGGCCTCGGTGGGCGCGTGGCGAGCCGCGACGTAGATCCCGCGCGCCTGCCGGATAACCAGGCCCTCCCTTACGAGGCGGGAGAGAAGCGCGCGCGAGATGCCGTGCCGCTCGAGATCTCTGGGGCGCGCGAGGCCCATATTCTCGATCAGCTGGAGCGCCCGAGTCCTGTTGGTTGTGCGCATGGCAAGGGATGATACGAAACGTCGGGGATTGAACGCAACCCCCGACTCTTCGGAACAGCTCGCGAGGCGCAAGACGTCGGCACTTTGGTCCCATGTGCCGACATTTTGAGTCTTCGCTCAGGCTGGCCCGCCCGTGACCTCGGCCAGCATCCTCACGATATCGGCCTCAATCTCCTCCAGCAGGCGCGGCGGGG
>CAYTGL010000007.1:0-95440 GCA_964437335.1 uncultured Chromatiales bacterium
CAGGGCGCAACTCCGCCTAAATTGCCAGGATACCCTAAAGTGCGCGATGGCCCTGAACCGCCCCGTCCTTCCAGCCTTGACTGACACGTTGTTGATTGCGGACAAGTTCCGCGGTGCTGTCATGGCGCTACGTGGCGAGCCAAGCCGAACCCTGAGTGGTCACGAGCCGGATGATTCTCCTTGCAAGGACCACCAACATGCCTTCTGGTGGCCGCTGGATGAAGACAACGACGGGTTCATCGATCACGTTGTAGTCCGGGCTCCCGGCGGGTTCGAACAGCGAGAAATCGACGCCTTGCGACGACTCACTCGACTGCCGCAGCGCGGCGGACGCCCCGACCTACTGGTCACACCAACTTTCGTTGGACGCGAACACGATTTTCCCCCGTGGAAGCTCGCTCCGAACTCCGATGGCGTCATGGTGTTCGTTTCGGCGACGCCGTACTTCTGCCCACTTCGCCTTTCGCATGGTCGCGGTGGGTCAGGCCGTATTCGCCCGCTACGTCCAGTTATAACCAAAAGTCTGCAACGTCAGGGCATCATCCAAACCGAGGATGAAGTTTTCGACATCAGCGAGATCATCTTCGACTACGCGCCGGAGGAGCTTACTTGTGTCGCTAAGGCGGTCGTTGAGCAACGAGTGGCAGAGCCGATTCCACCTCGACAGTTTTTTCCTGTCATCGAGCCTCCAGGTGGCTATGCTCCGCTTCCAACACGGTCGTACATTGGAGATGTCCGCTACCACAATGCGGCATTGAAGGATACCGACAAAGGCTACTGCTTTGGAAGTTCAACTGGGTTACTCGTTGACAATGGCCATCGTTTCATTCGAGCATTGGCTTTCTGCCGTCGCCGGCGTAAGCACGAACTACACGGCCGAGGTCGAATGCTACAAATCACGTTCAGCCAGCCAAGACCGTCGTTGCAGTCATTCGCCATCGGTAGCCAATGCCACTTTGGGATGGGACTCTTTGTACCGGTCAACGATGCCAACTAATATGTATCCTTAAGCCCGTCGGGTTGTCGGCCCGGCGGCTCACGACTCTTCAACCAAATTGTCAAAGAGCGATTTGCGGACGCGCATCCGAAAGTTTTTCGATCAGTCATCTTGAACCTATGCACGGAGTACAACATTGGCCAGTCTCACATCTCGGCACTGCTCGTGCGAGCAGTTTCTGCACGTCAGTTCGGAGACCGATAGTTAAAGAAAAGAATGCGTTTGGGCCGCCCCTCAAGGCGGCCCAAACGCTGAGTTATCAAGAAGGCTTGCGCCGGCGAGAAACTTGGTTCGCCTTCAGCTTTGCCACCACACGCTGGGAACTGAGTCGTATAAGGTTGAGGATGTGTTTTCAGAGTGCATTGGCTGCTTCTCTGTCGGGTGACTTCGTTTCGGTGGGCTGAGGAGTTTGCATGTCGGCTCTGCTCTGTTAACGGTTGTTCGGTAACGCGCAACAAAAAAGCCCCCAGCAATGTTGCCGGGGGCTCGGAGAAAATGAAGCGGAGAACTGAGACGCCTATGGCCAATCCGGCTCATAGTCGGGCAGGGCTTCAAAGCGGTAACGGGAGTGCAGGTGACGTCGGAGCTTCGCCTCCGAAGGCGCTTTCGTAACAGGTTGGTACGGGTCTTGAATGCCCAACTTGTCCATGAGACGCTGAAGGGAGACCGCCCGTTGGGCGGCAGTCGTTGTAATTCCGAGTTCCGTCGCGACTTCCCGTTCTGTTTTTCCGTGCGAAGAGCGTCCCGCTACGCCTGAGGCATTTAACCAATCGGCAACCTGAGAATAACCTTGGCCGCGATCATGCCGATCCAGCCATTCGTCATAGATTGCCTGGGCTTCGGGAATCTTTTCGACGTCCTGGTCACCCTTGGCTTCCGGCCGCCGCCGATAGCCGTAGATGAGTCCTGGCAAACAGCCGCCGTCCTTTTCAAAGCGGTTCTGCTGGCTGCGTTTGATTCGCCGGCTTGTATCTCGGTTGGACCGCTCGTGATGCCAGGCCGAAATGATGGATCGGTCTTCCCAGCCTTCTTGAACCGTATCAACGCCGTCATTGATGCCGCCGGCGCGAACATCGTGAAACTCAAGCCACCACAAGGGGCGTAGCAATTCAATGTCGCATGTGCCGCCGGTCTTCTTGTTGGCGACCAACTTGAGGTGCCGCCAGGTGGCCGGATCAACGTCTTCGCCAAACGCCAGGTCTTGTTCCGCGTGGGGCGTATTGACCAGAGCACGGCGGCCGACGGTAACTTGCTCGATGGCGATGGTGCCCGATTTCGCCGTCGAATTCCCCGAGGGCACGCCTGGAGAGAACCACGTTCCCACGCCCCAGGTGAGCGCCGAGAGAAGCAGGCACGCGCCCAGCCAGCCACCGGGCGAATCTATTGGAACGCCCCGTGTGGGATTTTGCGGCCGCCGATTGCGATTGACCCGAGCGGTGATTTGACGCGGGACCAGTCGCGCGACTAGAGGGGACGACCGGAACGGAGACTCTCCGAGAGTCGGGCACACCGATTGAACATGAGCCATTGCCATGCATGTCGTGCTGACCTCCTATCGAGAGCGACGACTTTACCTGCTTCGACACGCATTGTGGCAGGCAGAATGCCTGCCCTACGGGGACTTTTTTCCTCCGGAATTATTTTCTGAGCGTGAGTGTTATGTGGCGCGTCGGTATGCTACATGCAAGTACCCGGGGAAATAATAGATTTGGGCAGCCGAATTTAACTATGAATCCAACCGCCTATTGAGGTGCAAAGTTGTCGCGTCCCCAGTTTAGGATAAGCCAACTCTTAATGCTAACCACCCTCGTCGCGATTGTGTTGGGCATCTGGGCTACAACGCAGCTTAGCGTTCCTAAAGGTCCATTTGGCCACATGGTGGCGACTCTCGCATATTCGCCCAGTGGCGAGACACTAGCAGTTAGCACCTACCGTTGGCGGGCTGGAGTGAATCGATCGGGCGAGCCAACGCTTATCGACGTTCAGCAGTTCGTTGACTTGATTGATTTGAATCGTGATAAAGTTCAATGGATGCGAAGTAGCACACCAAAGCCTTTTAGTTGGCGTCCATGGGCATTGCGTAACTGGACCGCAGGTACCGATATCGCGTTTTCACCAGATGGGAAGATGCTCGCCGTGAGCGCTTTCGATAATCCCCTCGAAGTCTGGAACCCATTAGAGCGCAGACGGATCGCTACCGTGTCTCCTTGGGTGGATGCCACTTCCCTTGCGTACGCCGATAATGGATCAACGCTATTATCAGCAAATGAAGCGGAGGTCACCATCTGGGACAGCGTTACGCATCAGAAGAAGCAGATGATTGATCCGAACTCATTTGGCAATCCTTTTGGTGCGCAAATTGCTGTGAGTCGTGATAGTCGAACGGTTTTCACTTGTCTTAATGGAAAAGTTGGCGTTTGGGATACGCTCGGCAATGAAGTCGCTTCCCCATCAAAGTTTTGTGATGAGGGGGATGAGGCCGTGGCTCAAATGGCGCTCTCATCGGATGATCACTTGCTCGCCGTTAGCTATTACGGCAAACGCATGGAGATTCGCCGCATTGCAACGGGAGAGCGTTTATCTTGTCCAAATGATCCTCGCCGCGTTCGGGATCTTGCTTTCATACCAGGCACCCACACACTGGCGATCGCCGATGACGAGCAAGGACTGATCTTGTTCGAAATTGCCTCGGGTAACGTCCTCAACATTAGCATCGAGCAGACCGGGCGCCTTTCTGCCCTTGCGTGCGATCCTCACAGTCACACAATCGCGACGGGCAATTCGTCAGGACGCATTTTATTGTGGGATCTCAATTCTCTTGCGAAAGTTGATGAGTACCGCGTCGATCTACAGCGGGAATTCCCACTCTTACTACCCTGGTGGGCCGTCGCGTTTCTCTTAGTGCCCTGGCTAGTGATTTGGGTCTTGCTACAAAGAAAGCAAATCCCACGAGAGCAAGGGTAGGGTAGGCATTCTGCCTGCCACAATGCGGGTTGCATTGCCAATCGCCGCTAGTTTGCCCACGATGGGGCGATACCGCGACGAACCAAGGACAGGCACAACTTCTAACACCCTACCGAGTGCGACGAAGGCACCACCTCGAACCGCATCGGGGCAAAATTTGTCATATTAGCACCAAGCGAAGAGAAGGGTTGGGCTCCAGGACGGCATCCTCTCCAGGCGCTTTCTCGACAGACTCGCTGCTTTTCAATCGGCTGGCAACGCCGTTTCCAGTACCAGTCAAGATGCGCTGCTCGCATGTTTCTACAACTGGCCAAGGCCCGCTGCTGCCACGCCCCCTGCTGGGGCTCGGCGGGTGTGGCCACCAGGGCGGATCGCGAGCATGCTTACGCCACGGGCGTAAGCATGGCGCCCGCAGGCGCGCCGACCGCGTTCTGTTCGTGCAATTGCTTCCGCAAACTGCCCCATTTGCCTGTCTGCCGTCGCCCGGGACTGGCGTCGATCACTTTCGGGCAAGCTGCTAGAATCCTCCTCCCGAGTTTGCCTGGATTGCCGTGGGTGTGGGATCCCGCCCCGGTTGGTTTCCCGCGGCAGTTGGCCAGGACGAGCGCGCTAGGAGTGCCGAGGATGTCTGTTGAGCCGCAAGTGACGGAACTGCTTGATCGTTGGCAAGAGGCGCTGATTCGCGGCGACTCGCTTTCGCCCGAGCAGTTGTGCCTGCACTGCCCTCACCACCTGGACGAAGTGAAACGCCGGATTTCGGCGCTGCTTTCCAAGAAAAAGAAGCTCGCCCAGGGCCCCGATAGCCGGCCGCGATCGGGCGACGTCACCGCCGCAGCCCAGGGTCACGAGGAATTGGGCGAGACCGAACTGCTGGTTCAATCGCGGCTGCGATCGTTTGAGTTTCACGCGCAAGGTGGTTTGGGGATTGTTTACGCCGCCCAAGACGATCAACTACACCGCGAGGTGGCGGTCAAGTTCATCCGCCGCGAGCATTCCGGCGACGAAGAGGGCGCGCAGCAATTCCTGGTGGAAGCCGAAGTTACCGGCCGGCTGGAACACCCCGGCGTGGTGCCCGTTTATGGCTTGGGCCGCGATAAGTCGGGCCGGCCCTTCTATGTGATGCGGTTCATTCAGGGCGACACCCTGGATGCCGCGCAGCAAAAACACCACGATCGCTCCAACCCCAACTACCGCAGCCGGTTTGAGTTACATCAGCTGCTCGGCCGGTTTGTCTCGGTTTGCAAAACGATCGCTTACGCCCACAACCGGGGCATCGTGCACCGCGACATCAAGCCATCGAACATTATGCTGGGCCGTTACGGCGAAACCCTGGTGCTCGACTGGGGTCTGGCTTTGCCGGTGGGTCGCGACGATGGCGCCAAGGCCAGCGGCGAGCGGACGCTGATGCCCCAGGCTGGCAGCCAAAGTGGAACGTCCTCCGGTGGCGGAGCGGGCACTCCGCAATACATGAGCCCCGAGCAGGCGGCGGGCACGCTCGAAATCGGCCTTGCCGCCGATATCTACAGCCTGGGCGCCACGCTGTACAAAGTTTTGACGGGGTCGGTGCCGTTTCTGGGGACGAATGTTTTCGAGATTTTGCAGCAGGTGCAGCGCGGCGAGTTCCAGCCGGTTCGCGACGTGCGGTCGGACCTGCCGGCCCCGCTGGAAGCCATCGTGCAAAAGGCGATGGCGATGCGGCCTGAGGATCGTTACGTGTCGGCCTTGAAGCTGGCGGAGGACGTCGAGCATTGGCTGGCGGACGAACCGGTTTCGGCCTACCGCGAGTCGATTATCAACAAAACGGGGCGTTGGCTGCGGAAGCACCGTGCCACCACCATGACGGCCCTGGCCGGCCTGATGATGGTGATTGTGTTGGCGTCGGTGGCCGCGCTGCGTCAATCGAGCCTGGCCGACAGCGAACGGGCCAGCCGCGTGGATGCCGAAGGAGCCCGCGACCGCAGCCTGGCGCTCACGGCTCAATTTGCCGCGCGGAATCTGGCCAGCGAGGTGGAATCGATCCAGCGAACGCTGGAACTCGAAGCCTACGACGGCCCGCTGCGCGAAACGCTGCTGGCCATTGCGGCCAACCCCGATCAGGCGGAAAAAACGGCCAAGCAGTTGCAAGCCTGGGTCGATGGCCTCAACGTGCGGCAACGGAGTTTGACCAGCGTGCAAAGCTGGTTTGTGACCGACGCCCAGGGAATTCAATGGGCGCGGAGCCCCTTTGCCAAGCACACGCATGGGCTGAACTTTGCCCGGCGGGATTATTTTCATGGCGGGGGGCGCGAGCTGACGGCGGACGAAATGAAGACAACGCCCGAGCCCATCACCCGGCCGCACATCTCGCACGTGTTTTCCAGCAACTCCACGAATGAGCTGACGGTGGCGTTCAGCGTGCCCATCTGGAGCGGCCCACCCCGTTCACCCGAAAGCAAAGTGCTAGGCGTGCTGGCCTTGACGATCGCCGCCAACCGGTTTGCCGCCATGCGCACCGGGCTGGGGTCCGACGAACTGGCCGTGTTGGTCGATCTGCGCGACGACGACCTGGAGGGCGAGCCTCGCCAGGGCTTGATTTTGCATCATCGCCTGCTTCGCGAAGCCAAAGAAGCCGGTGAAAAGCCGGCCAACGCCCTGGGCCGAGTCGATCCGGCCATGTTGGCTCGGTTGCAACAGCTCTCCGCGAACCGACTGCGCGTGCAGCTGGAGCACCCGGAAGGGGGCGGCTCGCTGGCCATGGAAGAGTCGCTGGTGCGGAATTATCACGATCCCATGTTTGCGGGCGAATGGACCGCGGCGATGGAGCCGGTGTTGATTGCCAAGCCGGTGCTCGATGCCAGCGAGGTTCCGCTGCAAGCCAGTGGTTGGGCGGTGATTGTGCAGCGACGCAACAGCGGGGGCAAGTAGTGGGGGGAGCCGCGGCCACCGGAAGGCAACCAGGGCCCAAAATCGATTGAGGTTTGGGCGGCGATTCGGCGCTTGGGTTGGCTGCTTAAACAAGATAAAATAGGTGGCGTGGGTGGTGATTGTGCCCCGCGCGCAAGGCCTCGCGCGCCGGCCCGGCTTCTGGCTGGGCGGTTGACCATCGCGGTCTCCGTGCTCTACATTCTTCCTTTGGCAAAAAGGGCGGTTTTCAAACCAGACCATGCTGCGCCGCTGGCGCCAGGTCGGTCGTTGTTTATTCTTTGCAGCGATGGGCAGCCGTTCGCCCACGGCCTAACGCATCGCTGAGTGCCCCGCGAAGCTCGGGGGGCAAATGCGTTTTCCTTGAGGGATGTTACGTGGCCGGCACTTGCGTAGTGGGATTGCAGTGGGGAGACGAGGCTAAAGGTAAAATCGTTGACCTGCTCACGGAAACGCACGACGTGGTTGTGCGTTACCAGGGCGGCGCCAACGCCGGACACACGGTAGTCACCGGCGGACAGACCTATAAACTGTCGCTCATGCCCAGCGGTATTCTCCGCCCCAACGTGCAGTGCGTGATCACCGGCGGCGTGGTGCTCAACCCGGCCAGCCTGCTCGACGAAATCGACGGCCTGATCAAACGCAACGTGGCCGTGGCCCAGAACTTGATGATCAGCGATCGGGCTCACGTGATCTTCCCCTGGCATTTTGAAGAAGAACGTCTGCGCAACCTGGGGGCCTCCGACGCCGAAGGCATCGGCACCACCATGCGCGGCATCGGACCCTGCTACCGCGATAAGGTCGGCCGCTCCAATGCCGTGCGGCTGGGCGATATGTATCGCTCTGGCTTCAAGAAGCAGGTCGAACGGATCGTGGCCAGCAAGAACCCCACGTTAGCCTCGCTTTCGGGAGAAGACTTTGTGCCGCTCGACGCCGACGCCATTTACCGCCATTACCGCGGATTTGCCGAACGGCTCAAGCCCTTCGTGGCCGACACCACCGAGTTCCTGCTTTCCAGCCTGGAAGCCGGCCGCCGGCTGCTGTTCGAAGGCGCCCAGGGCTCGCTGCTCGATGTCGATCACGGCACCTATCCGTTTGTGACCAGCAGCAACAGCTCGGGCGTGGGCATCAGCTCGGGTTCGGGCGTGCCAGGCCGGTACTTGGAGCGAATCATCGGCGTGGTCAAAGCCTATTCCACCCGCGTGGGCGGCGGTCCCTTCCCCACCGAACAAGACAACCCCACCGGCCAGCACCTCCGCGACCGGGGCAACGAATACGCCACCGTCACCGGCCGCCCCCGCCGCTGCGGCTGGTTCGACGCCGTGGCCGTTCGCTATACCGTGCGGCTGGGAGGCATCAGCTCCATTGCCGTGGCCCTGCTCGATGTGCTCAGCGAGCTCGATGAAATCTCGATCTGCACGGCCTACGAGATCGACGGGAAACGGACCAACGTGTTCCCCAGTCACGCCGAAGACATCGCCAAGGCCCAGCCGGTTTATGAAACCATGCCGGGCTGGAAACAGGAAATCACGGGAATCCGCAACTACGCCGACCTCCCGGCCGCGGCCCAGCGGTATGTGGAACGATTGAGCGAACTGGCCGGTTCTCCGGTAGAATTGGTTTCGGTGGGGCCCGATCGCGAACAAACCATGACTGTGCCTCGCTAAGAATTGGCATTCACACTTTATTAATCCGTCGCGATCCCGTCATTCCCGCGAAGCCTGCCCTCGTGAAGACGGGGGGCGGGAATCCAGCGGCGGGAAACCAGGGCGACGGAAACGGCTTTGCAATCAACATCGACTTGGCCCCGAATACCATAGCGGGAAGTTATTCTTCGACGGCCCCCTGGATGACTGCGCAACCCACCCTCCCCTCGCCATGGCCACCCTGAGCACCACACCGCAATCGCTCGAACTGCCGCCGGAGGCCGAATTGCCGCGGCATATCGCCATGATTATGGACGGCAACGGCCGTTGGGCGCAGCGGCGCGGGTTTCCCCGCATTGAAGGGCACCGCCGCGGCGTGGCCAGCGTGCGGGCCGTCACCGAAGAGTGCACCCGGTTGGGCATCGAGCAGCTTACCTTGTACTGCCTTTCCAGCGAAAACTGGAAACGCCCTCAGGCCGAGCTCGACTTCCTCATGCAGTTGCTCGAGCAATACCTGGTGGAAGAACGCTCGACCATCTTGCAGCAGAACATCCGCTTTGAGGTGATCGGCCGCCGCGACGGCGTGCCTGATGTGGTTCAGCAGCAAATGGACAAAACGGCCGAACTAAGCCGCGCCAACACCGGCACCCGCCTCTGCCTGGCGGTGAACTACGGCGGCCGCGGTGAAATCGCCGACGCCGTGAGGGCCATCTGCGAAAAAGTGCAAGCCGGCGAGCTCAGCGCGGCCGATGTCGACGAAACCACCATCGCCGACCACCTCTACACCGCCGGCCGCCCCGACCCCGACCTGCTGATCCGCACCGCCGGCGAAATGCGGGTCAGCAACTTCCTGCTCTGGCAAATCAGCTACGCCGAAATCTGGGTAACCGACCGCTGCTGGCCCGAGTTTGGGGTGGCGGAACTGCATGAAGCCATTCGAGCCTACGCCAGCCGCGACCGCAGATTCGGCGGGCTACGGATGGGTGGCACGCCATGAGCCCCAGCGAAGGGCGTGGCGCAGCGGCCACATCCCCAGCTATACCTACAGGCAAGTTCGGCGTCTCTTACCGTACAGGGGAAGAAAACACCCTGCACGCCATGATCGAGTACCTGCATGCTAACCCCGTGCGGCGAGGACTGGTGCCACAGCCCGAGGACTGGGAGTGGTCCAGCGCCCGTTGGTACGCAGGCGGGAAGGCCGGCGGGTCGGGTGCAGCGTGTCGTTCGGCGGGAAATTACGTCTGGGCAAATTCCGAACGGCCGACACCGAACGGCCGACCATGCTGGATTGCGGCCCGCGGAGCGGTTAACGTGGGGGTTTCGCTTCGTTCCTCCCACCTTTTTTCGGAAGCTGCTATGTCTCGATTTCTCCTGCTCGGCCTGGTGCTCGGGTTCTCCCTTTCTTGGCTTCCGGAAACGACATCGCTGGCTGCCGACCCGCGGCCTGCGACGGCCGAGCAACCCAAGCCCTCGGTCGATCGGCCCACGCTGAGCAACGTCCCCTATGGCGAGCACCCGAAGCAAGTGATCGATTTCTACCAGGCCGAGTCGCAGGAGCCGACACCGGTGGTGTTGTACATTCACGGCGGCGGCTGGCGCGGCGGCTCGAAAAACACGGTCGGCGCGAAGACATACCTCGCCGCGGGCATTTCCGTGGTATCGGTCGAGTATCGTTTTGTGCAAGAGGCGGGCGACGTGCTTCCGCCGGTGAAGGCGCCGCTGAGCGATGCGGCGCGGGCTCTGCAATTCGTCCGCGGCAAAGCGGCCGAGTGGAATATCGACAAAACACGCATCGCCGCAACCGGCGGCTCCGCCGGAGCGTGCAGCAGTTTATGGCTCGCGTTTCACGACGATCTGGCCGATCCCCAGAGCAGCGATCCAGTCGCTCGCGAATCGACTCGGTTGCTGTGTGCCGCGGTCGTGGGCGCGCAGACAACGCTCGACCCGCGGGAGATTCGCGAGTGGATGCCCAACGGCACTTATGGAGCGCATGCCTTCTACCCAACCAGCGGTGACAAAAAAGCGCCGTCGTTTGGTACTTTTCTCGAAGAGCGCGAAAAACTGATGCCGTGGATCAAGGAGTATTCGCCCTACGCGCTGGTGACGGCCGACGATCCGCCGGTCGCCCTGTTTTACAATGGCCCGCCAGCCATGGGCAAGGTAACGAAGGACCCCACCCACTCGGCCAACTACGGCCTGCCGCTGCAAGAAAAGTGCAAGAGCGTCGGCGTCGAGTGCGAGTTGAACTACCCCGAAACGCCCGACGCCAAGCCCTCGACCGTCCACGCCTATCTGATCGGCAAGCTGAAGGCGAAAAAGTAGGTAAAGGCTCGTGCGGAAAAAGGGGGGCATCCATCCGTGTTCTATTCCATCCACACACGAGACCTCCCCGCCCGGCACGAGGTTTTTCTGCTGCGGGAACGCGACCCGCCGCGGACTGGGCCGTTGCGGTTTCGTTCGATGTACGCCGATTTGGTCTGCCGCAAATGCCACCGAGTGAACGAATGGGCTGCGCTCAACCGGGGCGTGAGCGATGAGTTTGCGCTGCCACCACTCAAGCGCGATGCGATTACGACCTGTGATGACTTTCTGGTCGTGACGAAACGCCTGCACGATGCGCTAGCGCGCGTGCCAGGGCTCGACGTTCACACCTTCAAGGTGCCATCATCGCCCGATCACATCGTGTTGTTCCCCAAGCGGCAATTTCATCCGCCGCCCGATGCGCGTGTGTATACGCCCGTCGAGCCGCCGCAGTTGGGAGACGCATTTCAGGTGCGCGGCCGTCCCTGCCGCAAATGTGGGCGCATTGGCATGATGACGTTCTGGCTACACTGGTTTAATGTTCCGCCCGACGTCGTGCTGGCCGGGGCGATGATCGAAGTCGGACGGCCTGGCGTATCCATCGAATGGATCGCGTCGCAAGCCGTGGGGGATGTGATCACGCAAGGGAGATTTACCGGCCTCTCGATTCAACGGCAGGATGAATATAAAGATTTACGCTGGTCAAGCACCTGACAGGCTGGCCAGAGCGGGGGAGACGCGATCTGAGTCTCAGTGCAGGGCGTGCCCCACAAACCGCAACGGCTTGCGAGCCTCTAGTTCGATCGTCGACCTGCCGCTGCGTAACCGCAAAAGCGGGCGCGAGATAACTGCCCATTCGCTCGAATGTTTTCAGGGGAGCTGCCCGCTAGCGAAACGCACGCCAACTGGCAAACATGAAACTCGACCAATTAAGGCTTGACAGGGCCAGCGGATTAGTGTACATTTGTATCTGGTGTGGTTTGGAAGTTGGAGCATTGGGTGGGGGTTCTGCCTCTGTATTGGGTGACGCGCCGTAAAGGCGGTGCGGTCGTCCGGGCGGCACTCGGCCCGCGAATCAACCATCATCAATGTCGCAAGTTTTATGGGACGGGCCATAAATAAAAGGCAGGGGGTTGTGTGCCGCAATGTGAAGTGAATGCATCGTGTGTGCCACACGGTTTGAGGCCGCGGCCGGTCGCGGCTTGCTATATTTCTCGCAGCAGAACGCACATTCCAAATATGTAGGGCAGGTTGATGGCCGCTGCCCACCATGCGCGGGAGCGGTATCGGCCGCGGAGCTCATCGTCAGACACAAAGACCCTCAGCAGCAGCCAAAACACATAAAATTGCAGCGGGAAAAACAGAATGCCCATCACGGCGCCCCGGAACGCTCGGTTGGCGTGCTGTTCACGGTCGCTGGCGACCGGCTCGGCATCGTCAGCTTCTTCAAGGTCGGGTGGCCAAAGCTCGTGGGTCGGGGCGCCTGTTGGGGGAGGGGTGAGAAGTTGTTGAGCCTGCTCAACATCGTTTGGGCTCACGAGCAATTGAATGCCGCCGAACGCATTGCTCAAGACCCAATTCATGCCCACGGTGTCTTCCCCTACCAGGCGAACCTCCAGCCCGGCGTCCTCCAGGCGGTTCTTGGCAAGATGGGCCTCGGGAGAATTATCGAATGTTTTGATCGTGACGAGGCTTTTCTCCATTGAGCGAATTCCCTGCCGAACTTCGATCTGGGTTGCCGCCTATCGCCTGGATGCCGTTCCCCAACCGAACGGGCCAGCGATGGGTTCTTGAAGTTGGAATTGTAGCTGCTGATGACGCTGGCGCCACGCTCGTTTCTGTGGGTGTGACCTTGAGGTGGGTGGCGAGCAGTTACCTGTCGTTGGGCGAATTTGCATACATCAGCGCGGACTGGATGGGATAAATGCAGATGCGCTGGAAGCAACCTTGATCATTTCTGCGGAGCGTTGGTGATGAGAGCCTGGATTGCGTTGGTGCTCGCGGTTGAGGAAAGATAATCCAGCAGCAACTCAATGCCGCGTCGAATCCGACCGCATCTCCGCTGGCTCACCGGCAGATTAGCACAAGGCGCCGTCTGCCGCCGCGATGTGGCTTTGCAGGGCAGGGTAGTCTGTGTAGCCGTGCGAACCGGAGCCATAGAACGTGCTGGGATCGGGCTCATTGAGCGGGGCGTCGATGGCGAAACGTCGCGGCAGATCGGGGTTGGCGATGAACAGCTTTCCGAACGCCACGGCGTCGGCCTCGCCTGCCGCGATGGCCTGATTGGCCGTTTCGAACGAGAAACCTTCATTGGCGATATAAATGCCGCCGAATTGGCGCTTCAGCTCGGGTCCGAGTCGGCCGGGTCCCACGGACTCGCGAACCGCCAGGAACGCGATGCCGCGTGCTCCGAGTTGTTCGGCAACGTAGCCGAAGGTGGCCGCGGGATTCGAGTCGGACATGGAGTGGGCGTCGCCGCGTGGCGCGAGGTGCATGCCGACTCGACCGGCGCCCCACACCGAGACGACCGCGTCGGTGACTTCCAGCATCAGCCGGGCACGATTCTCAATGGATCCGCCGTATTCGTCGGTTCGCTGGTTCGAGCCGTCTTGCAGAAACTGATCCAGCAAGTAGCCGTTGGCGCCGTGGATTTCCACACCATCGAAGCCGGCACGCTGGGCGTGCTCGGCGCCCTGCTTGAATTGGGCGACGATATCCGGGATTTCGTGCCGCTCGAGTGCGCGAGGCGTTACGAAGGGGCGGATCGGCCGGAGCAGGCTGGGATGGCCCTCGGGCGTGATTGCGCTGGGGGCGACGGGGAGTTTGCCGCCAAGGTAAGAGGGATCGGAGATGCGGCCCACGTGCCAGAGCTGCAAGAGAATGCGGCCGCCGGCTTCATGCACGGCCCGCGTGACCCCTTGCCAGCCGGCGACTTGCTCGGGTGACCAGATGCCCGGCGTGTTGGGGTAGCCGACTCCCATCGGCGAGACGCTGGTGGCTTCCGTCAACATCAAGCCGGCGGTGGATCGCTGGCGATAATAGTCGGCCATCAAGGCGTTGGGCACGCGGCCTTCGCTGGCTCGGGTACGTGTTAACGGGGCCAGCACCACGCGGTTGGGTAATTGCCAATCGCCTACGATCAGGGGGGCCATGAGAGTCGGCATCGAATTCCTCGCTTTTCCAAGAATCGCAGGGGGCGGGGCTCCGCCGGTCGAAGCCGTGCCGCGGCTCAGTTGCTACGGGGAAGTACCACCGCTGTTGGCCAACCTTACACAAAAAAATGAACCGCGCGCCGATCGCCCCCGATCGATTTGAGGAAACGCCTGCGAGGAGTGGGGTTCGTGCCGGGCTGGATGTTGGGAATGGGTGCGACGGGCGACGCCCGGAGCTTGCAGGTACTCGCTTAGCCTTGCCGCTTTACCATGGCCTCTACCCAGACGGGCACGTAGGGGGGAGTGCAGCCCTTGGATACGGGCCAGTCGCGGTAAAGGCCGATTTCTTCGCCGATGGCGATGACGCGTTTGCGGAGCTTGGGGTGGTGGATGCCAATTGCGGCCAGCGTGTTGTTCATAGTCCATTGCACCTCGGGCAACGCCTTCGGCAGTTCTTTCTCGATGCGATCGAGCAGCCCAGGCAGGTCGAGGCCGTGGGCGTCTTTGTTGACTCGGCTGGCGGTGAGGTTCCAGCCGGCTCGGGCGGCCCAGCGATCCTTGGCCTTCATCCATTTTTCGCGCAGCGTTTCCTGCTCGGGATGCTGGGCGACAACATAAGCGTTCAGCCAGTCTGCCACTTGGGCGCAGGTGGTGGAGCGAGTCAACTTGTCGAGTTCGTTAGCGGAGAGCGACCGGGGCTGGATGATAAGCGTGGCGAGGAGCTGCGCTTCGACGTTGCCGGTATCCCAAAGTTCGAGCGCGAGTTCGTGATTGGCCTTGAGCTTTTTGGCCAGCGCGCGGATGTCGCCCAGTTTCACGCCGAATTGGTTGTCGGGCGCGCCGGCCTTGGTGTTGTGCTTGCGCCGCGCGTCGTCGCCGAGGGACTGAAGTTGTGCCAGGATTTCTTTGACGTTCATGTGGAGGATTATACTCGCAACTTTGGGCAAGCCAACGGGTGCCATTGTGCCCCCGATGCCGGCTGCGATTGTTGCCAGGGAAGGGGGGCGGTAAAAGCCCGAATTCACGGCATGAGCGCACTGGGGGCCACGAACACTGGGCAAAGCCATTGGCGCCCAAACAGACCGGCGCCTGTGCCACCCCGCCGACTGGTCTTTCAGGCTGCATTGAGGCGGGCAGAAGCATACCCTCCGAGGACTACGACTTGCTCAATTTGGCGATTGCCGCGTCCGTGACATCCGTTACGACTTTCTTGATCAGCCGCCAGCTCTCAAGGTAGTAGTTGTCGTCGATCTCGATGCGATCACCGATGACGTAGCGGGCCTTCCTGCCGGCCTTGCGGAGGTAGATTTCGTTCACAACGCCCTTGTTGTGTTCCAGGATGTCCCTGACCGCTTTCACTTCGGCCAAGATGTCAATCTCATCGGCCGTCGGACACCCCAGATTGACGGCCTTCTCAACCGCCACGAACCATTCTCGCAGGCTGTTATACTTCAGTTCGTTGAGTTGCTTAAGAATCATTCCGGAAATGATCTCATCACGGTCCCCGGCCTTGAGGACCACCTCGAACTCCAATTGGCTCTTCGCGAACTGCCAAGGGTTGTAAAGAAGGAGGCGGTGGAGGAGGTTGAACAGGAATACCTCGAAGGCCGATACGAACTGGCGGAAGGTGAATGTGGATAGATAGTCCCGTGTGTACCGCGGGGCTAGTTGCATCAAACCGTCTTGGTCGATCCGAGTCCCGGTGGCCAGATTTTCCGCGCTGATACTATGCCCCTCGTCCACGAGGATCTGGAAGGACCGCCAGACGATCTTGGAGTGTTCAAAGAAGTCGTGGACAGAGTCAAGTTCCGCGTGAGCCTGGTCCGCGATGCTTTGCAGGTCATCTTGGACGGACATCGCGATTCCTTACGCTGCATCGAGGAGGGCCTGAACGCGATGAGGGTCGATCCTTTTGCCCAGATTAATGACCGCTATCGCTGGCCGCCCATCCACCGAGATCGCGCTATGGTCGACCCAGTACGGTATGCCATTCGTTTGAAGAAGTTCGCGCACTTGATCTAGCTGGCGCACTGGGACCATGAGGTAAGGTCCAGACATGCCATCCGTTGAAATCCTGATTGGTTTTCGGGTCGAATCGTCGATCATCGCTTTATCCCTCACTCTCCCCCACATTTTACCGCGCGGCCGCGGCAACGCCAAACGGTATTGTCTCTTGTGCATCTCGTGGCATCTCGGCATCTCGTCGCTGTCCGGCTCATCACGCGTGGCGGTCCTCGTTTCGCTATTGCTTGCGACTTATCGGGCACGGGGATGAGTGACGGCGTTTGGCAACGAACGGAGAGAGGTTTTCCGGAAGGGATTCGAGCTTGTATCCGACGAATACGGTGACAGCCCAGGAATGGGCTCCTGAAATTCCTCGACCGGCATGCCGAGGCCTTGCCTCTTCCCAAATGAAACAAGCCGCCGAGTTGCCTCGGCGGCTGGGGGGTGGTTTTGCTTTTCAAGAGTGATCGGCCGAGCTTACTGCGTGAAGCTTGAACCGGGCTGCGGCATCAGGCCGGCGCTGCTGGGGGGGCCGTAGCTGCCTGGGCCGGTGGCGGTGGCAGGGGCGCCGAAGCGGGCGGTGCTGCCTGGTGCGTAACTGGCGTTGGCGGTTGAGGCGCCGCCCGTGGCCGGCGTCGTGTAGTTGTAAGGCGCCTGGTAGGCGGCGGTGCCGGTCGGACGATTGTCTGACATGCTGCCAGGGCTGTAGATGGTGGGGCTGGCCGCTGCGGGGCTGGCCGCGGGCGTTCCATAGCTGCTATAGGGGTTGGTCACCGCGGCGCCCGGGTTGTAGGCCGGCATGCCCGTGGCAGGGTTGGTGGCCGGATAAGCGGTTCCCGGTTGCGAGTAAGCGGCCGGCATGCCTGGGTAAGCACCGGCCGGATTTCCTGCCCCGGGATTGTCTGGGGCGGGATAGCCGGCAGGGTTTGCGGGGGTCGAGTAGCCGGTTGGGGCGGGATAGCTTCCCACCGTCCCGGCGCCGTTGTAGGGAGGCATGGCCGAGTTGCGCGCATCGGCGATGAGGGCCGTGGCGCCCGGTTGGGCCCATTGATTGCCATAGGCCGGATCGGTGGATTGATAGCCACCGGCCGGCACCCCCGTGTCCTGATATGCGCCGGGCACGGCGTAGGGGTCCTGGGCGTTGTATTCCTGAGCATATCGCGCAGCGCCCGCGGGCGCGGCAGCCGCTACGGCTGAATTGACCGCGGCCGTACCGCTACCGTAAGCATTGGCGCTGTTATTGTAGGCATCGCTCGCGTGGGCGGCGTTGCTGAACGCGCTTTGTCCGTAGTTGGCTCCGCCCGCCGTGTTGGCGGCGTAGCCGCCTGGGTTGGACCAGCCACCTTCGCCGCCGGTGTAGGGCTGTTCGAGCGGCCCACTGGGGCTGCTGGTGCTGGGGCCGCCCGCGAGCGTGCTGGGCTGGGCCCTCTCCGATGGCAAGGCAACCTTGCTGTCGTTGGAATAAGTGCTCTTGGGCGCGGAAGCCACGGCGGGTTCGCCACCTTTCTTCTTGCTCCAAGGCCAGCTCTTGGCCACGCCGCCGCTGCTGCGACAGCCGGCCAATAGAATTAGTCCGAGCCCCACGACCATCAGTCGCGCGATTGCTATCCGCATGAGCCAAGCCCTCGCTGAATTTTTGGAGCGATCCGCCGGGCAAAAGACGAGGTTAAGCGCCGGCGTGTCATCCGTGACGATTATTTGATTTGAGAGGTGTACTAGTACTCGCCGCGCGGCACAGCCGCAGCTCAGCGAAGAGCAACGACGAGCGAGCGCGGTGTGAAACGTAGTTCGGCCGTCCTGGCCTGCCAACTTGATCTAATCCGCAAAATCGGTCGAGCTTGCGCTCCCCAATGACTGATAGACGGGGCGGGATTATAGGACGGCCCGTTCCACCGTCAACGCCAGTTTCGGTAGGAAGTCCACTTTCTTCGATGCGAGCGGCGGCGGAAACATCGAGGTCGTTGCTGACTTGGGGAGAGGAGTTCGTACCACTGCCAGCGCTCCCCCTCGGGATTTCCCCCGTCGCGGGGAAGGGAGGAAGAGGAAGCTATTCGCGGCTGCCTAGCAGGGGCCGCAGGAACTGGCCGGTGATGGATTCGTTGCAAGCAGCGATATCTTCGGGCGTGCCCTGGGCAATGACCTGGCCGCCGTCTTCGCCCGCCCCGGGACCGAGGTCGATCACATAATCGGCCTCGCGAATCAACTGCAGGTTGTGCTCCACCACGATCAGGGAATGGCCGGCGGTGAGCAGGGCTTCAAAACAGTCGAGCAGTTGGGTCACGTCGGCAAAATGCAAACCGGTGGTCGGCTCGTCGATCACAAACAGGCACCGTCCGCTGCTTCCCTGGGCCAAATGCGCGGCCAGCTTGAGCCGGCTGGCTTCGCCGCCCGATAGTGTGCTGGCACTCTGGCCGAGTCGCACGTAGTCGAGACCCACGTCCATGAGTTGCTTCAGCCGCATTTGCACCTTGCGCTGGCCACGGAAGAAGCCAAATGCCTCGCGGACGGTCATGTCGAGAACTTCGGCAATACTCTTTTGTCGGTATTTGATGGCGAGAACTTCTGCTCGGTAACGCCGCCCACGGCATTGAGGGCAACGCATGGTGACGTCGGGCAGGAACTGCAAGTCGATTTCCTGAAAGCCCAGGCCGCTGCACGCCGGGCACCGCCCTCGATCGACATTGAAACTGAAGTGGGCCACCGTGTAGTTGTGGGCCTTGGCTTCGGCCGTGCCGGCAAAGACCGTGCGGATTTCGTCAAACGCTTTGACGTAGGTCACGGGAATGCTTCGCACGCTGCGGGCGATGGGCGCCTGATCCACGGCCACAAGGTCGTTGAGTTGGCCGTCGCCGGTGACTTCATCGACTTCCAGCGGTTTGTCGGCGGCGACCTTCATGCGCTGGGCGAGGGCCGGGAAGAGCGTTTGTTGCACCAGGGTGCTTTTGCCTGATCCACTGACGCCGGTCACCACGCAGAGCACGCCGAGGGGGAACCGCACGCTGATGTTCTGGAGGTTGTGGCCTCGGGCTCCTTGCAAGTGGATCCAGCCGTGCGAGGTTTCGCGCCGGGGACCGGGTGAAGCGATGCCTCGCCGGCCAAACAGGTAGTCGCCGGTGACGCTTCCCTTCACGCGTTCCAAGTCGGCAGGCGGGCCTTGGAAGACCAGTTCGCCGCCGCGGTCGCCGGCGCCGGGACCGAGTTCCACCAGCATGTCGGCCGCGCGAAGGAATGCCTCATCGTGCTCGACCACGGCCACGGTGTTGCCGCGGTCGCGCAGTTTTTGCACGGTGCGGAGGAGTCGCTGGCTGTCGGCTGCGTGCAGTCCGGCTGATGGCTCATCGAGCACGTAGAGCATGTTCACCAGGCTGGAGCCGATGGCGCCGGTGAGGGCGACCCGCCCAGCTTCGCCGCCAGAGAGCGTGCGCTGCGCGCGGTCGAGCGTGAGATAGCCGAGCCCCACGTCGCACAGATAGGCCAGGCGAGTTTGCGCCTGTTCCAGCATGGTGCGGGCAATTTGGCGGGCGGCTTCGCTCAGTGGCAAGTTCTTGAAGAAATCGCCGGCCGCGTCGACACGCAGGCTGCATACTTCGGCGATGTTTCGCCCCGCGATTCGCACGGCCAGGGCCTCGGGGCGCAGCCGCTGGCCGAGGCAGTCGGGGCAAACTCGATCGCGCTTGAAGCGGTTCAGGTAAGCCCTTTGTTGGACCTTGTACTTGCGCCGTTCGAGCCAGCGGAAGAAACCAGCGAGACCGCCGAATTTGCGATCGGGCACGCCCTCCTGAATTAGCTGAAGGGAGTGCTCGTCCAACTCGCGGTAGGGTACGTCCACCGCGATGTTGTAGTCAGCCGCCAGGGTGAGCAATTCTTTGAGCTCGTGCTTGTAGCTGGGCGCGTTCCACGGCGCGATGGCCCCTTGGCGGATGGTCTTTTCGACATCGGGCACGATCAGGGACCGATCGAGTTCGAGGGTATTGCCGAAGCCTTCGCAGGTGGGGCAGGCCCCGCGGGCGTGGTTGAAGCTGAACAACTGCGGGTCGGGCTGCGGAAATGTGCGTTGGCAACCGCCGCACCTGAGGATCGAACTCCACGATTGCCGCCGGAAGGGGCGGCTATCGAGCTGGGTTGGTGGCAGAGATTTCAGATGGTCTGGCAAGTTGGGCGCGTCTTCGATCCAAGCCGAGCAGGCCGACTCGCCGGCCGCAAAGGCAGTTTCCAACGAATCGCGGAGCCGGCCGGCATCGACGCGGCCAGCCGCGAGGCGATCGACCACCACGTCTACGGCGGTGTCTTGGGGGAGCGCGTCGCGATCGAACCGCCGACTGGCGTCGTCGCCTGCCAGTTCCCAAGTGCGACCGGCGGCCACCACGCGCGAGAAGCCAGATTTGCGGAGCCGGGGATAAATGCCGGCCTCGGTCGCCAGCGAAGCAGGCAGCGGAAACGCCAGCAGGTAGCGCGTGCCCTCGGGCAAGGCCAACAGATCGAGGGCGGCCCGCTCGGGCGTGTCGCGCCGCACTTCGCGGCCGCAGTCGGGGCAGATCACCGTGCCTATTTTGGCGAACAGCAAGCGCAGGTAGTCGTAGGTTTCGGTCGCCGTGGCCACGGTGGAGCGCTGCGATGCCCCTTGGTTCTTGGGCGCCACGGCGATGGAAGGGGGAATGCCGTCGATCCGTTCGGCGGTGGGGCGTTCCATGGTTTCCAGGAACTGCCGCGTATAGGCGGAGAAGCTTTCGATATACCGCCGCTGGCCTTCGGCATAGAGGGTATCGAGCGCGAGGCTGGTCTTGCCGCTGCCGCTCACGCCGCAGAACACGATCAACTGGTGATAAGGCAGGTCGAGATCGATCTGTTTGAGATTGTGGACTTCCACCCCTCGCAAGGTGATGGCGCGCGGGGTGGTAGCGGAGGGCATTGCGGAAGTTGCGGAGGTTGATGTGGTCACAACAGCAGGACGCAAGCAAAGCGGGGCAAGGCAGGGGCGGATGCGCGGCAGGCCAACAGCGGCTCCCTATTCTTCCGCCGATTGCTGCTAATGAACAGGGGGGCAGAACTGCAATGGGCGTGTCATGGATGTGCCATGCTTAAGATCACACGAAAAACAAAGTCGGCTTTCGCTCCGCGAAAGCAAATCCTTTCGCGGAGCGAAAGGCGACTATGCCCGAAAGTTATTTTCCATGGGTTCCTTACGCCCGTGGCGTAAGCATGCTGAACTTTCGACGACGCAGGGCGTCACCAATAAATCACTTCACCAAACTCCGCAGCGTTCTCAAGTTCATCACGTCCAAATCTTCGCCGTCGCGTACGCCCTTGGGCGTTTCCAAATACATGGGCACCTTGCGAAACCGGCGATCGTTGAGCAGGTGCCGAAACGGTTCCAGGCCCAGGCAGCCTTCGCCGATATGCTCATGCCGATCGACTCGGGAGCCGAGCGGCTTCTTGCTATCGTTGAGGTGAAAGGCTTTCACGCGGTCGATGCCCACCAGGCGATCGAGTTCTCGCATGGTGGCCAGGTAATCCTTGCGGTCTTGCAGCGGATAGCCGGCGGCGAAGGTGTGACAGGTATCGATGCACACGCCCAGCCGCTCGGGGGCTGCCACCTTTGCGATGATGGCCGCCAGATGCTCGAACCGCCAACCGAGGTTGCTCCCTTGGCCGGCGGTGTTTTCCAGCAGGCAGCAAGCTTTGCCGCTGGTGCGGGCGTGGACTTCGTCGAGCGCCTGGGCAATCCGCGTTAGCCCGGCTTCTTCGCTGCTGGTGGTAAACGCGCCGGGGTGGGCTACAACGTAGGGGATGCCGAGCAGCTCCGCCCGCTCCAATTCCACCACGAAGGCGTCCACGCTTTTCTGCCACATGGCGTCGTCGGGCGCGGCCATGTTAATAAGGTAGCTATCGTGGGCCAGGGAGTGTTTGATTTTGTGCCCGCCCAGGGCGGTTTGAAACTTCGCGACCTCGTCCGCGGAAATATCTTTGGCCCGCCACTGGTTGTTGTTTTTGGTGAAGATTTGCAGAGAAGACATTCCCAGGGCAGCGGCACGTTCCACTGCCTTGTAATACCCTCCCGCAATCGACATGTGGGCTCCGAGAATTGGCATGCATCTCGGATACCCGATCACGGCAGCTTTCGCAAGCACAAGCGGACTGCAACTTCCACAGCCCCTACCTTTCCCGCCCCTCCAGGATCTCGCAGCCGGGATAACGCTGCATCAGTTTGCCCACGGCAGCGAATTGGTCCCTCGCCTCGATCAGAACGTTGCCGATGATTCCGCCGCTCTTCGTCCTGATCTTGAAGACGAACTTCTTGTTGGCGGCGAGGGCAGTGCCTTCCAGGCCACAAACGAGGAGAAGACCCAAGACAAGAAATTGTCGGCGTAACATGGATGCACCTCGGGAGCCAGAATGGTTCAATCGAGATCATTCTTTGCCAGTCCGACGACGAGGTCCAGCCTACTTCCGCCTCGTCGGCGATTCGCCAAGGCGAGTCATCCAGGATTCGCAGTTCCCACTGAGAGTCGGAGTTGAGCGAGGCGGACGGAGATCCCAAAATGCAAACTGCCACTTTCGTAAGGAGCAGTTCCGATGGGCCGCCGCAGAACCAGACCTCACTTTCTGATCGTCCACGCCGAGATCCTTGGTTCAATCGACAAGGACCGTGTCTTGGTCCTCGACAGCGATCCTGATGAAAACCTTTTGGACGAGCTTCAGTGCCCTCTCTTCGACAATGTTTTGATCGCACTGCGGAAGTCGTTCTCGCTCACATTTCCGAGAAACCCATTCATCGACGGCCTGAAGGACGCCCTCGAAGAGATTCGTCGTATTGGCGTTGATGCTCTTCAGCCAATTCCTGAGGTTCTCGAAGAACTCAAGCTGAAACCGGTGCCTCCACCAAGCGAGGAACCTCGGCCAATCAAGGTGTACGTCTTCCAATACAGCTTGGCCCGCCTGGACGACCTGCCACTGAAGGTCAAGTACGAAGGCAAATCGCAGAAGTTCGTGAACCTGATCGAAGAGCGGCCCGCCGATGACGTGGTGCGTACTCTGAGGGATGTCGTCTCAGACACGTTCGAGGAGATGTTCAGCGAGGAGCAGCACGAAGAGGTGTTGCGCAGAATCAGAAGGCGGATTGGTGCTGTTCTACCGCCGCTCAATGACCTTCTGATTGCGATTGAGATTGAGCCGATCGCTGAATTGGCTCAGATCGAAGCTGTCTGCAAAATCCAGGAAGAGGCGTGAGCAGCCTATTTCCGCCGGGTTGGTGACTCACCCAACCTTGCCAACAATGGGCAAAGCATCAGCAGCGTCTCCCGATCGGCCCCGCCGATCAATTGATCGGCCAGTTTCTTGGCTCGATCCCGAAGCACGCTTTCGGTGTCCGGCGATGCCTCTGACGGCAACAAGTCGTTGACTGTCGTGTGTAGGGCCTCGGCCAGGCGGGCGATCAAGTCGATGCCAGGGGCAGCGCCACCTGCTTCGAGACGTCCGACGTAACTTGTCGTGATCTGTGCCTCTCGGGCGAGTTCGGCCTGGGTGAGTCCCTGAGAATGCCGCAACTCCCGCAGCCGCTCTGAAAAGCGGCTTACGATCTCGGCGTGCCGGATTCTCGGTTTCTTCGCCATGCGCAGTCTCCCGCTTCTTGATCGGCACCACGGGAAACTGTCCGCATCTACAAAAGTGGCTCCCGATATGTACAATAATGTGGATCGATCCACTCTTGAGTCGGGTGGTGGCCCTGCGCTGGGCTTCTCGCTGTTTTCACTTTGCGCTGAAAGGAACGGGTTGATGAAGAGATTGCTGCTGCTGTCGCTGATTGCCGTGCTCACCGGCTGCGGAGCCAGAGCCGAGGTCGCCAAGGAGAAGCTGCTCGCCAAGGTCGATTCGATGCTGGGTGAAATGGAGGTCAAGCGGAAGGAGATTGGCATCTCGGTGACCGCCCTGAAGGATGGCATCGACGGCCTGCGAAAGGCCAAGATCAAGGCGCAGGTCAAGAAGGACCAGATCAGTCGGCAGGCCGCCCCTCTTGAGGAACGCCTGGCTGCTCTCGACACCACACTCGCCAAAGTGCGGGACCAACTGGCATCCGGTGAAGATGCAGAGATTGGCGGCATGAGCTATTCGGCTGACGAACTCAAGGTCATGGCCGACAAGGTGCTGACAGCCCGTAAAGAACTGGTTTCCCAGATCGGCGGCTACGAGCAATCGCAGGCCAGCTTGGAGAAAGTGGTCGATTCGCTGGACCGTAAGCAGACGGAATATCAGCGTCGGTTGACCAGCCTCGAAAGCCAGATCGCCGAGATCGACTCCAAAGCCATCGCTCTCAAGGCCATGCAAGATGCTTCGGCGGCAATGGGTGAGAGCGACAAGACCCTGGCAGCCAACATCGACGGTCTCGAAGACAAGGTCAACGACCTTTACGCCGATGTGGAATCCGAGCTTCTCAGCGAGGACGAGAAGTGGAACGAGACGGAGGCCACCGCCGAAATCGATGCGGTCGATGCCTTCATCGCCGCCACGCAGGATTCGACTGACACGCTGGCCGAGATCGACCGAATCCTGGGAGCAGGAAAGTGAACGGCAGCGTATCGCATTGGCTCGTCATGGGGCTGATGGTTGCTTTAGTTGGCGGTTGCGGCCAGACATCAACCGAGTCGGTCCCACACTCGGATGCGGCAACTGCCTCGGACGAGCGAGAAATTGCCGTTTCACACCGAGAGCAACTTGGTCGGTTGAAGTTTCAGAGGGACAAGCTGGTTCGTGCAATCGAACGTTTGGAGCGGGATCGCAGGGAAACCATCGGCCGTCTGCGGAGCGCTGGAGTTCAGTCTGCGTCAGATCTGGCCAACCATCCTGAAGCCAGACTCGACGCCCAGGAACTCACGCTGGTTGTCGGCCAAATTCGCCGCTTGGAGAAGATCATCTCCGAATACGACACGGCGATCCACCGTCTTGAAGCGGTCGTTCGGCACGTTGATCGGGAGAAACGGCTGGCGCAGTCGGCCCGCTCGGACGCCGACCTTGAGCGACTCTCAACGGCATTCCATGAGGCGGAAGATCAATTGCGACCGGACACGAATACGCCAATCGTCGATGCCGTGGAGATCGAAACGGTACTGAACGCAGAGCTTTCAAATACGGAGCAGTGATCATGCCAACGAACGAAACCGGAGGACCGCCTCCAATGCCCCAAAGGTCAACGCCGCCCCCGATGCCGCCGAAACGGCCATCGTCGTTCAGGACGCCGCTCATTGCAGGCGGCGCTGTGGTCCTTCTCGGATTCGTCGGCGTCGTCGTGCTGGTAATCGGCCGTAGTTCTGGTAACCGATTCTCCGACATCGACTCGAACATGCCCCAGGAGCTTCGGGACATGCGGGCGGATTTCGACAGCCGCACCGCCGACATGCGACAGCAGATCAATGAGGCTCATGAGCTTTGGGAATCGGACGACCGCTTTGAAGCCGTCCGACGCTACAAGGCGCTCATCCGTTCCGACGAATTTCGCTGGGATCTCGTCGAGTTCCAACCTGAACTTGTAACGGCCTACCGGCGAGTGATCGAACACGAAGCCGATTACGGCGATCCAGGCTCGGCCAGGGATTGGGCCGTGCGGGCGTACAACCAAGGTCAATGGAGTGAGTACGCCTCATTGCGGAAGCTGACGTTCTCGTCCGAGGTAGCGGCCACGATCTGGGACGAAGTGTCGGCGGCCCATGATTGAAGTGCATTGGTTATACGATGAGGTGGACTGATGGCAGATGAGTGGTTCTACGGAAGAGATGGACAGAACACAGGCCCGGTTGGATTCGATCAGCTTGTCGAACTCGCTAGGTCTGGAGAACTTCAACCTGCGGACCTGGTGTGGCAAGAAGGAATGGCCGATTGGATACTCGCACGTCGGGTCGATGGGTTGAACTTTCCGGCCCCCTTCGCTGCGTCAGTGCGAAGTGCTTCCTGGTTGGATTCCGCACTTCGGCACCTTGGGAAGCAACCTGATGAAGCCATTGCCACTTGGCTAATGAAACCAAAGCCTGGCAGTCGGCTGGCCCTGAGCATCATCAGCATGGCGGCAATGCTGGCGATCGCCGCCTTCTTCGCACTGTCTGCCTTTGTCTTCGCCCCACTGATCTTGGTGACTTTCCTGTTTCTCTGGCTCGCCGGAATTGGCTTGCTCATGTCGCTGGTCAGTGCCGTTGACATCCCCAAGCGCAAACAGCAATTGATCGGCAGATGGGAGGCTGTCGAAGGCGATGCACCCGCCATTCAATTCACCACCGATGGCAACGTAGTCCGCTCCGATGGTGTCAGCGGCCAGTACAACTACTCGGTGCTCAAAGAAGCGCTGACTGTCTCAATTGACCACGCCCTGCCGGTCGAACTTCGGGTCACCTCGATCTCCGCTCATGAACTTCACGTCTCCGATGGTTCGACCACCAGCTATTACAAGAAGGGCAAGACACTGACCGACGTCGAACAAGAGAAACAAATGGAGGCGGCGAAGGCGAAGATGTTGGCGATCGGGAAAACAGCGGCCGTCGTCGCTGGGGCCACGGCGATGGCTGGTCTGGCCGTGCTGGGGGCGGCTGCCGAAGGCATGGCCAAGAATGCGGCACACGACGCTCAAGTTCGAAAGCGTCCGTGTCCAAGCTGTGGCACCCTCGTACCCGTTGACAAGTCACTCTGCATCAACTGCGGGCAGATGATTTAGGATCGGCAATGGATCAGCATGCGTCATGCTGATCATTCGAGATGATCCTCAACTTCCGCCGTACCTCGGGCCGATCCTTCTCGACCTCGGCCAGAACTTTCCTTGCAACACGCCGGAACAGGTCATGCTCGTCTTTCGATCGGCGTTCCCAGATCAAGTTCATTTCGGTGAGACACCCTCGATGTGGTCGCTGGGGATGCCGCCTGTCGGCAGCCCGCACTTCCTCTCGAAGGGCGTTGTAGATGAGTCCAGCGACGAAGGTGATCGGGAGCGGCTTGTTCATTTCTGCCTTACCTTACGGATTCGAAGCTCATGCCGTCAGGGCCATTGAGCATGTTGAGTTGGGGCGTGACGCAAAACGGGTCGTGGTAGAAACTCTTGTCACGATGGAAGAGCGGTTGCAGCAAGTAGTGGCAAGCCCGATCCACTTGGGACGCCGCCCACAGGAAGAAAGTGTGGTCCATGTAGGCGATGCGGGTCCACTCTCCCTGCCACCGGTACCGGTTGTGCTGGTCGAGGGCGTGGGGAATGCCAAGCTCAAGGCCAAGGACGTGCATGCCCATCTCGGCGACAAACTCCCGCACAGCCATGCCGTGAATCCACCCCGTGCGGACTTCGGCCCAATGGATCATTTCGTGGAGGAGGATCGAGTAGTGCGTGGCTTTGTTGGCGCACTTGGGGATGGACTGCATCATGATGTAGTCGCCCCATTCGTGGTTCGGAAACGCTACCCACGGCTGTGGCGGCATGTAGCCGATGTAGTCGGGCGGGTGAAACTCGTCGCCCAGGTCGTATCTGATCTTCGGGTTGTGGTGTTCAAGCAGCATGCCCATGAGACCGAAGTCGGCATCGTCATGCAGCACAACTTCTTTGATTGTCGGAACGTACTGATCGGCCCGCTTTACCTGGTGTGCATTGAACACTCGCCGCTCTTCGAGGGTGACGAGATCATCGCCGACGAAGTGAGCGATGACGGTTGGTCCTTCATCACGCTTGATTGTGGCACCAATTGAAGCCCAGTCCTCGGCAGTACCCCACCACTTCGATCGATAGCCGTGGGTGTGGTACATGTCGCAGAGCAAGATCGTATTGATTCCACAGTAACGGCCACCGGTGCTGACGTTGCAAGGCAGGCCGCAGTTTGGATCGTACGCCACGGGGATTTCCCAGGGCGTACGCCCGAGACCGAGGGCGACCTTGACCTGCTTGTGAAGGTACCGTTTCAGGTCGGGGATCGGCTCTTCCTTGCGAAGGAAATCGTCTGGGAGGATCAGGCGGCTTTGGGGCATCGGAAAAGAAGAGTAATATTGACTTGGCTGAGAGAGATGAAGACCGGAGTCCCAAGAACCAAGGGCCGATAGTCGCTCCAGACAGGCCGTCAGGAGTCCCGTCCCCTAGCTCTTGTGAAAAACATTTTGTGAATTGAAACTCTGTAACTGGATCGCTGCCAATTTGATGAGCAAGGTACACGGCAAGCGACTGCGTTTGGCCGCCCGCCGCCCTTTCGGGCGGCGGGCCTGCCGACTAAGTCAATACTCGGACGGGAGCAGTAAGCACGTCGAACTCCGATCGGCTTCGGTGATCACCCAGAGCCGCTCACCCTTCAACGTGCGGTACGCCGAGAGCAACCTGGCTCCAGACTTCAGGGCGTCGTCGTTCGCCTGCTTGTCTTCATCGTCCACTTCACCCCAGTTTCCGACGACGTGGAGCCGCAAAAACTCGTCCGGTGTTTGTCCGGCGGTGGCGAGGAATTCCAGTGCGCCGGGCGTGGCAACAACTTGTCCGAGCGGAAACAGTGGTCTGGTTGGTGCGACCATTTGATTTCTCTCCAGTTGAAGGTGATGATTCGCACCTGAAGGTACAGATCAACCGATCGCAAAAGACTGGCCGCCGCTTGGCAAGGGCGGCGGCCTATGCTGTCCGCACCGCAGCGACCAACAGCTTCTCGGGACGCCCTTCCGCAGGAATATCCATATCGGGAAGCTCATGGCCGACGTTGTAATCGATCAAATCGCCGGGCTTGTCGCTCTCCAGACTGATCGAGGCAAGCTCGTAGTTCAGGTGGTGGACCTTGCCGCAGTCGGCGCAATCCACCTGCATACTGCACCCACTGGCGGTGGGCTGGCAGTTGTCCATGTTGTTCGTGACGTTCTCGCTGCCACAGTAGGGGCAGTTATCGTCAACAGGTTGTGAGTAAAGAGCGTTTTGCATTGTCGTGTCTTTCGCAAAAAGGAAAGTGACTGTGACGCTGCTAAAGGTACAAAGTAACCGACTGCTTCCGACAAGCCCCGCCCGCTTGTAGCGGGCGGGGCTTCACCGGAAGACTATTCGTCTGCGCAGTCAACCATTTCGCAGTCGCAGTTGCCGCACATCGGCGTACCAATGGTTTCCAATTCACGGTTTTTGACCGTTACGCTGTCGCCACACTCGGGACACTCCCAGTTACTCTCACCGATGATGCCGTGTTGGAGCGTATCCCACTCGATGCTGAGCGCCGTGACGCTGTGGTCGTCGTCGAGTTCGCCGACGCCCTCACGATCAATGTCGAGCCGCACCGCTTCGGTGAGGTAGTCCTTGATCTTGTCCAAGCTGACAGAGGGTACGCCGTCTTCCCGATCCACACAGACCAGAATGAGAGCGGAAAGCATGAGCGGGGGATGTTCCTGTGTTTGTTCCTGGGTCATGGGTAGTCTCCGGTGAAGTGATGAAACTGTCTCAAAAGGTACGGATCAACCGACTAGGCTCTTGGTCTCACGACGGATGGGCCGCATCGATCCCCATGCCGACAACGATCAACGCATGCTCCACCAACTTGCACTGCTCGAAACGAGCGACGTCACCATTGTTGGCGGCGTCTTCTGCTTCTTCCCGCTGGATGTCGGCGAGCAGATGAAGAACGCTTCCGGTTGTGAACCGGCCCAGCATATCGGCAAGCTGCTTCTTCGCCTGTTTCTCGGTCATAGCGGCAGCACCTCGCATTCGACGTCTTCGCCTCGGGCAAGTTTGTCGATGGCCTGTAGCGCCGCCATCTCTCGTTCGGTCGTCATCCGACAAAGGCTGTTGAGCTTGCTGACGTACGCCAGCACAACCGGATGGTTGTTCACGTCGTTGCCGTCGAGACAGGCCGCCTTTCGCATCGAGTCGATGTCCTCCAGGAGTTGGGCGACGATTGCACGCAGGTTGACGGCATCCTGAACGGCGGCGGCATTGCGAGCCGCTTGTTGCGTTGCGTCGTCCGCTTGGAAAGTTCGGTTGGACATGGGTTCTCCTTTCGCCTCCAAAGGTACAACTCAACCGACACGCCGATCGCAGCCCGCTTCCTGCGGGCCGGTCTCGAACATCGACCACTCACTCAGGCTCGAAGCCGTAGTACAGCCGTGGCGAATGCTGAAACTTCAGGCTCCCCCGCACGCCATCACTGCTCCGACGCACAACGACGTACGGAGCCATGAAGCCAAGCACCTCGAATTCCTCTCGCAGTTCATCGGTGGTCCATACTCGGCCGTGCTTGGCTTCGAGGTCTTCACGGCTGCCCGGCTCGGCGTTGATCTGGGCGAGTTCTTGACGGCGAATGCTTTCGGTCGGGTCGGACAAGTTGAGTCTCCTTGGGGCTGAGGTGTTTACCGGTGAAGGTACAAATCAACTGACCGGGATAGGCGAGCCCCCGGCCTTCGGCCGGGGGCATGTTGAACACGGATCACCTCTCGGCAACTCACCCGTAAACGGCGAGCACTGCACCTCGCACACGACGCCAATCCCGTTGGTCGTATTGGTCTCGCTCGACCTCGGGAATCGGCGTTACATAGGCGTTCTGAAGTGCATTGGAGTCGTGACCATCGAACGAGATCGCCGGTGCCCATCCGAACCCGAAGCCGGGTGCGCCCAGTGAACCCATCGTTTCAACGTCTTCGGCCGTCAAACCGCAATGTTCGACGAATCGATCAAATTGCTCTCGATTGAGGATCGCCGCCCATTTGCGGTGGTGTCCGTTTTCCCAGCAGCCTTCCAAGTAATCGAGTTCGTACTGCTCATCGCCCTCGGTCTGTCCCCAAAGGTCCATGTCGGGCGGGGCGAAGTTGTTGACATTGTCGTCAGAGGGGCAATCGACGGAGTAAATGACGCTGAAGTGCATGCGGTTCTCCCGGTGCGAGTTCGGTTGTTGACTCGCCAAGGAAGGTACAAGTCAACCGACCCTAAACGACCTCGCCCGGCCGAGACGATCGACCGGACGAGGCTTACCGGGAGACTGCTATTGTTCGGTTCAGGCGAGGCCAAGTTGTTGGCGAACGCCCTTCAACTCGTCCTCGTTCTGGAGTGTCTCTTCACCCCGGTTGCACACCGCATTCAACGGCCGAGTGCAGCGTCGGTTAGCTGGCTGTGAAGTCGGTTGACCGATCACGTCCGCATCAGGAAGAGCGCCAGAGCTTGCAGCTTGCCGCCGACGTCTTTGTCACCCCACACCTCGGGCTTTGACTGCGCCGCCTGAATAAGGCCATCGACCATGTCGAACACCGCTTCAAATCGGCCAATATCGGCAACGAGCCGTTCATGTACCTCGTCCCGCCACTCACCCATTGCCTCGCTGTAGCTCGGCAATTCCGCCCACGAATCCGGCATGTGGGGCATCGTCCCGATCAATCCGCACATGAACTGGCCGCCTTGGGATCGTGGGCCACGGCTACCACAAGCTCGGCATGTACCATCGGGATCGGCAGTGACTTCAATGCGGTTGCCATTGGCGTTGCGGCGCTCGCCGGGTGTCAGTCCCTGAAGAAGTTCCTGCTGCTTGTCTTGAGTGTTGTGGTCCTCGCACAAGCAGGTTTCCAGGACGGGCCGTCCATCCTTGGCCGTATGGGCGAACTGGCGTTTCATGATGTCTCCGAGATGCGAGTGGTTGGCAAGGGTGGCTCGCACCAGAAGGTACAATTCAACCGATCCTCGAAGGCGAGCCCCCGGCTTTTGCCCGGGGGCGTGTTGATCCAGTTGGGGCTTTGAGAAGCAAGGCCCGCCGACCTCCGTGTCGGCGGGGCAACCGGGGAGACTTAGCTTGCAATCGCCATGTCGTGGGCCAACTCGAAGGCCGCCTGCTTGAACTCGGCTGCTGCGCCCATCATGACGGACGACATGCGGTTCTCGGCACGCTGGCGACCTTGCCCTCGCCAAGCGTAGAGCCGACCGTGATCGACCGCTTCACTCACGGCGTTGTAGAGCGACCACCAAGTTCCTTTGATCGAAGGGATGTTCTGCCGCTCGTTCCGCAGCGCCGACCGAATCGACTCGACCTTGCGTTCCCGAATCGAGAACGACCGTCCCGGTTCTTCCGGTTCAGGCAGGAGCATGTTGACGTACTGCTTGGCGTCGTCACGGCCGTAGCGACGACTCGCAAGCAGCCGCCCCTTTTCACGGAAGTCGGTGAAGCGCTCGTCGGCCTGCGAAAGCAGATCGTGCGCCTGCTTCAGCTTGGCTTCCATGTCGCCAACATGCTTGATGCCACGTTGGCCACGGATGGCGAGGGCCGCCGTGTTCGCACAAACCACCCTCACGCTGGTCGGAATGGCGTAGATTGCGCCTGTGCCATCGTGGCTGTTGAGCCACAGGCAGTAGCGGCGAACCAGGTCGCCCTCGGCGATCGTGTCCACCGAAGGCATGCGAGCGAGCGCCCACACCGTACGACCGCCACGCAAGGCCCCGGCCGATTCGTATCTCATGACGTTGTCCCGCAAGAGGTTGTCGAGGAAGCGGAAGCCCTCGGCGTTCTGGACGACACGGTACTGATCGGAGACGATGCCGAGGTGGTCGCCGGTGTCCATACGGACGGTTGTGCTGTAGCCCTGGATGATTCGACCATCGGCGTTGTAGATCGGTTGCGGCTGAACTTCCCAATCAAGATGGGCGGCTTTGATCATCTCGTCCGAGGTCGGGACGTGGTCGAGCGTGTACTCGTTGGCCGTGTCCCACCAGGCAGGCGTGAGGGCGAAGGCGGCTTCGGCTTTGCCGTTGACGAAAGAAATTTCAGCAGGCATGTCGTGTACTCCCCAGTACGAATTGCGTTCGCCGCTCACATCCAGCAGCGTTCGCAACCGCAAGGTACAGGGGAACTGAGTCGGATCAGGCTGCCTTGGGCTGGTTTGGAGCGACTCGGTTAGGGTGTACGTTGGGGGAGATTCAAACTGCGGCGATCGGCGATGAACTGGCCGGTCGAAGTGAATGTGCTTGTCGCACAGAATCGGCGCACTCTTTCCAGCCACGATGGCCTACAATGCTGGTTGACTGGTGGAAATCGCCACTCAGCAAGGGAGCCATCATGAGCGAACCGACGTTAGCCGACGTCCAAGCGATGCAGCAAGGAAGCTCGCTCGCCGCTGAACTGTTCAAGGAACGTGCGGAGTTGATCGAGGAGTTTCATGCACTACTCGCTTCGATCGACGATCGAATTCGAGATGCACTTGGTGACATGCTACTGCCGACAGTGGGGGGATCACCCGTACTATCCGGTCGTGACGGCTCCAGCAGAGCATCCACCGCAACGAAGCCTCAGAGGCGTAACCCCCGAGCACGAAACCCACATCCACTTCCCTGGTACATCCTGATCGTGATGTGGGAAGCGGCAAGTGTCGAAGTGAGCGAATCTGCAATCGTCGAGAAAGTGTTGGCGATGGGCTTCGCCAGTAGCGCCGACGACTTCCACAACTCCATCTATACGACGCTGTACACGCTCCATCGCAACGGATTGGTGAAGAAGTCGTCGGCAAACGAGAATGTGTGGACGCTGACCGACGAGGGATCGAAGCAGGCGAAGAAGAACTTGGCGGAGAAGAGCCGTGAGTAAAACGACCCTCACCCGTCGTGAAAGACATCACCGCAGGCCAGTCGTGTTCTCCCAAATATTTACTCCGTTATGCTGACCACGGTGAGCAGTGTTCGCACTGGGAAGGCACACGAACAATGATCAACATCGATCATGGAACCAAACAGGCCGGACGTCCTCTTGCTGATTCACGACGTGTGTAAGGTCAGTTGCCGTCATTGAGGAAATGCGAAGATCAAGCCGACCGTCATTGGGGAGGCTATCGTGGCCGAATGGGATTTGTTCCTCACTTGTCACAAACGCCACTGGTCCGCTACGAACCTCTCCCACCCTCAGGTTCCGCCTATCATCTCGGTTGACATTCAACCCACCAGTGCATCCCTTGACTCGCAGCATCTTGTACATCGGGCGCTCTGCACAGAATGTAAATGTACAGAGCCTTGGGCCGGGCGCAAGCAGCCAGCAATGCAAATTGAGGTAATACGGGCTCTGCGGTAGCACCGCCGTTTCCCATCCAGACTGTAGATCGTGACATTCGAGGTGCGTCTTGCCATTCTTGGACGCAACGGTATACGTGGGAAAGGAAGCTGGGGTCTCTGACATACAGTGGCCAAGGCGATAAGCCAGATAGTGCTCCTTCGCAAAGCGGCATAGCTTGACGAACTGATCCATGAAGACGGGACTGCAAGTCAGGAAAACCACGTCTACTCCTAAACCAATAGAGGACAGAAATCCCTGAACTAACAATTCATCCGAATAGAACAGTGTCTCGTCGGTGCGACGTCGGCTACCTTCTTCGGCTATAAGTCGCCCACGTCTTCCTGCATAGTGCTCAACGATTTGAGGCCATTCGTCGGCTGGTGACACTCGGCCATGTTCCCGTTCGACTTGTCGCTGAATTACGTCGCCGTACTGTTTTCGGAACGCAAGCAGGGCCAGATAGTAGCCAAAGCCGTGCGCATAGTCCTGGTCGGTTGGCGAGAAGACATCAAGCGTCCGCTGTCCTCGTTCAATGGCACTTTGAAGTTTGGGCACAGCAGAATCCACGACGCTTTCAAGAACCTTCAGCGTCGTTGCAAACCGCCGTTGGATTAGCGCATCGCTGACGCAGTCGGCGATGCTTGACCGAAGCACCGAGTCGTCACACATAATGATTGCGGATGGCTCGGCATATCGAATGGCCGTGGCCAGTGTCTCATCGTCAAAATCAAACCACTCAGGCTGAATGCTAAACATCAGCCGTTCTTCAAGGCGAAAGCTTGCAAGGTCAATTCCCAACGAGGGAGTTGCTTCGGTAATAGCCGGACCGACTCTTGCACGCCTGAAATGCTCAACTTCATGAAGCGCATAGTCAAGATCGATTGCAGACGACTGCCAGGGACCACATTGCACGCTCTTTTCTTTGCCGATGAAGACGTGACCAGCGATGGCCTCTGCGAAAGGTGGCGATACACAGAGTCGGATGCGTTGCCCTTGCACATCAGTAACACCTCTCTCCAAGACGCTCGACATCTCCGTTTCTGCGCAGTAACTCAGCCTGCTGATCTTCATATGCGGACCATGTCCGCCCAGCCTGTTACAGGACACGACTTCCCAGTTGCGTTCCCTTGGAAGCACCCATTCCGTGAACTTTCGTGGCAACAACAACAGCTTCGTGGGCTCAAACACGTTGCTGAGGAAATCATCACCGACATCTTGAACGATAAGATTGTCCGGTGCAGTCTTGTACGAGTCGGCGATCAAGAGCGAGCGGTAGTCGGTATCTAGCAGGTAGAGCGCTTTGTAGAACTGCTCTATCAAATCGGCATCTCTTGTCAGAATCGCCGTCTCTCGCCCCGAAAGGATGGCGTTGACAATTGCACACACGACAAGCTGTTCGTCGGCAAGAAAATTGGGCTTTTCCGCATCTGCCAATCCCTTCCGGGCAAGAACTATGCCTCGGTCCCTGACGATCTTCTGAAGTTCTCGTGAAACATCGTCATGACTTGGTTCCTCACCTCGCTTTTTCCTCAACTGCTGAGCCACTCCAATTCCTATTAGCTTTCTGCATCCGAGAAGCTCTATGTAGCGTCTGGCGTTTTCTCGGATGTTTGAGGGCCACGCCGTCGTGTCGAGGATCTCCACTCTTGAGTCACCCGCATCGATCAGCTTCAGTAGGGCATCACGGATCGGCTCGTTAGCGAATGGTCGGTTTCGCCAGTCTTCCAATTCAGACCAAACAAGCGGCGTAAATACGATTTGCCGAGTCAGAAGCGCCTCCCAGACCTTCCACGGGATCTCCTGGCGGTCAAAGAATGAAGAATCCATGAAGAACTTGGCGTCTGAAAGCGACGACTGCTCAATCATTTGGGCGAGTGAATTCCAATCAATGTGAGCCTCGTCCTGACTCCACCCAAGTCGCATGATGGGCTGGCGGTTTTCGGGCGTCTCAGAGGGACCGAGTACATCATGCGTGCCATCCAGTCCGAATGGACGGTCGAAATACTGGAGTGTTACGTTACGTTTGGCCATTGATTGATCCCTCTTGCCTACGTGTCCATTTTATAGACTCCGTGACCGTGGTGTGGTTCGCAAGCCACCGGTCCGTCCTTAGAGAGTGTTCGACGCTACGATTGGGATTGTGGCGTTGAAACTTGTTCAAAAACTCTTCTCGTAATCCAATTCCCCAGAGTGTTGCCGGTCATTGTGAGGGTTGACATCTTTAGCACTGCTCCAACAGGCAACTCGCACCGGCGGCCTGCGCTGCTTCTGTTTTGCACTATAGCGGGAGAATGCTTTCCCGAAAACTCAGACGCTGCGTTGCGTCAATAGACAAGATTGGCGCAAGCGATTCGGCGTCTGTGAAGCTGTCGTGATAATATCGAGCAACAAACCGACCAATAGGTTCCCTGAAAAGCGGTGTTTCTCAATACCCCATCCTCTCGGCCGCCTCCCCCAACTCGTCTTGATTCCGTTGCGTGTAGCGGGCCGTCGTCGAGATCGATTCGTGGCCGAGAATCTGGGCGAGCGACACCAAGTCGTTGTCGTTCTCGGACAGGAACCGCTTGGCGAAGCTGTGGCGTAGGGCATGCGGATGAAACCGAACACCGGTGATGGCCTGGTACTTGGAGCAGATGTTCCGCACGCCTCGGTCGGTCAATGCGCCCCGTTCACCGACGAAGACCTTCGGCGAATCGATCGGCGGTCGTGAGTCCAGATACGCCTGCAACGTGCGCCGGGCTTGAAGCGGCAGCGGCACCGTCCGTTGCTTGCGGCCCTTGCCGCTTCGGAAGGTCGCTGAGCCCGAGCGATCCCCGATCACGATGTCGTGCAGTTCCAAATCGACGATGTCACCGATGCGGCAGCCGGTGAACAGCATCAAGTGGAAGATGGCGCTGGCTCGCAGATCGCCACGCAGTTCGGCTTCACGAAGCAGCTTCCGAACTTGGCTGCGGTCGAGGCCCTGCGGCGCAAGTGACTGCTTGCGAAGTTGCTTCACCTTCGCCGCTGGGTTCGAGCCAACGTGACCGGTCTCCAGCAACCAGGTGAAGAACTTTCGCAGGGTGACCAGGCGGCGATTCACGGTAGCGACCGCCTTCCCGTCGTCACGCTGGGCTTGGCGAAAATCGGCGACGTCACGTACGGTCACTCGGCCGACACGAAACGCCTCAGCGTTGGCGACGGAGAACCAGCGGGCGAACGATCGCACGTCCTGGATCATCGCCCGCCTCGTCTCGGGCGAGAAGTCATCGCCGTCGAGGAACTGGTTGAGGAGGGCTTCCTCGTCTGGACCGACATGGATGCCTCGGAAAGGATTACCACTCGAATTCTTCACGCTTTATTCCTCGCTTTCAGACACACTTCTGGCGCTGAGTGCGCCAAACCCGACCGGTATTCTCGATTACTTCCCCGGTTATCTGGACGAGTCCCGACTCTGAATGCTCACGAACACGGCCCGCAAGACCTCGGCCGGATCGACCTCGGCGGTCCCCTGGGGGAAGACCTCGGCCAGCGCTGCCTCGACCTGGCTGGTGGTGACCGCCGTCAGTCCGAGCGACTTCAAGCCCGAGATCAACTCGGCGTGCTTGGCGGTCGCCTTCGGCTTGGGCGCTTTCTTCGGAGTGACAACTTTGGTCGTTCCGAAGTCACGATGTCGAGAGTAGAAGACGATCGGCTTGCCGTTCACTCCGCAGTTGGTGCGCCGGACATGCACGCACTGCCGCTGAAGATCCTGGTCGTACACCGGCCGACCGCTCAGTTCATCGATCTTCGGCGGTGGAAAGATGCCTTCGTTCTTCAACTGGTAGAACCTTGCCCTGGACAATCCGACCATGCGGGCCATCTCAGTGACCGAGACAACGGCTTTGCTGATTTCGACGTTCAATGGACATGACTCCTACAGAGATTGGTCAACAATCTGACGCTGAACGTGCTCACGACCGAGCGCCGTGAGTTCCCGGCGACCCTGGTCGTCTTTGCACACCAAGTCGGCCCGAATCAGGTACGGTTCGATCACTTCGGTGATCGTTCTGGTCGGCAATCCAATCCTCGAAGCGATCACGTTGAGTCGGCAGGCACCATCAACCAGTACGGTGAGGTACTTCCTCTCGGTGGGGCCGCAGCCAACATCATCGAGACCTTCCAACTTGCACGCCTGAAGCAGGTGATCGAAAGCGATTGACGTGTCGGCCCTGCTTCGTGCGCACCGGCGGCACGACTGAAGCAGACGAAGTGCCAGGCGAGGTGTTCCTCTTGAACGCTTGGCGATGTCGTCGAGGACCAATCCATCAACCGACCAGCCCAGCGCCTGGATGCGGGAACGAAGAAGCTGAACGAGGTCGTCTTCCGAATAGAAGTCGAGCCGCAAGACAAGCTTCATCCTGTCACGCAGAGGTTGGAGTAGGCAGTATTCGTCAGTCGTCGAGAGCAGCAACGTGAACTCCTGAAGTGGGATGCTCTGGACGGTGTTTCTCCCGCTCACGATTACCTTGCGTTGATCGAGGGCCAAGTACAGCGCTGTCTGAAATGGCTTCGCCAGTTCGTGGCACTCGTCGATGTGAACGACGTCCCGCTGCTTGGCTCGGAGCAACAGGGCGTTGAGATCGGCGTTGCTGGTGATCGTCTGACCGAGGATGTCGTGAAAATCGCTGGCCATCTCTTGTGCGATGACCGAAGCGAGTTGGCTCTTGCCCAAGCCAGGCGGTCCAACCAAGAGGGCGTCGTCGAACTTCTTGTTGTCCTGTTGTGCGGCGTCGATCGCCACCTCGACCTGGGCGATCACGCCCCGCTGGCCGATGAGGTGGCGAATCGACGTCGGTCGTGCGTCGTTGATCTCTTTCACGGATGTGGCTCCTTTCGCACCGCAAGGCGGTCGGTTGTCGGTGGTGTTGTTGCGGGCACCACCGAAGGTACAACTCAACCGACTCGGTTTTGGCTGAATCAGCCTGCCTCCCGCCCGCTTCGCCGGGCGGGAGGCTCGCCAAAACAATTCACCCCTGTTCAACGGCGAAATTCCCCGATTCACCTTCCGCCGTGTTCAGGCGGGCAAACTGAACACAAATCGGGTAGAAATGAGACGTGAAGTGGTCAGAGGTCGGTCGGGAATTGGACAATCAGAGCCGCCGAGCCGAAGGCTCGGCGGGTGGTCAAGGCAGTGACGAAATGCGAGAATTGATTTGGAATCATTCCCATAAAGCGCCCACTCCCCAAAACCCCCGCCGCCTGGCTCGAAGAGATCAAGCTGGCGATCGACGCCGCCCGAGAAGCCGAGCCGTTTGGGGCGCTGATCGGCCATGACATCACCGACGCCAACCTGTTCCACCTGGCCCCGGTCGTTGCCCTCAAGTTCCGGGGTCTCGATTACCGGGACGAGAAGCTGCGATAAAAGGTCACCGAGGGAGCACTCGCCAGCTACGTCGCCAATTCAGATCCTGAAGGAATCGATCACGGCCTGGAGCAGAGGCCGCTGCTTGCCTTCGCCCTGTGCTACGTCGTGGCCCATTTCGTGCTGGACCTGGTTGACGAGCGGCAGACCGAGGAGATCATGGCATTCTGCGAAGAGGAATTTGGTTCAGCAGGGAGTCTAAGTGAGAAGTGACGCAAACGGCGGCTTCCCGAAGCTTCGAGGCGTGGCACATGAAGTTCCCCAGCTACTGGTCCAAGGCGACTGCTACAGAAGTCGATTGTGGCGGCAAACAAGTGGCGGCATCGTGCTGGCGCTGGTCAGATACCAGCAAGGAAGACGCCCATCGGTCCGCCCTGGCGGCTGCGCATCAGGTATTGCAGCGGATCATGCGTGGCGACCACCTCGGCGATTACTCGTACGGACAGCGGCGGTTTCGAGAGGAGGTCATCGAATCTCAAACGGATCTCCAAGGCAATTTGGTGATCGCCGTCACCCGGAACTCCTATGGAGTTCTCGTGCTGAACACTGCCAACGTCATGTTCATCGACGTGGATCTGTCGCCGATAACAATAAGAGCAAGGTTACGGTACTTTTTCTCCCAGCTCTTCGGAGGCAAGGGACCATCTCCGGAAAAACAACAAATCACGAAAACGATGTCCAGGCTGGACGAGTTCCTCAGCCGGAATCTCGATTGGGGTGTGCGGCTCTATCGAACTTCGGCTGGGTTACGGATGCTGGTCACACACGCTCTGTTTGATCCATGTGCTGATTCAACGCAGGTACAATTGGACGCAGTGGGTGCCGACCCGTTGTACACCCGGCTCTGTCGAAACCAGGAATGCTTCCGGGCAAGGCTGACGCCCAAACCCTGGAGGTGCGGCCACACTCCGAATCGGATTGCCTGGCCCCAGGAGACGGATGAAGACAGACGATGCCTTGAGGCGTGGCTGGCTGAGTACGAAAGGCGTCAGTCGGGATACGCAACTTGCCGTTTTGTCGGCACGCTTGGTAACCAGTCGATTCATTCCGAAATTGAGCCGGTGATCGAGATGCACGATGATTTTACACGGGCTCACCAGGATTTGCCGCTGGCTTGAGACGCTTGATTGAGATGGAAGACGAAATGCAGCTACACAAAATTTGGATCGACCAGTGCGAAGCCGCCCGAGGGATCGAAGACGAATTCGGGACACAGAAGGCGCTCGACTACCTCGTCGGCGAGAAGTTCCTCAACTTTCTCGAAGCTGCTGAGACCAACGCCGATTTCCATACGGAGATTCCAGCGTTCGTTGCCGAGATCAAGACGATCTTCGAGCGTTGGCAACTGGCACAGTATTTGGAAACGGCCCGTGAAACCGAGCCGTTCGATCCGGCGCTGTTCGAGCCCCAGCAGAGCTACCTGTTGGGTGAAGAAGAGATCGAGTTCGACGCCGAGGAGATCGAAGACATGCGGAGGGACGACATCCGCCAATGCACCCGTGACTTGCTGCTGGTGGAACGGGGGAGGGCGTGGCTGCTAGAGGATGATGCTTGACGTGCGGCAATGGTGCGTGCAAGAACCAAGGGCCAACAAGACTGTCGTCTGCGAAAGGCGAATATGACTTCGGAATGGACAGGGAAGGGAAGCAAACCGCCAGCCGAACCGGTTTACGATGTCGAGGCAACCGCCTTCCGTCGCTTCTTTGAACTTCCTGGGGACGAATGGAAATGGCACTTTGATGTGCCTGAGTTCGATCTACGGTTCATCGCTTTGGATTTCAACCACATCTCCGACTTGGGGACAACCTGGCAGACTTGCCACCCATTTGGCGAGGACTCCGAGCAATTCCGCTGGTATGAGCAGCTCATGGAAAAGCCGCCTGGCTTGGTCGTCACGCTGTACAACGAGCGGAATTCCAGCATTCGCAATCAGGCTCAGAAACGATGGCATGAGCTGTTTCGTCGAGGCACCTGTTGCATTACGGGTTTCGGATATTTTGCCGAGTTGGCGGAAGTGGATGGGCTGGCGTACTACAACACTTCGCTCAGCGGCAAGGGCAGCCAGTATCCTGACCCGCACTCGAAATTCCTCGTTGCGGAAGACACCTACGTCCTGCTGACCATATCACGTGGCGGCAAAATGGTGGCTGAGATCAAGAGCTTGGCCGGGAAGGTGCTAAATCGAAGAGAGTTTGCTGCAAAGTGACAGCACGATCTGCTGGACTGGTTGCGTGGAGTATTCGCCGACGATGATTCTCCGACTATCCCAAAAGCTGAACTCCAAAATCAAAGCGGGGGCGCTGCCTGCGGTGCCGTTGGACGAGAACCCATTTGCCGATTGGTCGGCGCATCTTTTCTTGGTACAGCGCACGCAGCACATCCTGGTGAGCAATACGAAGTCGCTTTACTCGGTTGTGATGTATGGCAAAGGAATCACCGACGACAGCACCTTCATTAGCCGAACGCTGAGTTACTTGGGAGAGTTCATGGCAGACGACGGACTGCAATTTATCCACCAGCGTTTCGTTGCCCCCACCACTGGAACCATTCGATTCGCCAAAGCCCTGGATCGAAGCGTCACAGGTTCAATGAACGAGCTTGTCAAATTTGCGACGGTGTGGCTCCAAGACAATGAAATCTCGCCCTACGAGGTGGGATTCGAGCTGAACGACGTGCTGATATCAGCGGCTGCGACGAGCAAATCAGAAAAGTACGGGAAGCCAAGGGAAGCGTTCAAGGCGATGGCGGATGGTATCAAGTAGCCCTAAATAGTTGCCAATGGTTCTCAAGATCGGGGATTTGTGGACAGTGCGTGGTGCAACGCATTTGTGGGTGTTGGCCTAGGCCGGGCGAGAACATCACGTTGGGAAAGTGCGAAGATTGAAAGGAGTTCCGCATTGAACAATGAATTGCTTAACTCATTGATGAACAGGGTAGGCTGCATCGACCCGCCCGGCTGCCTCAGCGGGTTTGTTGAACATCCCTTTGTTCCGTATCGCAAGTCGGTTGGTGTCGAGGTCGGATTTGTCATTGAGCATCGGTTCGCCTTTTACTATTGGATAAAGTGTAAACAAATGCTTCAACAGGGATGGCGTACTGGACAACAAGTTGACGACGAGGGCTTTACGCCTCCCGATCTTGTCACTTGGGACTGGCATGACGATGTTGGGGGCGAATGCGACTTTATCGAAGCCGAGTTGAGCCAGTTGAATCAAGCCGAGAATGAGGAAGTTGCACTTTTCTGTTGGGCCGGGTTGCGCCAACTAAATGACGGGCAAATTGCACCGGCAATGTGGCTCAATGCGCTCGGCAATGTGTACGTGATTCAAAAGCAGCGAAAAGACTGTCGGAGCCAAAACCGTTCTCTGATTGATCGTTTCGGAAACGAACATCAGGTTTTTTACTTCCGATCTCTCAAGGACTTTCCTGCAACTTTCGAACGAACCAATAGCCGGACGGGAGTGATCTGGGACATCGACCTGGACTATTTCACAAGGGGACGAAGCGTCCCGGATCAGTGCTACACGCCTGCGCTATCAGGCGACACAATCACCGCAATGCTACAGTCCGATAGACCCTGGCTGCCGTTGATACTGCGAGACTTGAAGGCCGTCACGATTGCCTTGGAGCCAAAGTATACGGGTGGATTGAGCGTCTCCCTTGAACTTTATCGCACCTGGGAATCGGCCTTGTTCTCGGCTCCGCTGTTCAGCAGCAAGTGTCGCTGGCGAAAAGGCGTGGTGACGTAATGTGTTCAACGACTCCAATCCTCCTCCAGCGACGCCGTCAGCAACGACCCGCTTCTACTAGAAGAACCTGCTCGCCATCGCCTCTGCGCTGACGCACGTCTGCCCGCAGCTGTCGTTCGAACAAGTTGGCCTCCGTTTCACTGCCCTTACATTGTACAATCGCCAAGGTTCTCGATGAAGATCCATTAAAGAAGCAGCCAAAGAGCCTGCCGACGCCAGGATTGTCGAATTGAAGACGTTCCTTGTCGATCAGATCGACAGGTACGTGAAGATCAACTCGGTGTCGTGGAAGGCGGCTGTGTTGGTGAACGACACGGCCACGATGGATTCCATCCGCCGAACTGCCCATAAGCTGGTAGAAGAGGCTTTGGATTACAAGGTGGCGGATTTGAATTGAGTTCTTCTTACACTGATGGTTGAGTGTCACGATAATACTGAAGCACCAGCAAACCCAGGTCGGTTAGCATTAGCTTTCCTTCGAGTGCATCAACTAGGCCGTACTTCATTGCAGTTGCAATTTCGGCGACATCCTGGATCAAGGCTTCGCCTCTGTTGTGTTTCGTGGCGTTTGCGAGGGGCATCAAAACATCTTCAATCGTTCTTCTGCCTCTATGACTTCTAACGAACTTCTCGAAAAAGGCAGGTATTGGAGAGTCATGAGGTAACGAATCGTCTTGGCGATTCATCGACTGCAAATCAACAAAGCGATCTTTACGCAGAATTCCAATCATCTCATCTATTTTGCTTTCCTCTGATTGTCTTCGCAACTCTCGTACTTCGTCGATTACGTTTTCTTCAGCATTGGAGTATTTCAAGAACTGCTCAGTGGTGTACAAGACGAATCTGCAATCCGAGTGCGATTGCAATTCAGCGATCAGGCGAGGATCTGCTCCAAGCATTCGCCCATGTGACCTGCGCCACCAGTCCTCTTTGACATCAGCGGTTACGAAGATAACTGCGACACGCTTTTCAACTTTGGTGTATTCGAGAACTTGCTTCCAAACAAACCAATCGCCGCAACGATCTATATCTGGCAAGTCCTTCTTCTCTTCATAGTCCTTCCAACCTGGCGGAATCCGCACCTTCAATCGATCACAGCCATCTTTGACAACCGTTATGAGCTGGGCAGGTGCAAATGCAGGGCCGATTCGCTTGTCCATTAGCAATTCAATTCGAGGCAGAAGTGAATCACTGCTCTCCGATAGCAAAGAATTCTCGTCCTTGAGTTCGTCTACGTGCGTTTCCGCAAGCTCCTTGATCTTCCGCACGATATCATCTTTGCGGATAACCGGATGGCTGTCTCTGTTCTTGACAAGTTTCCCGATTTCCTTACGTAAGGTTTCACAGGCATCGTTGCAAAGCTGAGGAAGTGCTTTGCGGTAATCGCTAAAAATAGCTTGCTGCTCAGCAATTACGTTTGATCGGTTCTTGGAAAATTCTTTGGCCACTTGATGTGGAAACCAAAGCCGATCTTTGACAGCTTCCAGGCACGTTAGAAGCTTATCGGCAGTGTCTTTTGAGCAACGGTAAAGCTCAAGTAGTACGTTTGTATCTGGAACGAAAACACCTTCTGCCCAGTATCGCTTGAAGTCAGCGTCACTCGGCCGGAAGTATTCGGGAAACAATGCGTCCAGCACCGTGAAGCCCCTCGATCACTAAGTTGTGGTTGCCGTAAACTGAGGTTGAGGCACGCCCTCGGAACAGGGCTCCTCCTACTATTGACACAATCGACGCCTGAACATTAGAACAGACGAATGGTGATAGCACAACATCTAGTGTGGCGAAGCCGGAATAGCGGCAGCAGGTGGTAATGCATGGGACGAAAACGGGCAAGGCAGCAACCGAGCAGAAGGCCGCAACGGCAAGATCTGCCGCATCGGAATTTGGACGCCGAATCCCCTGCCGTGCCAGAAAGGAACTCCATAGATGAGGGGCCACTCATCGAGCCGTTGCTCCCAGAGGACTACGTCCGTGAGAGAGCACTGCTCATTGACATGGAGCAAAAAAGTGCGGATCAACACGATAAAGCCATCTTGAACTTGGCGATGGCAGCTTTGGGAGGTTCAATCACGTTTATGCAGGTGATCGCCCCAACGCCCGTGGCCGGTACATTGTGGCTAGTCCGAGGGGGGTGGATCTTCCTGGCTGGGAGCATTCTTACGATTCTGGTGTCCTTCCTTTCTAGCCAGTGGGCTTGTCAGCAGATGCGACAATCGCTCGATGATATACAGAGCGGTGATAGCGGAGAAACGAAAGGGATCGACTGGTCCAAGTGGACACACCGGTTCAATGTGGTGTCTTTCTCGCTGTTTGGAATCGGTGTTTGTCTGCTGGTTGTGTTTAGTATTTGCAATTTTCCAAACGGAGACAAGCAGTCAATGTCGAACTCATCGGACTCAGAACGCAATCGGGCGTACCAGCAATCAAAGGACGATGATGGGCGTGGTGCAATCCCACCACGACGGCCAGTCGTGGCCCAGCCCTCGCCGCCAAGCACCCCGAAATCCGGTCAAAAGCCAACGAAGTAAATGAATCAAAAGGAACCAAGATGAACGAGCGCAAGAAGGATCGAGCGAGTGAATCGAAGCTTGTAGACAAGAAGAAGAAAGATGACCTGGGGGCCGTTCCACCCTCACGACCGGCCACACCTAAGGCAACGGAGCAACGCAAGACAACGAAAGGAAATGGGAAATAGAATGGCTTCAAACGAACCTGAGAAGATTGTTCATTTCGACGTTGACGTACAGAAATACGGGCGAGTACCGCCCTCCCGGCCAGTGCCACAGAGCGGCGGTAAGGGTGCCGTGCCGCCGAGAAGTCCAGTTCGGCCGGTGTCGTCGCCAAACACGTCGAATCGTCCCGGTTCTTCGCCACCACCTCAAGGTAAGAAGTAGGCATCGGAGTGAACTGTGACGAGTGCTGCGTTCTTCAAAGCGATTAGCGGGAGCGAGCTTTCCGCCAAAGAGAGAGCTTCGCTTGAAGAGAATGAATTATTCAATCTGGCCTCGGGCGGATACTTACAACTGACGCAAGCCGAGCGAGCTAGGTTAGCACCATCGAGTCTACTCGTTCTTGCAACAGGTCGAGTTATCGAGTTGTCCGAACGAGATCGAGATCGACTTTCGGCCGATGATCTTTGCAACCTGGCAATAGGTAGGATCATTACGCTATCGGCGACAGATCGAAAGCGTCTTTCCCCCAGCCAATTGTGCTGTCTCGCCACAGGCAGCGTGATTCAGTTGACGACGGAAGAACAAAATCGGATACCTGAGCATCAGTTGCTTCCGCTTCGGATCGCCAGAAAGGTCTGAGGAATGGATACTCGGAAGGACTACTGACGTGGATAGTCTTCTCGGCATCCCCTGCCACAACTGCTACAAAATGCACTTGTAGCGAATTAGCTTCGCTCCGTGAACAGACTGGGAGCACAGCTGTGTGACTGACACAAGCCTTCGTGGACTGCAAGCGCCCCTAACAGGTTACTCGACCTTCACCCGCTTCCAGGTTCCGCCTTCCGATTCACGTACTGCTTCCCATCCGATGGGCAAGTCTGCAAGCTGGCCAACGGAGGGATGAAGCTCAAAGATATTGCCCAGGCTTACAAGCTTTCCATCTTCTGGTCGATTCGTGGTGCCACAGAGAAACTGCCAATCTCCTTCCGTATCGTGGCTGACAAGCAGGATTGGATGCGTACCTTCCAACACTTGTTTGGTCGTAAAGACCGCCCGATTCTTACCCTCATTGAACGGCCACCCAATCCTTCGAGCCAGAACCGGCTGACGCTCTTGAATCTCGGGGTGGCAGCTTGATTGCCACGGATAATTGTGCTGGGCGTCTGGCCACACGCATTGGAGTACCGGGAAATCGTCGGGCCGATAGTACCACATGGCATAGCCGACGTATTCGGGGTAAACGTCGGGCGGAACGGATCGAAACATGCAGGAGTAGCCGTCGAGAACTTGATCGCTTTCGTGCCAGTCTTCGAACTTTGCCCCATTTCGGACCTCCTCACCAATGGCATTGATAATCTGCGCCATCACCGCCGTGCTGTTCAGCCCAAACATGATAATCTCGGGATGCCCGAGCGTGTGGTACATGCCGATGGAATAAACAAACGCTGGTCCTTCGGGATCATCAGAGATGCCAACTAAATGCCATCCATGCCGCTGCACATCGTCGATAACTCGCTGTTCTTCGGGGTCGTTACCTGTTGTGCGGACCATCTTCTAGCTCCCGCCTAACTTCAAGAACAACAACTGCATCGCCACCGGCGTCTTGGCCTTGATCGAGTATTAAAAGTTGAGTGGCATCTGCAACCACGTGTTGACGTCAGGAGAACTCTCTTCTCACCCCCGTGTCGAAGTCCCCCAGGATTGGGAACGACGTCTTGCTCCGACGAACCTTGAAAGCCTGTGTCGGAGTTGTCACTCGGAGGCACGTTCACGGCCCGCATCGCTCCAGTACGTTTTGCGATCCGCAAATATGACACTTTTTCGGAGGAGTCGGCCTTCTGGACGTCCATTCATAGTCGCAGTTCAGGCATCGCATGCGTCCGTACCACGTTGAGCGAATTTTTTCCTGCCGCATCCATTCTTGTTGTCTCCGTAGCGCCTCAAGCTCAAATTCAGCTTCACGCTCCTTGGGGTACTCAAATATGGCCCAATAAACCATGTACAGAACGAGAACGACTATTGCGAACACTGCAACACGGATAAACCAGCCGATGTGGATTAACCAGAAAATAATCCCGGCAAGTAGCGCTCCAGCAACGTACTCCATCTAGCACCATCCCATTCTGAGTTGTGCATACCATTCGCCGCAAATTCTATGCGATTTGTCCATGTTCGCAAGAAGTCTTGCTCAGAGCGTTCAAAGCCGCCAGCGATCGGCTTCTCCATTCCAACAATGTCGCCAAAACGAATCCTAGGTCGCCCAAGAGTGGCCACGGCCGCCGTCGTGAGCCCTTGCGCCACATTCCGATGGGAAAACCCTCGCAAACTCATTATCCGTAGGGGCCAAGGCAACGACGATCGGAAAGCGGCAAACAAGTCGCTGATGACTGAAGCCGCCAGCGTGGATGAAGCCATCATCCCGGCGACGGTCGCCGACTTAGTTCGCTATGCTGGCGGCATCGACAATGTCCGCAACTGGAACGCACGGGCGTGCTCACCACCATTGATCGTTCCACCCTCGTCATGTACTGCAAATGCTGGAGCGTTTATCGCCAGGCGGTGGAGCACACGAAGAAGTTCGGGGATGTGGTGCTTGTGGGCACAAATTGAACGCAGCTTTTCCAAGTCAGTCCGTGGAGCATCGTATTTCATAAGAATCCTGATGTTTGCCGTAGGTTGCTCGCCGAATTCGGCATGACGCTAGTAGCACGCACACGAATGAACGTGAAGGAGGAGCAAGCGGGTTCTTCTGTGGTGGAGAGGTTCCTAAATCAGATGGACTAGTGCCATTGATCAAAAGCTTCCTGTTCGGCAATTGCCCGTATCTTGCAAACCATCTCGCCCAAGTATTGGTGTACACCCGAAGATGAAAAACCTACATCAGGATCGCCGCAGTGTCTTCGCAGGCTTTGCACGCATTCCGTTATCGCTTGCTCAGCTTCCGGCGACAATTCTGTAGCACATGCTATAAGCCTGTTTGTGAGGCTTGATACTGTTGAGCGTTTGGTGTCATCTAGCGACTCGTTCTTGCGGCCGTGTTTTATGAATCCCACATCACCTAATTCTTTGGCAATCTGTGCCAGCGTCTGGCAGTTTGCACTGCGTGAATAGGCTTCGGTAGTAAATTGCAGGAATTCGTGGGAGTCATACAAGTATGAGGCCATATCTGGAATCAGGGCATTGAGTGCGTCGATTACCTGCGCCTGTGCTAGAACACCTATAGTACGAGCGTGTGTTGATCGAGCCGGTATTTGATGCCTACTTCTCCAGTCCCCCACCTGTCGTAATGTTTCGAGAGCGGCGATAAACGCTGACAGCATGAGTCGCTGCTCTGACTTCGTCTGTGCATCAGCCGACTTCTTATGCTCCTGCCATGCCAGTCGCATCTCTCGACGTTGAAGGCTAAGTTCCTTCCGCTGCCACCACAAGGCAATAATTACGCCAGCAAATGCGAGAGCAGAAAACAAAGCGTTGACTGCTCCAAAGCTGTCCCCATATTGCGCCGACGTATCGGTTGCTTTGGCGGCAATGTCTGAATTGCTCATGGGACGATGGCCGAGCCAGTCCCAAATTCCAATTACAATTAGGCCAACCGCCACAGCACCGGCTACTGAAAGTGCCCCAGCAATGCGAGGATGCTTCTCCTCGAATGTAGGTGTCAACTCCACTTCCTTCTGCTTTTCCTCGGCCACGCCTAACTCCTATTTCTGCCCGCCACGCTCTACCTAATGCGTGGACTTGAAACGACTAAAAGCCAAGGCACGCCGCCAAGGCTGGGCCAATTGGATCAAAAACAGCACCGACGAGCAAGCATTGCTCGAAGGGTGTTGGTTCGATACGAAGGCAGCCGAACACGTCTGCGGATTCTTCGAGCATGCCTCGTTCAAAGATTGGGGCATCGGGTGAAGTTAGTCCAACTGCTCGGCTGGCGGCGTGATCGCCGGAGTCGATGTTGCGGCAGGTATCCCGATTTCGTCGGTCTTCGTGGAGGAATCTGTATGTTACGTTAATTCACAAGTGAGCCGTTCGCCTGACAGAAGTTCATCGTGTTAGCCGGGAAGGTCGGCCAGAAGCACTTCCGTTCTGTATCGTGCGGCTATGCTGTCGTCGAGAACTCGGTATCATTAACACCTGTTGAGAAACATCCGATTATGAAGAACGCACAATCTATTAACACGTCCGCTGAGGTCGTCAATAATGCCGCATGCAGAATTTGAGGAAAAGCAGTACGAGATTCCAGCCAACATCGAGCTTGGCATCCAGCATGCTGCGGTATTCGCTGCGGGTCAGGTGCTTGAGGCTATTGTTGGTTATGATGTTGCTTCATTGCAGCCGGCACATGCACCTATTTGGCAGTTACTTGGTGTAAACGTTCCGACCGGCCTTCAGCTTGTTCCGAATCTATGGCAACGGGCGGCTGCACAACCCAAGCCAGCCGACTTGCCTGCGAATTACGTCAGCCTCGTTCTCCAGTACAAGCGCCCGCAGTTCTTGTCACGAGCAACCGCTCTTCAATGGCCGCACTGGCAACAAGCATTCTTTCGTTTTGCAGTGCTTCCACATCAGCAAGATATCCTTGCTTCGATACAAAACTCAACTTTGGGACGAGCAACCGTTCGATATTCGTGCCCGTCATTTTGGCGTTATGCGGAGTTGCAAGCCCATCAATGGAATCGTGCCGTGCTTGAAAATTCGACCTTTGTCTCACCACGTCGTCTAATCAACCATCACGTCTGGACATATACAACGCCTGGAACGTCAGGCTATGCCAATCCACGCCCAGAAGACGTGCCAACAGAGAAGTTTCGGGGTATATGGAATAAGGCTATGAAGCGAGCATCCAGCAGGCGGGAGAAGTTAATTCAGCATCTTCGAGGTTTAGCTGTCGGAGTGGAGATACCAGTTGTTAGTGCCAACACGTCGCCGGAATGGTTGGGACAGTTTACAAATGCGAATCAGCTGACGCCTGTGCAAGAACAAGCGGTGTTTGATACGGTCGAGTTTGCCCGTCGCTGCGGGGAGGCGGGAGCCTCATGGTTTGTCGCTGACTTGTAATTTATAGACCGTTCGATTGAACGAGGATGTGCCACATGCGTAGTGTGTCTTAGCTACTAATCGCATTTTGCAAGGTGTCCCCCAGCAGGCATAATGTCCAATTGGGTGGAGCATTCGAAAGCGACGGGGACATGCCGAACCGATGCGACAGAACGAGCTTGAACGACTGGTGAGTTCTGCGAAATGCCGTGTCTTCGGCTGGGAAGACGCCGGCAATGACGCCCATCGGCAGACGATGGCCAGTTTGATCTCAGGATTCAATCACCCCGACGCCACCGTGCTTTGTGAACCAAGCTTGGCTTGCACGACGAATCGTCCACCAGACCTTGCTCTGGTTGATACCGTGGCTGGGCTGAACGTCGTTGAGGTAATCGGAGGCATGGATGTTCTCTTTGAAGCGAGGGAGGCTTCACTCAATCAGCCTATCCAACTCGGCGTCACTCATCGCCGTAATTGCTCGAAACACATCTGGCCGCTCCTGAATCCGCTTCCGAATCGCCTCCGGCACCCGATCAGTCAGGAGCAACAACTCGTCCGCATCGGCATCCAGGGCATCGGCCAGCTTGAGGACGAAGCCCTCACTGGGATAGTCACCTGCGTTTAGCCGTGCATTCTCCACCTTGGAGATGTAGGACAAGCTGACCGACAGGCGCTCGGCGAGCTTCTGCTGCGTAAGCCGTCGAAGTTTTCGAAGTTCACGAACTCGGTCGCCAAACCGCATTTCATAGCCTGTGGATTGGTTGCCTCACCCCCCCCTCTACTGTATGGTGGTGGTACAAAATGGTCAAGAATTACAGCATTGATAACGGCAGGGCCACAGACGCATGTCGGGCACAAGAGAAGAAACACAATTTCCAGAAGTTGGGCAGGCGGTGCAAGTTCGCAACCGCCTGGCAACCGTACGTGCTGTTGAGCCCTATGACACCCGTGGTCAGCAGGGACGCCTGCATATAGTGGAGGTCGAGTACCTCGACGACTGTCGATACCCGGAAGCGGAGCAGGTGCTCTGGGAGATCGAGGCGACGGCGAAAGTTCTGGGATCAACTTCGCTGCCTAGTGTCGATGCGAACAATCCCGACAACCCGGTGGCCCTGCAATCGTTCGTCAACGCACACCGCTGGACACGACTGAACCGCCTTCGTGAGTCGGAAGACATCAAGGACGAGCCGATTCTCGGCGTCTGGAACTCGGCAATTCAAGTTCATCCGTATCAGCTTGAGCCGGTGATCCGTGCGTTGTCGATGCCACGAGTAAGCCTTCTTCTTGCCGATGGCGTCGGTCTCGGAAAGACGATTCAGGCAGGTCTTGTGCTCGAAGAACTTCTGCTTCGTCGCCGAATTCGCCGAGTTCTAGTAATGTGCCCTGCGATGCTTCAGCGGCAGTGGCAGATCGAACTGACCCGCAAGTTCAATTTGAATTTCGAGGTCATCGACTCGGACTCGACATTCCAGCTTCGCCGCCGCATGGGGATCGACACAAATCCATGGAAGGCGTTTCCACGCATCATCACGTCGATGGACTACCTGCGAATGCCGGACATCTTGCAGCAGTTCCTTCAGGCGTCTCAAATCGGCGATGACGGCAACGGACAGATTCTCGCTCACGCACCGTGGGACTTGTTGATTGTTGATGAATGTCACCACTTTGCCCCCACCAGCGGAAGTCGAGCCAGCCAGCGAACTCGGATGCTGCGTGAAATCCGCTTTCTGTTTGAGCATCGCCTCTTCGCCTCGGCAACGCCCCACAACGGCAAGACGGTCAGTTTCACCGGGTTACTCGAACTCCTTGACCCTGTCCGCTTTCAGATGCATTACGAATTGGATGATCAAACTCGAAGCAGCCTGCGGGATGTTCGCATCCGCCGACTAAAGGACGACATCAACGCCCATTCGCTTCACAAGCCGTTTGCAGAACAGCACGAACCGGAATCTCTCGCCGTTAAGCTGTCGTCGGATGAGATCGAATTGTTTGCCGCTTTGCGGGAGTACCGTACCAAGGGTGAAGCGGCACTAAAGCACGCCGACAGCAAGGAACGCTGGCTCGGTAAGTTCATCTACTCAATGCTCACCAAGCGGTTGCTTTCCTGCCCGTTTGCGTTTGCCCGAACGTGGTGGCGGCACGTCGAGCCGGATGAGGAACTCAACGAAGACGAAAACCTGTTCAAGCTGGCAGAAGTATCCGCCCAGCGAGCCGAAGATCAGGTCAAGAGTGATGAAGAACGCTCGACGCTCGAAGACGATGCCGCCCGATACAGTGGTGCCTGGCTGCGGAAGCGTGGAGACTCGCTGCAAGAATTGCAAGAGCGGGTTGGGCGAGCCTTAGAGAAGATCGGGTACGACCGAGCGAGCATCGAAGACGAATCGAAGGTGGCCAAACTCGCCAAGAAATCCGATTCCAAAACAGAGCGACTCGTTCAATGGGTCAAGGATCATCTTTTCAAGAATGGCGAACTGCGTGACGATGAACGATTGCTTGTGTTCACCGAGTACAAGGAAACGCTCTTCTATCTCGAAGAACGCTTCAAGCATCTTGGTTTCGACAAAAACACGATGCGGCTCCTCTTCGGCGGTTTGACATCGAGGGAGTTCGAAAGCGTCAAAGGGGATTTCGAAGACGAAACCGCACCCGTTCGATTGCTGCTGGCGACCGACGCCGCCTCGGAAGGCATCAACATGCAGCAGGAATGCCGGTGGATTATCCATTACGACATTCCGTGGTCGCCGTCGAAGCTCCAACAACGAAACGGTCGTGTTTCACGTCACGGTCAAATGCGGGATGTCCACATTCACTATTTCCGCTGCGATGAAGAAGAAGACATGGACTTCCTGTTCAAGGTTGCCGAGAAAGTCGAGCAGGTCCGCCAAGACCTCGGCAGCGTCGAACGCATCTTTGAAGCCGCCATTCAGCGGCACTTCAAGGGGATCAAGACCTCGATCAAAGAAGTCGGCCTGCTGGTCGATGACGAGATCAAGCACAGCCAACAAGAAGACCAACTCGGTCAAAGCACCGGCGACGACATCGAAGACCTCACCAGGCGTGCCAGAGAACTCCTGGAAAGCACCGACGACCGGCTCGGCATTTCTCCGCAAGCGTTGATCGATATCCTGAAAGCTGCCATCACGGTCGAAGGTGCAGGAGCACTCGATGAGGTCAAGGCAAAGCCTGGCTTCTTTCGATTGCGTCCCCCGCCCCGCTGGGAAGGGCTCGCCAAGCAAACACTCAGCGTTGGTTCGCAGTCCGACCGCATGGAAATCCTGTTCGACGCTACCCTTGCCGAGAAGGAGAAGAACGGCCGTCGCATCATGCGGCTCGACAAACATCAATGCCTGATGCGTCTGGGGCATCCCATTATGCGGCAAGCGATGGCAACGCTCTGCCGTCAGCTTCATGATCCATCTTCTAAGCAGCCAATCTTCCGCTGGTCTGTCGCCGCCATGCAGGGCAGCGGCTTCGAGGCGTTGCTCGTCTATCACCACACACTGACGGCGATCAACCAACTTCGGGAACCTCTGCACGATGAAGTCCGGGCGACCGTTTTTCGGGTCGAGGGGGATAATCTCACGCAAGTCGAAGACGAGTTCGCCCAGCGAGTGCTGCATTCCCAGCTTTATCCCGTCAAGTCCGCCAACCGTCGGGAGAATTGGGTTAGCACACTACGAGGTCACTGGTACGAACATCGCTCAGCCCTCGAATCGTATGACGACCAGCAAGAGGAATTCTGGAAAACTGGATTTGAGCAGCGTGCCCAGCAAGCCCTGAAGCGGGAATTGGATGACACGAGAGCCAGCTACAAGCACCGGCTTGCCGAACTAAGGGACCGCAGCCGAGACAAAGAGATCGAGAAATTGGCGAGACAGCTTTTTGAAGAGCAGCGTGAAGCCTTGCAGCGCACTTTGTTTGAAGAAATCGAAGAGGACAAGCGAAGTCGCCTGGCCGGGATCGAAGAGCAGATGGCGGTTCTGAAGCAGGACGTGGAACGCACACGACAAACTCTCGAAATCGAACGGGATCGCCGCATCAAGGAAGTCCTCCCCAACCGGTTTGCGATTCGGGAAGTCCGGGTCCTGCCGCTGGCCGTAATGTACGTCGTTCCGGCGACAGCGGAGGATCGGCAGTCATGAATAGCGAAGACACCCGATTCGCCTGGTGGAGTCGTCTGCGTCACAGTGGGCTGTTACTCTCCCCCGTTGTTCAAATCGAAAAGTATGCCAATGCACCGGAAGAACCCAAGTGGTATCAGCCGGAAAAGCTTCGTACCTCCTACAACCGCTTCTTGGCTTCGATTGATCGCAGCAAGGATCGCCCACAGCTTGCTCAGGGAGACATCCTGACTTGGGTCGATGCGTTGCTGGAAAAGTACGTCGGTCACGAAGACCAGCGATTGTCCCGCTCGCACAGCATCCCCGAAACGCTGACGGCCGTCATTCGCATCGGCAGTCGCACCGAGACGCTCCGACCGGATCGAGTCCTCTTCGCCGAAGATGGCAAGTCGCCACTGCTGCTGATCAAGGCTGACACTTCGCCGCACATCGGTCGTGGTAAGGGACGCACTGAATATGCCCGATTCCTGGAACTGTTACGGGGCAGCGGACATCGACTGGGACTGCTGACCAACGGGCTGCAATTCCGACTGGTCTACGCTGGTCTCGATTTCGAGTCCTGGTGCGAGTGGGAAAGCGAACGCTGGTTTGAGGATGCCGAAGGTGCCGAGGAACTTCTCGGTCTTCGACAGATTCTGTTCCCCACGCAAATCACCGACCCCAAAGGCGAAGTGATCGGTGCCGGGTTGCCCGGCCTGCTCGCCGCCATTGAGGAATCACGCAAGCGACAGGCTGACCTGTCTCAAGTTCTGCGGGAAAACGTGCGTCAGGCGGTCGAACTGCTGTTGGAAGATGTCTCCAACGCCAGCCGTACTGATGCCGATCTGTTCAATCACTTGGTTTCGCTTGCAACTTCGGACAAGCACCTTACCGATGTTGAGGCCCAGGAAGCTCTGCTGCAAGCCACGGTGCGGGTCGTCATGCGAATGGTGGTGTGCCTGTTCGCTGAATCCCGTGGACTGCTGCCGGTCAATGACCTGATCTACTCGCAAGCCTATGGCGTGCGGACGCTCTACGAACTACTCGACGAAACTGTCCGGCACGAAGGGAGCCAGTTGGGGCTGATGAGTCGGCAGTCGGCATGGGCACGCTTGATGGCGTTATTCCGGCTGATTCATGGCGGCAGTTCTCACGGCGGTTTTCCGTTGCGTCCCTACGGTGGAGCGTTGTTTCGACCGGGTGCAGCCGATGCGGACGATCCAGTCTCACGGGCGTTGTTCATTCTGGAACACAAGGTCAACGTCAACGACGCCACGATCTTCCGGGTGTTGCGAAAGCTGCTGCGAGGTCCGCTGCCGGTACTGCGGGGACGCTCGAAGACCTACGTCGAAGGTCCGGTCGATTACACCGAACTCCGCACCGAGTTCATCGGCTTGATCTACGAAGGTCTGCTCGACTACCGGGTCAAACGCACCACCGAAGAAATTGGTCCGCAGGTGTTCCTCAAACTCGGTCGTCAGCCGGTACTGCCGCTCTCCCGGCTTGAATCGATGCTTGCGGACGATCCCAACAGCCTCAAAGACTTGTTCACCAAGCTGAAGAAAGAATCGGTCGCCGCCACAGTCGAATCGGATGACGAAGCTGAGGAGTCCGAAGAAGACTCGACTGAAAACGAAGAGAGTGAAGAGACAACTGACGAACTTTCGGTGGAAACCGAAGAGGAAGAAGAAGTCACCGATCAGACGTACCTCGACGCATTGCAAGCGGCACGCAGGTGGGCACGTCAGGCGATCATCGCCACTAAGCTGATCGGGCAGCAGCGAGCGAGAGAGACTGACACCGAATACGATCAGCGTATCGAAGTGGCGATTGACGAACTGATTGACCGGGTGGTTGCTCCCGGTGAGTTTTACTTAGTTCGAGCGGGAAACACTCGCAAGGGTACAGGCGCATTCTACACTCGACCGCAGCTTGCGGTGCCGACTGTCCACCGCACATTGGAACCGCTCTGTTTTGATAAAGACGACAAGGGCGTTCTCACCCCGAAGTCGCCGGATGAGATTCTGGCTCTCAAAGTCTGCGATCCGGCGTGCGGCTCAGCATCGTTCCTTGTCGCCGCCCTCCATTATCTGACGGATGCTCTCTACAAATCGCTCTGCTTTCACTGCGGACTCGATGATCCGAAGCGGGCTGCGAAGATCACGCTCCCTTTCGGCAAGCCAGCGACCGGCAAGGACACCGACGCCACGGTGCCGCTTCCCCCGGACGATCCGAACCGGGGCGAAGAATTCGCAGAGCGGGTGCAGGCGTTGTTACGGCGTCACATCGTTGAACGCTGCATCTACGGCGTGGACATCAACCCGCTTGCAATCGAGTTCGCCCGTGTGTCGCTGTGGGTCGAGACGCTCGATCCCGAACTGCCCTTCTCGTTCCTCGATCACAAGATCAAGGTTGGGAACGCACTTGTTGGCTGTTGGCTCAATCAGTTCGAGCACTACCCAATCAAAGCGTGGGAACGCAACGGCGGCGACGATCCAGATAGCAAGACCAGCGGCCCTCGCTCCGAGCGGATCGACACGTTCCTGAAAGGAGAACAAGTCGAGAAGAAATCGAAGACCGGGAAAGTGCAGCGACGACGCAGTGGCGATGGAATCATTAAACAGCAAATGCGGGAAGCGATTGCGGATCGCCAGATTGCTGAGTCTTCACTTTTCGCTGGACTCGGCATCGATCTGGATACCACTCTGCAAGATGCACAAGACGAGTATGAACAACTTCACGCCATACCAATCAGTGCCGATCCTGCTGAGCGAGAACGGCTCTATCGGGAACGGATCGAAGGCAGTCCTTCGCACCAGCGCCTCAAACAGGCCATGGACGAGTGGTGTAGTGTTTGGTTTTGGTCCGCTCAGGAGGACTCGCTTCCAGCGGTTCCCACTCCACTGACGTTCCACAACGATGATGATAAAAAGGCAGCCATCGTTCGTGCTCTCTCAGGTGAGTTGAAGTTCTTTCATTGGGAACTTGAATTCCCAGATGTGTTCAATGTTGAGCGACAAGGCTTTAATGCGGTCATCGGCAATCCGCCGTGGGAAGTTATGAAGCCGAACTCGATGGAGTTCTTCGCAGAGCACGAACCGCTGTATCGGTCCCTGGAAAAGCAGGCAGCTTTGGCACGCCAACAAGAACTCTTCGCCGCCATCGACAGTCTCAAGTCTGATTGGGATGACTACAATGGTGTCTTCAAGTCCATGTCGAACTACGTGAAGCACGTGTCGTCGCCGTTCGATCTCTCACTTGCTCGTGGCAATGCCGACAAGGAAATTCACCGTTTTTGGACTCAGCAACGCTCCCGCAGTCGGTGCTTTGCCACAGCGGACGTACCGTTCCGTCATCAAGGAAGCGCCGACCTTAACTCGTATAAGCTGTTCCTCGAATCTGCCTATCACTTGCTTGCCCGCACTGGACGCATGGGATTCATTGTTCCTTCCGGCATCTACACAGACCTCGGTAGCAGAGACTTGCGACAGTTGTTTCTCAACAAGGCACAGTGGCAGTGGTTGTTCGGCTTCATCAATTGGGAATTAATTTTCAACATCTACTACCGGTTCAAGTTTGTGGCGTTGATTGTTGAGAAGACCCAGCCACCAGAGACACACAAGATTTCTTCAGCGTTCGGTCGGTACAAGATCAGCGATTGGGAGCAAGCTGAGTCAGTTTCGTTCCCTTTGCCGAAGAACAACATTCTTGAATTCAGCCCAAAAAGCCTTTCGGTCATAGAGGTTGCCAATGAACGTGACTTGGCAATCTTTCGCACAATTTATGCTCACTCCGTTCGACTTGGCGACGATACTGCCGATTGGCATTTCGAGTTTGCACGTGAATTCGACATGACAAACGACTCGAAGCACTTTAAGCCACGAGAGTGGTGGGAGAAACGAGGCTTCGCTCCCGATATATTCGGTAGAAGAGTAAATGACGCTGGCGATGTGGCACTCCCACTATACGAAGGGAGGATGATTGGACAGTTCGACTTCGCACAAAAGCGATACATCAGCGGAAGGGGTAGAACGGCAGTTTGGAGCGAGTCAGGATTCGAAGGCAAAACGATAGAACCTCAATTCCTTGTCGATGAAGCAACTGTCCTAGCATGGCAGAAGTCCGTAAGAACGCCGAAGCTTGCGTTTATGGATGTGGCGTCTTCAACGAATGCACGCAGTTTCATTGGTTCATACCTCAAGACTTTTCCGGCAAACCACAAGACACCGGTGCTGCAAGTCAACAATGGATGCATCAGCAGCACACTGTTGGCGACCGCCGTGCTCAACTCGTTTGCGTTTGACTATGCCCTCCGTGCTCGTCTCGGTGGCTTGTCGCTGGGGTGGTTCATTTTGGAAGAGTGTCCTGTCCCCACTTCCATTCTCCCAGGGGTTCGAGAACTCCTGATTTCGAACACGCTTCGTCTAAACCTCGTCCACCGGCTCTTTGCCCCAGAATGGCTTCTGTTTCGTGAGTTGAGCATCATTCGAGGCGACATTGAATGGAAGGAGTGCTGGGCGACAACCGTAATTGATCGAGTTCGTTTGCGGTTGCAAATCGATGCGGCTATCGCAGATTCTTATGGATTGGCTGTGTCTGACTTTGAATGGATGCTTAGAGATGACCTATCGAACCCTACTGGTTTCCATCGAGTAGATAAGCAACTTCCCCATGAGGAGCGACTAACTGGATTGTCGGCACGGGCATTTCGGGCATTGAAGGAAGGCAAATGGTCAGCCGAGACGGTGGGGCAGCTTTCCAACGATGAGTTCTTCGACCTCCTCGGCATCCCCGAATTGACGAATTCCGAAGCCGCCAAAGCCAAGGGACTTCCTGGTCCGCTAATCCTAAAGCGGGATGGCTGTCACTCGTGGCACCCGGAGAACTTCTCCGCAGACGATCCCCGCCATGGCTGGACATGGGAAGACTGCCGAAAAGATGCCATCGCCCTCCTCGGCAGCGAGCAAGCACTCGAAAAGTACATCGCCCAAGCCACCGCCACTGGCGAGGGTGACGGTCAAGAAGACGAGGAACCTACCCCAAGCAACTCCGGCTCCAAAGACCTACTCGGTAACCCCATCCCCACTGACCTCTTTGGCAACGAACTTCCTCCTCAAAAAAGACAAAGACGGTGAGAATCTTTGTTCAACTAAGGGCGATCGACTATGCCTGACGGTTTGGAGCGACGATACTATTTCTGGAGGAATGGACGACTTGAAGAAGTTGTTCGCACTAGGAGTAATAAGTATGGGAGTTGGAAGCTTAGCGACACCGATCCTGACTTAGTTGTTGCTATCGAGGACACTGCTGACGGCCCGGATCTGAAACTCGGGCAGGCTGCGACGATTCCCTTGTTATCATTAGCCCTGATTCGATGTCTTCGACCTTCTGGGCAACTCACTTCGATGGATCTTGGTCCCGACATTCCGAAAGAACTTGTCGATCAAATTGCAACTGTAACGGATGATGCTGTTGCACGAGTTGTAGCTCGTTTCCCAAGAGAGATAGCGGAGGAGCGTTTGACGGGGGTTTTGGATGACCGACTCGACCAGGTAACCGTGCGGGAAGGGGATTGGGAAGCACATGTTATTTTACAAGGGTTCTCTTCACAAAAGAAGGAACCGGTTACTAAGGCCGATTTGGGCATTCTTGTCGATATCCGTCGAGGCAACACCATTACACTAAAGGTGATATGGATTCAGGCAAAGCGAGATCCCAAGAATTTGAAAAATCCATTGCAGCTTGAAGATCTTGCCGATCAATTAAAGACAATGGCCGGTTTTACCAAAGAGGCTTATGGCTTGGTCTATACCCCAAAAGCAGTCTATGTAATTCGCCACGACAAGCCCCAAACTCGTTTGGTTCTGTCGAAGGTTGTTTCCGATATGCTGCAATGCAAGCGTGGTGACAGAAGACCTTCCCTGGTAGCTTCAACATTGGATCGGAACTATGTTGTCGAAATTATCATTTTGGACCCAGAAGCCAAGCATCGTCCCATTGGCAAACGCCAACGCAAGTAATAGCGAACATACTTTCAATGCCAATTAACCCCGTTCAATTCGCCCATTCCGTCTGTGACGAGTTCCTGCGTTACATTTTCTCGGAGTTCCCCCTCTCCGACCCGCAAATGGAGTCGCAGGCGAAGGAGCTTTTGAAGCGTTCGTCGTCGCTCGACATCCCGCTCGTTAAGGGTCCGTATGTCTCGCTCTCCGAGGCGTTCGCCAAGGGGGACTCGATTCAGCAGATGGCGGCGGACGAGAAGCTGCATCCGGTGATGCCGGGCTTGATCGGCTACCCGACGATGTACCTGCACCAGCAAGAAGTGTTCGAGGCGGTGCGGGACAACCATCATGTGCTGGTCTCGACGGGCACCGGGTCGGGCAAGACGGAAGCGTTTCTGTACCCCATCGTCGATCAACTGCTGCGGGAACGGGACAAGGGGATCACTTCCGGGTTATCGGCGATCCTCGTTTACCCAATGAACGCTTTGGCGAACGACCAGTTGGATCGCCTGCGGGAAATGCTGGGCGGCACGGGGATCACCTTCGGTCAATGGGTCGGTCCGACGCCCGATACCGAAGCCAAGGTGACCGTTGAACGCTTCCAGAGCAGCAGTCGTGATGCGTATCTGTCGGCACGCCAACAGCGACTTAAAGAGGCTCAGCGTGAGGATCGAGCCGTTCGTCCGTTGGCTCCGATGGAAGAGTGTTGCAGTGAGGAAGCAATCCGTAGCCGTAAGCCCCGAATCATCATCACGAACTACCGGCAGTTGGAAATCCTGACAACACGTCTGCCCGACGTGGAACTCTTCTCAGGAGCACCGCTGAAGTACCTCGTCTTCGACGAAGCCCACACTTATACAGGTGCGGTTGGGGCTGAGGTCGCCTGTTTGATCCGCCGACTGCGACTCTTGGCGGAAAAGGGTTCAGACGATGTAACCTGCATCGGCACATCGGCAACGCTGGCCGATCCGAGCAACCCGAATGGCAACAACGAAGCCATCGCCAAGCGATTCGCCTCCCGGTTCTTCGGGATTGATGAGCAAAAGGTCACACTGGTCGGCGAGTCCTATGTTGAACGGGATTGGCCACAACAGCGTTACAAGCCGATCTTTCCGCATGGAGACGGCATGGATCGGTTGGCACGCATCCTTGATGCCGTAACCGAGCCGGTCAAGGAAGTGGTCGTCAAGTCCGTCGTTGAAGAAGTCACGGGGCAAATCTTTGAGCCAGGCGAGAACTGGCGGCAGAGTCTATTCAATCACCTGCTCGGCAATGAATACGTCTTCCAGAGCACGCAGATTCTCAAGCATCCCAAGCCATTGAGTGCCGCAGCGTGGCAGACCTCGCAACGGGTGGCGATGGGGCGAAAGCAGGAAGGCGACGATTGCAGTGCGGAGCTTCTTTGCTACCTGGTACTTGGAGCCGCCGCTCGCAACGGCGACGAGTCACTGCTGCGACCGAAGGTGCATTTCTTCCTGCGTGGCCTGGACGAAATGGTTGTTGCTTTGACCAGGACGCCCGAAGAAGTCATCCCCCAACTGTATCTCTCGCTGCATGATGCAAAAGAGGGTGTAGGCGGTGGTCGTCATGATGATGCATTTTTGCCCGTCTTGACCTGCCGTAACTGCGGGCAGCACTTCTTTGAGCGGCACTACCAAGACCTCGACTTTACCTACGGCTCTGGAAACCGCATCCGAGGCTTTGAGAACGGCGATGCGGTGGTCGATGCCAAGGGGAACGACAATGCCGTCTGGTCCACGGCACCCGCCTCGGCAGGAACCCGGCTGCTGATGAGCAATCGCTTGCTCGAAGACGCAGGCGACATTTCAACCGGACGCTCGGCGAAGTGGCTGCGTGCCTATCTTTGCCGTCAGTGTGGGGCGATGCACCGGGATGGATCGAACCAGTGCCTGGCCGATGGTTGCGGTCATCAGGAACCGCTGTTGCCGCTGCTGACATTTGGTCCTGAAATCTCAAGCTGTCCTTCGTGCAACTCGCAAACAATTCAGATCGGCGGGCGACGGATTGAACCCGCCAAACCAATCCGAGCCGTGACTGTGGCGGATGTTCACATTCTTTCGCAGGCAATGATCAATGCTGCACCAGACGGTCACAAGAAGCTGATCGTGTTTGCCGACAGCCGACAGGATGCGGCGTTTCAGGCGGGCTGGATGCGGGATCATGCCCGACGTATTCGAATGCGACACATGATGTATCAGGTGCTCTCGAATGCGACCGTTCCCATCCCACTGGACGCCATCACGGATGGGCTGATGGAACTGTTTCGCAAAGATCAGTCGCTGATCGACACATTGCTGCCGGAGTTGCAAGGCGAAGAGGCTCCCGTCTTCTTCGGGCACAACAAGTGGGTGCCGGTTTATAAATCGCTGCGGTATATGGTACTTCGGGAGTTCACAACCTCAGTTCGTTCTACTCGCTGGCTGGAGGCTCTTGGTCTCACACGGATCGTCTACAAGGGACTATCAGCAAAGCACGACAAGGTGATCCAGTGGGCGAAGATGGTCGGCATCACTGCGGACGAAGCCGTCGATCTAATCTCGCTGATTCTCGATGGTTGGCGACGGAACCGGATGGTGTTCATCACCGACGATCCGGTTTATTCGCAATACCATCGGAAAGACAATCCGTACATTCAACTTGGTCTGCTTTCGTTGCACGACTTCCATCCGGGAGGCGTGGACAAGCATTCGACAAAAACGAACAAGTACGCCACCGGTCTGATTTCGGAGCGAGGCACCACGGCGGTACAAGCTCTGTTAAAGCGGGTGGTGCCCGATCCAGAGCATGCTGATGTGGATGCCTTGATCGAGGAACTCTGGGACTTGCTGAAGGACGATCTCGGTTTGATTCGGAAAGTGGGAATTCAAAGCACTCGTGAGGTGGTCATCGGCGAAACATGGCAGGTAGTCCATGACAGGATTCTTGTCGAGCGTTTCAATCGACGTGAACGCTGCACCACGTGCCAGCGTGTGACAACCCGCAAGAGCCCTACTGGAGCATGCGTTCGCTATCGATGTCCGGGGTCCACGATCACGGAGGCTGCCGACACGGAGAACTACAACGTCTGGCTGCTGGGACGCCCCTTCACGATGGTCAGTGCCGAGGAGCACACGGCCCAAGTTCCCGGTGACACACGCAGTTACATCGAACAGGAGTTCAAGTCGAAACAGGGAAAAACGAATTGCCTGGTGGCCACCCCCACGCTGGAAATGGGTGTCAACATCGGTGCGTTGGACATGACGTTGATGCGAAACGTCCCGCCGCTTGCATCCAACTATTGGCAGCGGGCCGGGCGGGCCGGGCGAGAAGAACGTATGGCGGTGATCGTGACTTATTGTCGTCGTTCGCTTCATGATCGCTACTTCTTCGCCGACCCGCTTCGGATTCTTGATGGAGTCATTGCGCCACCGTCATTCAATTTGAAGAACCCGCTGATGATCGCCAAGCATGTGCGGTCAGCGGTAGTATCGATCCTGCTGCTCAAGTCTCGACAGAATGGTGAGGATAGCGAAAGAATTCGTTTGGTTCTTAAGCATCTATTTCCCCATTTCATTCGAGACTACCTGCTTGACAGTGAAAACCGTTTCCGCAATGCCCCAATCAGCACGAACTCGTTAAAGACGCTCATGGCGGAATTGCCGGATCTGCCCGGCGAACTGGTCGAGTTGTTCGCCAACAATTGGGTACCCGAAGCGGCAGACCTCGCCACCGAGGAAGCCGTGCGGGAGATCGTCAATGGGATGTCCGCCGAGTTGACGGTTGTCTTGACTCGCCTCCACAACCGGCTGACATGGGCACGAAACACTCGCAAGGAACTTCACCGCAAGAAGGACGATGGCATCATTGAACGGGAAGAGGAGCAGCTTCTGTGGCGGTGCGATGATTACATCAAGAGCATCGTCAAGCGGGATGCAGCGACTTACACGCTGAGCGTTCTGGGAGTCGAGGGGTTCTTCCCTGGATACGGCGTCAACGACGGCGGCGTCATCGCATCGGCACGGCGAGGCTTTGCAAAGAGTGTCGGCAAGCGAGCCTTCGACCTGAATCGAGGGAACGTGGTTGCCCTGCGGGAATTCGTGCCAGGGAATCGGTTATATGCTAACAACGGATCATTCTACGTCTCTCGATATCACCTGGGAACGGATGAATCGACGCACTTGCGGACGCTGTACGTGAATGCCGAGAAGCGTTACGTCGCTGAGAAAAACGCCGACACTTCCTACGGTCAGACGGGTAGTGAGGAGATCGACACGCTCCCGCTGACTGATTCCGACCTGACTTTATCGAGCCGGATCACTGATGAGGAAATGCTGCGTTTCTCGATGCCGGTCTCAATTCTGGGGCGGCTCAGACGAACAAACAAAGGCGGCAAAGGGATCAAGATTGGCGATCGGGAAGTCAGCTACCTGCGAGGTCAGGGCATCGAGCTTGTCAATCTTGGTGAGGCAGGACGTGTCGGACGGGGCGACGTCGGTCACTGGATTTGTGCGGTTTGCGGTGCGACGAAGAGCCCCTATGCGGTCGATGCCGAGATTAACCACTTCCTGAAAATGCACACGGAAAGCTGCGGCAAAGAACCAAAGCGATTGGCATTGACCGTCAAGGCGGAAGTCGATTGTCTCCACTTCCACAAGCTCGAAGATGAAGCCGCTGCCATCAACATTGGCGACTCCCTGATCGCCGGGGCGGTTCGAGTCCTCGACATGGGAGCCAGTGACTTGGAGTCACTGGTGATTCACCGCCCCGATGAAACTGTTGACCTCTTGATCTTTGATCCGATGCCAGGTGGCTCCGGTCTCTTGGATCAAATGTTAGAACGGTGGGCTGAGATTATTCGGGCAACCAAGGAACTGCTCCACGATTGTCCTCAAGGCTGCGAGTCTGCCTGCTACTCTTGCCTCCTGTCGTTCCGCAACCAGTTCAACCACAGTCGATTGAATCGTCATCAGGCTCTCGAACTGATTGCCGAGCTTCAGTTTGCTCCCGAATTCTATCGCCAAATTGAGGAACTCGACGAAGAGACCTCTGGCTCTGCTTCAAGATCGTCGCCCACGAACAACCCCGAAGCTCGCCTCGTTCGGCTGCTGCGTGACCATCATTTCCCCGAAGGGCAATGCCAGGTTGAGATCAAGATAAGTGTTGGTTTGCCCACTCGCCCCGACTGGTTGCACGAGTCCACCAAAGTCGCCGTCTACCTAGATGGGATGAGCAGGCATCTGCACGGCGACGAAAGGACCGCTCAGCGAGACCAGCTGATCCGTCAGATGCTCGAACTCGACGGCTACCGGGTCATTATTATCCAGTCTCGTGATCTGAATGACCCACAGGCGGTTCGACTGCATCTGCGAAACATCGCCAAAGCGATCAGTCGCAATGATTTGGTGGAAATGATCGACGAAACCGGAATCATCGAGGCACCCACAGCGACCTATGCCGAGGAGCCGATGGTCGAATCGAATGTCTCGCAGTCCGTTACTGACGACGGACACGAACTACTCGAATATACGGACGAACGGTGTCGAGCCTTTCTCAAGAAGTGGATCGCAGCGGGCCACCCTCGTCCAATTGTCGGCTTCGGTTTAGAGGACACAGATGGCATTGTGATCGCCGAAGCGGAGCTGGCATGGACTGATCACAAAGTTGCTGCACTTTTCGCTGACCAAGACGGCAGGGAGGACTTTGAAGGAGCGGGCTGGAGGGTGCTCGACGCTGCTAATTTGGAAGTGACGATGAGCGAAATGGTCCAAATGACAGGAGACGCCGAATGACGCCTCTGGTCGCCATCAGTGATGACTTTCTCGAAGCCTACGCACAGATCCCACGTCAGCAGCAGAAGAAGGTGCGGGCGTTCATGGAGAAGTTCAAGGCGGACCCAAAGTCGAGTGCCATTAACTACGAGAAGATTCACGATGTCAAAGACGACCGGGTTCGCACGGTCCGAATCGATCAGAAGTATCGAGCCGTGGTGCTCCATCCCACTGACGGAAGTGTGTACGTGTTGGTGTGGGTAGACAACCATGATGAAGCGATGGCTTGGGCGAAGGATCGCACCTTTGCGGTGAACCCGGCAACCGGAGCACTTCAGGTATTCAATGCCTCGGAAGCTGTCAAAATTGTCGAAGTGCAGCCCCAAACCAATGGCAAGTCCGGTCTGCTGTCGGCACACGACGACGACACTTTGCTCTCTTTCGGCGTTCCCGAACTCCTGCTCCCAGCGGTGCGAGCCATCTCGACACTCGCTAACCTCGACAAGCTGGCGAAGCACCTGCCTGTTGAGGCAGCCGAAGCCTTGCACTGGCTGGGCGAGGGGATTCCCTTGGAAGAAATTAGGGAAGCCGTCAGTACGGTTGCGACGACAAATGTGGATACGAACGACTTCGCTGCGGCTTTGCAGCACCCGGATTCGAAACGTCGCTTTGTCACGATTCAATCCGACGCCGAACTGACCGCAATTCTCGATGCTCCTTTGGAGAAGTGGCGGGTATTCCTGCATCCGAGCCAAGAACGCCTGGTGGGAAAGCAGTTCAACGGTGCAGTGCGTGTGATCGGCGGTCCTGGCACTGGCAAGACAGTAGTCGCCATGCACCGGGCACGGCACTTGGCAAGAACACTATGCGACCAAGAATCGGACCGTATTCTTTTCACGACCTACACAGCCAATCTAGCACAGAATGTCGATGAGAACCTTCGCCATCTGTGCGGGAGTGATTACTCGAAGATTGAATGCATTCACCTGCACTCTTGGGCGGTGCGACTTCTTAGGGATCACCTCAAGAAGAATTGTTCCGTAGCAAACCAGGGCGAACTCGACAAGTTGTGGGACGACGCCATTTTCGCTGCCGAAGAATTCGACTTTGAACCAGGGTTTCTCCGACAGGAATGGGAGTCGATTGTCCAAGCAAATGAGATCACCGAGTTGGCCGACTACCTGAAGGTCTCACGTAGGGGTCGAGGCAAAACGATCTCACGACCAGAACGAGGCCGGGTCTGGAAGGTCTTCATGCGATTCCGTGACGCCTTGGAGCGAAGTGGGAAGACCGACTGGACAGCGGTGATTCGTGACGCCAGAAAGCATCTGGAATCGTCGCCGGTGTACTTGCCCTACAAAGCCGTCATCGTCGATGAGGCTCAGGATTTTCAGCCTGACGAGTGGAAGTTGATCCGAGCAATTGTCCCCGAAGGAAAAAACGACCTCTTCATCGTCGGCGATGCTCATCAACGGATTTACGGCTCGCCGGTCGTCCTCTCACAGTGTGGCATCAATATCCGAGGACGGTCGAGCCGGCTCCGCATCAACTACCGAACGACCGAGCAGATTCGCCGATGGGCGATGGGGATGCTTCAAGGACTGACTTTCGACGATCTTGACGGCGGCATCGTGGATGAAAAAGGGTATCGATCTCTTCTCGCTGGTCCTGCACCGCAGATCTACGCCTTCGACACGCCGAAGGAGGAAGCCGAGTTCATCGGTGAGCAGGTCAATGGACTTCTGCAAACACGAAAGCCAACCGACATCTGCATCGTCGCCCGGACAAGCAAGCAGTTGCAAGACGTGTACCGCCCCGTCCTTCGCAGCTTAAACATCAAGCACACCGTTCTCGATAAGGACAATCAGCCGCACGGGCTCGCTCTTGCGACCATGCACCGAGTCAAAGGACTTGAATTCCCGGTCATGATCCTTGCCGGGATCAACGAGAATACCGTTCCGCTGAAGGTGAAGGGCATTGCTTCTGATCCAGCCGCCCTTAAAGAACATCTGAATCGAGAACGGTCCCTCTTGTTTGTCGCCGCTACCCGTGCCCGTGACGTTCTCATCGTCACCAGCAGCGGCAGTCCAAGCCGATTCATTCAAGGCATTTCCAATTGACTCAAGCGTAAACGCACTTCTGACTTGCTGTCACACATCGGGCGGGTATCGGCAATGTTTATCAAGATGCTTTCCATCCAGAACTATCGTAATTTCGGGGAGCCTGCGTTTGTCCTTGCTTTGAAGCGTTTCACGCTGATTCTCGGTGAGAACAACGTCGGAAAGACCAATTTGCTCAACGCCCTCTGCCTGCTGTTTGGCGGAGACCTCTCTGTCGCACAATCGAGAATGCTCGAAGTCGATGACTTCAATTATGGGTCTGTGACTCGACTCCGCAAACAGGTCGCCGATCCGGGTATCCCGCCCGATGAGATTGCGTTCCCGGAGATCGTCATCGACGCTTGGCTCACCGGAATGAACGAGGATCAAGAAGCTGTGGTCGGCGATTGGTTTACCGACTCCACTTTCTCAGAAGCACGCCTCACCTACCGATACTCCCTTCGTTCATCGTTCAGTCCAGCGGACTGGATTCAGTCGCAAAGGGAGCTTATTGGGTTGACTTTCGCCGACGCAGCGAATTCCACAAAAGCAGAAGTCGCCGGTCAAGCGGAATCGCCGGCACAAGAGCTTTGGCGACGTGTGGAGTTTCCCATCGCAGAGTACCGCTACTCGCTTTACGGCGGCGGGAGACCTACGAACGAGTGTGACGCACACATTCTTCGAATGCTCAGGTTCGAGTTGCTCGACGCCCTTCGAGACGCACGACGAGAGTTAATTGCAAGCGGCGAAACTCGATTGCTCTTTCGCATACTCCGTCAGAACCACGACTCGAAATATGCTGATCTGAAAACCAGCTTACTCGTTCTTGAAGAGTGCGTGAAAAAGAATGCTGCCCTTATATCGGTGCGAAAGGAAGTCGGAAAACTCCTGGAACGAGTTTCGCTAGCAACGTCGGATGGCGACAATTCAATTGACTTCGTGTTCTCGTCACCAGATGCCGTTGAGTTGATCAAAAAGATTGGAATGGTCTATGGTGCCCACCCCGTCAATGTAGAGCGGAATGGTCTTGGACGCAACAATTTGCTGTACATCTCGCTGGTTCTCTCTCAGCTTGCCAAACCCTCCGATACTGCCACTATGAGCAGCGATGCGTCAGCGTTCTTTCGAGTCGTCGGAATTGAGGAACCAGAGGCACACCTCCATCCACACTTGCAGGATCACCTCAGTAGGAACATCGAAGCGATTCGGGACGATCATGAGAATAGGATGCAGTTGCTCCTGACTTCCCATTCAACGCACATTGCAGCGAAGCTCAAGCTCGCCAATTCAGTCATTTTGTTTAATGACTCGACCGGCAAATTGAAAAGCCATTACATCCTTGAGGGACTTGATGAGTCAAAGGAACGTGACTCGATTCGCTTCCTCAGCCTATACCTTGACGCCACCAAGTCTCGAATGCTGTTTGCTCGACGACTCCTCTTGGTCGAAGGGATCGCCGAGCAGACGCTACTTCCCCGACTATTCCAACGGCATCATGGTGCTACATTGGAAAGGCACGGAGCGACAGTGGTCAATGTAAATGGCGTGGCGTTCAGCCATTTCTTGAAGGTTGTTAAAAATGGATACTTTCTGAAGTGTGTTGTTCTCACCGACAGTGACACTGGAACAAAGTCGGAGAATCGAGCGAAGACTCTGAAGGCTGCCTACGAAGATGGGCATGTAGTTTCCGTTGAGATCACGGAAGACTCGACCTTCGAGCGTGACCTGATTGCGGCAAATCGAAATGGAACCGGCAAGTCCTTAATTCTTGAGGCATTGATAAGAACCCGCCTGAGGCTCGGCAAGAGTATCGAGAAGACAACGGGATCGGGTGACCTTGATGTCGGCACTTGTTTCGATGCAATCGAGGAATACAAAGCGGAGTTTGCCTTCAACCTTTCGGAACTATTGGACACCGAAGGGAAAGCGCTCGTCTTGCCAAAATACATTCAACGAGCATTTGACTTCGTTGTCCCGCCCGCCACCACCACCGGAGAACTGCAATGAAACCCACAGTCGTCGTTGCCGGCCCCGGTGCCGGTAAGACGCACAACATGGTCAACGAGATTGCAGCTTGCATTCCCAGCTTGTCACCCAATCGATACTTGGTAGCAATCACATACACGAATGCCGCAGCGGACATGATCCGCACCAGGCTACATCGTCGGGCGAAACCAACACGCAACGTTTTTATCGGAACCATCCATTCGTTTCTGAACCGCTTCATCTTGTCGCCATTTGCCGTTGTATTGGAACAGTTGCCCGAAGAGCACATCTTCGTGTCCGCAGACGTGGCCGTTCCAAACAAGACAGCATCGGGAAGGAGATTGACTCCACAACAGGTCAGCGTTGCGAAAGCCGCCAAGCTGACGGCCCTCTTGAAACGAGGCATTGTTCCGTATGAAAAGATGGGGAGCGTAGCAGCGACTCTCGTCGAGACGAAAGAAATCCGCCGGCTCGTGGGGCACCGTTTGCAGTTTGTGTTCGTGGACGAGTTTCAGGACGTTGACACGACGCAGCATCGAGTATTTGAGAGTCTCCGCAAGGAGAAGAAGACCAGCATTTACGTCGTTGGTGATCCAGAACAGTACATTTCGAGCTTTACATACCGGGTGCGAGGAATTCGAGCACCGGAGTACGGAAAGATTCCATTTTTTCGGTTTGCCGGACACTCTGAGTGTCAGAACTTGGTAGCAAATCGCCGCTCCTGTGATGAGATCGTCGATTTCACCAACCGGTTTCACGGGCGATTGACACAGAAAGGGCAACAGGGCAAACGAGGTGATCAGCGAGTCGTATTTGTAAGGGAAAGGGATGTCAAGCAAATCATCGAGCGGTTTCGGGCTTTGACCGACGATTGGCATACCGGCATTTTACCGATTTCCCGCCTGTATCTCAGCCACTGGGGTTCTACGCTAGAAGAGGCTAGGCAACCCTTTTGTCTTGTGCCAGTCAGCAACAATGGTGCTTCCTATACATCTTTGCTCCAAGAGGCGATGGAAGTAGTCGCCAAATCCCTCGGAATGAGTCAACGTCGGGTTTGTAGCACTTTCGACCTTGAGCAACTGGCATGGCGCAAGGTAGGGCTTCACCTTTTGAAAGCAATTCAAGCCGGTGAGGTCAACACGCCTGCTGACCTGAGGGCTTTTCTCAGTTATCGGTTTTCTACAGGGGACGTAGGTGATGGCAGTGATGTGTCGCATGAGTTGAGTGTGCTTGTTGAGTGTGTGCTTCATGGCACTGCACAAACGGATCGAGAGCGAATCTCGTCCATTCATAAAGCCAAGGGGCTCGAAGCTGATGCCGTATTGGTTGTCGCCAAGAACCAAACTGAATTGCGAAAGTGGTGTGAGCGGGATTCATCCGCTAGGGCTGCGGACAAGGAGGACATCTGTCGAATTGGATTTGTAGCTTTCAGCAGGGCGAGGGAGTCGCTTGTCTTGGCGTGCCTGAAAGAGATTGACGAAGAGACGAAGATGCTTCTTCAGTCATTGGGCATCAACATCGTTTAGATCACCACCGCAAGTATTTCACGTCTTCGCTGGTCGAAATTCGAACGTCGCCTTCACGATGCCGTGATCTGTTGTCCCGCTTTCCTTGTGATGGATCGAATTCAAATGGTCATTCATGATCTCCGAACCCAAGAATGCCCAAACCCGTTTGCGTGAGTTGTCGTAAAACTCCTGTGAAAATAAGATGTGGTCGAGCGATTCCCGGCTATTCTGATGAACATGTGTGTAATAGACATCCCGCTCGCTACGGTACTCCTGCAATGTCCCTGCCGAATACAGGTCAACGTCGCTACCACCCTGGGTCAATCCGCTGAGCAGGTAGTTTGGCTGGCCGGTGATGATATTCAGCGTGTTGCTCCGCTTGTCGTCGTTCAGGTCGCCTAGCACAACAACCGGGTTGTCGTTGCCCTTCATCGCCTCGGTCAAAAGCATCCGCAAAGCGGAGGCTTCGGCGGTACGTCGGATCGTGGAAATCGCCGCCCCGACACCTTCTCGATGGCGGCCGTAAAACTGCTTGTCATCTTTGAACCATTGCTCTCGATCAACCTGAGCGGGCATCTTCGACTTCAAGTGGGCGACAAACACCGAGATTTCGCTACTGTTTTCGTGCGGCTTGATCTTGAAGTGCAGCACCGGCCTTGAAAAACTCTTTAGTGACACCGAAATCTCGGGAGTCTGGGGATCGTCGCCGCTGCCGAACAGTACAAACTTGTCTGGGAAGGTCACGATCCATTCCGGCTCACCGACAAGCATCTCCCTCCGCACGGCACCGGCACAGATGATCTTTCCACCCTTATGCGAGGTGGGAGCGAGAAGCGTGTACTTTGGCGACAGCTTTGCCTTTTTGAACACGTTCACGAGCGACTTACGGTGCCATAGTTCCTGGAAACCCCACACGTCGGCATTCACCGTGGCGATGGCCCGTCCAATCCAGTCAATCTTTCTGTCGTACTGCTCTGGCGTCCAGCCGGCCGCATCCCGATACATCGGTAGACCGGGTTCATTGATGTTGAACAGGTTGCAAGTTGCGAAGGAAAGTCGCTTGCGTGGTGCCATGATGCTGCCCTCGATGATTCTTGAAGATCATACCCATTGGTGCTCATTCTACCCAATGATCCAGAAACTTGCAGTCTGAACGATGCCGAGACGGTAAATAGCGATAATCCCGCCCCCTGCCAATCGAAGAGATTCGCCGATTGCCCAGGTGCCGCTGGGGGGACCATGCACTCGAAGTCCATCAAAGAGAAAAGCCGTCCATGCTGCCAGGCATCCCCCCAACAGCCACTTTCTGCCAGAGTTTTTGGAACGAGTTTCTCGATTTCAAACTCTGCAACAGGGTTGATCAGGCATCTCTTTGCGTCCACTGGGTTACGCCAGGCGATGTGCAACGATCTCGGTGCTTGAAGCCGACGGGGACTGCTTGAAGCAGCCATAACGCCAATTGCAGTGCGGTACGGCGACTAAAGCCTGCGATCTCTGCGTTTGACTCCGCTACGACCCCGGTTGAAATGGGCGATCTCCTGCAAAGTTCGATGAGAGACCGAGGCCAGCCGTGGCTTTCAGTTCATCGCCCAGGCCGATAAAATGCTCCTTTGACGACGACTGGCCTGTTCGGAGCTTTCCCTTGGATTTACGACAACTCCAGAAGCAATTCATTGAGCGTGTTGAGGCCGCAAGTGGCAAGCCAGTGATCCTGCAAAGCGATCCCAAGTTCGCCGGACATGCGACCATCAAGATCGCCACCAAGGACCAACCAGCACATCTGCTACTCTACAAGCCAGAGCAAGAGTCTGTTTTGCCGTATTTGGTTGCCTACGAGTGCGAGTTCGCACTTAGAACGATTCAAGCCGATCCATCGACTCAGTTCAACCTGGCTTCCAAGCCCAACATGCAACGAGAAGTGCTTGAACTGATGCAAAGGCACCACCAGGGAAGGGACGACATTCCAAGTCATGTGGTTCCCCAATTGGCCCAGCAGTTTGGCAATGCCCTTGGACTCCAATTGCGATCTATGCCAATCACGATGCGAATCGACAAGCTGCTTCATGACGCCCATCCTGAACTCACGGAGTTACAGCATGAGAGCATTGATCGCCAGCTTCAGGAGAATATGGGCGCACTAAGTCCACGCTCTAAAGTGATTGCACCAGATGAGATCATCCGCCCCAATGCGTCAATGAATGCTGCCTTTGCTAAGTTCTTCGCTGGACTTTGGAATGCACCGATGACATTCGCTCCCTATGTTGCTGCTGGATATGGAGACGCCGCATCTGCACTGCTTGCCCTTAACGAACAGATTCCAGCAGGATCGAATCAGGATCGTGAGCTTGTTGACGCTTGGGCCAAGCATACGGGTCTCGACCGTTGGTTTGAAACAAAAGGTCGTTAGATGTCGCAAGAATTTTCGTTCAAACTCGGTTTCGATGACTTTGACCGCTCACTACTTGGCAATCCACCACCAGCAGTCGGCTCGGATGGCTTTAAGTCCAGGATTGCAGACTTCTTCTCCAAACAGTTTGCCGGATTCGGCGGCAAAGCCAGAGTTGTCATTGATGACGCCAGTCGTGTGATCGAAGTGCTGTGGACCAAAGATACGAATTGGAAAGACCCGAAGCAGAAAGCACTCGACCTGCTCAATTCCGGGCAAATCAAACAGTCGCTACCAATACTGACGACGCTTTTCCACAAAGATCCAAGCGACGTTGACACGTTGTACCGACTTGGACTTGCCTACAGTGAGTTAGGACAATATCAGCAAGCAATTGAGCTTCTCGAAAAAGCCGTCGAGCTTGCCCCCGATCACGTCCATGCCCTTGTTGGACTTGGTGTGGCCGAAGTTGCAGCGGGTAATGTACTGATTGCCGAGGATTGGCTGAGGAAAGCGGTCCAACTTGAACCCAGCAATAGGTGGGCATTGAGGAATTTAGCCGGGGCATTGATAAAGCAGCAGCGGTTTAACGACTCGCTCCCCGTAATTCGTCAGTGCCTTGCTGTTGCGCCCGACGATATCGCAATGATGATCGCTTATGGCGATTGCCTTGCAGATCTTAACCGTAGCGACGAATCCGAAGTGCATTATCGAATGGCGGTCAAGACTGGTGGTCCTGAGCATCTGGTTGATCTAGCCAAAGCACGCCTGACCGAGAAATCAGAAAAAGCCTTGCGATCATCCGGCGACGTGCGGCCCGACGTAGTGCAGTACATGAGGGATGCTCTTGAAAGATTCAAGTCGATGGAAGTGACGCAAATCCAAAACCTCGCACTTGAGCTTGCTGTGCTGGGCAATAAGGGTCTCAACATCAACGATCCAACCAGGAAGTATCAAATCCAAGCATGGCCTGGAGAGTATACCGGACTGCATTTGATTTCTATCATGTATGCAGCCTTCCGGCAATTTGCACCCGATACAGACATTGGAATCGACCTTAGCAAAGAATATGGAATCGCACTGGGAGAGTAGTTTGGCCGCTGCGATGGTGAGTCGTCTTTTAAGGTTTTTCTGGGTGCCTCCGACGATCTCATTAAGAACATCCACGGGGTTGCCCCTGTCGCTGAGCTTGATGGCGACGAGATCGGATACTTGGTGGGAAAAGTGGCTGAGATCAAGAGGCAGGGGTAAGAGAGAAACGAACCAATACCGCCGGAAACTGTCCCTTTGAAGCAAGCAGTGGCCGGAGGAAGAGTTGATTTATTTCAGGGGAATGATCGAATCATAAGAAGCGTTGACGAAAAAAGGACTGCTCGCAGAACTCTTCAAATTCATCGGAGATTTGTGGGAGATCTGGCTCGACGCCTGCAACGTCGCACAGGCTGGTTCGGTGCCAGATCAACGCTTTTCGCACGCAGCTCTTCAAGTCTGCAAGGGAAATCCGATTAACGCCCCGTGGCAATAAACGCCGAACACACGGAGAAAGCCAATGGCGGCATTTGATCTTTTTTCGAGAAAGAAGCGTGCGTCGGAGCGGGAATTGCCTGATGTATTCCGCTATGACGAGATTCCGCATCCTTTGCGAATACAACTTCTCCACGCACTTGATGATGCCCGGCAATGCATCTGCGACCGGACAGTTCCAGGATACAGAATTCTCGGCACTGAGGGCGAAGACATTTTTGCCGAGGCGTGTCTTGTGTTGCGCCGTGCGCTTGGCCTGGGAAAGCTGATCGAAGCCCGAAGGGGTCTTCGGGCGATGAACGACACCCAAACCAGGGACTTATGTGACGAGTTCACGGCATTCTTCGAAAACTGCGAAACTGAGCAAGTTCTAGATGCAGTGCTGATCGTCATGAAGCTGATTGAAGAGGCCGAACGCAACCGGATTCTCGATAAAGAATGCAACTCCGGCACCGTGGCGGCGGAGATCAATCGGCGGTTTCTCGAACACAGCATCGGCTACAAGTACCAATCGGGCCAAATCGTCGTGGCGACAAACTCGGTTCTCCATACGGAGGCGATTACCCCAGCCCTTAGCCTCTTAACCGACCAACGGTTCATGGGAGCCAATGAGGAATTTCTGAAGGCCCTCGAACACTATCGCCATGGTCGCCTAGGAGAATGTCTTGTTGACTGCCTCAAGGCATTTGAAAGCACGATGAAGATCGTCGCCGACTTGAAGGGCTGGAATTATAGGCCCACCGACACTGCCAAGTCACTGATTGAGGTTTGCCTTGTAAACAACCTGATCCCGACCTTCACTCAGCAGCAACTCACATCCCTGCGGACGCTGCTCGAAAGCGGAATTCCAACTGTGCGCAACAAAAAGGCTGGGCATGGCCAAGGCAGCGGTCGTCATGATTTGTCGCCACACTTGGCACGATTCGGACTGCACCTGACAGCCGCCGTCGTGGTGCTGCTTGTCGAGTCGTTCCTTGAGAGTGAACCATGACGCCGCACCAAGCCGAACTCTTCGACTTCCTGATCAACAGCGCCCCGACGCCCGCCGCAAAAGCGATTCTGAAGCGGACCATGCAACAGTTCGTACTGGAATACGGATGGTGGTACGAGCCGGTGGAGCTTCCGAGTACGATCAGCCGTGCGAAAGTGAAGGAGTGCCACAAGAACGCCACCGACCTGATACTCACCGACAACTCGCTGGTTTACTGTGAGGGGTATGCCCTGTTCAAGTCAGGGAGCCAGCCGACGATTCACGCCTGGGTGACGGACGGCAAGGGCCGGGCCATCGACAATACTTGGCCGCAGCTTGGGGTGGCGTATGCAGGTGTCCCCTTCAAGGGGCGCTTCGTGAGCATGACCTCCCTTCAGAATCATGCAACGATCAGCCTGCTCGATGATTGGCATAACGACTATCCCCTCCGAAGTGAGCTTGGTGATCGACCAGACGAGTGGCTGGAGTTGCGGGGGCGAGGAGCAACTAGAGTCAATATTGCCCAGACGGATGAACCGCCGATTCAGCACGGTTAGATCGGTAGGGTCCTTGGCTTCGTTTGTCGGTGGGAAGGTCTACCAGCGGGATGGAACGCCATGATTCTCGCAAGGCGACCATTCGTTGCAGATGTGCGGCACCAAGGGCCATCGGTAGAATGGGTCGAAACCTAACGCAGGCCGACCACGATGAGATTTGCGGCACCCACTGGTGGCGATGCTTGAAGTTTCGGTAACGAATAACTTCAAGGGCGGGTGTGATCTGGCTGAGTAGGGTGTAAAAGGAAGGCGGGTTGTGATTGGGGAAGGCAAAATTCGGGGGGGCCACTTCCATGGCTATGCTGATCGTACTAGACACAACGGAAACTTTCGGTAATCCCAGGCTTGAGGGACCGGACTACGTGATGCTGCGCAGCTATGTCTCACGTCACCCCGTATCGCTAGTCGTCCCGGAAATAGTGATCGACGAAACCGTGAACCACTTTCGTGAACAACTTTCAGCCTCCGTACCAGAGGTTGGTAGCAGCATGCGAACTCTAAAGCGTCTCGCTCCCCACTTGGTTGAAGACACGGAAGTGAAATGCAACCTAGATGAGGAGGTGGGCAAATACAGAAAAAGCTTGGTCACGCAGTTGAAAGCATTTCCGAGCCGGTGCCCTGGATATGACGGCATTCCAATGACCTTGGTGGTTAGTCGAGCCTTGGCGAAGCGCAAGCCGTTTGATACACGAGGCGGCGCTGGATTCAGGGATGCCTTGATCTGGGAAAGTCTCTTGGCGCACATGAAGGGGGAAAACGCAAGCGACGTTGTCATTATCACCAGAAATAAACGTGACTTCGGCGAACATGGCGGATTATGCAGTGATCTTGCAGACGACCTTGAACTACTCGGGCTTCCTCGCACTTCAGTCAGGATATGTGAGGGTTTGCAGCGATTTGTTGTTGAGCGAGTCAAGCCAGGTTTGGAAAGCCTTGACGAGATCGAACGGCAGATTAACGAAGGTGAGTATTCAGACCTCGATCCAAGTGCCTTCTTTGAAGAATGGGGCGACAGCATCCGTGACGAATTAGAGAAGTCCGTTGAACGGCTCGCTCTTGATAGATTGACTTCCCAATGTGCCTGGAACTACCACCGCCCGTCGCTCGGGCAGCTATCCGACACGCCTGAACAATATGAGATCGTCGATGTGTGGAGGGTCAACGACTCCGACCTTGCCATTGGCATCGATTTTGATGTGCCAGGCAGTATCCACTGTCTTCAAGAAGCGATCACGGGACCATATGAGCAGCCTTGGGACGAAGACTTTGACGGCAAAGTAAGTTTTAAGCTAATGATGACTCTGATTTTCAATGAACTTACGAAGGAAGTGGAGTCGTTCGAGCTAAATGATCTCGAAGTTGCGCTGACCGGCGACTGGGGATTTCCTGAACGTGACTGAGCCACCGCTTTCGCTAAGTCCTGGGAAGCGCTCGACTGGGCCGTCCACCAGATCATCGATTCACGTGAGAAGAGGTAGTCGTTCACCTGGTCTTTGACAAGGCTCACTACATGCACTTGTTCCCAATCCTGCTACTTCTGGCTGCACCACGAGTTGAAAGCCACTTGAAGATCAAGGCCGCACGGGAGACAATTGCGATTGATATGAATCTCCGTCGCCCCCTTAGGGCAATAGGACTTAGGCGAGAACCAATTCGGGTGATATCGCCTGTTCTTGTTCAGTGTCAACTTCAAGGTCGATGCAAGTACCTCAACCTGGGTTTAGGCATGCCAGGGTCGGGCGACGAACGCAAGTTTTGAAATCAGTTTGAGACCGGACAGTTAGGCCCGATGAAACGGCACCGCAATCACCAAATTGACGAACTCGCCCAGCGGTTTCTCCGTGACACCCTCCCTCCGACCTGGGTGCCGAATGAGCAGCACAGGGACTACGGCAAAGACTATCTCGTTGAAATTGGAGATGACAATGGCGAACTGACGGGGAGCAGTTTCTACCTTCAGTTGAAGGGGCAGGAAACAGCGACTGTCAGTGCTGACGGCTCTCATGTTAAGTTTGCCCTCGAATCTAAGTACGCCACATACTACTCGGACAAAATCAAAGACCTGCCAGTATTTCTAGTCGTCGTGGATGTCACCAAGAAGAAGGGCTGGTGGTTGTTCCTTCAGCCGGTGCTGGAAGCAGACCAGACGTGGAGGAAAAAAGGCAGCATCACTGTAAGTCTTCCGGCAAGTCACGACATTACCGCCATTTCCAGTGTTCGCAATGCAGTCGAGGAGGCGAAGAAGTGGATGCGGCTCCACTACCCGGAATCTATTCACGAGTCCGTTATCGCACATAAGCAAAGGATCATCCGCACCGATCCGAGGTTTGACGTAAACGTGTCTTTGGTAAATGACCAGCCAAAGTTTACGCTGCTGGCAAAGGAAGAGGTCCCGCTAACGTTTACTTTTTCTGGCGACGAAGAAGTCATCGGCAAGAAAGTCAGCGACCTAATCGATAAAGGGGTTTTAGTTTCATTTCAGCCTGGCGAATTGAAGATCTCAGGCAGCAAGCTCCTGGAGCCGATTGAGCAAGTCAGCTGTGCGTTGCAGGCGAGTATCACCCTCACGGCATCGCTCACTCTGATCTGTCGGGACCGAGACGGCAGGGAACTCGCACGTCTGAGCGACGTACCCGGCCATGTGAGAGGTGGCCAACAAGAACTCTGGTTTGATGGCGGACTGGCCAATTCGCCGTTGACTCTCAAGCTAGGCCCAATCGCTCCCGGCGTAGGCGGCTCAGTCCAACTGGACTTAAGCCTACGTCGCTGGGATGGCCAACTGCTGACGCAGCTAGCGTATTTCGACAGGCTCAATGAGTTCTTCCAAGCCCTACCGGAGGCTGTTTCAACTTCCGTCGAGTGTCAAACGGATGGGAACACCATTTTCTCCATCAATTCGGCGCCTCAGAGCCAGCCCTTCGCCGTTCCACTTGGCGGATATTTTAAGACGCTTTGGAAAGCTCGCAAAGTTGCCCTGAGATTCGGCATTCGTCCTACATGGACATTAAACACGTGTGATCGTGACGCTTTAGATACGGCAGAGCAACTATATGCGGTTTTCTTTGGAGTTGGCTGGAGCGAGCACCAACCGAATGTGAAGTTCACGGCGAGCTTTGTCCGCAATGAGATCAACTTCAACGTGTTAAAGATGGCTGACAAGCCTGGACCTGTAAGGCTGACAGCAGAATTCACATATACGTGGTTTGGAGAGAAGATCGAGGTTGGGCGATTAGTTCACGACTATTCCGAAATGAGAGTCGATATTCTAAAGAATAAGACGCTTCGAGCATCCAAGAACAAAAAGTCGAAGAAACAGGGGAAGGGCAAGTCGAGAAAGGTGGCTCGCAATGACACGGTCGAAGTCGCCTTTATCGGATCAGAGGCAACCATCCTGAAAGTGCAGGTAGAAGGCGAGGCTCCCGCCAGCTAAGAAGAAAGCCCACTCGCAGTTACTGAGGACAGCAAGGCAATCCAGCCAGCAAACAAGGCAAATGCGACCAAAAGGCTGCTGTGCAGCACATGGCAGGCAAGTCCTTCTCCGACCTGGCACTCATCGAGGTGCAACATCCGACCCCGTTCTTGTCCCACGGTCAACCCATCTTCAGAATGTTTCTGCAAGCCACCACAACCACGACAACTACAGTGACCCCTCCTCTGGGGCCAAACATAAGAACGCATCGTCTACGGCAAAGTGCCATTGAGAGGTAGACATGGGCAGAACAACCTTTGCCCGTCTGCAAGAGGCAAGCGGTACGAACAGTTCCGCCTACCCACCAGCGCTTTTGACGAAGTCCAATGGGGGCTGCCACTTTCTTGGTGCATGAGAAACGGCGAACTTTTACTGAAGGGCTGGGTAGCAGTGAATGTATCGCCTGTTCAGATAAGAGAGCTGGGCCTTTACTTGAGATGGGGAAGGGAAAGTGATGCACATTCTTAATTTCTTGGATGGTGCCCCCAAAGGCAGTCAGAACGACATCGGCTCCGACGTATATCGTGACTACACGCTCGGGGATGACGCAAAGCGGGTTGAGTATCGACTCATTTGCAGCGGCACATTGTACCCGGTAGATTTCTTAGGCGATTGGACCAAGAGTGACAGTGCCCGAGTTCTTCTCAGGCTGCCAGTGGAACTCCTTGTGGCGAGCCAACCTTACGATGAGTATCCGCAGGAACTCGCTCTAAGATTTGTAAGCATACTGGTCAGTGAATCGAGCGGAAGTACTTCACATTCGTACTTTCCTGACGTGGAGATTGCATCAGATCTTGCGGCGCTATTGACCCTGTTCTGCCGAAGGTTGGTAACTGTCTCCCTGAAAAGTCGTGAGCAATTCGACAGCAAGCAACTTCCGCCATGCCTCGCCGACTTTCCGATTCCTGCGGCGTTGCGAGTGAAATTGTCCTACTGGACGGAACGCCCATTGTCGTTTCTGTATGGCTTAGAAGGAGTCCAGGTAAAGAGTTATCGCCCGCCCAGTGTACCGCTTGATTCGGCAAACCTCACCGAAACGCTTCTTGCTTTACCTAAGATGAGAGCGGCCCCCGCAATCATTCGTGCAGCGAGGCTTTACGCATCTGCAATGGAACACATCGAGACTCAACCAGACAGTTGTTACCAACTACTGGTTTCAGCCGCAGAGACGATGGCTGGCGCAGTTCTTGAGGGCTGGGAGCCCTGTGATGAAGACAAGATTGCATCGAAAGGTGGCTTGGTATCGTACGCCACTAAGAAGGAGAAAGTGAGCAAGGACGTAGCAAAGCGACTTGCTCTGGAGGCATCGAAGGACAATCCGTGGTCTGGTCGCAAGTTCAAGAAGTTTTTGATCGACCACTTAGACGAGAAAACGATCGGCGACGAGGACGACCTTTTCATTGTGCCTAAAGAATTTCGCCCTAGAGGGGACGAAATCGAGAAAGCGTTTGGCGAAGTCTACCGAACCCGTGGCAGCATGACGCATAGCGGACACTCCTACCCTGCCAGCGCAACAGTCGGTCCTTCCGTGAATATTCCGATGAAAGCGTTCAACTCACTTATGAATCGACAGCGACCCTTTCCGCCGATCGGCTGGTTCGAGCGAGTCGTGAACTGCGCCATCTGCAAGTACATTCAATCGGAGGCCAAGCAGGTGTCGTCGGGCGATGGTGGAGCAGGACATGAATAACCCAAGTCCATTATTTTGCTTACATGGCCCAAGAAACTCCGACATCACTTCCACGCCTGACTCGCCATTGACAATGGTGCTCACGAGTACATGATCCAGCGGAGATGGGACGCTGTGAACGTGAGGTGAGGGTGCATTGGCTCGGGCACCAAGCAACTTCGACTTCGCCAATCGACGACATTCGCCGATTGCTTCATAGCATGCACCCAAAGACAAATCTGCGGCAATGCCATATGGCCACACGTCACCTTATCATCAACTCTCTGGGAAGAATCATCCAATTCAAAGCTTGGCAACACAATTGGCCTGGTTTCCACGGGGGATCTGGCGTCAAAGCCGGCACCCCCAGAAAGCAACCTTGGCGACACAGTGGCTTAATCATCCGGCAATCCAAAGTTCGGTCTCGGTGGAGAACGGATCGATCACCTACCCCCTCAACTTCGCCAACGCATCCAGCAATCGCTTGGCCTCGTCCACACCACCTACTTTATCTACCAGGCTTTTGGCAGCTAAGAGTTGATCGAGGCTGGAGCTTCCCTGACCACTAGCTTTGGCGGCCTTGGCTGGGCGCCCGCTCTTTGCCGCTGGGGCAGTGCCTTTTTTCGCTGCATTGAACTTGATCGTGCTGACGGCACCTGCCGTGACCTTGATGCCTCTCGACGACAAAGCTTCTGCGACGGCTTTTGGCTTATCATCGGGTTTGTCGGCAAGGTAAGCGAGGACGGCTTGAGTCTTGTTGATCTTGCGTTTGGCCACGGGATCACCTTGGTGTTTAAGTGGATTGGAAAGTCTGTATGGTAATTGGATGTGGCGAGATGTCTAGGAGGCGGAACTGGGGTCCGCCAGCCTTTCCTGGTCAATTCGCTCCTGACCGATGACTACCGCCTCAAGGTCACAGTCGCAGGCTACACATCTACGCTTGGTTCGATGGCATGCAATGGCCGTCGTGAAACTACCAGCACAGGGATCGATAACAAGGTCGCCCTGATTGGTGAAGGTCGTGACTAGCTGTTCGATCTCCCTGAGTGGTTGTTGCCATTTATGCCATTCCTTTTCTTTCTGGTCGGATTTTAGCAGATCCAACCACAGCGGCACACGAGGCATCGGTCCTTTGCTGTACACCAATATTAGTCTGGTGTGACTAATCGCATTCAGCGACTTAATGTGGTTACCTCGGCCCTGCGAGATTGCAGCGCAACACCATCGGTATGTGAGGTGCTCATCCAATGTTCTCATGGTGGCGTTCAAACTATTCGTGCCGACATACGAAACAAGCAATCCACTGGGCTTTAGGACTCGCTTTGCGAACGCAGCTATTTGGGCCGTTTCCTCCTGGAAGCAAGCCGTCCAAGGAATGTCTGTGCAAACCAGCTTTGCGGTTTCTGGTTCTACCCATAGCTCTTGGAATCGGCAGTGGTGAATTTGAATGACGTCGGAAGATTGTGGTGGTTTATATTGTCGCCGTGCCAGTATCTCTTGGTGCGTCAATTCTCGGAGGCATGCTTCGACTCCTGACTTTTGGAGAGGGCCTCTTGAGTCATTCAGTATCGAGCGCTGCACTTCGTGCGATGCTGTGGCCAACAACTCCGCAGTTGCCTCGGTTACTCTTTGCTCAGCAACGGCAGCCACCAGTTGGTCACTGCTCGTCAAATAAGACGGCACGGGTCGAAGACGACGAGCCTTGCTCCGTTGGTAACGTACGACTTTGACCAAGTTCGCTGTTACCTCGATCCCTTGTGCCGCCAGGACTAATTGGACTTCTGAATTTGAGAGTCCCTGTGAAATCAATCCTCGAATGGCCTCGCTCCGATTTAGCTTAGCAGCACGGTTTTGCAAACGGGTACGGTGCTCCTCGGCTGCTTCAGCGAACTGTCGTTCTCGTTCTCGTTCTCTCTTTCGGGCGTGGGAAAGGACTACCTTTACCAGGTTGGCTGAGACCTCAATCCCCTCAGCTAACAACGTCTTGCGGATTTGAGCCGGAGTTCGCCTTCGCTGGGCGAATCCGTCCCAATAAAAAAGCGACTCCCTGATCTTCTTACTACGGTTCACCAGCGACGAGGGGGTTAAAGGTGGGGTTAAAAAAACGGTCAATCGACTAGTCGCCACATCTCAGATGCGACAAAGCCATAATACCACGCATGTTAGCTAAATCCATGGTGAGTCCCCCTCGCTCCAATAGCACGGTATTTGCCCATGTTAACTGGCGGTTAACGTCGGGGTAATCTTGGGAGATTGACACCCGCATGGAGCCTGTCGAGACCTGGACCTTCGCCACTGAGGCGAGGGCCGGCGTCTCCTAACAGGGAGCTTCGCAATGCGGTATCTGATCGATGAAAACACCCCAATCCTCGCCACTAGCGGTAACTGCTCAAGCCTCCCCTGCCTAGAGCGGCTATTTTTGTCTGCCTATGCCGGCATAAGTGGGGCGAGCACGCCAATGGCCTTCGAGTGGCACCATCTGATCTATGAATCTGCCCGGTGCTGCGTGTTTCGAAAGGACGGAAAGGAAATCACCGTCGCCGCTGAGAACGTGGATCGCCATTGCGGGACCGAACGTCACCGCCAAGTTCTTGGATTTGCGGGCTAGGTCAGCTCCGCCCGTTCACGCCAAATAACTTGAAAAGGTGAGGTAAACAGATGCAGTACAATCCCGATCCGAATGACTTTGACCAGATTCTCGATGCCACGCTGGTGGAATATCTTGGCTCTCAGCCAGCCCGAAACGCCTGGCACGTCGTCGCCATACTAACTTTGCGCCCTTCTCCTGCGACTTCGTTCGAAAGCTGCAATATCTCCATCACCCACGCTCAAGTAATCCGGCTGCGAGACGACTTGACGGCCCTGTTGGCCACGCCAGGTTCTTGGTTGAATATTCCGATGCCAGACTTGGAAGACCTGCCGTGACGAAGTGATTTCCGTGCGGAAGTTGGGTGCGGCATGGACGCCGCACCCTGTGGAAGATGTCCGGCCAGAATGTTGAGAAGTGAAGGCTGGGGCGTCTAGACGTCGCCGAGGCTCGACTGTAGTTCCTACCACGTGACTGAACCTGTTAAGCTCCCTTGTTCTGAAATTTCACCAGCTCGTTTCTTGCTTCCAGTTTCAACTGGACGGCGAATAGGAAGCCAGCAAGAATGGGCCTGCACGGAATTGAAACGCTTCTTCGAATTCGTGAACGCTTATACCTGCTACATCTAATTATCAGCGAGGAGAGGGATGACGACAAACTGGGCGAGGGAAAACAGCATCTATCTGGATGAATTCAACTATCTTCGCAATTGCACTCCTCCCAAATATTTCATTGAATTATTGCCGAAACGAGTGAATCAGCTCCTCAGGAATTATGGAGAAAGCTGGTGCGTCGTCATATGTGGCGATGAATTCAGCGAGTCGGACTATTTTGTAATACCGTATAGTCTATTCAAGCCGTTTTTGCAGGATAGATACATGCAGCCGAAAGGAAAAGCGCAACCAAACCCCGTGAGGTGGCTCTTTCAAGTGCGTGACCAGCACCTCACCTTTTTTCCTCCTGAAGCTACGAAGTATGAACTAGAAACGACTAAAGTGCCAATTGGGCCATACTATGGTAGCCGTGAGGCGTTTTATCGCACTCCGTTAGTATCCCTGCCTCCGCATTTACGCTCATCGTCATGATCTGGAGGACTTACCCAGGGGGAGGGTGAGGGCGGCATTGGCAAGCACATCTTCTTGCTGAATGTGACGCTGATCGTTTTTAGGCCGGGGTCAATTTCATCTGATCCCGCTGGGGGAATCGTCTTCACAACGACAGGCGGTGCAGAGTCAAGGGTGACTGAGGGCTGTTCGTCGGCCAAAGCCTGAGCAGCGATGATCAGGAAGACGAATGTGGCAAAGGCATGTATCATGGCTTCGCCTTCGGGTCGGCTTTCAGATCGGATTGGCCTGACACGGCTCACGGCTTCCGACTTGTCGCCTGGCTTCTTCACCTGAATTTTCTGCTGCCGCATCTTCTTTTGCAGATTCGGCAGCTTCGTGGCGGGTTCTCTCGGCCCTTGTCGCTCGTTCTTGGACATGGTTCGGTCCTCTTCGTTGTCATTCTACTCGTCCCACCAATCCCCCGGTAGAATGGCGATCTCCATGATCCGCAAGGAGGCCAACACAATGCCGTACAAAATTGTAGCGACGGTTCATCCGGCTTGAACATTGTATTGGGGAGGATTGGTGTACCAATCTCGATCCTCTCCGGGGACGAAATCAGGAAGTATCACTGATGGGACTTTTCGATTTTCTATTTGGCAGCAGTAAGAAGCGAACCAACGTCGAAGTGGTCCCCGATCATATTTGGATGACGACCAATGCCAAGTTTGCTGGGCTGACCAAGGAAGCGGAGGAACGCTCAAAGTCTGAGACTGTTGCAGTCCTGCTTGTGGCACATTTTCCCGACGTGCTTGAACGGCTAGATAAGATCGCCAACCAGCAGGCGTGGGATGTGCCGTGTAAAGCCATCCCTGCAAGCAATCTGAATATAGACCTTGCAAATGGCTTGAGTCTGGACGAGTCAGCCATCATCGACATAATCGTTGGTGAACGGCATCCTTTGCCATCGGTGGATGACCGTCTTGAAGAATTTGCAGATAATCTGCCCTGCCGCTGTCGGTTCTCGCATCACGTCTCGCTTGAAGACGCCGTGATGAAGGTCTTTGCCGGTGAGTGGGTTAAAAACGTGCTGAAACGATTAGGAATGAAAGACGACGAGGCTATCGAGAGCCAGATGGTGTCTCGTCGCATCAGGCAGGCACAGCAGAAGATCGAAGGGCGAGCATTCGGAAGCCTTGATGCCGAATCAGCAGCGGAATGGTTGGCAAAGAATTGCCCTGAATTAGAACTGAAGTAGACCGAAGTGGCTCGTCGATCAGCGGACTGGAAACTGCGAAGGAAGGTACAGGCATGAATGAAATCCAGCCCGGTCGCTATCGACACTACAAGGGCAACGAATACACCGTCATCGGCACTGCCCGTCACAGCGAAGCACTCGAAGAAGTCATCGTCTACCGACAAGAATACGGCGACCACGGATTGTGGGTTCGTCCGAAGCAGATGTTCTCGGAAACGGTGAAGGTCGATGGTCAGAATGTTCCCCGTTTTCAGCCCTTGGGGTCGAGCAGCGAGCAAGTCGGCGAGAGCATCAAGAACATCTTCGATGAACTCCCGCAGAATTTGCCCAAGGAAGTTGTCCAAACGCTCATCCGTGCCGCTGACCTGCGTATTGAACGGATCATCTCCCACGGCCACGTCTCAGCAGTGGACTTCTGGTACGACCAACCGCAGCACGAGTGGGTCATCGTCTTGCAGGGAGCGGCGAGGTTGCAGTTTGAGGATGGTATGGTCGAGATGAAGGTCAGCGATTTCATCAACATTCCGGCGTTCAAGAAGCATCGGGTAGATTGGACGACGCCGGACGAGCCGACCGTGTGGCTGGGCGTGCGGTACGGGGATTTGACAGCGGGAGAAACATCATGAAGTTGTGCGTAATGAACACTCTGATCGGCATCGCTTGCTTGCTGCCGACTGTCATCGCCGCCGACGAGCCAAAAGCCCCGGCTACGGTCAAAGAACTCTTCGCCGACTTCGATCCCCGCAAAGACCCGCTCGATGCCAAGGTCGTGCGGGAATGGGAGAAGGACGGCATCGTCTACCGCTACGTCACCTATCACATCGGCACGTTTAAGGAAGAGCCAGCCAGGATGGCGGCATTCTTCGCTTTCCCCAAAGAAGCCAAGCAGGTACCCGGTTTGCTCCATGTCCACGGCGGAGGTCAGCGAGCCTTCCTTCACGAGGTCGAGTTCTACGCCAAGCGTGGCTACGCCTGCCTGTCGATCAATTGGGGTGGTCGGGAGATGGAAGATGCGAAGCCCGGTGACGCCAACACCGATTGGGGGGTCGTTGATCCGACACAGCAGAATGTGCCAGGATACTTCAACCTCAAGCCGGGCGACAAATACCTCGATCCTTTCGAGTCGCCCCGGAACAACAACTGGTATTTGCTCACATTGGGCGCAAGGCGGAGTTTGACGTTCTTGGAACAACAGCCGGAGGTCGATGCTGATCGGCTTGGCGTGTACGGTCACTCGATGGGCGGCAATCTGACGATCTATGTTGCCGGAACCGACGACCGAGTGAAAGTTGCTGCGCCCTCTGTGGGCGGCTCAGGATTCCGCACCCAGCCCTGGCCGCTGCTGCCAGCACAAAGGAAGCAAACGCCGAACGGTGACGTGGACCTGTTCGATGCCACCATCGGATTCGAGTCCTATGCACCGCACATCCAAACGCCGCTGCTTTGGCTGGGGGCAACCAACGACTTCCACGGCATTATGGACGACACGTACCGCACAGGGGCGCTGGTTCCCCACGAGGAAATGCGATACTCCTTCACGCCGCACATGAACCACCGCTTCACCCCAGAGTTTGCGGTCACTCGGCCCTTATGGATCGACCAGCATCTCAAAGGAACATTCGAGTTTCCGGCAACCCCAGAATCCAAACTGCTGCTCTCAACCGCTGACAGTGTGCCGACGCTCGAAGTAATGCCGGACGGTTCCAAGCCGGTTGAGCGGGTCCACATCCTGTATTCGGTTGATCCTGATCCGCAGGCCCGATTCTGGCGAACAGCCGAGGCGACAAATAAAGGCGACATTTGGGTTGCCAAGTTGCCGATCCTGTCCGTCGATGAGCCACTCTTTGCCTTTGCGAATGTGCATTATGGATTAGACAAACCAGAGACGGTGCCGTTTGCTCCACCTATCAACTCATTTGCGATCAGTTCGCTGTTGCACACGGCAACACCCGATCAGTTGCGTGCGGCGAAGGTCAAAGCCACGGATGAACCATCCACATTGATCGAAGACTTCTCGCACGACTGGCAGGACTGGTATCTGCTGTCCGCTGGAAATCCGCATCATTGGGAATACTCGACTCGCAAGATCACCGATCCGAAGTGGCGTGGGCAGGAAGGTCACGAACTTGCTCTCGACGTGCAGTCCGATAAGCCAAACGAGTTGGTGGTCGTGCTAACAGAGAACTTCTTCCGGTCGTACCGTGGGCGCAGCCAAGAGTATGTGGCGGCAGTTAAGCTCGATGGCGGAAGCGGAATGCAGAACGTGACCCTTTCGCCTCAGGACTTCAAGACCAGCGATGGCAAGGCGCTATCGTCGTGGAAGAACGTCGATCTGCTGTCATTCCGGGCATATTACGGTCAGGGTGAGAAGCTGATTGGCAGCAAGAACTGGAACGGCCCGCAGCCGGTGTTTCGGAAGTTGTATTGGCAATAAAGAAGAAGCGGCAAGACGTGTGAAGACCCGAGGGGCTACCGAATTGTCCCACAGCACGGCAGTTCACAGTTGCAGTCCGCTGAACTCAGAGGAGGCCCGTCATGCTGACAAATCAGCACACAGGAACACGAATAGACGAGGTCGCACCGGGAATTTACCGCATCAATACTCCTCTGCGGATCGACGCCATTCCCGGCGGGTTTAATGTCAGCCAATACCTCATCGTTGACGACGAACCGATGGTCTTTCACACGGGCTGGCGGAAGTGGTTCCCGTTCGTGTCCGAAGCGATCTCGAAGGTCATTCCACTCGACCGCATCCGTCACGTCGGCTACTCACACTTTGAAGGAGACGAGGCCGGTGCCATGAACGACTTTCTGGCTGCTGCACCGCACGCCGTGCCGTTCGCCAGTCACATTGGCTTGATGATATCGCTCAACGACCATGCCGACCGCCCAGGCCGAGGATTGACTGATGGCGAGACTTTTTCGACGGGTCAGAAGACATGGCAGTGGATTGATACTCCGCATGTCCCGCATGGCTGGGACTGCGGCGTACTGTTCGACCAAACGACTCGTACGCTGCTGTGCGGCGACCTCTTCACCCAGGCCGGGGCGGAAACTCCACCCGTCACCGAATCGGAAATCCTCTCGGCCAGCGAAGCAATGCGCAAGCCGATGGATTACTATGCTCACTCCACCAAGACCGCCACGATCTTGGAACGACTGGCATCTTTGAATCCAACGACGCTCGCTTGCCAACACGGCAGCGCCTTTCGGGGCAACGGTGCTGGCTTGTTGCGGGAACTCGCTGAGATCCTCGAAAAAGAATTGCAGGCGGAATTGGGCTGATGCCAAACGAAAACCCCTTCCGCACTGCCCTCATCGTCGTGATCGTCCTCACGATGGCGGTCACCGTGTATCACCGGCTCCAGGCGGCCAAATCGGGCGAGAAGATTTCGCACACCGAAGAGGGCTACGTTTTCGCAGCGATTCTGCGACTCTCCGGTCTTGCCCTCTGGATCAGCGCATTTGGCTACCTACTATTCCCGGCGTATTTTCAGTGGGCCGCAATGCCGGTGCCGGTTTGGCTTCGGTGGTCAGCCGTTGTCAGCGGCGCACTCTGCTCGCTGCTGATGTATTGGACGCTTTCCAGCTTGGGCAAGAACCTGACCGACACCGTGGTCACTAGAGCGGAGGCCACATTGGTGACGCACGGTCCTTATCGCTGGGTGAGGCATCCCTTCTACTTGACGGCGGCGCTGCTGATGGGTTCGGTGACACTGCTCACGGCCAATTGGCTGATCGGCGTCACGAGCCTGATCGTCCTTGGCTTGCTCGCCGTGCGGACGCCGAAGGAAGAAGCTATGCTGATCGAGCGGTTTGGCCAACAATACCGGGATTACATAGCGAGGACGGGGAGGTTCTTGCCACGGATCTAGTGCATTTGAGTGTTCTCACCACTGATTGATACAATGTCCGTATGAACTCCCACTCCCATCTCAAGGAGATTTCCATGTCCCGCCTTCTGACTGTTGCCGTCGTGTTGTTGTTCCTCGGTTCTAACTCGTTGTTGGCCGACACGAATCACGATCCCTGCTGGTTGGCCTGCAAAGACTGCGAAAGGTCATGTCTGGCCTGTGCAGACGCCTGCCTGGACGAACTGGCCGAAGGCAAAGCCGACCGGAAGCTGTGCATCAAACTGTGCCAGGATTGCGCCGACATCTGCGGAGTGTGCGCCAAGATCGCCGCCCGTGGTGGTCCTCTCGAAGCCACCATTGCTGCTGCCTGTGCCGAAGCCTGTGAGAAGTGCGCCGCTGAATGCGCCAAGCACAAGGATGATAAGGTGTGTCAGGCGTGCGCTGAACAATGCCGCAAGTGTGCCGAGGAATGTCGGAAGCAGGCGAAGAAGTAGATTCAACTCGCCACGATATAACCTTCGATTGTGGCGCATGGAGAGTAGTAATCGAAATGCTTGTCACTGTCGTTGAAGGCGACCTCCTCGATCAAAACGTTGACGTGATCGTCAATGCCTGGAATCGCAATATCACCCCCTGGTGGCTGCTCCTGCCCCAAGGCGTGTCGGGTGCAATCAAAAAGCGTGGGGGCAAAGGCCCGTTCCGAGAGCTTGCCAGGCATGGATCGATGCCGCTCGGATCTGCGGTGTTGACCTCGGCGGGCAAGCTGCCTTTCAAAGGCATAATCCATGTCGCCGGGATCAACATCCTGTGGCGGGCATCGGAGCGGTCGATACGGGATTCCGTGCAGAATGCGATGAAGATCGTTTCCGACCACCGTTTCTCGTCGGTGGCTTTTCCCTTGATCGGGGCTGGTTCCGGCAGCTTCAATCAGGAAAAGGCAATGGAAATCATTCTGGACGAGTTGAGCAAGTGCGACTCTAAGGTGGCAGTGACGGTCGTGGTATTCAAACGGTCGAAGTGACACCACACCGAACCTCCCCCTTCCCACCCGTGTCCTTCCCGATCAATCCAAACTCCAGAAAGGGCGGTGCGCCATGCTCAACCACGACCAGAACGACGAACACTCCTTTCGGGCCGATGAGTAAACGCCATTGAGGATTCCCCTCCGAAACAAAGGTGAAGCGGGGCGTCCGCATCGTCCACGGCGACAAACTGCTGGAAGAGAAGCCCGGGCGGAACGATCTCTGTCCGTGCGGGAGCGGGAAGAGGTTCAAGCGGTGCTGCCTGCGTGGAGGGCGGTTTTGACGGGGCGAATCGGGATCACTACTTTTAGGGACGAATGAGGAATGGCCCTCGCCCCTGCGGGGCGAGGGCTTCTTGAGGCATACTCCAACGAGCCTGCGGTAAACTGGATGACATGATGACGATGCAGCCGTCACAAGAAGCGATCCTCCATGAACTCCATCGCTCGCTCGACGAGCGGTGGCGTCCCGAGGATGTTGCACAAAGGATTCTTCGGCTGCTCGATCTGGATCGTGCCGAGCGCCGCACGCTGGAAAGGGCAGCCCAAGCCGGTCGGCAGAATCTCTGGTCCTCCATGTCCTCCGACTTCGACCGTCCAAAAGACATGAGCCGCCGATTGGCCGTGGCCGAGCAATTGTTCGGCAAGAAGGTCGAATTCGCTCCCGATGACGTGGCGAAGATCGAGGAATGGATCAGGCAGGCCGAGGAGTCCATCGGCAAGAAATTCGGTCGGAATGACTTCAAGTACGACCGCCTGGCGAAGGAGGAGCGCCAAAAGCTCGGCATCGACTTTTCCCGCCGCCAGTACAACAAACGGTTCCGCCTGGCGGTGCGCCTGGAACGCAAGGCCCGCACGTTGGCCCGAGAACAAGTCAAGCGGGCGCTGACCCTAGCGAGTAAGAATCGGCTGGCAGCTCGTATCGGCTGGGAAGATTTCGGCTCGGACCTCACCACGGCTTGCTTCATCACCTACTACGTCGCCCGCTGCAACCTGCGGAGCGTGTTCACGAACACGTCGCAGGCTCGTCCCTATGACGAAATCTGCGAGATGCTAATACGGCGTTGCAGCCGACAGCAGGAGCAGACGAACTGGTGGGCTATCGCTCACGTCCTGCCGACCCGTGAGGTCATTCGCCATCTCGATGACGAGCAGAAAGGCGTGCTGCTGGCCGAATACTTCGACCTGATGCACGAAGCGGCGATGTTCCTCAAGGAACTTTGGGAAGCGAACGACGTGGGCGAGGACATGGTGGTTCGCCGGGGGAACGACTCAACCACTTGGAACGTAACCGCAGGAGCGTGGAACAAGCTGCGGGAGGGCTGGTTCTCGTTGATGTATGACCTCGGCATGGTCGATGCCGTCGAGCAGATGTGCCCCGGTAAGGTATTGCGGTTGATGGCCGCCGACGTGGCGTGGTGGCATCGGCAATCGGGCGGCGGTCTGCACGAAGATACCAACGTCTGGAAGGAACTTCCTCGCCCGTGGGAAGTGCTGCCGGGCAATGCGATCTGTCCAATGTCTCTGGTAGAAAGCGTCTGCCAGCGACACGGACTCGATCCGGTAAAATCAGGCTGGTCGGCCCCAAGGCCCGGTCGGCACATCGAGCGGTTCACGCCGACGCCTGAACTGGTTCACGGCGTCGTGGTCGGCTCTCCACTGCTGGCCGCCGTGTTCCGAAAGGCCGGTGTGTTTTCGGGCAAGTCGGTGAAAGCGGCTGTGCCCCTTGCGACCGTGGACGAAATCCGTAATCGTCATTGGTGGCAACAGGAGCAACGCAAAGCAGAAAACTCCACGGATGAATCATCGACGGTGTAGCTCAGCGTGGTAGAGCGCCCGGCTCTTAACCGGGTGGACGCTGGTTCAACCCCAGCCACCGTCGTGCTTGTTGAGAAGCCCTCGCTCCTTGCGGGGCGAGGGCTTCTCTCTACCGACTCCCCACTTCGCATGCGCCATCGTGTCCACAACAGCCTGAACTTGATCTATTCCCCTGGAACCCAGGTCGTCACCACCAAGCCGGTGCAGGGGAATAATGGCCGCATTGCGCACCCGACTGGGGCTGTCGGCGTAATCGTCAAAGCGCCGGTTGATCGACAACACTCCTACCGGGTCCGGTTCACGGACGGCTTCGAGGCGGCGATCCAGCACGACAACCTGATTCTGCTGGCAGAATACAAGCAGGGCAGCATCAACGATTCCGGTGAAGTGCTGTCCAGCCACGGCCTGTTTGATCGGGTCGTCTTCCGCTGCGTTATCGGCTCTCGGGCTTAAGGGGCAATCAGGAGCCTGCACTGGCACCGCCTGGAATCCCTTCCGTGCCAATCCCTGGCCCAATATGCAGGCTGGAAAGTGTTCCAGGTGGCCCCTAAACAGCAAAGCCCTGCCCGGCTCACGCCAGGCAGGGCCTTGTCGAATCCGATCAATTCCCCGATTGAACAAGGCTCACGCCGCCTGCATTCTTCGGATGATCGCCAGAGCCTCGTCGCTCCAGTGGAAGCCTGACTCCAGGTCCAGATCACGGATGCTGGCGTCTTCGGGCAGATCTTCAAGGAAGGCCAACGCCTCCCCGAATCCCAAGACCAAGCACTCAATCGGGTAGTCGGTCTCGCCTTCCTTGAGCAACTTGAACACTTGGTCTGCAAGGGCTTCGCAGTCGGCCGGTACGTCGTACCGCTCACGCTGCTCCTTGGCGGCCTTCGTGGTTTGCTTCTTCGCAGCCTTCTTCTTCGTGGTCGTCATGGGCGTCTCCCAGGTTTCTTGCTTCCCGGTGGGCCAGATCGGAGAAGCGGCGAAAATTTCGTAACTGCTCAATAACCCCTCTGCGGCTGTGCGCAGTGGTGGGTGTGGCGGTG
>CAYTGL010000008.1:0-87444 GCA_964437335.1 uncultured Chromatiales bacterium
AATCCATGGATCAATTCGCCAAAGAAACACTGAATATCAGCCTCGAAGAGGAGATGCGCCGCTCCTATCTGGACTACGCCATGAGCGTGATTGTCGGGCGCGCGCTGCCTGACGTCCGTGACGGCCTGAAGCCCGTGCATCGCCGCATTCTGTTTGCAATGCACGAATCCAATACGGTGTGGAACCGGCCCTACGTGAAGTGTGCCCGCGTGGTCGGTGACGTGCTCGGTAAATACCACCCGCACGGCGACAGCGCCACCTACGAAGCGCTGGTGCGCATGGCGCAGAATTTCTCGATGCGCTACATGCTGGTCGACGGCCAGGGCAACTTCGGTTCGGTCGACGGCGACTCGCCGGCGGCGATGCGTTATACCGAGGTGCGCATGTCGCGCATCGCGCATGAAATGCTCGCGGACCTGGACAAGGAGACCGTCGATTTCCTGCTGAATTACGATGAATCCGAACAGGAACCCGTCGTCCTGCCGGCGCGCATCCCGAACCTGCTCGTCAACGGCTCGGCAGGCATCGCGGTCGGCCTCGCAACGAACATACCGCCGCATAACCTGACCGAGGTCATCAACGCCTGCCTGGCGCTGATCGATAAGCCGGCGATTACCATCGCCGAACTGATGGAGCATATTCCGGGCCCCGATTTTCCGACCGCGGGCATCATCAACGGCACCCGCGGCATTCACGAGGCCTATCGGACCGGGCGCGGGCGCATCTATATCCGGGCCCGCACCGGATTCGAGACCGATGACAATGGGCGCCAGCGCATCATCGTTACCGAGCTGCCCTACCAGGTCAACAAGGCGATGCTGCTCGAGAAGATCGCATTCCTGGTCAAGGAAAAGCGCCTCGAGGGCATCTCCGAGCTGCGCGATGAGTCCGACAAGGACGGCATGCGCGTCGTCATCGAACTGCGTCGCGGCGAGGTCCCCGAGGTCGTGCTGAACAATCTGTACCAGCATACCCAGATGCAGAACGTGTTCGGCATCAACCTGGTGGCGTTGCTCGATGGCCAGCCGCGACTGCTGAACGTGAAGCTGGCGCTCGAGGCCTTCATCCAGCACCGTCGCGAGGTGGTGACCCGGCGCACGATCTTTGACCTGCGCAAGGCGCGCGAACGGGCCCATGTCCTCGAGGGCCTGACCGTCGCGCTGGCAAACATCGACGAAGTCATCGCGCTGATCAAGGCCGCGGCCGGCCCGGCCGAGGCCCGCATCGCGCTGATGGAACGCGCGTGGGCGCCGGGGGCGGTTACTGCGATGCTCGCCGAGACCGGCGCCGCGGTATCGCGTCCCGAGGGCCTGTCTGTCGAATTCGGCCTGACCGGGGCCGGCTATCGCCTGACCGAGGTCCAGGCCCAGGCGATCCTGGACCTGCGCCTGCACCGCCTGACCGGGCTGGAACAGGACAAGATCAGAAAAGAATACAACGAGATACTGGATAAAATTAAGGAATTAATCGAGATCTTGTCGAGCCCCGACAAGCTGATGGCCGTGATTCGCGGCGAACTCGAGGCGATCCGCGAGCAGTTCGGCGATGCGCGCCGCACCGAGATCCTGCAGGTCCACGAGGACCTCCATATGGAGGACCTGATCACCGAGGAAGACGTCGTCGTGACGATCTCGCACGGCGGTTATGTCAAGGCGCAACCGCTCGAGACCTACCAGGCCCAGCGCCGCGGCGGACGCGGCAAATCGGCGACGTCGATGAAGGAGGAAGACTTCATCGACAAGCTGTTCGTCGCGAACACCCACGATACGATCCTGTGCTTCTCGAGCCGCGGCAAGGTCTACTGGAAGAAGGTCTACGAGGTGCCGCAGGCGAGCCGCAGCGCGCGCGGCAAGCCGTTCGTGAACCTGCTGCCGCTCGAGGAAGACGAGCGCATCACGACGGTGCTGCCGGTGCGGGAATACGACGACGACAAGTTCATCTTCATGGCGACCCGCAGCGGCGTCGTCAAGAAGACGCCGCTGCCCGATTTCTCGCGACCGCGCACCAGTGGCATCATAGCGCTCGGCCTCAATGACGACGACCGCCTGATCGGCGCCGGCGTAACCGATGGCAAGCGCGACGTGCTGCTGGTCGCGAGCAGCGGCAAGTCGGTGCGTTTCCCCGAATCGACAGTGCGTTCGATGGGGCGCACGGCCTTCGGCGTGCGCGGCATCAGGCTCAATCCCGGGCAGCAGGTCATCGCGCTGCTGATCGCCGACGACGCCGGCTATGTGCTGACCGCGACCGAGAACGGTTATGGCAAGCGCACGCGGGTTGACGAGTACCCGGTACACGGGCGCGGCGGGCAGGGCGTGATCTCGATCCAGACGACCGAACGCAATGGCGAGGTCGTCGGCGCGGAACTCGTCAACGACGACGACGAAATCATGCTGATCACCAAGGGCGGCACGCTGGTGCGCACCCGCGTCGATGAGGTGCCGGTGCAGGGCAGAAACACCCAGGGCGTGCGCCTGATCCGCCTCGACGAGGACGAGCGCCTGGTCGGCATCGACCGCTTCGAGAGCCTCGGGGAAGATGAAAACGGTACAGAGGAATAGACGTCAATGACAAGGATCTACAATTTCAGCGCGGGTCCCGCGGTATTGCCGGAAGAGGTGCTCGCGCGCGCCCGCGACGAGATGCTCGACTGGCAGGGCTGCGGCATGTCGGTCATGGAGATGAGCCATCGCGGCAAGGAATTCATGAAGATCGCCGCGCAGGCCGAGGCCGACCTGCGCGAACTGCTCGATGTGCCGGCGAACTACAAGGTGCTGTTCCTGCAGGGCGGCGCGAGCCTGCAGTTCGGCATGGTTCCGATCAACCTGCTGCGCGGCAAGCGCAAGGCCGACTATATCAATACCGGCAGCTGGTCGAAAAAGGCGATCGCCGAGGGCAAGCGTTTCTGCGAGGTCAACGTCGCTGCGAGCAGCGAGGCGACTCGCTTTACGACGATCCCGCCGCGCGCGGAATGGCGGCTCGATCCCGCCGCCGCCTATGTCCATTACACGCCGAACGAGACGATCGAGGGCGTCGAATTTCCCGGCATCCCCGACACCGGCGCCGTCCCGCTCGTCGCCGACATGTCATCGACGATGCTGTCGCGTCCGGTCGATGTCGCGCGCTTCGGCCTGATCTACGCCGGCGCGCAGAAGAACATCGGCCCCGCGGGCCTGGTCGTCGTCATCGTCCGCGACGACCTGATCGGCGAGGTCCTGCCCGGCACGCCGGTCATGTGCGACTACCGGATCCATGCCGAGGCCGAATCGATGTACAACACGCCGCCGACCTATGCGTGGTATATCGCCGGCCTCGTATTCGACTGGCTCAAGCGCAACGGCGGGCTCAAGGCGATGGCCGAAGTCAACCGGCGCAAGGCGAAAAAGCTCTATGATGCGATCGACGGCTCGTCGTTCTATGCGAATCCGGTCGATCCGACCTGTCGCTCGTGGATGAACGTGCCGTTCACGCTCGCCGACCCGGAACTCGACCCGGTATTCCTGAAGGAGGCCGCGACGATCGGTCTCTCGACACTGAAGGGGCACCGCTCGGTCGGCGGCATGCGTGCGAGCCTCTATAATGCGATGCCCGAGGCCGGCGTCGACGCGCTGATCGCATTCATGAAGGATTTCGAGCGGCGGCAGGGGTAGAATGGGTCGGAGTCCCCTTCCGCGGGATCACAGCAGAATACTTGAGGTATCATGTACAAGATATTGACGTTGAATAATATTTCAGTTGTAGGTCTCGAGCGCTTTCCGCGCGACAAGTATGAGGTCGCATCCGAGATCCAGCACCCCGACGCGGTCATGCTGCGCTCGCACAACATGCACGGCATGGCCGTCGCGCCGACGCTGAAGGCGATCGGCCGGGCCGGCGCCGGCACCAACAACATCCCGGTTTCCGACATGAGCCGGCTCGGGATCCCGGTGTTCAATGCGCCCGGCGCGAATGCGAACGCGGTCAAGGAACTGGTCATCGCCGGCATGCTGATCGCGGCGCGCAATATCTGCGAGGCCTGGGAGTTCGCCCGCGGTCTCGATGGCGATGACGCGGCGATCGGCAAGCAGGCCGAGTCGGGCAAGAAGCAGTTTTCGGGCTTCGAGCTGCCGGGCCGCACTATCGGCGTCATCGGGCTTGGCGCGATCGGAATCAAGGTTGCGAACACCGCGATCGACCTCGGCATGCGCGTGATCGGCTACGACCCGAAGATCACCGTGCAGAGCGCGTGGCGTCTCGATTCGAGCGTCTCGCAGGCAGCGAGCCTCGACGATTTGCTCGCGCGTTCCGACTTCGTGACCTTCCATGTGCCGCTTAACGAAGACACCCGTCATATGATCAATGCCGAGCGCCTGCGCCGCATGAAGCAGGGCGCGGTGATCCTGAATTTCGCCCGCGAGGGCATCGTCGACAGCGCAGCGGTCTGCGCGGCCATCGACGCGGGCCGCATCCATGCCTATGTGTGCGATTTTCCCGCCAATGAACTCAAGGGCCGCAAGCGCGTCATCACGCTGCCGCATATCGGCGCGTCGACGGGGGAGGCCGAGGACAACTGCGCCGTCATGGTCGTCGACCAGCTGCGCGATTTTCTCGAAAACGGCAACATCGCGAACTCGGTCAACTTCCCCGAGGTATACATGCCGCGTACCGAGGGTTACCGCATCGCAATTGCGAACGCGAACGTTCCCAACATGGTCGGCCAGATCTCGACGCTGATGGCCGGCGCCGGGCTCAACATCCTCGACCTGCTGAACAAGTCGCGCGGCGAACTCGCATTCACGCTCGCCGATCTTGACAAGCCGGTGCCGAACGCGGTCATCGAAGGCATCAGGGAAATCAACGGTGTTCTCAACGTCCGCGCGATCGACTGACAGCCCATGTCCGATGATGACAAGCTCAAGGCGATACGCGCCCGCATCGACCAGATCGACGAACAGTTGCAGGCGCTGATCACCGAGCGCGCGCGCTGCGCGATCGGGGTTGCCGAGCAGAAGCGGGTTGACGGCGACGACACCTGTTACCGCCCCGAGCGCGAGGCTGCGGTGCTGAAGAACGTGCTGGCGCGCAATCAGGGCCCGCTGTCCGATGAAACCCTGGCGCGCCTGTTTCGCGAGATCATGTCGGCCTGCCTGGCGCTGCAGCATCCGATGACAGTTGCCTATCTCGGTCCGCCGGGGACATTCACCGAGGCGGCTGTGCTGAAACACTTTGGCCACGCGGTCGGCGCGCAGCCACAGGGCGCGATCGATGAGGTGTTTCGCGAGGTCGAGGCCGGAGCGGTCGATTTCGGCGTCGTGCCGATCGAGAACTCCTCCGAAGGCGCGGTCGATCATACGCTCGACATGTTCATCCATTCGCCGCTCAGGATTTGCAGCGAGATCGAGTTGCGCATTCATCACAATTTGATGGCAAAGGCGACGGACATCCGGGGAATCCGGCGCGTCTGCGCCCACCAGATGGCGCTTGCGCAATGCCGGGAGTGGCTGGACGCGCATCTCGCCGGCGTGGAGCGCGCCCCGGTCAGCAGTAATGCCGAGGCCGCCCGTATCGCGGCTGGCGATGCGGAGGCCGCTGCGATCGCGGGATTGCATGCCGCCGACCTTTATGGCCTGAACGTCCTCGCGCGCAATATCGAGGACGAATCCGACAACACGACGCGCTTCCTCGTGATCGGCCGGCATATCCCGGCGCCGAGCGGCCACGACAAGACCTCGCTGCTGATTTCGACCGCGAACAAGCCGGGCGCCTTGTACCGCCTGTTGAAACCACTGGCGGAACACGGCATCTCGATGACGCGCATCGAATCGCGGCCATCGCGGCGCGCCATGTGGGAGTACGTATTCTTCATCGACGTCGAGGGTCACGTCCAGGATCCGGCGCTCGCGGCGGCGCTCGCGGCGCTCAAGGAGGAGGCCGCCATGCTGAAGGTGCTCGGTTCCTACCCCGATGCCCCGTTGTAGACCAAAACTAGGGTCTGACCCCATTAAAAGGGTCAGACCCTTTTAATGGGGTCAGACCCTTTTGAGTTGACAGGTACAGGCAGATGATCATCATCATGAATTCGAAGGCGGCCGCGGACGAGGTGCATGCGGTCGAGGACAAGCTGCGCGGCATGGGGCTGCAGCCGCATGTATCGCGCGGCATACAGCGCACCGTGATCGGCGCGATCGGCGACGAAAGCGCGGTCGACCAGGAACTGCTCGAGGCGCTGAAGGGCGTCGACCGGGTCGTGCGCGTCATGAAGCCGTACAAGATGGTCTCGCGCGAGTCGCATGACGCGAACAGCGTCATTGATATCCGGGGCGTTCCGGTCGGCGGTGAGGCGCTGCAGATCATTGCCGGCCCCTGTTCGGTCGAAACACCGCAACAGATGGCGGACGCCGCTGACGGCGTCGCCGCGGCCGGCTGCCGCCTGATGCGCGGCGGCGCGTTCAAGCCGCGCACCAGTCCCTATGCGTTCCAGGGCGCCGGCGTCGACGGCCTGAAGATGTTCAAGGAGGCCGCGTCGCGCCGTGATCTGCCGATCGTCACCGAGCTGATGGACGTGCGTATGCTCGATACCTTTCTCGAACACGAGGTCGATGCGATCCAGATCGGCACGCGCAACATGCAGAACTTCGATCTGTTGAAGGAGGTCGGGCGCAGTACGCATACGCCGGTAATCCTGAAGCGCGGACTGTCGGCGACGATCTCCGAATGGCTGATGGCGGCCGAGTACATCGCCGCCGGCGGCAATCACAACATCATCTTCTGCGAACGCGGCGTGCGCAGTTTCGAAGACGCCTATCGCAACATGCTCGACGTCACCGCGGTGCCGGTGCTGAAGCGCGAGACCCACCTGCCGGTCATCATCGATCCCAGTCATGCCGGCGGCAAGGCCTGGATGGTGCCGGCGCTCGCGCGGGCCGCGATCGCCGCCGGCGCCGACGGCCTGCTGGTCGAGATGCATCCACGCCCGCCCGAGGCCTGGTCCGACGCCGATCAGGCCCTCGATCCGTCCGAACTCATCGCGCTGATGACGCAATTGCGCGGCATCGCCAACGTCCTTGGACGCACGCTTTGAGTCCGCGCGCGATCAAGGATATGCCCGACGCGGACACCGAGTCCTTGCCCGGTGAAGCCCCGTTCAAGCGGCTGACCATCGTCGGCGTCGGCCTGATCGGTGGCTCGCTCGCCCGTGCGCTGCGCCGCGCCGGCAAGCGAATCGAGATCATCGGATATGGCCGCAATCACCTGAATCTCCAGCGCGCGCTGGAACTCGGCGTCATCGATCGCTTCGAGACCCGGATCGCCGATGCGGTGAGGGACGCCGACATGATCGTCGTCGCGGTGCCGGTCGGCGTGATCGGGCGGGTGCTGCGCGAGATGGTCCCGCATATCAGCGCTGACGCCGTGATCACTGATGTCGGCAGCACCAAGGCCAGCGTGATTCGGGACGCGCGCTCGGCGCTCGGGGAGGCGCTGCCGGTGTTTGTGCCGGGCCATCCGGTCGCCGGCAATGAACGCCGCGGTGTCGAGGCCTCGACCGCCGGGCTGTTCGAGGATCGCGCGGTGCTGCTGACGCCGGTCGTCGAAACCCGTCCCGTCGCGCTCGCGCGGGTGCGCGCAATGTGGCAGGCCACCGGTGCCCGCGTCATTGATATGGATGCGGAGCATCACGACCGGATCCTCGCTGCGACCAGTCATTTACCGCACGTACTCGCCTATACGCTGGTTGACGCGCTCGCACGCATGGACGACAGCGAGGAGATCTTCAATTACGCCGCCGGCGGCTTCCGCGATTTCACGCGCATCGCGTCGTCGGACCCGCTGATGTGGCGTGACATCTGTCTGGCGAACAGCGAGGCCATCGCCGCAGTACTGGTCGAATACCAGCGTCACCTCGACGCGGCGCTGCAGGCGATTCGCCGCGGCGATGGCGAGACGCTGATGGCGTTGTTCGAACGCGCAAAGGCGATCCGCGACCGGGTGGTCAAGAAGTAGCGATCACGAATGGGGTCAGACCCCGAAGGGGGGATGACCCCCGGACGACAAGATGAATCACGCAGATCAGCAGACATTCCATGTTAATCCCGGCGGCCATCTGCGCGGCTCGCTGCGCGTTCCCGGCGACAAGTCGATCTCGCATCGCGCGATCATGATCGGTTCGATCGCCCAAGGCGTCACGGAAGTCGAGGGCTTTCTCGAAGGCGAGGACAGTCTGGCGACACTCGCGGCGTTTCGCGCGATGGGTGTCCGCATCGACGGGCCCGCGCAGGGCAGGGTAACGATCCACGGCGCCGGTCTGCGCGGTCTGCACGCGCCGCCGGGTCCGCTCGACCTCGGCAATTCCGGCACATCGATGCGACTGCTCTCGGGACTGCTCGCCGCGCAGGACTTCGACGTCACGCTGATCGGAGATGCCTCGCTGAGCCGACGGCCGATGCGCCGGGTCACCGAACCGCTGCGGGCGATGGGCGCGCGCATCGAGACCAGCACGAGCGGCACGCCGCCGTTGCAGATTCATCGCGGCGCCACATTGCATGGCGCGGACTATGCAATGCCGGTCGCGAGTGCTCAGGTCAAGTCGGCGCTGCTGCTTGCCGGTCTTTATGCGGGTGGTCAGACCTGCGTCACCGAACCCGCGCCGACCCGCGATCATACCGAGCGCATGCTGTCGGCGTTCGGGGTCAGGGTCGAGACACGCGGCAAGCGAATCTGCGTCGAGGGCGGCAGTCAGCCGGTCGCGGCGCCGATCCGGGTTCCAGCCGATATCTCGTCGGCGGCGTTTTTCCTCGTCGGTGCAGCGATCGCGCCGGGTTCGGACATGACGCTGACCGCTGTCGGACTCAATCCGACCCGCATCGGCGTCATCGAGATTCTGCGACAGATGGGCGCCGACATCGAGATCCGGAACGAGCGCCGTTTCGGCGGCGAGCCGGTCGCCGACCTGCGCATGCGCGCCGCACGACTGCGGGGTATCGAGATCCCCGAGGCGCAGGTGCCGCTGGCGATCGACGAATTTCCGGCCTTGTTCATCGCCGCCGCCTGCGCGTCGGGCACAACCGTGTTGCGCGGCGCCGGGGAACTCCGGGTCAAGGAGAGCGACCGGATCCAGGTCATGGCCGACGGTCTGGCTGTACTCGGCATCAACGCTCGTCCGACCGCGGACGGCATGATCATCGATGGAGGAATGCCCGGCGGCGGCACGATCGACAGCCACGGCGATCATCGCATCGCGATGGCCTTTGCGATTGCCGCGCTGCACGCAAGCGCCCCGATCACGATCCGCGACTGCGCGAATGTGAACACCTCATTCCCGGGCTTCGTCGCACAGGCGCGCGAAGCCGGGCTCAGGATTGAAGTTGCACCTCAATAGGGTCAGACCCTTTTAAAAGGGTCTGACCCTATTGGACAGGAGAGGTGAATGGCACAGAGAGACGACATCCCGGTCATTACCGTCGATGGTCCTGGCGGGTCCGGCAAAGGGACCGTCAGCCGGCTTCTCGCCCGTGAACTCGGCTGGCACTTTCTCGACAGCGGGGCCTTGTACCGCCTGGTCGCCCTGGGCGCGCTGAAACGCGGTATCGCACTCGACGATGAGCCGGCCCTGGCCCGGCTGGCCGCACGACTCGATATCCATTTTGATCCGGATGGCGGCGAAAATGCGCCTATCCTTCTCGATAATGTCGATATCTCGACCGAACTTCGTAGCGAATCGAGCGGCGAGGCCGCCTCGAAAGTCGCGGTGCTCTCCAGCGTCCGCCAGGCACTTCTGGCCCGGCAGCGTGCGTTCCGCCAGCCGCCCGGCCTCGTTGCCGACGGACGCGACATGGGGACGGTGATTTTCAGTAACGCTGACCTCAAGATTTTCCTCGAGGCGAGTCAGCAGGAACGGGCGGCGAGGCGCTATAAACAGTTGAAGGAGAAGGGAATGGGTGTTAGTCTAGAGGCCCTTTTGCGGGAGATCGAGTCACGCGACGCTCGCGACAGCGGCCGCGTGATGTCACCGATGCGTCCTGCGGAGGATGCGGTGATCATCGACACGACCCGCATGGGCATTACCGAAGTTGTCAGAGAAATCATGCAGCTGTGGCATGATCGTCGCGCCGGACACAGCATATGATGCACGCGTCCGGCGTGATTATGAGGCGCTTCGCGCAGAACCGGTTCGGCCGGACAGCGCGGGGCATTGGTCCATCCGTCCGCTGATGCGGACTTAACCAGAGGAATTGCCCGCAGTTTCGGGCAAGCTAACGTCAACCTGATGAGTGAAAGTTTTGCAGAGCTCTTCGAGCAGAGCCAATCCGGCAAGCAAATGCGCCTCGGTTCGATCGTCACCGGAACCGTCGTCGCGATCAGACCCGATGTCGTCATCGTCAATGCAGGCCTCAAGTCCGAGGGCGTCATCCCGATCGACCAGTTTCTCAATGAGCAGGGCCGCCCGGAAGTTTCCGTCGGCGACATCGTCGAGGTTGCACTCGATGCCGTCGAGGATGGTTTCGGCGAGACCCGGCTGTCGCGCGAGAAGGCCAAGCGCACCAAGCAATGGGATGTGCTCGAGACCGCGATGGAGAAGCAGGAGAAGATCATCGGCCGGATCAGCGGCAAGGTCAAAGGCGGCTTCACCGTCGACATCGGCGACATCCGCGCATTCCTGCCCGGCTCGCTGGTCGATGTGCGCCCGGTTCGCGATCTGACGCATCTCGAGGGCAAGGATCTCGAATTCAAGGTCGTCAAGACCGATCGCCGGCGCAATAACGTCGTCGTGTCGCGCCGCGCCGTCGTCGAGAGCGAAGGCAGCGTTGAACGCGACGCGTTGCTGGCGAATCTCGAGGAAGGCCAGACTATCAAGGGTATCGTCAAGAATCTCACCGATTACGGCGCATTCATCGACCTCGGCGGCATCGATGGTCTGCTGCATATCACCGACATGGCCTGGAAACGCGTCAAGCAGCCTTCCGACATCGTCAATATCGGCGACGAGATCGATGTCAAGGTGTTGAAGTTCGATCGCGAGCGCAACCGTGTATCGCTCGGCCTCAAACAGCTCGGCGAGGATCCGTGGGAGAACCTGACGCGGCGTTATCCGGTCGGCGCGCGCGTATTCGGCAAGGTCACCAACATTGCCGACTACGGCTGTTTCGTCGAGATCGAGGATGGCGTCGAAGGGCTGGTCCACGTCTCGGAGATGGACTGGACCAACAAGAATATTCATCCCTCGAAGGTCGTGCATCTCGGGGACGAGGTCGAAGTCGTCGTACTCGACATCGACGCCGATCGCCGTCGCATCTCGCTCGGCATCAAGCAATGCCAGCCGAATCCCTGGGAAGAATTCTCGACCCGCCACAACAAGGGCGACAAGATCAGCGGCACGATCAAGTCAATCACCGATTTCGGCATCTTTGTCGGTCTCGACGGCGGCATCGACGGCCTGCTGCATCTGTCGGATCTGTCGTGGAGCCTGCCTGGCGAAGAGGCTGTGCACAACTACAAGAAGGGCGATGAGCTCGAGGCCGTGATTCTCGCGATCGACCCGGAGCGCGAACGCATTTCGCTCGGCGTAAAGCAACTCGAACGTGATCCCTTCGAACTCTATGTCGGCGAGCATCCGAAGGGCAGCGTGGTCACCGGCAAGGTGACCGAAGTCGATGCGAAGGGCGTCACCGTGCTGCTCGAGGAGGGCGTCGAGGGTTACATCCGCGCCGCCGATCTGGCGCGCGAGCGCGTCGAAGACCCGCAGACCATTATCAAGGTCGGCGACGAGATCGAAGCGAGATTCACCGGCGTCAACCGCAAGAATCACACGCTCCAGCTGTCAGTCAAGGCCAAGGACGAGCACGAAGAGGCGGAAGCGGTCAGGGAGTACGGCAAGAGCGCGCCGGGCACGGGCGCCACGACGCTCGGCGACCTGATCAAGGAGCAGATGAACAAGTAGACAAGTGTGAGCGCCCGTGCCGGGAGAGGGCGCGGGCGCATGTTTTCACGCAGGTTTCGTTTCAGGGATTGGGGAGCAACGGTAATGACGAAATCGGAATTAATAGAAACTATTGCACAAAAACAGAAGCATCTTTCCTACAAGGACATCGAATTCGCGGTCAAGACGATGATCGAGCAGATGGCGCAATCGCTGGCCAGCGGCGAGCGCATCGAGATTCGCGGTTTCGGCAGTTTTTCGCTGCATTTTCGCCCGCCACGGATGGGCAGGAATCCCAAGACCGGCGAGCCGGTGCCGCTGGCCGGCAAGCATGTCCCGCATTTCAAGCCAGGCAAGGAACTGCGCGAGCGCGTCAACGAAGGGCTGCAGCATGAAAGATCGCGGCACCCGCACAAGCAGCCGGGCGAGAAACTGATGAGCCGTGAGATGTGAAACGCGTTCTCGGATTTTTTTTAATACTGCTCGTCCTGGTTTTTGGCCTGTTCTTCGGCCTGCTCAATGCCGAGTCCGTACATATCAATTACTTCTTCGGTTCACGCGATCTGCCGTTGTCGTTCGTCCTCGTCATGATGCTGATCATCGGCGCCCTGGCCGGCGCCTTGGCCGGGCTGGGCCTGGTGTTCAGGGTGAAGCGTGAGGTCTACCGTCTGCGCAGGGAAATCCGCCTTGCCGAGAAAGAACTGAAAAATCTTCGTTCACTCCCGATCAAAGAACTCCCCTGATGCCACTCGAGTTCCTGTGGCTGCTGCTGCCGGTAGCCGCCGCCTCGGGTTGGTGGATGTCCCGGCGCAGCCTGGCGCGTGACCAGGGGCGTGCCCGTGTCCCGCCCGACTATTTCAAGGGCATCAATTTCCTGCTCAATGAACAACCCGACAAGGCGATCGAGGTGTTCACGAAGATGGTCGAGGTCGACAGCGACACCGTCGAGCCTTATTTCGCCCTCGGCAGCCTGTTCCGCCGCCAGGGTGAAGTCGAGCGGGCAATCCGTATCCATCAAAACCTGATCGCGCGCCCGTCGCTGCATCGCGTGCAGCGCAACCACGCGCTGTTCGAACTCGGGCAGGATTACCAGCAGGCAGGATTGCTCGACCGCGCCGAGCACATGTTTATCGAGCTGCTCGAGCGCGAACCGCGCAATGTCCCGGCGCGTCGCTTGCTGATCGACATCTACGAACAGGAAAGGGATTGGGAAAAGGCGATCACGATTGCGGCCTCGCTCGAATCCCATATCAGCGTGTCGCATCGTCATATCATCGCCCATTATTACTGCGAGCTTGCGCAACTGGCGCTCGAAGACAGGGACTTTCACCGGGCGCGGAAGATGATCCGGCGCGCCTACTCCAACGATCGCGGTTGTGTCCGCGCCAGCCTGCTTGCCGGCGAGTCCGCGCGCCTGCAGGACAACTGCAAGGCGGCGATTCGCGCGCTGAAGCGGGTCGACAAGCAGGATCCGCGTTTCCTGTCGGAGGCTGTCGGACCGCTGCTCGATTGCTATGAACGCCTGGGGCGAACGCAGGAAGCGATCAACTGGCTCGAGGATGTGTTGCTGCGACAGGACGCATTCAAGCCGGTGCTGATGTTCGCCCAGTTCATACAGAAGCACGGCGATCACACAACGGCGAGCGTATTCTTGAGTCGTCACCAGCGAATGCATCCTTCGCTGCCGGGCATCGCCTATTTACTGGAGACCTTGCCCGCGGAGACGTCGGCGCCGGAGCACCGGGAACGGCTTGCGATCGCCCGCGAATCAATCTCGAAATTACTTAAGGATATTAGCTCATATAATTGTAATAATTGCGTTTATAAAGGGGGAGTGATGCACTGGCAGTGCCCAACCTGTCGCGCGTGGAACTCGATTATTCCCTATCAGGGCAGCCCCGGATGAACAGCGGCGAGCGGCGCGTGATCGTCGCGCTCGATTATCCGGATCCGGGCGCCGCGCTCGCGCTCGCCGGCCGGCTCGACCCGCAGGCCTGCCGCGTCAAGGTTGGCAAGGAGCTGTTCACGCGCGCCGGGCCCGCGGTCGTCGAGCGGCTGACCGGACTCGGGTTCGATGTCTTTCTCGATCTCAAGTTTCACGATATTCCGCACACCGTCGCGGCAGCATGCCGTGCTGCGGCGTCACTCGGGGTCTGGATGATCAACGTCCATGCCCAGGGCGGGCGGCGCATGATGGCGGCCGCGCGCGAGTCTATCGATGCCGGTTCGCACCGGCCACTGCTGATCGGCGTCACGGTGCTTACCAGCCTCGACGACGCGCAATTGCATGAAATCGGCTATACCGGTGATGCGATGAGCCTCGTAGCGCGTCTTGCCGGCCTCGTCGAGCAGGCCGGCCTCGACGGTGTCGTTTGCTCGCCGCAAGAGGTTGGTCTGCTGCGACGGGAAAGAAGTGCGGGATTCCTGCTCGTCACACCGGGCATCCGCCCCGCGGACGCTGCCGTCGATGACCAGCGCCGTGTCATGACCCCCGCGGACGCGCTTGCGGCCGGCGCCGATTATCTCGTCATCGGCCGGCCGATCACCGCCGCCGCTGATCCGCTGAAGGCCCTGCAGGCGATACGCGCCGCTATCGGCGAGACGAATGCCGATTGAACCGGCACGCGATCTCATGCGAGTCTGGCGACGCCGTATCGGAAGCACCGACTGCCGGCCGTATGCCATGTGACCGCCAGGTTCATGAGGGTCAGACCCTATTAATAGGGTCTGACCCCGCCTGTAGCACGGTGCGTTACCATCCACGCAGGTTAAACGGAGTTAACCAAGATGAAACCGATTCGTACTTTTCTGTTTGCCGCGATGCTCGCCGGCGCCAGCCTGGGCGCGCATGCGGACAAGGTCAACATCAATGAGGCGGACGCCGCGGGACTCGCGGCGCTGCACGGTATCGGGCAGTCCAGGGCCGAGGCGATCGTCGAGCATCGCAAGGTGCATGGGCCGTTCCGAAGTCTCGATGCGCTTGCCGATGTCCGCGGTATCAGCCTGAACCTCGTCGACCGCAACCGGGACCGCATGACGATCGGCAACGCCGCGCCCGATGGGCAGCGCGCCGCGCAGGACTGACGCGCCGGGCGACCCGCTTCCATGCATGACTTCACGGCCCTGGTAACAGGGCCGTTTTTTTGGCGCGGGCACGGGAATGAGCTTGCGCCGTGCTATCATGCCGGGCGATGGGTCGCGAATCATGCACAAACTTCAGCCGGTAATCCTGTCGGGCGGCTCCGGGACGCGCCTGTGGCCGCTTTCGCGCGAGCACTACCCGAAACAACTGCTGGCCCCGTTCGGCGATCTGACGCTGTTGCAGGCGACGGTCGAGCGTCTGGCCGGCCTGGATACCGGGGAGGACGACGCTGACCACGGCGTTGCGCCGCCGCTGGTCGTGTGCAGCGAGGAGCATCGCTTCCTGGTCGCGGAACAGTTGCGGCGTCTCGGCCTGCCGCCCGGGCGACTCCTGCTTGAGCCGGTCGGACGCAACACCGCGCCGGCCGCGACGCTGGCGGCGTTACATGTCGCGGCCGCAGACTCGGCCGCAGTAATGCTGATCATGCCGGCCGACCACCTGATTCAGGACCAGACGGCGTTTCATGCCGCGGTGCAGTGCGGCATCGAGCAGGCTGCGCAGGGCGCGATCGTCACCTTCGGCATCGTGCCCCGGCGCCCCGAAACCGGCTATGGCTATATCCGGAAAGGCGTCGCGGCGGCTGGCGGCGACGGCATCACACCGTACCCGATCGCCGAATTCGTCGAGAAGCCTGACGCGGCAACCGCCCGGGCCTATCTTGATACCGGCGAGTATCTCTGGAACAGCGGCATCTTCATGGTGCGCGCCGATGTCTGGCTCGATGCGATCCGGCGTTTTCGCCCCGATATCTACGACGCGGCGCACCGCGCCCACGAGGCGGGCCGGCAGGACGGTGATTTTTTCCGCATCGGCAACGCGGAATTTGCCGCGTGTCCGAGCGATTCGATCGACTATGCGGTCATGGAACGGCTGGTCGATCCCGCGATCGCAACCGGCACGACGACACTCGCGGTTGTGATTCCGCTCGACGCCGGCTGGTCTGATGTCGGCGCGTGGTCCAGCCTGTGGGAGGTGATCCCGCAGGACGCCGACGGCAATATCCTGCGCGGCGACGTGATCGTCGAGGACACGCAGGACTCGTTGCTGTTCGCCGAGCATCGCCTGCTCGCCGCGGTCGGGCTGACCAACATCATTGCGATCGAGACTGCCGATGCAGTACTGGTCGCGCACCGGGATCACGCACAATCGGTCAAACAGATAGTGCAGCGAATCAAGGCGGCGGGCCGCACCGAACATCAGGTGCATCGCCGTGTCCATCGCCCGTGGGGCAGCTACGAAGGCATCGACCGCGGCGACCGCTTTCAGGTCAAGCGCATTTGCGTCAATCCCGGCGCATCGCTGTCGCTGCAGATGCATCACTACCGCGCCGAGCACTGGATCGTCGTGCGCGGCACCGCGAAAGTCGTCCGCGGCGACGAATCCTTCCTGCTCAGCGAGAACGAATCGACCTATATCCCGATCGGCGTCCGGCACCGGCTCGAAAACCCCGGCACCCTGCCGCTGGAGATCATCGAAGTGCAGTCCGGATCCTACCTCGGCGAGGACGATATCGTCAGGTACGACGATCACTATGGCCGGAAATAGACCGCAGTCAGAGCGGCGAGTCAAAAGGGTCAGACCCTATTAATAGGGTCTGACCCTCTCAACAACGGAGAGCAAGGAATGAGCGATAGCAAGAAAAGCACCAACGTCGTCTGGCATCATGCGACGGTCGACCGCGCAATGCGCGAGAAGATGAACGGTCACAAGAGCGCGGTGCTTTGGTTCACGGGTCTGTCCGGCGCGGGCAAGTCGACGCTCGCCCACGCGGTCGAGGACCGTCTGCATCGCGCCAACTGCAGGACTTTCGTGCTCGACGGCGACAACATCCGTCACGGCCTGTGCGGCGACCTCGGATTCTCCGACGAAGACCGCATGGAAAACATCCGCCGTATCGGCGAGGTGTCCAAACTGATGGTCGAGGCCGGCGTCATTGCGCTGACCGCATTCATCTCGCCGTTCCGCGTCGACCGCGACCGCGTGCGCGGGCTGGTCATGCATGGCGACTTCATTGAAATATACTGCAAGGCCTCGCTCGAGACCTGCGAGGAACGGGACGTCAAAGGCCTGTACAAGAAGGCCCGGGCAGGGGAGATCAAGGCCTTCACCGGCATCTCCTCGCCGTACGAGGAACCAGTGAATCCCGAACTGCTCGTCGAGACCGACAAGCTGACGCTCGACAAAAGCGCCGATCTCGTCCTCAATCTGCTCAGGGAACGGGGCATTCTGAAGGCCTGAGGCTCATTCGGTGAGTCCCGAAGCCTGGTTTACGCTCGCCGTCGTCGGGGCGTGCCTCGCGGTGCTGATATCGAACCGCGTGTCGGCCGACATCACGCTGATGGGCGGCCTGACGCTGCTTCTGGTCAGCGGAACACTGACTCCGGCGCAGGCGCTTTCCGGTTTTTCGAATGAGGGCATGATTACGGTCGGCGTGCTTTATATCGTCGTTGCCGGCTTGCGCGATACCGGCGCGATCGGCTGGATCGTGCAGTACCTGCTCGGTCGCCCGAAGACGATGGCGGATGCGCAATTCCGTTTGATGACCCCGGTCGCAGGCATCAGCGCCTTTCTCAACAACACTCCGGTCGTCGCGATCATGATCCCGGCGGTGCAGGACTGGGCTCGGCGCAACCAGCTGTCGGTGTCACGCCTGCTGATCCCGCTCAGCTACGCCGCGATCGCCGGCGGCACCTGCACACTGATCGGCACCAGCACCAATCTTGTCGTCAACGGTCTGCTGATCCGCGAGACGGATAGCGGCATCACGATGTTCGAGCTGGCCTGGGTCGGGGTGCCGCTGACGATCGCGGTGATCGCGGTCACGATCATCCTGAGTCGCTGGCTGCTGCCCGATCGGCGGGCCGCGATCAGCCAGTTCGCCGACGCGCGCGGTTATACCGTCGAAATGATGGTCGAACCCGGCGGCCCACTGGTCGGCAAGACCATCGAACAGGCCGGTCTGCGTCATCTGCCCGGCCTCTATCTCGCGGAAATCGATCGCGGTGAACAGGTATTACCCGCAGTGTCGCCGCTCGAAAGGCTGCAAGCGAATGATCGCCTGGTGTTCGCCGGCATCATCGAATCGGTCGTCGATCTCCAGAAAATCCACGGACTGACTCCCGCGACCAACCAGATCTTCAAACTCAACATGCCGCGTCCGGAGCGCTGCCTGATCGAGGCCGTGATCTCCGAGAGTTGCCCGATAGTCGGCAAGACCATTCGCGAGGGACGCTTTCGCACTCTCTATAACGCGGCGATCATCGCAGTGTCTCGCCGTGGCGAGCAGGTCAAGATCAAGATCGGCGATATCGTGCTGATGCCGGGCGATACGCTGCTGCTCGAGGCCCATCCGTCTTTCGTCGAGCAGCAGCGCAATTCGCGCGATTTCTACCTGGTGAGCCGGCTCGAGGATTCGACACCGCCGCAGCACAAACGTGCGCCGATTGCCATCCTGATCATGGTGTCCATGGTGCTTGTGGTCGCCTTCGGCTGGCTCAGCATGCTGCAGGCCGCGCTGCTCGCCGGCGGCATGATGCTGATCACGCGCTGCACCCGGGCGCGGATCGTGCGCCAGTCGGTAGACTGGCAGATTTTGATCGTGATCGGCGCCTCGCTTGGTATAGGCGAAGCGCTGCATCTGACCGGCGCCGCCCAGGCCATTGCCGGCATCATGTTGTCGATGATCGGTAGCGACCCCTGGTCGGCGCTGCTGATGGTCTACATAATCACAGCACTGTTCACCGCAGTCATCACGAACAACACCGCGGCCGTGCTGATGTTCCCGATCGCACTGGCGCTTGCCAGATCGCTCGAGGTCGACTTCATGCCGTTCATAATCACGGTCATGGTCGCGGCCTCGATGAGCTTCGCAACGCCGATCGGTTACCAGACCAACCTGATGGTGTTCGGCCCCGGTGGTTACCGCTTTGGCGACTACATGAAACTCGGTATTCCGCTGACGATCATTGTCGGCGTGGTGGTGATGCTGATCGTGCCGGTGGTCTGGAAGTTCTGATCAGGCCCCGGCATGCCTCAACGGCCCGCACACGGGGCGGCGCGCGCAGCCGTCGTCGAGGCGCGGGCTTAGCAGGCTAAATAAGCCGTCCTCTCAGCTGTCCGAGATAACGCCATGAAAACCCGAAACTTGACCCGGAATCTCCGGGTGCTTATATTCGTCGTTCATATAGTGAACGATGACCCCCGGCAGCGGCGGGCGAGACAGGGAGCAGGGGCCCGTCAAGGCGATGAAGAACTGGTTTGCCGTCCACTCCCAGCCGCCACGATGCCGTGCGATGCGCCGGCAGGGCGATAGCGCCTGATAAGCCCATGTCCAACCGCCAACAAATTCTCATGGACGAAGCCCGTTACCAGCTTCTGAAGCTGCTCAACGACAATCCCGATCTCTCGCAGCGCGAACTGGCTGAGGCGCTCGAGATCAGCCTCGGCAAGACCAATTACTGCATTCGCGCCTTCATAGAGAAGGGCTGGATCAAGGTCGTGAACTTCCGCAACAGCCGGCGCAGGGTCGGATACCTGTACAAGCTCACGCCGAAAGGGATTGCCGAGAAGTCGCGTGCGACCCAGCGCTTCCTGAGCAGGAAGATTGAAGAATATAAAAGGCTCGAGAGCGAAATAGAGGCGTTGCGACAGGAAGTGGCTCAGGTCGAGTACGGGTTGTGAGCCTTTCGATACCGATGAATAGCGGTCTGATTCGCGGGTTGACCACACGCCGTGTGCTGCCTGTACGGATTCTCATTGGTTCCATGGCCGGGCTCGGTGCGCTGGTATTCACGATGCGCCCGGTGTTGATGGGCGAAATCTGGCGCAGGGCTGTTATCCACGGCGACCTCAAGCTGGCGATGAGGCGGCTGGCCTGGTACGGCAGAAAAAGCCCGTTCCAAATCGAGGTCGTGAAAGATCCGCTTTTCAATTTCACTGAGGGGTTGTCGAATCAGGAGCTCCTCGCCGTCCGGTCGTTCATCGAAAATCGTACACTGGCAGATGTTGACCGGATACTGGACCGGCTTACCCTGACCGCAGCGGAGGTTACCGAGACCATGAGTCCCATGGTCTGGGCTGACATTATCGATCGATTTTCATCAGATGTGGACACACTGCTGGACCTGCTGCCGAGAGCATCGAATGAAACTCATGTGAAAGACAGCCTGCCCAAGGCAAACAAGGTATTTTCAAGACAGCTTGCGAGGCAGGCATTAGGCGATTTTGCTGCATTGTTTCCCGTCGATCGCCTGCCGTGGTTCGTGATCTCCGGCACCTTCCTTGGGCTGGTTCGTGAAGGCGGCTTCCTCGACCATGATTACGATATCGATCTGGGCATTGATGCGGCCGATGCAGACCTCGATGCTATTATCGATGGCATTTCGGGGAGCGATAATTTTCGCCTGGGCAAGATCGATTATCTGAAGACCCTGAGTCCGAGGAAAGATGGCGGGTGCGACCTCGTGGTGAGACCAATCCTCGTAAAGATCCGTCATCAGAATGGTGTCGCCGTCGACCTGTTCATGCATTATTCAGAGAATGACATCAGCTGGCATGGATCGAGCGTACACCGGTGGGAGAATTCTTCATTCGACCTCACGGGATATACCCTTGAAGGGATCCCTGTTCTTGGCCCCGCAGATGCAGACCGGTATCTGAGCGAGAACTACGGCGACTGGCGCACGCCGGTGACGGATTTCAGGTGCTATACCGGTACATCAAACGTATGGATAGTGCGGAACCTGGCATCGATCGCGCTTTTCCTCAGACGTCTGGCCTTCGCCCGCCTGAATCACGATTTCGCGTCGCATCGTCTCGAGGAAATCCTGGTAAACAGCGGCTTCCTCACTTGCGCCAATGGCCGACTCCGGTTTGCACGTGATTCTCTGGCCTGAGGTGATCCAATGCAGAAGAAACTGATCAAGGGGATCAGGCGGGGGCTGCCATTCGCGTTGTCTGCAATGAGATCTCCGCTGACGGCCAAGAAAGCATATGACATCTGGCGCAATCCGGGGCAGATCAGCGAACAGGATCTCGATGAACTGACCAGAAACTCCCTCGCGGCAGCATGGCCCGCAACTGTACGGGCAAGGATTGCGGAAACTCTCTACATCAACGGTCGCTTCGATGAAGCCCTAGAGCTATTGCACAAGAGCAAAGGGACAGACCCGAAGAACATGGAGGGTTGGTTGTTGCTTTATCTCGGCAAGTACCGGCGTGCTCTTGAAATATTTTCGGCGCTTTCCGACCTGCCCAAGCCAAAGCCGGATGCATTAAAAAATCAGGCGTTCACTCGGTATCTGATGGGTAACCTCGATGAAGCAGTCAGGACGCTGATTATCGCGATCGCGCTGTCGCCATCCAGAACGCCCTCGATCACCTTGCTCAGCCGTATCGTTCGTAACCAGCGGGAAATCGACGAACTGCTTCTCGAGATGCAGCGTCTGGCGAAAACCGCGATAACCGCTGCAGGCTCGGCCCAGCTGGTAAGGGCATGCGCAAGGGCGGGAGCCAAACAGGAAGGCGAGAAAGTTGCCCGAAATGCGCTCGTCAACATGGCCTTGTCCCGTGCAGCGGGCACGCATGTGTCTGAACGCAAGGCTACTGAAACAGGCATGCCTGAGGGCAGGTTTACGGGCGAAAGAGGAATTCTGGTCCTCGACCATTTTGCACAGGCTATTTCCGGCAATGACGCGCGCTTTTTCCTGATGGGCGGGACCCTGCTGGGCATGGTCAGGGACAACAAGCTTCTCCCGTGGGACAAGGATCTCGATCTCGGCTGCCTTGCGCACGAGGCCACGCTCGAGGATCTGTGGGAGATTTTCACCGCCAGCCCGTACTTCGTCCCGATGGGCACGGTTGGCGACCGCCTGCTGAAGCTGCGCCATATTACCGGGGTGAACGTCGATATCTTCATCAATTTCGTCGACGGGGAGATTATCTGGCACGGAGGACAGTTCGTCTACTGGCGTTCCCCGATATTCGACCTCAGACTCGTCAGCTATGGCGGCAGGCAATTCCATATACCCGATTCTCCAGAGGCCTATCTGGAGAATCATTACGGAAGTTACTGGAGAACGCCAGATCCGGCTTACGATGTCTTTTGGGAGTCGCCAGATATCTTCAATATCAACGCAGAGCACCGTTATCTCAATACGATCGCAAGGGGTATCCAGATGCTCGCCGCAGGCGCACGGGACACCCTGGACAGTCGATTTGAAAGGGCCAAGCGCGGCGGCGCCGGGGATGTTGCCGACGGATACAGCTTTGTGTCCGGCATATACGACGAATACTATCGGACCTGATCATGAAAACCGTACTGACATATGGTACGTTCGACCTCTTTCACATCGGGCATGTGCGTCTTCTGAGACGCCTGAAAGAACTCGGCGATCGCCTGATCGTTGCCGCTTCATCGGACGAATTCAACAAACTCAAGGGTAAACGCTGCATCATTCCATTCGAGCAACGCGTCGAGATTCTCCGCTCGGTCAAGTATATCGATCTTGTCATTCCGGAGCACAACTGGGAACAGAAGGAATCGGATATCAGGCAATACGACGTCAACATCTTCGCGATGGGCGAGGACTGGAAGGGAAAGTTTGATCATCTCAAGGACCTCTGCGAAGTCATCTACTTGCCCAGGACAGGGGGGATATCGAGCAGCGAGATCAAGTCGCTGCTGTCTGTCCTCGACAGCAACAAGATCCAGCAATTGAAAAGCGCCCTTGACCTTCTCAACAGCATTGCAAGGGATCTCGACTGAGGATTCCGGAGGCGTTAATGATCAATTTCGTACTCACTGGATCGAAGAATTACAGCGGTGTGCAGGAACAGATCCTTGGCTCAATTATCAAGCATCTGCCGACTGACGTCTGGCGTGATTCGGTCGAAGAGTATGTCGAGGGTTGCCTGAATTTCACATTGTTCATCGATAAGGAAGCGGATGTCCTGATGTCTCACGGAGCCGCCGACAAGAATTACCATTGGCGAAAGATCGATGGCGACAAGACCCGCAGGATGAATCATGAGCGCCGGCGCACAGATCTTCTGGTGCCGGGATCCTGGCTCAGGAACAAGATCCTGATATCGCACTGGCTGAACTTCCCCAAAGAACATGTGCATGTGGTCGGCTGGCCCAGGCTTGACACCCTGCTTGAAATGGCAAGGCGATTACCTGAGCCATCCGGCAGTATCCGGCGTCGTAAAAAGGTGCTCTGGGCGCCATCGCATGATTACGCACGTCGTGGTGAAGACATGGTATCGCTTTCCTCATATCCGGAGTTTTCCCAGTACGTCAAGCCGCTTGGGGAGCGGTATGATGTCGAAATATCTCTCCACCCGCGTAACCGCAAGGACAAGAGACCGACCGACAAGCCCCTCATCGAAGCGGACATTGTCATCGCTGATTTCGGCACCATGGTCTATGAGGCAATCGCGCTCGGCAAACAGGTGATTTTTCCGAGCTGGCTGATCAGGGAGCCCATCCTGAGATATCTGAAGCATTCGGCAGAATATGAAATATTTCGCAGCGGGTATGGCGTGCACGCGGAGTCATTCGAACATCTCTGCCAGCTCATCGATGAGGAGGCGCCGATGCCGGCCGAATCCAGGTTGTTTTTCGACAGTTATCTCCCGCCGGATCTCAACGGCCGCTCCGGCGAGATCATCGCGGATCTGCTGATAAAACTGGCATCCGTCAAGACAAGAGAATTGCATGAAGAATATCGATAACAGCACATTATCCACCGAGGCGATCGCGGCCGGAATCGATTACTGGCTGGGCAAGAGCCGGGGAGGCTATGACTTCTGGAAAATCGGGCGCTTGATCGCAGCAGCGGATACCGCGGAATTCTTCCAGGAATTCATGCCGACTTCGTCGCTGTACAGGACAAAGATTGCGTTGCACAAGTCGGTGTTTGCCAGGAGGTCGATTCCCGGGCTTGTCATGGAGTTCGGCGTAGCGACGGGCAAGACGATCAACCGGATCGCGGCCGCGTTTCCGGAGGACAGGGTCTACGGGTTCGACAGCTTTGAGGGCCTGCCTGAGCCCTGGCGGGCCGACTACCAGAAAGGCTACTTTGCAAGAGAGAATCTGCCCCAGGTTCGTGAAAACGTGGAACTCATCGTCGGCTGGTTCAATGAAACACTGCCCGGATTTCTCGCATCCCGTGAGGGCGATGTATCATTCCTCCACATAGACTGCGATCTGTATTCATCGACGATGACGGTGCTGGATCTGCTCGCCGAAAGGATCAAGCCCGGCACCGTAATTCTCTTTGACGAGTATTTCAATTATCCCGGATGGCGAAATCATGAGCATAAGGCGTTCCGGGAATTTACCGATAAATATATGGTTTCCTTTGACTATATCGGCGCCGTGCGCAACAACAAGCAGGTAGCGGTCGTGATAAACAAGATCGGCCGGGAGTAAGCACGGTTTATGTACAGCGCGCGTTATCATGCGGTTCCACCAACATGATGCTCTATAAAAGCACCGTCAGCACGTCGCAATGGCTCTCAGGCGTGCTTCACGCCTTCTTCCGGAAGCAACCTGTGACAACGACCGCCGTGATCGTGACGTCGGTGCTGTCCAGGATCACGAAACTTCTGGCATTCCTGCTGCCGCTTAAGGTTATTCTGCTGGCCGGCTCCAGCGGGGTGCCGAGATATTTCCCGTTCATAGACCCGAATTACAAGATGGACTGGATAATCTGGCTGACCGCCGCAGCCTTCGTCTCCTATGGATTGAAGCTCGTTATGGATGCGCTGGCCAAAAGATTGTCTGAATCCGGCAGCGCCGAGGTGTTGCAGGAAGCGAATGAATTGACAGTCATTAAAAATCAGGTAGAGGAAGGGCGCATATACTACATGATGATTTGCCAGGTATGCGCAAGCCTGATGTTCATTCTGATCGGAATTTCCGTCCTGTTATGGCTGAACATCAAGCTCGCCGGTGTTCTTGCGGGTCTCATGTTATCCCAATACATGTTCACTGCCTGGGCCATGAACGGTTCGGACAACGTCGATCCAGGAAAGCTCAGGAGATTTATTCAGGAAAGCACCGGCAACTATCTCTCGATCCTGGTATCCCTCAATTTTCTCCTTGGATTCCTCGTGATCCTCGCCCCATTCATGTCTGAAGGCGCCACCGGAAATATTCTGGTCGCGATCTTGTCGTTTGTTATTACCAGGCAGATCCTGGGCAATTCCGCAAGCATCATCAAATACACGACCTCCATGGCCAGCGAATACCACAAGGTTAACGCGCTCGTGTTCCGGGATTACCAGTTGGAAAAGATGCTCGGAAAGCTCGACAGGACGTTCAAGGACCTCTTTCACAAGTCAGTTCGTCAAGTCAGTGTGCATAGGGAACTCGAACAATCCGGGAGGCGCCGTGATGATGTAGATGTGCAATGGACGGATTCGGCAATCAAGGGGGTTTATATCTTCAATATTTCCACAGAAAACATGGAAGGCAGGGAGCATGAACTTTATCAGTTGCAGGTGACATCGCCAAGAATCATTCATCAGGTCGAATATGAGGATTTTCTATTCAGAAGCATTTCGAGAGGGCGGTTGAAGGCTCCGGAATTACTGTCATGCTACAAGGAAGGCCCGTTCGAATGCCGCATTTATGATCATGGATCTGGCGCCATGGTCAGCGACCAGGAGTGGCGCAATGCCTATTTCGGACTGCTCGAACATTACTGGTCCTGCCAGCCACCCAAGAGCCTGATTACCTCTTATACGGCGTCTCATCTGCTTCTCGACAGCAGGTTGAACAGCGAACTGCTGGAAAGGCTCGGTGTCGCTGTGGACAGAGAATCGGAAGCCAGGACCTTGTCGGCTCTCCAGAGTCAGATCTCCCATATCAGAGACAGGGTTGCATCAATGCCGCTCTATGTTAACAATCTCTATGCCGACAGGTATAACGTTGTTCGATATGATACAGATGATTACCGCATGATGTACTGGGGCCGTTGGACGCTGGAGCCCATTGGCGCAGTCCTGCCGCGCGCCCTCAATCTCGACAGATTGAATGACATGCTCGGCAACGCGAGCAAATCCAGGAGTGATTGCCATGCGCCGATCGCCATCGATCATCTGCTTCTTGTGTCGCTGTGCAAACAGTTTGTAGATAAAATTGACAGGGAACGGTACAAATCCGCATTGCGTGTTGGAGAACATATACTGAAGAAACTGTCGACACCCGACATGGGCCACGCAGGAGCAGAGGGCCGCAGGTCATTGCGGTAGTGTATGAATATTCCTGATGAAAGCACGCAGCCATGAGTGCGGTCATCGATGAAAATGCATTGAACGTGACCAGGCGGCAGAAGCTGCTCTACTTCGTCACGGAAGACTGGTATTTCTGTTCTCACCGGCTGCCGCTTGCGATCGCCGCCAGAGAGGCCGGCTATGACGTCGCCGTGGTTACGCGCGTATGCGATCACGGCGAACTGATCAGAGATGCGGGCCTTACGCTGATCCCGTTCGACATGAGACGCGGCGGCCTCAATCCGTTTCGAGAGCTCGATACCGTGGTCCGCCTGATGCGTCTGTACCGGCGCGAAGCCCCGACGCTGGTCCATCATGTTGCAATAAAGCCGGTCTTGTACGGCAGCCTCGCTGCCAGGCTTGCGGGAGTACCGTTGGTCGTCAACACGCTCGCAGGTATGGGCTGGCTGTTTTCTTCGGCCGGAAACCGGACGCACATGCTGAAATGGTATGTCCGGGAATTTCTGCGCCTGCAGTTGCGCAAGGGCATTACCGTCGTGCAGAACCCGGATGACGTGCGACTGCTGCTGCAGTTGGGGATAGACGAATCGCATATCCGGCATATCGCGGGTTCCGGCGTCGATCTCACACGCTTCATGCCGGGACCGGAACCCGAAGGCGATCCCGTCGTCGTTCTGCCGGCGCGATTGTTGTGGAACAAGGGCGTCGGTCAATTCGTCGATGCCGCCAGATTGTTGCGAAGGCGCGGCGTCAAGGCGCGATTCATCCTCGCGGGGAAGCCGGATGCGGTTAACCCGTCATCGATAGACCCGAGGCAGATTGCCGAATGGGCCGAGGAAGGCGTCGTCGAATGCCCGGGATGGGTGGATGATATGCCGAAATTGCTGGCGGCAAGCCATATTGTGTGCCTGCCTTCGTACAGGGAAGGGTTGCCAAAGTCGCTGATCGAGGCCAGCGCTGCGGGGCGAGCTATTGTCACAACGGATGTGCCCGGCTGCCGCGATGTGGTGCGCAACGGCGACAACGGCCTGCTGATCCCGCCCTATGAGGTGGTGACGCTCGCCGCTGCCCTGCAGCGCCTCATAGAAGACAACGAGCTGCGGCGGCGTATGGGGGCGCGAGGCCGCATCCGTGCGGAACAGGAATTCGGGCTGGAGCACGTGATCCCGGCGACACTGGAGATCTATCGCGCGTGGCTGGCGGCGGCGAATAATGCCTTAACATGATTGCGGAGACCGCATTAGTGCACCATCGTACTTCCATAGCCCAGGAGTCTTTGTCATTGCATGGGCTCGTTTCCGTCGTGACGCCGGTGCGTAATTCCTGCACCGTCATCGACAGGGCGATTCGTTCTGTCGCCGACCAGACCGTGCGGGCCCTGGAGCACATCATCATCGACGACGGTTCCAGCGACGACACCGCGGGCATCATCAACGAGCTGCGGGAAGAATATCCCCATATACGATACCTGCATCAAAGCTGGCGCGGCGCCGCATCCGCGCGGAATCTCGGAATAGAGCAGGCCAGGGGCAAATATATCGCCTTTCTGGACAGCGACGACATGTGGCTGGAGAACAAGCTCGAACGCCAGATCGGCTTCATGGAGCAGACCGGCGCGCTCTTTTCCTATGGCGATTACCAGGTCTTCGACCCGAAGACGCAACGGGTCATTCGTGAATGCCGACCGCCGGACCGCGTCGACCATTACGACCTGCTGAATGGCTGTCCGATCGGCTGTCTTACCGCCTCGTACAATCAGGAGCAACTCGGCAAGATCTACATGCCGCTGGTCCGGCGCGGCCAGGACTGGGGGCTCTGGCTGGCGCTGACGCGCAACGGGACACCCGCCCTCAAATACCCTGGAGTAGAAGCGGTCTATTTTTCCCGCGCGGGATCGCTGTCAAGCAACAAGCTGCTCAAGTGCCTGGATATCTACCGCATATATCGCGAGCATGAGCAGATCAATCCACTGCTGGCAATGCAATATCTGACGCGTTTTGCATGGGCCAAACTCTGGAAGCTATGACCACGGTGATCGCCGACGGCGGCGGTACTGGACCCCCTTGGGTCTCGAATGCTACTCTTTAACCCCGGAGACCTGAAGGGGTTGGGGTACGCAGGGATGCGACAGTGGTCGCAAGCCGTCCGCACCACTCCGGGACCAGGGTGTACAGAGAAGGACCCATGAGCGTCAGGTTTTCGATCGTTGTCCCTGTTTACAACCAATGGCATCTCGTGCCGCGTCTGCTGCATAGCCTGGCTCGGCAAACCGGGATGAGCGGCAAATTCGAGCTGCTGCTGGTTGACAACGGCTCGCGGGAATTCCGCCCTCCATCTGACCTGCCTTCCTGTGCAAGACTGCTCGTCTGCGAGACACCCGGATCCTATGCTGCCAGGAACAAGGGCATTGAACATGCCCGGGGGAACTGGCTGATCTTCACGGACGCCGACTGTGCGCCGGCCGACGGCTGGATCGAGGAAATAGATCGCGCGGTTTCATCGCCCGATGGAGAAACGACGCTGTTCGCCGGAGCGGTGCAAGTGGTGGCCGAGGGTGACAATGAGCCGAACTCCTACCAGATCTATGACATGGTCAAGGGGATACCCCAGAAGCACTATGTGCGCCGGGGATACGGGGCCACCGCGAATCTTTGCGTACCGGCCAAGGTTATTAGAGCCATCGGCTCGTTCAATCCTGATTTATATTCCGGCGGTGATGCCGATCTGTGCCGACGCGCACGCGCGAATGGTTACGGATTGAGCTATCTGCCGGAGGCACGGGTCACTCATCCGGCCCGCGATTCCTGGAAGGCGCTGGTTACAAAGGCCAGAAGGGTAAAGGGTGGGCAACTGACCGCTGGCACCTCGTACAGGCGGACCATGTACTTTGTCCGCAGCTTCATGCCGCCTATCCTCGCCGCCTGCCGTTTCCTGGGCCGGCGTGAATTGCCCAACCGGTTCAGGATTATCGCAATAGCGGTCCAGCTTCGAATGTGGGTGGTTGATATGCGGGAGGCGCTCAGAGTGAGCTTCGGCGCCCACCCCGAGCGCAAATAGGGGCTTTGCTGTACCTCATAATGACACGATCGGATGCAAATCCCGATCGGTCCTTTCGATGTCCCGATCCGCTTGCAGGGATACCAAAAGAATTAGTGTATTTATATGAATCACTTGAATAAATCTCTCGTTCGCATTGCCTTTCGGACATGCCCAAGACAACTTCGCCACTATATTCGGGATCGGTTACCTCCCGACAAGGTAAAGCAGATCAGGGACCTACTTTCCAATAAGGAAATTCGCAGATTCCAGGAGGCTACCAAAGCCAGTCGGCTGGAGACAAAGCTGTGGGGCGGCTTCTCTGCCCAGGCTCGCAAAGAGCTCGAAGCTCTCAAGCTTGATCCGAAGACTGACAAGCGAAATATGTCGGAGGCGGCGATGGCGCTGGCACGCTGGTACTTTTTCCAGGGGAAGATAAGAAGAGCCTATGACAACACCGTTCTGGCGCGTGTCTCGGGGATGAAAGCTAACGATCTGAGTCAGATTCTGCTGGAATTCGATTGCTTGATGATCATGAAAAAACAGGAACTCGCTCGGCATGTGATCGAGTGGAATCTCGGGCGCAGACGCCGCGAGATGAGCCCTCATCTTGTACTTGCAATGTCAAATACGTATTCAACCTATCAAGGCCCAATCGACTCCGCGAACGACGTCAAGCGACTAGAATGGATAAATTTCCTGTATGAAAGGCGCCAACTTTCAAAACTGCGCATGCGTGACGATTTGACCTCCTTGGGCTTTGACAATCTGGACTCAGAAGACGTACAAACGGCTATCCCCGCAGATAAGCAACCTCTGGTCACGGTGATTGTGCCGGCCTATCAGGCCGAGCGCACCTTGCACATTGCCCTAGACAGCCTGCTCAGGCAGACGTGGAGAAATCTGGAGATAATAGTAGTTGACGATGCGAGCCTGGACGGGACTTTCGCATTGGCAGAAAAGTACGCTGCGCACGATTCCAGGGTTATCGCATTGCGCCAGAATACCAACCGCGGGTCGTATGCAGCGAGAAACGCTGGCCTGCGCCGATCGAGCGGAGAGTTCATAACGACACATGATTCGGATGACTGGTCCCACCCGCAAAAAATCGAGATCCAGGTGACGAATTTGCTCAACAATCCCGACGTGATTGCCAACGTCACATATTGGGTCCGGGCATTCTCGCATCTTTATTTTCGCGGAACGTCCAGACCTTCCGGGCAACTGCTCCAGTGGAACCACTCGTCCTTGCTGATGCGCAGAAGCGATCTGCTTGCGCTGGGCGGGTGGGACGAAATCCGCGTATCCGCGGACACCGAGTTGATACGCCGCCTTGAACACGCCAAGAAGAGGAAGATATTCAGGCTTTATCCGGATATCCCCTTATCGTTCGCTCTTGAGAATCCGGGTACTCTGACCCGGTCCGGACATACGCATGTCAGAACCCTCTATCATGGCGTGCGCCGGGAATACCATGAAGCAGCCAGGCACTGGCTGAGTCAGACCGAGTCCTTTGATCTGGAGCCTTACAGGCGGGAGGAAAAGAGGCCTTTTCCGGCGCCAAGCTTGATCAGAGCCGAACACAATCCGGTTATTGACCTAGACTTACTGTTCATCATGGATTTCAATCTCGAAGGCGGCGCGTATGTGTCAACCATGAACTATATAGGCGCTGCGATAAGAGAAGGCTACTCAGTCGGCGTATTTCACTGGCGACGTTATGATCTGGACGTCACGCGGCTGCTCAGAAAAGAATTGCGCCAAATGGCGCAGGAAGGCAGCATACATATCGTCACTCCGGGTGAGCAGGTCAGGGCGCCGACGGTCCTTGTCGGTTATCCAGTTGTTCTCCAGAACATTATTGATCTGCCTCCCGTCATAGATCTCGAGAGGTTTTATATTATCACCAACCAAATGTCGTCGCGGCTTTACAGTGGTGGCGATGTGCAGTACTGCCCGGCAACAGTGTCTTCGAATGTCCGCTCGCTATTCGGCATTGAACCTGTCTGGATTCCGATATCAGGCCTTGTCCATGAGCTTATGGAAAAGGATGGAAGATACCAGTCCATACACCCGGATATCTGGACACCATTGATTGATATAAATTCATCGTGTCATTCGCCGCTGGAATGGCGGGGGCAAGTTCGTGACCGACCTGCGGTAGGTAGGCATGCGAGAGATCATTACACCAAGTGGCCGGCAACCCCGCAGGGAGTGACGGATGCGTATTGCGCAGGCAAACCCTGTGATGTATTTCTTCTCGGCGGAGCTACCAAGGCCACCGAAGTAATCGGAAGGCTGCCCGAGAACTGGAATGTTCTCGACTTTGGCTCTATGAATACGAGAGATTTTCTCGATAATCTGGATTTTTTCATTCACTATCCGCACGAGGATTACATAGAAGAGTTCGGGCGATCAGTGATTGAAGCGATGGCGGCTGGCGTCCCCACTATTCTGCCCCCGGTGTTTGAGAAGACCTTTGGATCGGCATCTTTGTATGCTGACAGCACCGATGTCTGGTCAGTCGTTTCCAGTGTCTGGGCGGATGAAAATACCTATATTGCTCGCGCCCAAGCCGGCCGGGGCTATGTTCTCGCCAGATCCGGATGGGAGAACTTCAGGACTAGACTCGAACGGCTCTCTGATAAGTTCCCAACACGAGGCATTCGAAGAGACCGCTGTGATGCAAAAATGATTTCGGAAGCTCCATGACCAGCCAAATCATATCGACGTTTGCGTGGCCGGCCAGATTGGGGAGAAAGTTCATCAGGGTGACGCCGCTGTCTATATTATCAGTTGTGGTGGGGATACTCGTCTCCCAGATCTCCATGAGGGGCAATTTTGAGTGCATCACGTCTGCTCGAGTTTTCAAGTAAAGGCTTCAACGCCCCCTATTTTCTAAAGATGTATTAAATGATTAATAATATGAAATCGGTTTTGGACAGATTGTTTTTCAAGAGAAAGAACATCGTATCAGAACCTGGTAACGCACCTGATTTTGAACCTAAGATAGCTTTTCTCAGCTCTCGTGAATACTGGGAAACACGCTATGCTAGAGGAGGCAGATCTGGGAAAGGATCGTATGGAAATCTTGCTAAATATAAGGCTGATGTAATAAACAACTTTGTTAAATATAATGACATCCAAAGTGTCATGGAGTTTGGCTGTGGAGATGGAAACCAACTATCTCTTGCAGTCTATCCGCGTTATTTCGGATACGATGTCAGCAATACAGTCATTGCAAAATGCCGAGGAATTTTTAGTAATGATACATCTAAGGCATTTGATTTAATGGAGAATTATAAAGGCGAGAAAACTGAGTTATCACTCTCTCTTGATGTTATCTATCATCTTGTCGAAGATGAAGTATACGCTGAGTATATGAATCGCCTTTTTGATTCATCAATCAAATACGTGATTGTGTATTCAAGCAACCATAATAGCCTAGACCCCAAGAATCCGCATATTCGGCATAGAAAGTTCAGTGAATGGGTCTCTATAAAGAGACCGGATTTTGTTTTGATGAAAAGAATAAAAAATGAGCTTTCAGAAATGGCCAGGCGCTCAGGCGACAAAACAGATTTCTCTCCATCTGATTTCTATGTTTATCAAAAAACATAACCATGAGTATAAGATCTCTTGAAAGGGCTCGCCTTCTGGAAATAACCGGTGCGGCAGAACCAACGACACCGTCAGTAACCATAGCTTTTGCTTTGGATAAAGAATACCTAGAGTATTTTAAGGTAATGCTCCAAAGCATGGCTATGAGAAACACCCTCCCGGACTGTCCGATTGCAGTATATTCAGATGATCCTGATGTATTCGATGATCCTGTTGTAAGGATAACCGCAGACAAACTTTGCCTGATGAGCGGCGAGAAGAAAAATCTTATATATGATCTTGCTAGAAATAATGTCAAACGCTCCGAACGCTCTAAGTGGAACAAAGGAACTTTTTTGAAGTGGTCGGTTTTTGAGCCGCAGGAGACCGATCGACTTCTTTTCCTCGATGTAGATATGCTCTGCATAGGAAAACTTGAGCCATTACTTGATCTGAAACTTGAGGCTCCATTTGTTTGTTGTCCTCAATTCCAGAAAACTATAAAAGAAAATGAAAATGGCCCGTTTGGTTCTGATGTAATTGCAAAATCTCTGAGGGATATGCTCGATGGAGAGTTTCAAGGCCGTCATACTTGGCGAATAAATAGCGGCATGATGCTGATCGGAAAACCTTTATTGAGCCATGATTTTTTTCAGGACTTAACAGAATATGCTAAAACTCGGGTGGCATTTCATGAGCAAGAGCATTTAAGCAATTTCTTCCGGGATAACCCTGATCTAAGAATAATGGTTTCATCTGCCTACAATTTCCAAGAAATGTATCTAGACAAGGTTTCTGCGATCGACCAAAACGAAATTCTTGCCCGTGTAACTGTGCTTCACTATGCTGGTGGCGCGAAACCTTGGAATATCAATCCTGCAAAAATGGATCGACCCTCTCTTTCTTTATGGCATAAATATCGAACGGCCAGTATGCGGTTGTTGTCCGTGAGGTAATGTTGCATGTAAAAGCATTGTATTTACCCGACACCCGGGCTCCCCGATCTTCGAATCAGGCGGCGTCGTTTAGCATAGTATTCTCCTCGTTGATCAGCGGTGGTAGTTTCTCGATACCGAGGGCTTTGCGCAGTGCTTGTAACGTCGACGTCACCCCATATTTCGCCGTTAGTTTTGAACTGTCTCAGAAAGAGGCTAAGAGCACCGGCGTCGATCTTGTTCCTGAATCGCATATAAAAACTGCATGGGTCTTCAGAAGACCGACGTAACGCAACAGCACGACCAGTAGAACATTCGGAACGATAATGCGCGCGCGGTAGCCTCATCACCGACCGCAACCGCGGGCCAGTCACGGTGTATTGTTGCTGAAATCCGCCATATTTCGGCTTATAGTTGCGTTCTTGGCGGAAACAACGGCCGTGCAGGAACCTCACTTGATGCCGAAACTTACCGGATACTGATCGCGCTTGATCCTGCTGACTGGAGCGACCGGATTTGTCGGATCGGCGCTGGCGATGCGGCTGGCCGCCGAACCCGGCCTTGTACTGCGTGCCGCGGTGCGGCACGACACTGCGTCGCTGCCGCAGGACGTTGATACCGTATACGTAGGCGACTGCGGTCCCGACACCGACTGGACGGCAGCGCTCGCTGGCGTCACCGTCGTCGTGCACGCCGCCGCGCGCGTGCATGAGATGCGCGATACGGCAGCCGATTCGCTGGCGACGTATCGACGGGTCAATACCGACGGGACCCTGAACCTCGGCCGCCAGGCGGCCGCGGCCGGGGTGCGGCGCTTCATCTTCCTGAGTACGATCAAGGTCAACGGCGAGCGGACGCTGCCGGACTGCCCGTTCACCGCCGGCGACGCACCGGCGCCTGCGGATCCCTATGCCATATCGAAACTCGAGGCCGAGACAGGGCTGCGGCGGATCGCGGACGGGTCCGGCATGGAGGTTGTGATCCTGCGCCTTCCGATGGTCTATGGGCCCGGCGTGAAGGGCAATTTCGCGCGCCTGCTGCGGGCGGTCGTTAAAGGCGGGGTGCTACCGTTCGGCGCGGTCGACAACCGGCGCAGCCTGGTCGGGATCGACAACCTGGTCGATCTGATCACTGTCTGCATCGACCACCCGGCAGTTGCCGGGCAGACGCTGCTCGTCAGTGACGGCGAGGATCTGTCGACGTCCGAGCTGATCCGCCACATCGCCGCGAGCCTGCACCGCCCGGCGCGGCTGATCCCGGTTCCCGTGCCGCTCCTGAGGCTCGGCGCGATGCTCGTCGGCAGGCGCGAGGATATCGACCGCCTCACCGATTCCCTCCAGATCGACATCCGCGGGACCTGCGAACTGCTCGGCTGGACGCCGCCGGTCGGCATTCACGACGGCCTGCTCAGATGCGTCCATCGGGCCCGCTGAAGTTCATATGATCCTGCTGCTCGCGGTCATCACTGCCTTTACGGTCGCCTGCGCCGCCACGATGATGCTGAGCCGTGTCGCGGGGCCGCTCGGGCTGATCGACCTGCCGAACGCGCGCTCGCTGCACGATGCGCCGATGCCACGCAGCGGAGGGCTCGCGATCTGGGCCGGGGTCGCGACGGGCGCTGTGCTGGTGCTCGCGTGGTTCGGCGTGCCTGCGGTGCTCGGCTGGATTGCTGCGGCCATGCTGCTGACCGGCGTCGTCTCGCTGGTCGACGACCGGTCCCATGTCCCGGTCGGACTGCGCCTGATCGCCCATGCAGGGGCGGGTGGCCTGCTGATTGCCGGCGGGCTGGCCCTGCGCGAACTGAATTATCCGGGTAATTATCTCGATATATCAGATATAAGCAGTTATTTTCTTACGCTGATCCTTATAATCTGGTTGACCAATCTCTACAACTTCATGGACGGCATGGATGGACTCGCGGCCGGCATGGCGATGTTCGGCTTCGGCGCGCTCGGGGTCCTCGGCCTGCTCGGGGGCGACGCCCGTTTCGCGGCTCTGTGCTGGGTCGTCGCCGCCGGGGCAGGGGGATTTCTGGTCTGGAACTTCCCGCCGGCGCGGATATTCATGGGAGACAGCGGGTCCTCGGTGCTCGGACTGCTTGCCGCAGCCCTGTCGCTGTGGGGCGACCGCCTGGGCCTGTTTCCGCTGTGGGCCGCCTTGCTCGCGTTTTCGCCATTCATCGTCGATGCGACGGTCACGCTGGCATGGCGCGTCGTCAGGGGCGAGCGGTTCTGGGAGGCACATCGCAGTCATTTCTACCAGCGACTCGCGCTGGCCAATGGCTGGGGGCACCGGCGAACAGTGGTATGGGAATTTGTGCTGATGCTGCTGTGCTGCACCGGCGCGCTGATCGCGGTGCAGGTTCAGGCCGGCGTGCAATGGGGCATCATCATACTGGCCGGTCTCGTCTATCTTGCCGCAATCCTCTGGATCGGCAATAGAGGTCGAAACTGAGGCAAGAAAATCGAGGCTCATTCCAGCCCGTTTCGTCGCTAAATGTCAATACCCCTCAAATATTTGCCCGAGCCTGATTCCAGCGGGTAAAATACTCGACGGCGCGGGAGTTCAGTGTGCGTAAAATCTCGGACAGGAAGGAACCATTGGCTAGCAGGCGGCGCATCGGGATTATCACACACGATATCTGCGTCATTGCGATTGCGTGGTTGCTGGCCTACATGACCCGCTTTGATTTCCAGTTGGCGCCGTCGAACTGGGACGCCTTCTGGCGAACCCTGCCGGTCGTGCTGGTGATCCAGGGCCTGATCTTCTGGCGGTTCGGCCTTTATCGCGGGCTGTGGCGTTTTGCAAGCATCCCCGATCTCTGGAATATTTTCCGCGCGGCCTTTCTCGGCACCCTGATCATTGCGGTCTCGTTCTATCTCTATAACCGCCTGCAGGGCGTGCCGCGCACCGTCGTCGGTGTCTATCCGTTCTTCCTGATGCTGATGCTCGGCACACCGCGTCTGATCTACCGGATCTGGCGGGAGCATAGGCTCGGTCTGCTGAATCATGCGAACAGCAAGCGTGTATTGATCCTCGGCGCCGGCAGATCCGGCGAAATGCTCGCGCGCGACATGCGCCGCGATACACTGTACGCCCCGATCGGTTTCCTTGATGACCAGGGCACGCTGAAAGGCTCGAATGTTCACGGTGTCCCGGTACTCGGAAAGATCGACCGCCTTCCTGATATCGCCGAGCGAATGCGGCCGGATGTGGTCATCATTGCGATGTCGTCGGCATCCAATGCCGAAATGCGCCGTGTGGTCGGAGTCTGCGAGCGCGCCGGGGTCCAGTTCCGCACACTGCCGCGTCTGCAGGATCTCGCCAGCGGCGAGCCGCTGGTTTCGGAACTGCGCGAGGTCAACATCGAGGACCTGCTCGGACGCGATCCGGTGGTGCTCGACTGGCCAAGCATCACCGACGGTATGATTGGCCGGACGGTGCTGATCAGTGGGGCGGGCGGATCGATCGGGTCTGAACTGGCGCGGCAGATCAGCCGGCTCAGACCAGCGGCGCTGGTGCTATTCGAGAACAACGAGTTCAACCTGTTCCGGATCGAGGCCGAGCTGCGCGTGAAGCATCCGACGCTCGCGTTGCACGCCTGCCTCGGCGACGTGCGTGACCGGATTTCCGTCGCAAAAGTGTTCGAGAGATTCAAACCGGAGATCGTATTCCACGCCGCCGCTTACAAACACGTGCCGATGCTGGAGTTTCAGGCCAGCGAGGCGGCGCGCAATAATGTCTTCGGAACCCAGGTGATCGCACAGGCTGCCGATCGCTGGGGCTGCGCAACCTTTGTGATGATCTCGACCGACAAGGCGGTCAATCCGACCAACGTCATGGGCGCGACCAAGCGCATCGCGGAAGTCTATTGCCAATCACTGAGCCGGCAGTCGAAGACCCGCTTTATCACCGTGCGTTTCGGCAATGTGCTCGGGTCAACCGGCAGCGTCGTGCCGCTGTTCCAGGAGCAGATTCGCAGCGGCGGCCCGGTGACCGTCACGCATCCGGAAATCACCCGATATTTCATGACGATCTCGGAGGCCTCGCAACTGATCATGCAGGCCGCGGTGATGGGGAAGGGCGGTGAGATCTTCGTGCTCGACATGGGCGATCCGGTTCCGATCACTTATCTCGCCGAACAGATGATCCGGCTGTCCGGCAAAAGGCCCAACAAGGATATCCAGATCGTTTACACGTCACTGCGTCCGGGAGAAAAGCTCGTCGAGGAGCTGTTCTACGACGACGAGGAACGGATTCGCACCGGGCACAGCAAGATCCTGCTGGCGCATGGTCTAGACCTGAACCGGGAGAATTTCAAGGAAGATTTACGCGCGCTCGAAGAAGCCGCGGCGAATCATGACGAGAAGGGAGTCAGGAACTTGCTGAAGAAGATTGTGCCTGCACTGGAAGCACGGGAACCCGCGATAGTCGAAACCGGCAATGTCATCGCGCTGAACCGGAGCAAGTCATGAACGGCCCTATTCGCAAGGCCGTTTTCCCGGTCGCCGGCATGGGCACGCGCTTCCTGCCCGTGACCAAGGCCAATCCAAAGGAGATGCTGCCGATCGTCGACAAGCCGCTGATCCAGTACGCAGCGGAAGAGGCGTTCGCCGCCGGCATTACCGAGCTGATCTTCGTCACCAGCAGCGCAAAGCGCGCGATCGAGGATCACTTCGACAAGAACTACGAACTCGAAGCAGGGCTGAAGGCGCGCGAAAGATACGACCTGCTGAAGCTCGTGAGCGACGTACTGCCGAAAGGCATGTCCTGCGCCTATGTGCGCCAGCCCGAGGCGCTCGGCCTGGGCCACGCGGTGTTGTGCGCGCGGCCGATCGTCGGGAACCAGCCGTTCGCGGTGATACTCGCCGACGATCTGATCGATGGCGGTAGCGACCCCTGCCTGTCGCAGATGACCCGCATTCACACTGAATTCGGGTGCAGCGTACTCGGGGTCGAGGAGGTCGCCGCCTCCGAAACCGACAAGTATGGCATCATCAGCGCCGAGCGCGTCTCGGACCGCCTGTCACGGGTGACCCGCATCGTTGAAAAACCCAAGCCGAACGTCGCGCCGTCGACGCTCGGTGTCGTCGGCCGCTATATCCTGACGCCAAGGATCTTCGATTTTCTTGAGAATCTCGGCACCGGCGCCGGTGGCGAGATCCAGTTGACCGACGCGATCGCGGCACTGATCGGAGTCGAGCAGGTGCTCGGCTACGAGTTCGACGGGGTGCGCTATGATTGCGGCAGCAAGCTCGGCTATCTGCAGGCGACCGTCGAATACGCGCTCAAGCACCCGGAGCTGAAAACCTCGTTTCGCGCGTATCTACAGAAATACTGCAATAACCTGCAATCGTAGCATGCGGTGAGCCGGAGGCGACCCGTATCCTACGATTGCGCCATGTCAGGTATTTTCCCCGTTATTCTGCGGCGGGCCCTCCGGCGGGTTCTGGCGTTTGGGCTCGGGTGCGTGTCCGGTGATCGCAGAATGCAGCGATGTCTGGCGAAAGTCCGGTTTCAGCGGCGGCACGGTCGAGGACGGACCTGGGCCGAAATCCACGCTGACAGGCGCTGATGTCGAGGGTGGGGCTGGCGGAGCCGCCGGGACTGTCACCGACTCACGCGCAGTCTCTGCCGTGAATTCAGGACGCGGTGCAGCCGGCTGCGGTGGTGTGGTGGAATGATCGGTTCCCCGTTGCCCGTCGTGGGTCGGGGCGCCGCCCGCGGGCACGCCGGCGGCTGCATTCGTCTGATCGCGATCACGGGACTGCCGACCCCGGCCCCGACGTCGGCGGCCGCGGCCGGATCCGGTGCCCTGCGCCTGACCGCCGCTACCCTGGTTCTGGCCACTCTGACTCTGACCACCTTGGCCTTGAGACTGCTGCGGTCCATCAACACTGCGATTGTCGGCAATAGGTGATTGTGGCTGCGCCTGCGATTCAGGCGCTTCGGATTTCAGTGGCCGTTTGTCGCCGCCATCATCCTCGCCCCGCGGTGCGGCGCTGTCCCGGCGCGGTTCATGACGCGCGCGCTGTTGCTGGCCATCACCCTGGCCACTGCGACGAGTACGTCCTCCGCTGCGTCCGCCACGCCGGTTGTTGTTACCCTGTCCCTGGAATGGTGACGGCTGTGATGGCCGCGATTCGGCTGTCGGCGCCGTGGGTCTTTCGCGCGTTTGAGGCGTCGATGATCCGGTTTCGACTTCAATCGGACGCGAACCGAACAGCGATGACCACAGCTGCCGGATGAAACCTCCGGGCGGAGCGGCCTCCGGGTTAACCATCGGCTTGAGACGATCTGCCGGCGGCAGCGGCGCCGCCGGCCGGTCAGGCGCGACGGCCCGGACCAGCGGGACCTCGAGGGCGGTCTTTGGCTGGTTCAGCGGCAGCGGTTCGGGCGTGACCTCGAGTTCATGCGCGAATTCGTAACTGGGTTTCGCCTCGGCCGGCATCTCGTCGGTGCGGACGCGCTTGATCTCGTAACGCGGCGTCTCGAGCGTCGGGTTCGCGATCAGGAAGATCCGGACTTCCTGGCGTTTCTCGATACGACCGATGACTTCGCGTTTTTCATTGAGCAAAAAGGTCGCGACATTGACCGGCAGCTGTACGATGAGCTGTCCGGTGTTGTCCTTCATCGCCTCTTCCTCGATGACGCGCAGGATCGACAGCGACAGCGATTCGATGGTGCGGATCTTGCCGAGACCGTTGCAGCGCGGGCAGGTATGCTGGCTCGATTCGCCGAGCGACGCACGCAGGCGCTGACGCGACATCTCGAGCAGGCCGAAGCGTGAGATGCGGCCCATCTGGACGCGGGCACGGTCCTTCTTCAGCGCCTCCTTGAGGCGATTCTCGACCTCGCGCTGGTTGCGCGCCGGGGTCATGTCGATGAAGTCGATGACGACGAGCCCGCCGAGGTCGCGCAACCTGAGCTGGCGCGCGATTTCGTCGGCGGCCTCGAGGTTGGTGTTCAGCGCGGTCTCCTCGATGTCGCCGCCCTTGGTCGCGCGACTCGAATTGATGTCGATCGAGATCAGCGCCTCGGTGTGGTCGATGACGAGCGAACCGCCGGACGGCAGACGCAGTTCGTGCTGGAACGCGGCCTCGATCTGGCTCTCGATCTGATAACGCGTGAAGAGCGGCGTCTCATCCTTGTAGAACTTAATCTTCGACAGGTTCTGCGGCATGATCTGCTGCATGAAGTCCCGCGCGCGATTGAAGACGGCCTCGTCGTCGATCAGGATCTCGCCGATGTCGGGGCGCAGATAGTCGCGGATCGCGCGGATGATGATGTCGCTTTCCTGGTAGATCAGGTACGGGGCAGGACCCTTCTGGGCGCCTTCCTCGATGGCTCGCCACAGCCAGACCAGGTAGTCGAGGTCCCACTGGATCTCCTCGGCGCTGCGGCCGATGCCGGCGGTGCGGACGATGACGCCCATGCCGTCCGGGATCTCGATCTCGCCGAGCGCCTCGCGCAGTTCGCTGCGGTCCTCGCCCTCGATACGGCGGGAGATGCCGCCGGCGCGGGGATTGTTCGGCATCAGGACGAGGTAGCGGCCGGCGAGGCTGACGTAGGTGGTCAGCGCGGCGCCCTTGGTGCCGCGTTCCTCTTTCGCGACCTGGACGACGATGTCCTGGCCTTCCTTGATCGCGTCGCGGATCTCGACCCGCTTGCCGCCTTCCGGCGGGATATTGAACAGCGTCGGGGAGACCTCCTTCAGCGGCAGGAAGCCATGGCGGTCGGCGCCGTAATCGATGAAAGCGGCCTCGAGGCTGGGTTCGACGCGGGTGATGCGGCCCTTGTAGATGTTGGCCTTTTTCTGCTCCCGGGACGGGGTTTCGATATCGAGGTCGTAGAGGTACTGGCCATCGACCAGTGCAATGCGCAACTCCTCGGCCTGAGTTGCGTTGATCAGCATTCTTTTCATTGTCAGCAATCCCTTTTCAAACAAGCCAGACGTTGCTTGCCGGGGAATTGCCGAATCTGCCTGTCGGCCTGCGCGGCGGCGCCGCGATTCAGCGTAGTGTCGGAAACGACGCGCTACACGTGACGATCCTGTGACGTTACGTTTCCGCTAAGGGGTTCTCGTTCACCCTGCATGGTCGCGTATCCTGTCCTCGGACTACCTGGCTGACAATTGCTAATCCGGCAATACCACGGTTCAATCGTGTGGTATCCGTTGTATGACTTTCCGGCCATTCGGCCCGGTTGCCGCCCGTGAGCGCGACCGGCCGGCCGATGGCATGAAAACCCGTTGGTTTCCGCGCGTATCTCCCTTCTGTATACGCAATTAGAGACCATAATAATCAATTCGTTGCATCTGAAACATCAGCAAAATCCTCGTCTCAGACACTGATGCCGCAATTGGTTTGCGGGTTTGGCCCCCGCGTCACGGAAGCACCGGGTCAGTGTTCTCCCGGGACTCCTGTCACATACTATTCAAATTGCGTGCCTATTCGGTCAGCAACAGCGGCCGACCGTCTCCGGCGTCCGCATAATATATCAATGTTTTTATGTCGCTTCAAACAGTTATCTTGCTTGCCAGCACGCCTTCGATCACGCATCATCATGGCCCATGGAAACTGCAGGAAAGTCGCCGCGCGCCGCCCGCATCGTCGAGGTCGACCCTGGGCGGGAGGGACAGCGTATCGACAATTTTCTGATGGCCCAGCTGAAAGGCGTGCCGCGCAGTCATATCTATCGATTGCTGCGCACCGGGCAGGTGCGCGTCAACAAGGGGCGGATCAAGCCGACCTATCGCCTGGAAGAGGGTGACCAGGTGCGGATCCCGCCGGTCGACACCGCCGCGGGCGGGGAAGGCCCGGCACGCGTCAGCGCAGGGCTGGTGGCGGGTCTTGGCGGCGCAGTGCTCTATGAGGACGACGACCTGCTGATCCTCGACAAGCCCGCCGGGGTCGCGGTCCATGGCGGCAGCGGCCTGCGCTACGGTCTGATCGAGGGGCTCCGTGCGCTGCGCCCGGACTATCCGGATATCAACCTCGTGCATCGCCTCGACCGGGACACCTCCGGCTGTCTGCTGGTCGCGAAGAACCGCCGCCTGCTGCCGGCCTTGCAGGCGATGTTTCGCGAGGGGGGACGGGTCGGGAAGCGTTATCTCGCCCTGCTGAAAGGGCGCTGGGCGGGCGGCGGGCGCACCGTCGATCTGAGGCTCAATCGCGGGCGGATTCAGTCCGGCGAGCGGATGGTGCAGGTCGATGAAGAGGGCAGGGATGCCGAGACCCGGTTTATCCCCCAGCAGCGCTACCGGGATGCCACCCTGGTCGAGGCCGTACTTGGCACTGGCCGCACCCATCAGATCCGCGTCCATGCCGCCGGCATCGGTCACCCGGTTGCCGGCGATGACAAGTACGGCGACGAAATCTTCAACCGGCGCATGCGCGCGCTCGGGCTCAAGCGTATCTTCCTGCATGCCCATGCGCTCGGTTTCGACCACCCGAGAGACGGGAGTCCGGTCGCGGTCTCCAGTCCGCTACCGGCCCCTTTGCGCGAAGTGCTGGACCGCCTCGCGTCTGCCCCGGGAGAGCGAGGCCCCGCGCCAAAAATACCAAAAGGGTCAGACCCCATTAATAGGGTCTGACCCTTTACCGATATGCAACTGCCGTACAAACTGCTGGTCTTCGACTGGGACGGGACGCTGATGGATTCGGAGGCGCGGATCGTCGGCTGCCTCGCGATGACGTTTACGGATCTCGGTCTCACGCCGCCGCCGCGCGAGTCGCTGCTGAACGTGATCGGGCTCGGGCTGCCGGAGGCATTCCGGGCGCTGGCGCCGGACGCCGACGGGGAAGTCCTCCGGCGCCTGACCGATCGTTATCGCTATCACTTCCTGTCGGATCATCATGCGCCGGCGACGCTGTTCGCGGGGGCGCGCGCGACGCTGGAGATGCTGGATCGCGCCGGCTATCTGCTCGGGGTCGCGACCGGCAAGGGCCGCCGCGGCCTCGACCGCTCGCTCGAGGAAACCGGCTGCGGGCCGCTATTTGCGGTAACCCGCTGCGCCGACGAGACTGCGTCGAAGCCCGCTCCGCGCATGCTGCTCGAGATCATGGACGTCGCCGGTGTGCGGCCTCATGAAACGCTGATGATTGGCGATACCGAATATGACCTGCAAATGGCGCACAACGCCGGCACGGACGCGCTTGCGGTCAGTTACGGCGTGCATGCCCGCGAACGCCTCCTCGCCGCCGGACCGCTCGCATGCGTGGATGACATCCGCGAAGTGTGCGCCTGGTTGGAACGGAGGCAGCGCGGCGATATAGAATAGGACAACCGGATTCCAACACGGGACATAAACGGAAACGAACATGGCAGACAATGATAAACAGGATCCCTGGCTCGGCGACCCGCGTGAAGCCGCGGCGCATGCGGTGAAAGCGGCGGGCAAGGGCGGACAGCGCGCCTCCGGCGCGGGTTCTGGCGGTGGCGACAATGCCTGGGCGCATGATGTGCTCGAGCGTCTCGCGTTCTCGTCGATCCGTGAGCAACGCCGCTCGCGGCGCTGGAACATTTTTTTCAAGTTACTGTTCTTCTCGTACCTGACGCTGCTGCTGTTCCTGTACTGGCCGGGCGGTTTTGGCAGTGACGGTCTCGGTGACGCCCACACCGCGCTGATCGAGATCCACGGCGTTATCGCCGACGGCCAGGAGGCGAGCGCGGACAATATCATCACCGGCCTGCGGCGCGCCTTCGACAACGAGCACGCCGAAGCCATCATCCTGCGCATCAACAGCCCGGGCGGCAGTCCGGTGCAGGCCGGTTATGTCAATGACGAGATCACGCGCCTGCGCGGCCTGCATCCCGACAAGAAACTGTACGCCGTGGTTACTGACATCTGCGCGTCGGGCGGTTACTACATCGCGGCCGGCGCCGACGAGATCTATGCCGACAAGGCCAGCATCGTCGGCTCGATCGGCGTGCTGATCGACGGCTTTGGCTTCGTCGACACGCTGGAAAAACTCGGCGTCGAGCGCCGCCTGATCACGGCCGGGGAGAGCAAGGGCTTCCTCGACCCGTTCTCGCCGCTGAAGGACGCGGACATCGGCCATGTGCGCGCGATGCTGGACGACGTGCATAAGCAATTCATCGCCGTCGTCAGGAAAGGGCGCGGAGACCGCCTCAACGGCGCCGATGGCACGCTGTTCACCGGCCTGACCTGGACCGGCGAGGAGAGCCTGAAACTCGGCCTGATCGACGGCCTCGGCAGCAGCAGCTTCGTCGCCCGCGAGATCGTCGGAGAGGAACGGATCGTCGATTACACCTACCGGCGCCCGGTATTCGAGCGCTTCGCCAACCGTATCGGCATGGTTCTCGCGAACACCGTGATGACCGCATTCCGCGGCGAAATGCGCTGACAGAGGGCCTGGGGTCAGATCAGCAATAGATTGCGAGCTTTCTTTCCGAGCCACTTCTCGATCTCGAGGATCACGAACACCAGCACGCCGATCGCGATGATCGCGGCGCCGTGCACGAAGTCGACCGGGCGGCTTTCAAAGAAGAAATTCATGAACGGCGCGTAGGTGAAGGTCAGTTGCAGCGTGACGACCGCCGTCAGCGCGATCCAGATCGGCCGGGTGCCGAACATCCGTTGCCACGAGAAAGAGCCGCTGCCGAGGTAGCGGATGTTGAACAGGTAGAATACCTCCATGACGATGAGGACGTTGACCGCGTAGGTGCGGGCCTCATCGAGCGTCGCGCCGTTGGCCTGTGACCCGAAGAACATCGCGAACATTCCGGCGAGGAACAGCAGCGAGACCAGGCAGATGCGCCAGACGAGAAACCCCGACAGGATCGGCTCGCCGCGCCGCCGCGGCGGCCGTTTCATGACGTCGGGTTCCGTCGCCTCGAACGCAAGCGCCATCGCGAGCACGACCGAACTGACCATGTTGATCCAGAGGATCTGCAGCGGCGTGATCGGCAGCGTGAAGCCGGCCAGCACCGCGATGACGACGCCGAGCGACTCGCCGCCGTTGATCGGCAGCAGGAACAGGATCGCCTTCTTCAGGTTGTCGTAAACGGTGCGGCCCTCGCGCACCGCCTGCGCGATCGACACGAAGTTGTCGTCGGCGAGCACCATGCCGGAGGCCTCCTTGGCGGCTTCGGTGCCGTTCTTGCCCATCGCGACGCCGACGTCGGCGCGCTTCAGCGCCGGGGTATCGTTGACGCCGTCGCCGGTCATCGCGACAACCTTGCCCTGGGATTGCAGCGCCTCGACGAGGCGCAATTTATGTTCGGGCGTCGTGCGGGCGAATACGTCGATACGCTCGGCGGCGGCGGCGAACGTAGCGTCGTCCATCTCGTCGAGCTCGCGCCCGGTGACGACCTCGCGGCCGTTCACGAGCCCGAGCTGGCCCGCGATCGCGAGCGCGGTCGCGGCGTGGTCGCCGGTGATCATCTTGACGCGGATGCCGGCCGACTGGCATTCGGCGATCGCGTCGATCGCCTCGTCGCGCGGCGGATCCATCAGGCCGACCAGTCCGAGCAGCACGAGTCCGGTCTCGACGTCCTCGAAGTTCAGCATCGACCGGGCGCCGGAAACGGGGCGCGTCGCGATCGCGAGCACGCGCTGGCCGCCGGCGGCGATCGCGTCGATGCGCCGGTGCCACGCGTCGGCGTCTATCGGCCGGTCTCCGCCGGCGTGCCGTTCGCGTTCGCACATGCCGACCAGTTTCTCGGGCGCGCCCTTGACGTAGACATAACCGTTGCCTTCGTGATCATGGTCAAGCACCGCCATGAAGCGGTGCGCGGCATCGAACGGGATGACGTCGGTACGGGTGTAATGTCCGCGCTCGAGCGCAACGTCGAAGCCGGCCTTGACCGCGGCGACCAGCAGCGCGCCTTCCATCGGGTCGCCGTCGATGCGCCATTCCCCGTCGCGCTGATGCAATGACGAGTCGCTGCAGAGAACGCCGGCGCGCAGGAACTCGCCGAGGCCGGGATGATCGTCGGTATCGACGGCGATATCGTCGAGGCGGAATTCCCCGTGCGGATCGTAGCCGGTGCCGGTCGTCGTGAAGGTGTGTCCGGCGAGCGTGACCGTGCGTACCGTCATTTCGTTGCGCGTCAGCGTGCCGGTCTTGTCGGAACAGATGATCGACACCGCGCCGAGCGTCTCGACCATCGGCAGCCGGCGGATGATCGCGTTGCGCGCGGCCATGCGCTGGACGCCGATCGCCATCGTCACGGTCAGGATCGTCGGCAGTCCCTCGGGGATCGCGGACACCGCGAGCGCAACGGCGATCAGGAACATCATGGCCGGGGACTGGCCCTGTACGAAAGAGCCGTACAGGAACAGCAGCAGCACCGCCCCGAGGATCACGAACGTCAGCCGGCGCGCGAACATGCCCATCTGTTCGAGCAGCGGCGTCGTCAGCGTCTCGACGTCGGTCAGCATCCCGCTGATGCGGCCGATCTCGGTGCGGCCGCCGGTCGCGACGACGACGCCGGCGCCCTGGCCCGCGGTGACCAGCGTGCCGGAGAACGCGAGGCAGTGGCGGTCGCCGAGATCGGTCTTCTCCGCGACGACCTCGACGGACTTGTCGATCGGCACCGATTCTCCGGTCAGCACGGCCTCCTGGATGCGCAGTCCCTTGATCTTCAGCAGCCGCAGATCGGCCGGCACCTTGTCGCCGGGTTCGAGCAGCACGACGTCGCCGGGTACGAGATCTTCGGCCGGCAGCGTATGGCGGCGGCCGTCGCGTGTCACCGACGCGTTCGGCGCGAGCATGTGGCGGATCGCGTCGAGTGCCTGCTCGGCGCGGCCTTCCTGGACGAAACCGACGACGGTATTGACGATGACGACCGCCATGATGACCGTTGCATCGATCCAGTGGCCAATCAGCACGGTCACGACCGCGGCGACGATCAGCACCTGGATCAGCAGATTGTTGAACTGCGCGAGCAGGCGAATCAGCGGGCCGCGGGTCTGCGGCGGCGGGAGGCGGTTATGGCCGTATCGTTCGAGCCGCCGGACGGCCTCGTCCGCGGCGAGGCCGTCATGGCCGCTGTTCAGGAGTTCGAGCGCCTGATCCCCGCGGAGCGCATGCCAGGGACGCTCTTCGCCGGTATCTTCCTTGAGGGTGTCCGTGTTCATGAGAGACAGCCCGGTACGATTCAATGTTCGGCGTACAGATCGACCCCTTCGGCTTCGAGCATCCGACTGAGGCGGATCAGCGGCAGGCCGATCAGTGCGGTCGGGTCTTCGCTGTCGATATGCTCGAGCAGAGTGATGCCGAGGCGCTCGACTTGCAGTGCGCCGGCGCAGGCATAGGGCCGATCGCGGGAGACGTAACCTTCGATTGTCGCGCGGTCGAGCCGGCGGAACGTGACCTGCGTCGGGACCATGTCGAGCTGCACGTGGTTGTTCGCCGCATTCAGCACACAAATCGCCGTCAGGAACGGCAGCGTGCGGCCCGATGACGCGAGCAGTTGTTCGATCGCCGCCGCGCGCCCGCCGGGCTTGCCGATGATGCGCCCGTCGAGCACCGCGATCTGGTCCGAACCGATGATCAGGGCTTCGGGTCGATCCGCCGCGATGCGCCGGGCCTTGGCCTCGGCGAGCCTGAGCGCCATCGCCTCGGGCGCCTCGCCGGACAGCGGGCTTTCGTCGATGTCCGGAGCGGCCGTCTCGAAGGCGATCCCGAGCCGCTCCATCAGCAGGCGACGGTACGGAGAACTGGAGGCGAGGATCAGGTTCGGGGGGCGTGACGCTGCGGAAGGTCTGTCCTGCGGTCTGGTCATTCTGCTCCTGAAGTGTGTCCGAAGGGTTCTGCGGAATAGTCTGAATAAAATAATTTTATTAGTAAATTTTGACAGTTACAGGATCTGGCCCTATGATGTCCGGCTATGTCTGGCCGACTTCCGCAGATGGTACATCCGGGTCGCCTGGCCGAGTCGGGTGTGACGCTGCGCGGCAGCCTGCCCCTCACCGCGATGACGCGGCTCGCCGGTTACCTGCATGATACAGAAGGCGAAGTCAATGTCGAACTGGATTTCGGCATCGATGCGCAAAAGGTCTGCTATGTGCAGGGCAGGCTGACGGCGACCCTGCACTTGGTCTGCCAGCGGTGTCTGCAGTTGCTCGCGTATCCACTGGATCTCGATACGGCCCTCGGCGTGACGCCGACGGAAGCCGCTGCCGAGAGCCTGCCCGGCCATTACGAACCGGTCATCGTTGAGGAATCACGACTGGATCTCGGCAAGCTCGTCGAGGATGAACTGCTGCTGGCTTTGCCGATCGTCCCGATGCATGCGGTCGACGCATGCCGCATCGACCAGCGGCTGATCGACAGGCCGGAATCCGGACGGGTGGAGCCACAGGAGACTCGCCGTCCGTTCGCCGGACTCGGCGAACTGCTCAAGGAAAAGGAACGAAACTGAATCAACCACGGAGTGATTGAATCATGGCTGTACAACAAAACAGAAAATCGGCATCGAAGCGCGGCATGCGCCGCGCACACGACCGCCTGAAGGCGCCGACGATTTCCGTCGACCCGACCAGCGGTGAAACCCATCTGCGTCATCATGTGACCCCCGGCGGCTACTTCCGCGGGCGTAAGGTCATAGACACGAAGGAAGGGGAAGTCTGAGGCTTGAGTCTGAAGATAGCCCTTGACGCGATGGGTGGTGACCATGGTCCCACGGTCACCGTCCCCGCATCACTCACCGCACTCGCTCAGCATCCGGATCTCCACCTGATCCTGGTCGGCGATCAGCAGGCGCTCGAACGGGAATTCGAAAGGCACGGCGCGAAGATTGACTCGCGACTGTCGATTCGTCACGCCTCGCAGAAGGTCGAGATGCATGAACTGCCGTCACAGGCGCTGCGCGGCAAGCGCGATTCCTCGATGCGGATCGCGATCAATATGGTCAAGGAAAATGAGGCCGCGGCTTGCGTCAGCGCCGGTAACACCGGCGCGCTGATGGCGACCGCACGCTATGTGCTGAAGACGCTGCCCGGCGTCGAACGGCCGGCGATCATAGCCGCGCTGCCGACGATCCGCGCTCATACCCGCATGCTCGACCTCGGCGCAAACGTCGATTCCCACGCTGACCACCTGTTCCAGTTCGCGGTCATGGGGTCGATATTGACCAGCGCGGTCGACAGCAATCCGTCGCCTACCGTGGGGCTGCTGAATATCGGCGAGGAGGAGATCAAGGGTAACGACCGGGTCAAGGAAGCGGCGCGCCTGCTCGGCAATTGCGAATTCATCAACTACGCCGGCTTCATCGAAGGGAACGATATCTATGAAGGGACCGTCGATGTCGTCGTCTGCGACGGTTTCGTCGGTAACGTCGCGCTGAAGACCAGCGAGGGCGTTGCGCACATGATGGCACATTTCATCAAACAGGAATTCATGCGCACGATGGGCACCCGCCTGCGCGGCGCGGCCGCGAAGCCGGTACTGGACGCGTTCCGGAACAGGATTGACCCGCGCAGATACAATGGAGCCAGCTTGGTCGGTCTGCAGGGGATCGTCATCAAGAGCCATGGCAGCGCAGACGAGACTTCGTTTGCCAATGCGATCAAGGAGGCGGTGCTGGAAGTCAGAAAGGATGTCCCGCAGCGCATCGGCAGTCTCATCGAATCGCTGCTGATGGAAAAGCCGCGGGAAAGGTCGGCAGAGTGAAGTTCTCCCGCATCACCGGCACCGGCGGCTATCTGCCCGAACGAGTGCTGCACAACTCCGATCTCGAAAAGATGGTCGACACTACCGATGAGTGGATCCGGGACCGCACCGGCATTCGTATGCGGCATATCGCCGCCGACGGAGAGAATACCGTCCACCTGGCGGAGGCCGCATCGCGGCGGGCAATCGAGGCGGCGGACATCGATGGTCACGATATCGACCTGATCGTCGTCGCGACGACGACGCCGGACCGGGTCTTTCCGAGCACCGCCTGTCTGCTGCAACAGCGTCTCGGCCTGCACGGCCAGACCGCGTTTGACCTCCAGGCGGTATGCAGCGGTTTCATCTATGCGCTTGGCGTTGCGGACAAGTTCATTCGTACCGGGTCCGCGCGCTGCGCGCTCGTCGTCGGCGCCGATACCCTGTCGCGGATCACCGACTGGACCGATCGCAGCACCTGCGTCCTGTTCGGTGACGGCGCCGGCGCGGTGATTCTCCAGGCGAATGACGAGCCCGGCATCGTCTCGACTCATCTGCATGCCGATGGCAGCTATCAGGAACTGCTGATGGTGCCGGCAGGCATTTCCGAGGGCTATGATCAGGTTCGCGAAGGCAAGGCGTATATCCAGATGCAGGGTAGCGAGGTATTCAAGGTCGCGGTCAACACGCTGGAGCGTATCGTCGATGAGACTCTGGTCGCAAACAGGCTGCACAAGAGTGATATCGACTGGGTCATCCCGCACCAGGCCAATATCCGCATCATTGCCGCCACCGCGCGCAAACTCGGCCTGCCGATGGAACGCGTCGTCGTCACCGTCGATTTGCACGGCAACACCTCGGCGGCGTCGATCCCTCTCGCGCTGGACGTCGCGGTGCGCGATGGCCGGATCAAGCGCGGCGAGATGCTGCTGCTCGAGGCCTTCGGCGGCGGTTTCACCTGGGGCTCTGCATTAATCAAGTACTAGCGTTATAATTCGCAACAATGAGTGATATCGACAAAAACCTCGCCATCGTCTTTCCGGGCCAGGGCTCCCAGTCGGTCGGGATGCTGGCCGAGATGGGCGGCGCCTATCCGATCGTGGGGGATACCTTCGACGCCGCCTCCGAGGTGCTTGGTTACGACCTGTGGCGCCTGATCCAGGATGGCCCCGAGGCAGATCTGAATCGTACCGATCGTACTCAGCCGGCGATGCTCGTTGCCGGCATCGCGATCTGGCGCGTCTGGTGTCAGTGTGGTGGTCCCATGCCGTCCGTCATGGCCGGCCACAGCCTTGGCGAATACACCGCGCTCGCGTGCGGCGACGCGATTTCCTTCGAATGCGCGGTCGAGCTGGTCGCCGAGCGGGGGCGTTACATGCAGGCGGCCGTGCCGGAAGGACAGGGCGCAATGGCGGCGATACTCGGACTCGAGGACGAACGGGTCATCGCGCTGTGCGCTGACGCCGCGCAGGGCGAGGTTGTCGCCGCGGTCAATTTCAATTCGCCGGGACAGGTCGTCATCGCCGGCCAGGCAACCGCGGTCGAGCGTGCCATCGCGCGCGCGCGCGAGACCGGCGCGAAACGCGCAATCCTGTTACCGGTCAGCGTCCCGTCGCATTGCGCATTGATGCAACCGGCCGCCGATCAGATGAGCCAGCTCCTCGAGGTAACGGCGATCGGTATACCGGCGATTCCGGTCTTGCATAATGTCGATGCGAGGGCCCATGGCGACGCCGGGGATATCCGCTCCGCGCTGGTGCGTCAACTCTACAGCCCGGTGCGCTGGGTCGAAACGATCCAACAAATGAAGCAGCAAGGCATCAAACGCGTCATCGAGTGCGGCCCCGGCAAGGTGCTGACCGGTCTCGTCAAGCGCATCGACAGGGAACTGGCCGCGATGGCGGTATATGATACGCCATCGCTGCAGGAAGCACTGGACCATCAGTAGTCTTAATAGCAGGGACACGCCATGAGTCTGGAAAATGAAATCGCACTGGTGACAGGCGCGACCCGGGGCATCGGGCGCGCGATCGCGGAAGAACTGGGGCGACGCGGCGCTACGGTCACCGGGACAGCGACCTCGGAGGATGGCGCAGCGCGCATCAATGCGTGGATGAAGGCCGCCGGCGTTCGCGGGACCGGGCTGGTCCTCGACGTCACCGCGCCTGGCGCAATCGACGCGACGGTGAAGAAGATCGAGATGACCTACGGACCGCCCGGTATCCTCGTCAATAATGCCGGCATCACGCGCGACAACCTGCTGCTGCGCATGAAGGACGAGGAATGGGACACGATCCTCGACACGAATCTCGGTGCGGTGTTCCGGCTGTCCCGGGCCTGCTTGCGGGGAATGATGAAGGCGCGCAAAGGTCGGATCATCAATATCGCGTCGGTCGTCGCGCTGACCGGTAATCCCGGGCAGGCCAACTATGCGGCCTCCAAGGCAGGCATGATCGGCTTCAGCAAATCGCTTGCACGCGAGGTCGCGTCCCGCGGGATTACCGTCAATGTCGTGGCGCCCGGATTTATCGATACCGACATGACAAAAGACCTGCCCGAATCGCAGCACGAGGCCCTGCTGCAGCAGATACCGCTCGGGCGGCTCGGCCGCCCCGAGGATATCGCCTGCTGTGTCGCATTTCTCGCCTCGTCCGAAGCGGGCTACATCACCGGCGAAACCCTGCACGTGAACGGCGGCATGTACATGCCATGATCATAATATCGTTGATTTTTTCACTGATATCATTAAATTAACACGCTGTCTCGGGACGGGCTTATTTCTCTGGCATCCTTGCAGGGATTCCAATAAAATAGCCGCTTTGCAGCAAGGGCAGTCTTCGGTTTCTAGGGAGGAAATCTGTAAATGAGCGACAGCATTGAGGTCCGCGTCAAGAAGATTGTCGTGGAACAATTGGGCGTTAAAGAAGAAGAGGTCACGCGTGAGGCCTCATTCGTCGATGATCTTGGCGCAGATTCACTGGATACCGTGGAACTGGTAATGGCGCTCGAAGAGGAGTTCGAGTGCGAGATCCCCGACGAAGAGGCGGAGAAGATCACCACCGTTCAACAGGCGATCGACTACATCACGAACCATAAGCCGGGTTGACGGGGCGCCATCGAAGCAGCTTCGGCGCTTCGACTCTCGCACCGTCATGAGTCTGCCCATTCCTCTTTCCATTCTGAAGTTTGTATCGCCTACCTTCTGAAAGCATAATTGTGACCAGCCTTCCCAGTCTGTTCCGGGTTCATGCCGAACCCCGGGGCCGACCGGGAGGCTGGACGCATGCCACTGGATTGCAGGGATAGAACCGCGCATGAAAAGACGTGTCGTCATCACCGGGCTTGGCATGGTGAGCCCCATCGGTTTGACCGTCCGGGAATCCTGGGACAATATCCTTGCCGGAAAGTCAGGGGCCGCCACGATCACGACCTTCGACACCTCGGCCTTCCCGACGCGCTTCGCCGCGACGGTCAAGGATTTCCCGCTTCACGACTATATCCCGCCGAAAGAGGCGCGCAAGATGGATCCTTTCGTCCATTACGGCATCGCGGCCGGGATGCAGGCGCTCAAGGATTCCGGGATCGAGGTCACCGAGGCAAACGCAGAACGTATCGGTGTCTCGATCGGCTCCGGCATCGGCGGATTGCCCGGCATCGAGGACAGTCACAACGCCTACCTGAGTGGCGGGCCGCGCAGGATCTCGCCATTCTTCGTGCCGAGCAACATCATCAATATGATCGCGGGCAACCTGTCGATCATGTGCGGGCTCAAGGGTCCGAACATTGCCCTGGTGACGGCCTGCACAACCGGCACCCACAGTATCGGCGATGCGGCGCGCATGATCGAATATGGCGATGCCGACATGATGCTTGCCGGCGGCGCCGAGATGGCGACCTCGCCGATGGGGCTCGGCGGTTTCGGTGCCGCGCGGGCGCTGTCACAGCGCAACGATGATCCGGAACGCGCCAGCCGCCCGTGGGACCGCGACCGCGACGGCTTCGTGCTCGGCGAAGGCGCCGGTGTCGTCATGCTCGAGGAATACGAGCACGCCCGCAGTCGCGGGGCTCAAATCTACGCCGAGGTCATTGGCTACGGCATGAGCGCCGATGCCTATCATATGACATCACCGCCCGAGGATGGCGACGGGGCGCGGCGCTGCATGCTGAACGCATTGCGCAATGCCGGCCTCGGTATCGAGGCAATCGACTACATCAATGCCCACGGGACTTCGACGCAGGCCGGAGACAAGGCGGAGACGGTCGCGATCAAGATTGCGTTTGGCGCGCATGCGCGGCGGGTCGCGGTCAGCTCGACAAAATCAATGACCGGGCACCTGCTCGGCGCCGCCGGCGGCGTCGAGGCGATCTTCTCTATTCTCGCGATCCGTGACCAGGTCGCGCCACCGACGATCAATCTCGATACCCCCGATCCCGATTGCGATCTCGATTACGTTCCAAACGAGGCGCGCCCGATGAAGATCGACGTCGCAATCTCGAACTCTTTTGGCTTTGGCGGTACCAACGGCACGCTGGTATTCAGCAAACTGCGTTAGGCCCCCGGCTGCTCCGGGTGTTCTGCAGCCGAGTCGTTACGTCCGGTAGAATGGTCGACGATGATCCTGATCAATGGACAACCCGGAGACGAAGTCAGCGCGCTCGATCGCGGTCTGCAGTACGGGGATGGACTGTTCGAGACGCTCGCGGTCCGGGACGGCGTGCCGCAACTCCTGGAGCGCCACCTGCGTCGCCTCGCGGACGGCTGCCGCCGCCTGCAACTGCCGGCGCCGAATGCGGCGGTCCTGACGCGCGAGGCTGCGCAGTTGTGCGCGGGCGTGACCCTCGCGCTTATGAAAATCATCGTGACGCGCGGCTCGGGCATGCACGGTTACCGGGTTACACCGGCGGATCCGGCGACCGCCGCCGGACGGGCGACGCGCATCCTGATGCTGCTGCCGGCGCCGAATCTTGCCGCCGCCGACTACCGGAACGGCATCGCGGTGCGATTGTGCCGCCTGCGCCTCGGGTCGAATCCGGCGCTTGCCGGCATCAAGCACCTGAACCGCCTCGAACAGGTGCTCGCGCGCGCGGAATGGGACGATCCGCACATTCGCGAAGGCCTGATGATGGACGCGGAGGGCGCGCTCATTGAAGGCACAATGAGCAATGTGTTCATCATCCGCGATGGCGAACTTCTTACCCCCGGTCTGACGCAATGCGGCGTTGCCGGCGTCATGCGCGGGCTGATCATCGACACTGCACGGGCTCTCGACATTCCGGTCAGCGAATCACGGCTGCTGCCGAAACACCTCGATGCAGCCGATGAAGTCTTCATGTGCAACAGCGTCATCGGCATCTGGCCGGTGCGGCGCATCGACCAGACCGAATTCAGCGTTGGACCCGTTACACGGCGGTTGATGGCGGAGGTCGCTCAAAACTGCCTGATGGAAATCGAGCAGCTTGTCTAGATTGGAAGCAGTCGGTTCTCGCGTTACGGGACCTTCCGCCGCAGGGATGTATTTACGCGTATCCGGTAACGCGAGAGCCGACTGTTTCCCTGCTGATGAAGCAACATGAAGATACGGCTCAACCGTACAGCGGTCGGCATTGTTGCCGGGATAGCTTTGGTAATGGCGGCCATGTTCTACGACTACCAGCGTTTCCTGCAGGCGCCGCTGACCGGTATCGACACGCCACTGCAATATGAGGTTGCGCCTGGCAGCGGGCTGATCACGGTCGCGCGTGAACTCGAAGGACTCGGCCATCTCGACCGTCCGCGTTACCTGGTCTGGCATGCGCGTTTTCGTGGACGGGCCGATAACATCCAGGCCGGTGAATACCTGCTGACGCCGGGCATGACGCCGGTTGACCTGCTGCGCAAGCTCGAAACCGGCGACGTGATTCACTACGCGCTGACGATACCGGAAGGCTGGACCTTCCGGCAGATGCTGCGGGCGATTCGCGGACATGACAAGATACGCCGGGCCATCGATAACCCGGACGATGACGCGATCATGGCGGCGATCGGCGCGCCCGGCGAACACCCTGAGGGGCGCTTCTTCCCCGATACCTATCACTTCATCGCGGGCACGTCCGATCTTGCGTTGCTGCGCCAGGCGTATCAGGCAATGGCGCAACGGCTGACACAGGAATGGGAGCAGCGCTCCGTCGGCCTGCCGGTCGGGACCCCGTACGAGGCGCTGATTCTCGCATCGCTCATCGAAAAGGAGACCGGCGTACCGGAAGAACGCTACCGGATCGCCGGGGTCTTCGCCCGCCGACTCGAGGCCGGCATGCGCCTGCAGACCGACCCGACGGTGATCTACGGGCTCGGCGATCAGTATGACGGCCGTATCACGCGCAACGACCTGCGCACCGATACTCCGTATAATACCTATACCCGGCGCGGATTGCCGCCGACGCCGATCGCCTTGCCCGGCGCTGCGTCGCTGCATGCCGCGCTGCATCCGGAACCAGGCGAGGAACTGTTCTTCGTCTCGCGCGGCGATGGCACGCACTATTTCTCGGTGACGCTCGACGAACATCAGCGGGCTGTCGGAAAATACATCCTCGGCGAACAGCAATGACAGCACAAACTACTGCGCAGGGCCATTTCATCACCGTCGAGGGCGCCGAGGGCGGCGGCAAGACGACGAACCTCCCGTTCATCCGGGGACTGCTCGAAGCCTCCGGCGCCGAGGTCGTGCTGACGCGGGAACCCGGCGGTACCCCGCTCGGCGAGGAGATTCGCGGGCTGCTGCTCGATCACCGGCATGATGGCATGGCGGCGGACGCCGAGCTGCTGCTGATGTTCGCGGCACGCGCGGAACACCTCGCGCAGGTGATCCGGCCGGCGCTCTCGACCGGCCGGTGGGTGCTGTGCGACCGCTTTACCGACGCGACCTTTGCCTATCAGGGGGGTGGCCGCGGCATCGCGCATGAGCGCGTGGCGGCCCTTGCACGTTGGACACACGCGGACGTGACGCCATCCTTGACGCTGTTATTCGACATGCCGGTCGAGGCGGGCCTCGCCCGCGCCGGTCGCCGCGCTGCGGCCGACCGCTTCGAAGTCGAGGAGATCGCGTTCTTCGAGCGGGTGCGAGAGGCCTATCTCGAACAGGCACGGCGCGAGGCCGGGCGCTTCCGGATCATCGATGCGACGCGCCCCGTGGCCGAGGTCCAGGCGCAGATCCGGGAAATCATTTCGCGATGGCTGAAACAGGAAATCAGACGCTGAACGAGCTGCTGCCCTGGCACGAAGATCCCTGGGCGCAAGTCCTGCGCGCCCGCGAGGCCGGGCGCCTGCCACATGCGCTGTTGTTATGCGGCCGGCCCGGCATCGGCAAGCGTCATTTCGCGCAATCGCTCGGTCAGGCGCTGCTGTGCCGGACGCCAGGCGATCGGGGCGTTGCCTGCGGGGAATGCAGCGCCTGCGTACTGCTGGCTGCCGGCACACATCCGGACTTGCGCATCTGCGAAATCGAGGTCAACGAAAAAACCAACAAGGAGCGGACCGCGATCACCGTCGATCAGGTGCGCGAGATCGTCGATTACCTCACCCTGACGACCCATTACGACGGCGCCCGGATCGTCATCGTCGATCCGGCCGAGCGGATGAATCCGAATGCCGCGAATGCGCTGCTGAAGACCCTCGAGGAGCCGCCGCCGGGGACCATGCTGATCCTCGTCAGCGCGCGTCCCGCGGCGCTGCCGGGAACGATACTGAGCCGTTGCCAGCGCGTGATGTTTCAACCGCTGCTGGCGAATGACCCCAGGCGCGACGCCACGGTCGCCTGGCTGGCCTCGAAAATGGAGACCAGCCGTGGTCCGGGCCATGACCAGGATCTGCTATTGAACCTTGCCGCAGGCGCCCCGCTGGCGGCACTTGCGCTGGCCGGGGAGGGCCGGCTCGAGCGCCGGCAGGCGATGTTCGACGACCTGCGCGGACTCGCGTCGGGACAGGCGGATCCGGTGCAGGTCACGGAGAACTGGCTAAAGTTCGGGCCCCAGGAATCGCTATATTGGCTATACGCGTGGCTTGTCGACATGGTGCGCCTGAAGGCCTCTGTCGAGCCGCCGTTGATGAGCAATCCTGACCACCGTGATCCACTCGCCGCGCTCGCCTCGGGCCTCGAGGCCGGGGGCCTGATCCGGCAGCTCGAGCGGGTCTCCGGGGCGCTGCGGGACATAGAGGCTCAGGTCAGTCCGCAGCTCCTGCTCGAGGATGCCTTGCTGGGATGGGTATCGATCAATAAATCAAAATAATACTGATGGTTAAAACTCTTAATTAAACCGATTCCTTATAAGTACGCGATGACTGCCGAGACCGAACATCCCCACCCGCCTCATGGATCCCTGCCGCACGGGGCACCCCGCCAGGGCATCCTGTCGCTCTCGATCAAGGACAAGGGGTCGCTTTATTCCGCGTATATCCCGTTCTTCAAGGGTGGCGGGATCTTCATCCCGACCAGCAAGAGCTATGCCCTCGGTGACGAGGTTTTCATCCTGCTGACGCTGATGGAAGAGACCGAGAAGATGCCGGTCGTCGGCCGCGTCGCCTGGATCAATCCCAAGGATGCGCATGGCCATTTCGTTGCCGGCATCGGCGTCCAGTTCACTGACAAGGACGGCGCAGCGGTTAGAAACAGGATCGAGACCTACCTTGCCGGCGCGTTGAAGTCCGACCGCATGACCCACACGATGTAGATCCGGGGCCAGAAATCAAAGGGGTCAGACCCTTTTGATCACCCGCATCATCTCGTTTCGCGATGAACTATCGATCAAAAGGGTCTGACCCCTTTGATTCTTGCTACAATCCCTGCCAATGAATCTCGTCGATTCCCACTGTCACCTCGATCTGCTCGATCTGTCCGCGTTCGATGGGAATCTCGATGGCGTTCTCGAGAATGCGCGCGCGCATGGCGTCACGGAAATGCTGTGCGTATCGATTCGTCTCGAGGAGTTTCCGCAGGTGCTCGCGCTGACGCTGGCGTATCCGAATGTCTACGGCTCGGTCGGGGTGCATCCGAACGAACGCGAGGGCAGGGAAGCCACCGTCGAAGAACTGGTGCGTCTCGCGCGTTCAGGGGAAAGGATTATCGCGATAGGCGAGACCGGACTCGATTATTTCCGCAGCAGCGGCGACAACAGCTGGCAGCACGATCGATTCCGGCGCCACATCCAGGCGGCATGCGAGACCGGCCTGCCGTTGATCATTCACATGCGCGATGCGAATGAGGACACGTTGCGAATCCTGGGTGAGGAGGGCGCCAGCAGGGTCGGCGGGGTCATGCACTGCTTCACGGCGGATCTCGACACCGCGCTCAGCGCTATCGATCTCGGTTTCTACATCTCGTTTTCGGGCATCGTGACCTTCGCTAACGCCACCACGCTGAAGCAGGTCGCCGCAAGCCTGCCCGAGGACCGCATACTCGTCGAGACCGACTGTCCCTATCTGACGCCGGCGCCGTACCGCGGCAAGCCGAACCAGCCCGCCTTCACCCGTCATGTCGCCGAGCATATCGCCGAACTTCGCGGTGTGCCGTTCGAACAGATCGCCGAGGCGACCACGCGCAATTTCAGGCGCTTGTTCCTGGCGGCGAAGTAGATTCTGTTTGCGCTGACGTCGCTGTCTCCGCCGTCACCGTCGCTGATGCCTCGAGCGCGTGGTCAATCGCGTGTCCAAGCTGTTCAGCCGATTGTCGAAGTTCGTGATCATCCGCGTCGCGCGCGATCAGGCGCTCCAGATCTTCAATGAAGACCGGGAGATCCCCGACGCCAAAATAACCGGCGATACCCTTGAGTTCATGAGCCAGATCGGCCAGCGCGCTGCGATCACCTTCCGTCGCGGCACGTGTGATGCGCTGGCGCTGATCCAGGATCGACGCGACCAGCCTGGGCCAGAGGCGGGCGTGGATCTCGTTACTCGCATGCGCCCGGTCAACCTGCGGTCTGCGGCCCTCGGTTGCCGGTAACACGCACAGCGTGCGGATCAGTTCCCATAATTGCGGCTCGTCGAGTGGTTTCAGCAGGCATGCATCGATAGCGGATTGCCGCAACTTTTCCGAGTCGTTGAAGAACACGTCGGCGGTCAGCGCAATGATCGGTATATGCCGCAACGACGGACGCAGGCGACGCAGCCTCCGGGCGGTCTCGGCGCCGTCCATACCGGGCAGATGCAGGTCTATGATGACCAGTTCATAGTCCTCCGCGCTCGCGTGCGCGAGCGCCTCGTCGCCACTTGCCGACTGGGTAACCTCGACACCGGCCTGCTCCAGCACGCGCGTCACCAGTGTCCGGTTGAAATCGTTGTCCTCGGCGAGCAGCACGCGCAGCCCGGTGAATTCTCCGGAGTCCATGTCCTGATCGATCTCGTCGCCAGTCGCGCCATGGGTCTCCATACCGGCAAGCTCAATACCCAGCAGCGCGCAGAGGCTCCGGTGCAGGATATCCCGCCGGACCGGCTTGATCGTAATCCTGAGCCCTGAATCGCTCAGTGATCGGCTGAGCAGGGTAGTCCGCGTACAATTGACCATCAGCAGCATGGGAATATGGTATTGCCGCCGAATCAGGTCCGCGAGGCTATCCGCATCGCTGCCGCCGCCTTCGATGCTCGCCTGATCGTTGCCGATGCCGAAGACGACCAGCTCAAATGGCTCGCCAGCCTGCTGTGCGCCGCTCAGCATCTCGGCAATCTGCTCGCGCCGCCGCGCGAGGTAGACATTGATCGACCAGGTCAACAGCAGATTGCGAACCGCGCGGCGGGCGAGCGGGTTGTCGTCGTAGAGCAGGATCTTTCTGCCGGCGAGCGCGGGCGCGGCGGTGTGATCGTCCTGCGAGGCCTGCAGTTCGCATTTGAACGTACACCAGAAAGTCGAACCGACGCCGGGTTCGCTCGAAACCCCGATCTTGCCGCCCCACAGCGTGACCAGGCGCGACACAATCGCAAGCCCGAGCCCGGTACCGCCGTAACGGCGGGAGATCGTCGAATCGGCCTGATGAAAGGAGTTGAAGATCCGATCGACGACATCGCGCGCGATGCCGATCCCCGTGTCGATCACCCGCAGTTCAATCTCGATTTTATTTTCTTCCATCGCGACGAGATGGACCTGAATATTGACACTGCCACGCTCGGTAAACTTGATTGCGTTGTTCATCAGATTGATGACGACCTGACGGAAACGCACGGCATCGCCGACAAGCTTGAGCGGCACGTCGGAATCGATCAGCAGGACCAGCTCGAGTTCTTTTTCCCGAGCATCGTGGCCAAGCATGCACAACACGTCCTCGAGCACGTCGCGCAGATCGAATTCGCTTTGATCGAGCTGGACCGTTCCCGATTCAAGCTTTGAAAACGACAGGATGTCATCGATGACCCTGAGCAGCTGAGTCGAGGCACAACCGATCGTGCGGGCATATTCATACTGATCGGCGCTCAGTCCTGACTTCTCGAGCAGTGAGGTGTAGCCGAGGATCGCGTTGATCGGCGTGCGTATCTCATGGCTCATGTTCGCGAGGAAATTGGCCTTTTCATTTCCGGCGACCAGTGCTTTTTCGCGTGCAGCTTCAACTTCGCTGTTTTTCTGCTCCAGTTCCCGAATTGTCGACTGCAGCCTGCCGGTCGCTTCCTCGATCTCGTTCTGCATGCGGTTACGCGACTGCTCCATGACCGCCACCATTTCATTGAAACCTTGTTCCAGCGCCCCGATCTCGCCACCGGTCGAGGGCGCGACCCGGGTTTCGAGGTGGCCTTTGCGCGCATCGTTGACCGCATGACTGAGGCGAATGATCGGCCTGACTATGCCACGCCCCATCCACAACGCGATCAGCATGCTGAAGACGGCGGTCGCCGCCGCGATCAGGACGATATTGTGAATGACCGCCTGTTGGCGGGCGAGGGTGCTCTCCCGGGACAGGCTGACTTCGACCCAACCGATCGGCATTGCGTCCGCGGCGGTGATCGCGCTGTCGGATCCGGGGATCAACTCCTCATTATCCGAAACGGTGATACTGGTTCTGTGGATCGGGGCGCTGAAATTCATCAGCAGGCTGCCGCCGCCGGCGGGCCGAAGCGTGCCTTGATCATGCGTTGCCTGCGCAATGACGCGCCGCCCGGCGTCCATGATCGCGACCGCGTGAACGTCATTTTGTCCGAGCGTGTACTGGATAAGCTGGTTCAGTCGCTCGATGTTCTCGGAAAACAGGCCAAACTCGCTTTCGTCCGCGAGATATCGTGCGATCGTCTCGCCGCGATCCCGCAGGGCCGCCTCGATATCCTGGATGCGGGTCGATACCATGTATTTTCCGAGCACCAGGCTGAAGAGCAGCAGTGGCACCATGGTCAGCAGCAGCACCCGCAGGCGTATCCCGGTATTGCTCATCGGTCCGCCTGCCATCGATCGGATCCTTCGACAGCAATCAATAACCGCGCGAGCTGCTGCTGACCCCGGATCTCGATATCTAGGGCGCGTGCGACAGCACGGTTGACGGCTACGTCGAAGTATTCGGGATGGTCCGGTGAGGGGAGCCGCCACGGGCGTCCGGGCCTGGCGATTGCGGCAACCGCCATGTCGATCACCGCTTCCGCGGCCTGGCGGCCGACCTGCTCCGGCGATGTAAACAGCGCCGCGAGCGCCCCGGCGTCGACAAGCGACTGCGAAAAACCGATGACCGGGACCTGATGCTGATAGGCCATATATAACAGCCATTTCGCGTGATTCGGCGAGATCACTTCGGAGTCGGGAAATACCAGGACCGCTTCGCCGAGCTCGAGCGCTTCGCTGAATGCCTCAACCGGATTGCGCGCCGAGGTGAAATCGACGATTTGCAGATCGAGGTTACTTCTGCGGGCGGCGGCGGTCAATTCGGGTTTCAGGTATCGGGAATGTTTGCTCAGTAAAACGCTTGCGCGTCTGATATCAGGCAGAGCGATGCGCAGCAGGCGGAACTGGCGGTCGAATGGTTGATCGAGATATAACGCCGATGCCATCGATTTTTTCTGTCTGGCGCGAATCTGTTTTTGCGTCCAGATCGCGTTGAATGCCTCTCGGGTGATCAGGATATTGAATATCGGCGTTGCAGGAAAGCGTTCGTGCGCAAAGCGCGCGGCTTGCGCGCCAATCGGGATCACGAGATCGGGAGAGGTACCATCGTCGTCAGCTCTATCCGACTGACCGTCGCCCAGGGTGACCAACTCGATATTGAACGGAATCGCCGGTCCTGCCATGCGCAAAAGGGTATCCCGGAAGCTGTCCCAGGTCGCGTGATAGACCTGCTCGTCGGCGCTCAGCACAACCGTCAGGTGATGCGCTTGTCCGGCTGTGGCTCCGCCAGGCGTCACAAGCGCAATCAACAGCGGCAGTAGTATTCCAGGCCAGTGCAGTTTCATCGTCGTCAGGACCGCAATATGAGTTGCAGGTAAGTGCGCCTGTCGAACACGTTCTCACGGCTGAATTCCGCATATTCTTCGTCGGCGAGATTCTGCACGATCAGCGCCAGGCTGCCGCGCGCCCTCCAGAGTGAAAACCCTTTGCCGAGTCGTGCGTCCCAGCGATTGTAGCCGCGCACGAACTGACCGTCACCGGCCCAGTCCGTGTCGCTGAGATGGAAATATGCAACGCTCGCCTGCCAGCCCCGCGAAAAGTTGCGGCTCAGCAGCGCGCTCGCGGTATGGCGTGGCGTGTTTTGCTCGATGGTGCGCTGGATTCGGACCGGAACGATGTTGCCTTCGTTGAATCCGCTGATGACGTCCAGAATCTCGCCGTCGATGGTGACATAACTGTATTGCAGCGTCAGCAGCGTGCGCTGGTCCGGCCTGTAGCGGAGCTGCAGCTCGGCGCCGCTGACGTCGGCGTTGCCGCCGTTAATCAGGATGAAACTGCCGATATCGCCCTCGGATGCGCCCAGGCTGAGCAGGAATGCCGACAGGATGTCGGGGTAGGTCGGATCGCGCGCATGATTGATCAGGTTACTCAGCCGTTCGTTGAATGCCTTGATGTCGAGGTCGACCCGACCGTCGGCGAACAGGCCGCGATAGCCGAGTTCGTAGGAGTTGATCGTCTCATGCTCGAGATCGGGATCGGACACATACAGCGACATGAACACATCGCCGTCGTTGAAGCGCACCATGTTGAACTCGTTCGCCTCGTAGAGCGACGGCGTGCGCACCGCGCGGGTCGCGATCGCGCGCAGCGTGTGACCGGGAGTGATCGTGTAGTTGCCGGCGAGGCGGGGAGAAAGGTGGGCGCCGCTGATGTCGTTGTCTTCGACCATCAGGCCGGCGTTGAAGCCCCAGCGCGTGGTCGGTGACCATTCCAGATTACCGAACAGGCGCAGCGTATCGTCGTCGATACGGCCGTTGTGATCGAGCACCTGGGCGCTCTCGAAGGTATCCCGGCGAATGCCGGTGCCCCAGACCATGCGCCAGCGTTCGCTGAACAGCAGGGTCTGCTGCCATTCGACATCGCTGCGCGTACCCCGCCCGTGATAGAAACTGATCAGAAAACTCTGGTCCGGTTTGCCTAATAACAGCGGAACCATTTCAGGGGTCACGGTAACCGGAAACCCCCGGTCGTTGAACAGCGCGGATACCGGCCCGGCCTCGTACAGGTCATTCCAGTTCAGGTAATTGTGATAGAGCTGCAGATGGGCCTCGTTGCGGGGACTGAAGACATGCCGCCAGCGCAGGTAGGCATGGGCGCTGCGGGTTTCGATGTCGCGATCCGGCGAGGTCACCGGGTTACGTCCCCAGGCGCCGACCGGACCATCTGTCAATCCGGCTTGCAGGTCTATACTGTCGCTCGTGGTCGGATCGTAGACGCCGCGATACGAGATTGTGTTGAGGTCCTTGCGATCATTGATATTGTCGAAACCCTCGTCCGAGCGGTGTCCCAGCGTTACGCGATACTCGAAATTGTCCGAACCGCCGGCGTAGCGCAACATGCCCTGGCGGGTCACCTGTGAGCCGGCCATCGCCTTCGCGGTGACGCCGTTATCCCGGAACGGCTGTTTGGTGATGATATTGATCGTGCCGCGGAATGCATTCGAGCCGTATGCCGGCGCGTTCGGTCCGCGGATCACCTCGATGCGCTCGATGTCCTCGATGTCGATATCGAGATGATTCCAGAACACGATCGAAAACAATGGGCTGTAGACCGAGCGTCCGTCGACCAGCACCTGCATGCGGTGCGACCAGGCGGTTTCGCTGCCGTGATACATCACCGAGAAGATATGGCCGTTGGCATAGGTGACCTGCATACCGGGCACGAGGCGCAAAAGATCAGGAATGTCGATCGCGGTCGACGCCTCGATCATCGCGCGATCGATGACCGTGACGGACGCCGGAGACTTTGCCGGCGTCTGCTGCAGGCGCGACGCGGTGATGACCAGCGGCACCTCGACGAAGACCTCGCGCTCGGTGACAAACATCGTCTGGGCTGTGACTGTCGGGCAGGGCGCCAGCAATATCAGCGACAGTACCGCGCACGCAAGCCAACGCTCCGACCGCACAGCGTGTAAACTGCGGGTCCGCATACATCCGACGCGCACTTATTTTCTCGACAGCCCGAGTTTCTGGGCAACCAGCAGCGCCTGGGTTCGGCTCGAGACCCTGAGGACCTTCAGTATCGCCGTGACATGAACCTTGATCGTGTTTTCCGACACCTTGAGGTCGCGTGAGATGTCCTTGTTGCTCTTGCCCTTGACGATCAGGCGCAGCACCTGCTGCTGGCGTCGCGTCAATTTCCCGAGCGCTGCCCTGGCGCTCGAGGACATCGCCTGCTGGCTGGCGGGATGCTCCCAGGGATTCAATCCGCCGGCGTGATTCGCCGAGTCCTCGATTTCCGGCGGGATGAAGATACCGCCCGCGAGCACGAGATCCAGCGCTTCGATGATCGCTTCCTGTCCGGCGGCCTTCGGAATGAAGCCGGCGACGCCGCGCTCCAGCGTCTTGTGCACCAGCAGCGGATCGCTGGCCCCGGAGATGATGACGACCGGGATGTGGGGATAGCGATCGCAGAGGGTGGATAACAGGCTGAATCCGTCGGTGCCCGGCATGAAGTAGTCCAGCAGAATCAGGTCGATATCCGGGCAGGCGGCGGCGCGCTCCAGTACCTGGTTCCCGTCCGAGGCCTCGATGACCTGGAGATTGCGGTAGGTGCCTTCCAGCGCATATCTCAGGCCTTCCCTGATCAGTCCGTGATCATCCGCAATAAGAAACTTCAATAACCCCTCCCGGTGATTTTTTCGTTTTATGCAGGCCTTTCGTCGTTCCGGAGGAAACTGGCCTGTCTGACGCGCTGCCACTCCTTAATACCCAGAATGGCAGCATCTAGTCAATGGGCCTTTAGTCAATAAGTTAGAATGAATACCGCTGGTTAATACTAAAGTATTAGTTCGGGAAGAGGGGTGGTACGGGGCGGGCTCCGATGACTGAAGCCCCTCTCCAATACTTCGCATAATGTATATTATGTTAAATTAAACCGATAACGGCATGGGGCCTGGCCCCACCGCTCATTCGTGCCGCAGGGCCTCGATCGGGTCGAGACGCGCCGCCCTGCGCGCCGGGAAGAAGCCGAAGATCACGCCGACCGCGGCCGAGAACAGGAACGCGAGGACGATGATCCCGGGCTCGGGCGCGAACGGGATCGCCATGTAGCCCGCCGCCAGATAGGAAGCCCCGAGCGCGAGGACGATGCCGAGCAGTCCGCCGATCGACGACAGCACGACCGCCTCGACCAGGAACTGCATCAGAACCTCCCGCTCCATCGCCCCGATCGCAAGCCGCGTACCGATCTCGCGGGTGCGCTCGGTCACCGATACCAGCATGACGTTCATGATCCCGATCCCGCCGACGAGCAGGCTGACCGCGGCGACCGCGCCCAGCAGCGCGGTCAATACCTGGGTCGTGCCGGTCAGCGTTTCGGTGATGTCCTGCATGTCGAGGACGTTGAAATCGGGGTCTTCGCCGGGTCCGATGCGCCGGCGTTCTCGCATGACGGACCGGATATCGTCGACGACCGTCTTGGTGTCGAAGCCCTCGCGCGCGGTGACATGAATCATGTGCACATCGGCGTTGCCGGCGATGCGGCGCCAGTAGGCGCGCAGCGGCACCAGCACCATGTCGTCCTGGTCCATGCCGATGCCGCTCTGTCCCTTCGCGCTCAGCACCCCGATGACGTCGCAGGAGATGCGCTGGATGCGGATCCGGACACCGAGAGGATCCTCGCTGCCGAAGAGTTCCCGTCGCACGGACTCGCCGAGAATACAGACCGAGCTGCCGGCGTGCTGCTCCGCGTCGTTGAACATCCGCCCCGACGCGATGGTCCAGTTGCGGACCGGAAAGAACGCATTGTCGACCCCGTTTATCGTCGTCAGCACGTTGACGTTGCCCGCGATCACTGACAATCGCTGGTTCGAGGACGGCGCCGCCGCCTCGACCGAATCCAGTTCGATTTCGAGCGCTTCCGAGTCTCCGGGCTTGAACATCGGCGCAGACATGCGCTGCCCCGGCATGCGCACTTGTCCGGGGCGCACAATCAGCAGGTTGCTGCCGAGGTTCGCGATCTGCTGCGATACCTGCTGCGTTGCGCCGGTGCCTATCGTGAACATCGTGATGACCGCGGCGACACCGATGACGATACCGAGCACCGTCAGCGTCGTGCGCAGCAGGTTACGGCGGATCTCGCGTAGCGCGAGTACGAAGGCGTTCCACAACATCAGGCCACCCCGCCCCGTTCCCGATTATCGATAGGGTCGTCGATGCGGCCGTCGAGGAAATGCACGATGCGGCTCGCGTGCGCCGCCATATCGGCCTCGTGGGTGACCATGACAATGGTAATGCCGCGCGCGCAGTTCAATTCGTCGAGCAGACCCATGATCTCGCGCGAACGCTCGGTATCGAGGTTACCGGTCGGCTCGTCTGCCAGCAGCACCGACGGCTCGGTGACGATCGCGCGCGCGATCGCAACGCGCTGCTGCTGGCCGCCGGACAACTGGTTCGGCGTGTGTGATTCCCAGCCTTCGAGACCGACGATCGCGAGCGCGTGACGCGCCAGGCGTTTGCGTTCCCGGGACGCCATGCCGCGATAGACCAGCGGCAGCTCCACGTTCTCGAGCGCGGTCGTGCGATTCAGCAGGTTGAAGCCCTGGAACACGAAGCCCATCGTGTGACGGCGCAACAGCGCCCGCTGGTCGCGGGTCATGCGCGCGACGTCGAGGCCGCGGATCAGGTAGCTGCCCGCAGTCGGGGTGTCGAGACAGCCGATGATGTTCATGCAGGTCGACTTGCCGGAACCGCTCGGCCCCATCAGCGCGATGAATTCGCCATCGTGGATATCGAGGTCGACGCCGCGCAAGGCATGCACCTCAGCCTGGGCCATGCCGTAGATCTTTGTTACACCGGCAAGCCGTATCAGCGGCGAGGCTCGGGGAAGCGCGACTGCGACGGCGCTGCTCATCGCTGCGTGTTGACGATTCCGGTGACCAGCGTCATGCCCGCGGCGATCCCGCCGTCGATGATCTCGGTGACGCGGCCGTTGGTGGCGCCGATCCTGACCGGATACAGCACCGGCCTGCCCTGCTCGAGCACCCATATCTCGCGAGCTTCTCCGGGCTTGTCCCGCACCATGCGGTCTGTCGGCCGCTGGCGCGTCGGCCGTATGAACAGGTTCGTCAGCACATTGCCGCCCGCGGCCGCCCGCGATGTCTCGACGACCGGTGGCGGTGAGAAGCGCAGCGCGGCGTTCGGTACGAGGAGCGCATCGTTGACCTGTTGCACGACGATATCCGCAGTTGCGGTCATGCCGGGCAGAAGCAGCAGGTCGGTATTGTCGACTTTCAGCACAGTCTCGTAGCTGACAACGTTGGTGCCCTCGACCGCCAGCGGTGCGAAACGCACCTGCATGATCTCCGCCTGAAAGCTGCGTCCCGGCCAGGCGTCGACGGTGAAGGTCGCTGTCTGCCCTTCCCTGACCTGGCCGATATCGGCCTCGTCGACATGGACATGCAGGCGCATGCGGTGCAGGTCCTCGGCGACGATGAACAGTACCGGCGTCTGCAGCGACGCAGCGACGGTCTGTCCGGGTTCGATCTGGCGTTTCAGCACGACGCCGTCGACGGGCGACAGAATCTTGGCCTTGGCGCGGTCGTTCTCAAATGTGTTGAGCATCGCCTGCGCGACCGAGACCTCGGCGGCAGCGCTCATTTCACCGGCCTTCGCACGGATCTGCGCCGCGCGCAGCGTGTCGAGTTCCTCCTGCGAACAGAGCTGGCGTATCGCGAGCTGTTCGCACCGCCGGAAACGCGACTCGGTCTCGATGACCGTCGCGCGCGCCTCCTCGCGGCGGGCCTCGACCGAGGCCAGCGACGCGCGGGCCTGGAACACCTGGGCCTCGAGGCGCACCGTGTCGAGTTCGGCGATGACCTGACCGCGCGTGACCCGGTCGTTGAAGTCGACAAACACCCGGTCGATTGTGCCGGACAACTCGCTGCCCACCTCGACCTGGTTGACCGGTTGCAGCGTTCCGGTCGCGGTGACGACGACCGTGATGTCTCCCCTGCTCGCCTCGACGGTGCGGTAAGTGACTGCCTCGCGGTCGCCGGACAGCCATTGCGCGCCAACGAACACCATCGCACCGATCACTGCTACCATGATCCACGGGCCCGGGCGTCGCCACCACGACCGCTGCCGACCGCCTTTCAGCAGGGCTTCGAGCTCCTTGTCGGAAGTCTTGCTCCCGGTTTTCTTGCTCGGGGGTTCGTTCATGATTTACAACAGTCCGTGTATAAGTATTGTCTATAAGTGGTAGATCGCGGGCGACGCCTGGAAGTTTCCCATATCCGTTCCGGGCCGCGGCGGGATTTACATAGTTTTACACAGTTTTACCCCGGCCTGACCGCATCTTGCACGCGCCGGGGTGATACTTGAATTGTGGTCAGGGGCCGTAGTCGGGAACATCGCCCCCCAATGCAACCGAATCAGGAGAGTCACCGATGAAGAAAGGAACACTCGTTATCAGCAGTCTGCTCACGCTCGCACTGGCGGGCGCAAGCATCGCCGCCAGTGCCGAGCCCCAACCGGGTCACGGACACGAGTCGGGTCACAGCCAACAATACAAAGGCCACGGCATGTCCGAAGAGGGTCACGACATGATGTCGTACCGCCTGTTCGAACGACTCGGCCTCAGTGAGGAACAACGCGCTTCGATCGATGCGATCCGCGAGGCCAGGGCACCCGAGTTGCGCGAAAAGGCCAAGGCCCTGTACGAGGCCAGCCGCGATATGCGCGGTTATGCGCTGAGCGACGATTTCGATGTCAATCGCGCCCGCGAACTCGCGACCAAGCGCGCCGGACTCCAGGCCGAACTCCAGGTCCTGCGCATGACCGGCTTCAATGAGGCATGGAAGGTGCTGACCGTCGAGCAGAAGGCCAAACTCGCCGACTGGCGGGCACGCCATGAGGAGCGTGGCGACAGCATGGGGCGCCACCCGATGCCGCAGCATGACATGAATCGCTGGCATTCCGACAACTAGCCTTTCCAGAGGGCTGGACGATTGACGTCCTGCCCGGCGCCCGTCCATGAGGATGGGCGCCGGGCTTTGCGGTCATGGCTTGTCCTCCTGTATAGTAGGCACCCTTCAGGATCCCTTCCAGGACTTCTTCCTGTTTAAGTTGTTTCTTACTATCACAGGTATACTTGATTGATTTCATTATCCAATATCACCATGCAATTTGGCGCCAAGCCGCTGTTCGAGAATATCTCGGTCAAGTTTGGCAACGGGCATCGCTATGGACTGATCGGCGCCAACGGTTGCGGCAAATCAACGTTGATGAAGATCATGGACGGCAGCCTGGCCCCGACGGCCGGCAATGTCTCTATCCCGCCCCATATGCGCGTCGGCAAGCTGCACCAGGACCAGTTCGCGTTCGAGCGCTACAGCGTCATCGATACCGTCATCATGGGTCACACCGAACTGTGGAAGGTCAAGCAGGAACGGGATCGCATCTACGGACAGGCGGAGATGTCCGACGAAGACGGCATGAAGGTCGCCGATCTCGAGGCCCGCTTCGCCGAGCTCGATGGTTATACCGCGGAAAGCCGGGCCGGTGATTTCCTGCTCGGGGCCGGCATCGTCGAGGCACTGCATGTCGGCCCGATGAGCCAGGTCGCACCTGGCCTGAAGCTGCGCGTTCTGCTCGCCCAGGCACTGTTCTCCGACCCGGACATCCTGCTTCTCGACGAGCCGACCAACAACCTCGACATCAACACGATTCGCTGGCTCGAGGGCGTGCTCGACGAACGCAAGAGCACGATGATCATCATCTCGCATGACCGTCACTTCCTGAATGCGATCTGCACCCACATGGCCGACATCGACTACGGCGAGTTGCGCCTGTATCCCGGCAACTATGACGATTTCATGCTGGCTTCGACCGCGGCCCGCGAGCGCCTGCAATCTGAAAACGCAAAGAAGTCGGCGCAGATCGCCGACCTGCAGCAGTTCGTCAGCCGCTTCTCGGCGAACGCATCAAAGGCCAAGCAGGCTACCTCGCGCGCGAAGCTGATCGAGAAGATCAAGCTCGACGAGGTCAAGGCCTCGAGCCGGGTCTCCCCGTTCATCCGTTTCAAGCAGGACAAGAAAGTCTATCGCCTGGCCCTGACGCTCGATGAACTCGGCCATGGCTTTGACGGCGAGACCCTGTTCAGCGGCGGCAGCCTGATGCTCGAGGCAGGCGCGCGGCTCGCGATCATCGGCGAAAACGGCGCCGGCAAGACCACGCTGCTGCGCTGCCTGATGAATGAATTCTCACCCGAGCATGGCGCGATCAAGTGGTCGGAGAATGCGAAGCTCGGCTACTGTCCCCAGGACAGCAGCGCCGATTTCGATTGCGGGCTGAACCTGTTCGACTGGATGAGCCAGTGGCGCAAGCCCGGTCACGACGACCAGATCGTACGCGCGACGCTCGGCCGGCTTTTGTTCTCAACGGAAGATTTCAAGAAAAAGGTCCGGGTCTGCTCGGGCGGCGAGAAGAATCGCCTGCTGTTCGGCAAGCTGATGATGATGGATCCCAATGTCCTGATCATGGACGAGCCGACCAACCACCTCGACATGGAGGCGATCGAGGCGCTGAACCTCGCCCTCGAGCACTATGACGGCACGCTGATCTTCGTCAGCCACGACCGCGAATTCGTTTCGTCTCTCGCGACCCGCATCATCGAGATCAAGGACCGCAGGCTGGTCGACTTCCACGGCAGCTATGACGAGTATCTCGCCAGCCAGCTCGTCCCCGCCAAGGTGACGGCCTCGAAGCGTTAAGGATATGAAGCTTTCTGTGGGGGACACGCAATGAAAATGACGGCTCTGATACTGGCCGTCGCGGGCCTGATCGGCAGCGCCAGCGGGACCGCCCATGCGGGTGACTGGACCTTTCTCGCCGGCAACAAAAGCGGCTACACCGCCAAACCCACGGTCTCGCTGATGCTCGGTCGCATGAGTCCGGGCGATGATTTCCGCAGTGCGACGATCTTCGGCGCAGAACTGTCGCTGGATTGCCCGCTGTTGCAACCGCCGACCAATCGCATCCGACAGCAGATCAGCGTAACGAGCAGCAGCTCGAGCGGCGTTGATATCAATAATTACGAGATTAATCCGCATTATGTCGTAGTAATTTCGCCTGGATTCGAGATCGGCGGCGGGCCCGGCCTGGGCCTCGTCACGGTCGACACCCCGACCGGTGACGGCAACGTCCTTGGTCTGCAATTTGGCGCCAGCGCCCACTACCATAGCAACAACCCGCTGTTCTTCGGCGCCGAGATGCGTTATCAGATCACCAGCGAAGACAACTTCGAGGGCGCCGGTTCGTCCAGTACCAACGTCAATAACTTCCGCTTTGCAGTCAAGGTGGGGTACAGCTTCTGAATTCGTGAAGTAGCGGACGGATTATCCGGTTCAGTATCGTAGCGAATACCACAACCGTCCGCCCATCTCGTGCAAGGCCATGGTGTTTTCGACCATCGCGCCGGCATTGGGCAGCCACTGCATGACCCAGGGCATATCACGCTGATGAAATCGGGTCGGCGCCGGGATCACCTGCAAGCCGGTCTGCTCGAAACTCGCGACGGCCCGCGCCATGTGAATCGCGTGGGTCACGAGGTAGATACTGTCGACCCCCTTCTGCTGTAATATTTCCCGGCTGAAACGGGCATTCTCTGACGTATTGCGGCTGCGATCTTCGAGCCACACCTGATCGATTCCAAAATCCTGAAGCAGGCTGTCGGCCATCACCCGCGCCAGGCTGTCGCCTTCGCGATCGAATACATGACCGCCGCTGACCAGCACCGGCAAGTTCGTCATGCGATGGAGGTATGCGGCATAGCGAATTCGCACCAGGGTATGGTTGCCAACCGTATCGACGCCGTATTCGGGGGCGTCCTTGTAGCGTTCCGCGGACAGCACGACGATCGCCCGGGCCGGCGACTCCGCGATCTGCGCTGCGGTCAGGGCTGGATAGGATTGCAGCAACTGGTGCAGCTGCCCGGAGAGCAGTGGTGTACTCATCAGATAGCCGAGACCAAGTCCGCCCCACAATAACGATCGGCCCAGGAAGGCATGATGCCGAAGAAGCAGCATTCCCGACAGCCAGAGCAACAGCAAACCGCCTGGCGGCAGGATCAGGGACTTCAGGATCGCGGTGAGATACAGCTCGATCATCTGTCAGCCCGCTCGATTGCCCGTACAGGCGCGCATCCTGTAACCCTTGCGCCCTGTATTCATCGAATTCCGGGCAACCGCTATGCCTGGCAAAATGGCCCGAACTGATAAAAGCGCCGGCAGCGGAATTCCGCTTCACAGGTGGCGAGTTGCGCCTGGTAGCGGCCGGCGCGGGCATTGACCTCACTGGCAACGCGCTGCACCCGGGGTTTCTCCCGCCAGACGCCCCGGCGATAGCCGGTCGGTCCCTCGTGGTAGGCCAGATACAGATGCTCCGGGTTCTGCAGCGAGATGCCCAGCTGTTGATGCGTCCGGTGGTTGTACCAGCCGATGAAATCGGTTGCGTATTTCATATGGGTGCGGCGGGCCAGCACGCTGCCGGCATCCGCCTGGTATTCACCCCACACCGGATCCTGGGCCTGGGCGTAACCCTTCGCGGATGACGGGCGCGTCCAGGGGATGAACCCCAGCAGCCGCGTGCGCGGCGGCCGCACATGGCTTTGGAACGAGGACTCCTTATGGACGATGGCCATCTGGGTCGCGATCGGCGTGCCCCACTTCTGCTGGGAATTGCGGGCGTAGTCGTACCACTTCGGCTGCTCGCGGAAGATTTCGCAGATGTTGCTCTGGTCCTGCGGCGGCGCGGTTTCAAGTATTGCGCAGCTTGCGGTTATTAGCAGGCAGAGCATAACGATTGCGACGGAACGCGTTGTCTTTCCGCTGCAAGTCGCAGTAATCATGATATCCGGATCTCTATGCTGCTCGCGTTCAAGAAGATTAACATGACCTGCCAGGCGGCTATATCATTCCTTCTTGAATAACTGCTCTAGCTGCTCGCGCGCGGCCTCTTCGGGATTGCGGCTGTCCCTCGCAGAGGTGGACTCGCCGGCGCCGAACAGCGCATCGAGTTGACTGCGTGACACGGCAACCTGGTCCGACGGCGCAGTGAAGGCGTTCGGATTGATCTGGTAATAGCCGCAGAAATTGGCGCGCTGCTTGTCATTCACGGCATCGGCGACGGGTTCCCGGCATTGCTGCGGAGCGGACCTGTCGAAGAACATGCACATCCGGCAGACGTGCAATTGCGCCCGGCAATGCGGACACTCGGCGAGGCGGGCCAGCGGCAGCAGGACATCGCCCAGCGCGGCACCGCATTTCCAGCAGGCGTACTTATCCTGCATGACAAGCTCCCCCTACTCCAATCCCGGCATCATCGTTGAAGATACCGTCGTCGTCACCTGCCAAAGGCGCGGGGATCGGTCATCGCTGTTCGTCATTGTTTCAGAAGATCCCCCGGCCTCGCTATTATTTACCCGGCACCCCTGGATCGGGCGATGATAAGTCCCTGAAAAAACGTGGATTCAAGCTCATTGATTTCCATAGATTCGGCATTACAGATGCAATTTCGAGATGAAATTTCTACCGTTCAGGAAGATACCTTGGTCCGACCCCGAGACTCTGATCAAGACACCTGCTAGGATTTTCGCGTGGCCAAGGCTCCGATTGCTCCGCTCCTCGACGACGCCAGCGCAGCGCTGGTGCGGCCCGGCGCGGCCATATGCGTAGCGGGTCGTAACGCAGAGAATATCCCGTCGATGGCGCGGGCGCTCGGTGGCTGCCTGTCGGAGGACCGACGGTCGCTGACGGTGTTTCTCTCGACGCGCACCGCCGGCGAGCTGCTCGATGATCTGCGCGAAAATGGCGCGATCGCGGTTGCGGTCGTGAAACCGAGCACGCACCAGGCGGTGCAGATCAAGGGATATGGGGCCCGTGTTGCACCGGCCACTGCTGACGACTATGCGCGCATCGCGGCGTTCAGCGACGGCTTTGCCCGCGAGCTCGGCGCGGTCGGCTACACCGAGGCGTTCGCGCGGGCGCTGATGCCGCCCGCCGTTGACGACTGCATGGCCGTAACCTTCGCTCCCGCAGCCGCCTTCGTGCAGACACCGGGGCGCAATGCGGGCAAGCCGCTCTCCGGCGCGAGCGCGCCATGAACATCGCCCTCGACGAGATCCGCAACTGCTTCGAAGGCGCGGTGCCGGCGGTGATCGCGACCTGCGACCTCGACGGCACGCCGAATATCTCCTATCTCTCGCAGGTCCACTACGTCGACGCCGGCCATGTCGCGCTGTCGTTCCAGTTCTTCAGCAAGACACGCGAGAACGTCCTCGTCAACCCGCGCGCGACGCTGCAGGTCATCGACCCGGACACCGGCGCGCATTATCGCCTCGCGATCGAGTACCTGCGCACCGAAGAAGAGGGTCCGCTGTTCGAATACATGAAGGCGAAACTCGCCGGCGTCGCGTCGCATTCCGGCATGAGCAAGGTCTTCGTGCTGCGCGGCGCTGATATCTACAGGGTCCATGATGTGCGCTGCGCGCTCCATCAGGCACCACCCCCCTCGCGGCGGCGCAACCGGATGCCCGCATTACGCGCCTGCTCGCAACGCCTGCTCGGGCACTGCGATCTCGCGGCGCTGCTCGACGAGCTGCTCGAGGGACTCGCGGTCCATTTCGACATCCATCACGCGATGATGCTGATGTACGACCCGGCCGGCGCACGCCTCTACACCGTCGCGAGCCGCGGCTATGATGCCTCGGGCATTGGCTCGGAGGTCGCATTCGGCGATGGCGTCATCGGAGTCGCGGCGCAGGAGCGCTCCCCGATCTGCATCAGCTACATGACGAATGATTATTCGTACAGCCGCGCTATCCGCGACAACCTCGTCGCCGATGCGACAGGCGCGCCCGAGCCCGCGATCCCCTACCCCGGTCTCGCCGAGCCCGGCAGCCAGCTCGCGGTTCCGATCGTGCACGGCGCATCGCTGTACGGCGTGCTCTACGTCGAGAGCGAACAGGATGTGCGCTTCAACTACGAAGACGAGGACGCGCTGGTCACGCTCGCCGCGCAGCTCGCGCTCGCACTGCATGTGCTGCACGAGACGGCCGATGAACATGAGGAGAAGTCCCGCGCGCACGCGCCGGCGCCGTCGGCGCCGGGCCTCGGGCCAGCGGTGACGCTGCGCCGCTTTCCATCCAATGACGTCGTCTTCATCGGCGACGACTACCTGATCAAGGGCGTCGCCGGCGCGATCTTCTGGAAGCTCGTCAGCGACTACGCGATGCATCAGCGCACGGAGTTCACGAACCGCGAGCTGCGCCTGGACCCCCGGCTACGGCTGCCGGATATCTCCCACAATCTCGAGGCGCGGCTGATCCTGCTGCAACGGCGGCTCGCCGAGCGCTGCGAGTTCATGCGCATCGAAAAGACCGGGCGCGGCCGATTTCACCTGCGAATCGACCGGCCCGTCACGCTCGTCGAGGTCTCCAGCGCAGCCTAACGGCGGGCCTGCTGCTGGTGCGCCAGGCTCTTCGGGAAGAGTTCGATGAACGGGGTCGACACCTCGACGCCCGGGGCGGCATACGCAGGCTCCCAGATCCCCTTCGGGCCGAGGCTGCGGATGAAGTGATAGACGGCGACGAGATCCTCGTCGGCCATGTCCCGCAGCACAAACCACGGCATCGGCGGACGCTTCGGCTGACGGGTCGTCGCCAGCCATTCCTCCTCGGTCAGATCCTGGACGAACAGGCGCAGGTTGCGTGGATAGGTCGTACCCCAGGGCCCCTGGAATCCGACCGGATTGCCGGTGAGCCAGTCCCCGACCGGAGTCGTACCGGCGCTTTCCGGGAAACCCGGCGTGTGGCAGTCGTTGCAGGCGCCGACCGTTACGACATAGCGCCCGCGATCGATCTTGTCCTGATCCGGGGAGTCGCCGGCCGATGCGGGCGGGACCAGCATGGAAAGAGTAAAACCCAGCGCCCACAGCAGATTTGTATTCATGTCACTTGCTCCTCTCTCTTGAGTGCCTGAAGGGTGGCAGGGAGGAGCGTAGCGAAACGCCGGGAGAGGCGTTGCTAAATAATGATTAAGGGTTTCGTAAAAGTTTCTTAACTTCAATCCTTGTCCCCGCGCATCGTTCTGTCACCCGCCCTGCCCTGGCGGGACTTGCGGCGCAGGAAAAGCGCCATCGTAATCAAACGTGGTCTGTCCCCTGTTTTACGATATGTCCGTCTACGAGATTGATCGTGCGGTCACAGGTTTCCGAGAGGCGGGAGTCGTGGGTTACCAGCAGCACCGCGCAGCCGGAACGGGCGTTGAACTCGCGGAACAGCGCGAAAATCGATGCGGCGGTGGCGGTGTCGAGGTTGCCGGTCGGTTCGTCAGCGAGCAGCAGCGCCGGGCGGGCGATCAGCGCGCGGGCGATTGCGACGCGCTGTTGCTGGCCGCCGGAGAGCTGGTTCGGCTTGCGGCCTTCGAGGCCGGTCAGACCGACTTCGGCCAGCAGCGCGCGGCCGCGTTCCAGCGTCACGGGGTCCGGCTTGCCCTGCCGCAGCATCAGCGGCATCAGCACATTCTCGAGCGCGGTGAAGGCCTGGATCAGGTGATGGAACTGGAACACGAAGCCGATCGCATTGGCGCGGCGCGCGGTGCGGTTCGCATCGTCCATCGCGCGGGTCGGCTCGCCGAGCAGGTAGTACTCGCCCGCGGTCGGATGGTCGAGCAGGCCGATCAGGTTCAGCAGCGTGCTCTTGCCGGAACCGGACGGTCCGACCAGCGCGGCGAATTCGCCGCGTTCGAGCCGCAGGTCGATGCCATGCAGCACCTCGGTTTCGGTCGGCAGGCCGGTATTGTAGGACTTGCGGACGCCTTCGAGGCGCAGCACCTCGCTGCCCTGATTATCCATCACAGCGCTCAGACATAACGGATCGCAGTCACCGGATCGAGGCGCGCCGCGTGACGCGCCGGCGCCGAGGCGGACAGCACGCCAGTCAATGTCGCGATAGCCATCGCGACGAACACCAGGCCGGGACGGAAGGGCACATGGAACAGACCCGGTCCGACCGTGTTGAAGATGCGCACCAGGCCGGCGCCGGCCAGACTGCCGATCGTCGATCCGGCGAAACCGAACAGCCCGCCCTGGATCAGGAACACGCGCAGCATCTGCCGTTCAGTCGCGCCCATCGCGCGCAGGATGCCGATCTCGCGCGTGCGCTGCACGACGCTGACCGACAGTACGCTTGCGATGCCGAAGGCGACCGACACGGCGACGAAGAAACTGATCATCGAGGTCGACAGGCGTTGCGCGCTGAGCGCGTTCATCAGCTGGGTATTGGTCTCCATCCAGCTCTCGCAATCAAGACCGGTGAGACCGGCAATGCGCGCCGCGATCGCGTCGGCTTCGAAGATATCTTTCACTGTGAGGTCGATGATCGTGACCCCGCCCGGCAGGTCGAGCAGCGACTGCGCCTGGCGCAGGTCGACATAGACATAGCGGGCATCGAGCTCGCGCACGCCGAGCTGGAAGATGCCCGTGACGGTGACGACCGCGTCGCGGCCATCACCGGCGTCGAGGCGCAGCTTGTCACCGGCGCGCAAGCCAAGGTCGTCGGCGAGCAGCTTGCCGATGACCGCGTCGCCGGCGCCGACGCGGAAGCTCCCCGAGATGATGTCGCGCGCAACCGGGATGATGCGCTGATAACGCTCCGGATCGATACCGATCAGCGCGACCGAGGCAACGGCCTCGCCGCGGCGCGCGAAGGCCGGGCCGGAGGCAATCGGCGACACGGCGGTGATCTCCGGCAGGCGATCGAAGGTGTCACGCACCTCCTGCCAGTTATTGATCGATCGCAAGCGCTGGGCGCGCTTGTCCTCGAACAGCAGTTGCGCGACGCCGGGCGCGAGCGGCAGGATGCGGTTGGCCTCGTCCGGCGCCTGCACCTTGATATGGGACTGGGTACCGAGCGTGCGCTCGATGATGTTGGCCTGCAGGCCGTTGATCAGCGAGGTGATGAAGACGATCACCGCAACGCCTACGGTGATGCCGCCGAGGATCAGCAGCGTCTGGGTGCGGCCCTCGCGCAGGAACTTGACGGCGATGGTCGCTTCGATCCACACGGGCTCAGTCGAACTTCACCGGGGTTTCCCTGCGCCAGGCATCTCCGCCCGCCGGGGTGGGCAATGCCCGCTGCGAAATCCGCACGCGGCCGCCGTCACTAACCAGCGCGCTGGCGATCAGCACCCAGTCGCCGGCGGCGAGGCCGTCCGTGATCTCGCTCAACGCCAGTCCGCGCAGACCGAGATGCACGTCGCGCCGCTCTGCCCTGCCGTGCCGAACCGTGTACACCGCGGCCCGGTCTCCTTCGATGGCGAACAGCGCATCATTCGGCGCGACCAGCGCCTGCGCGCGGCGGCCGGTCTCGACGTTGACCGAGACGGTCATGTCCTGGCGCAGGAACTCCGGGACGGGATTGACGCGGAAGCGGATGTCCACCGTGCCGCGCCGCGGATCGATGACCGGGGCGATGAAGTATAGCTCGCCATCGAACGGCCGGTCCGGCCAGGCGTCGGCGATGCAGCGCGCGTACTGACCGGGCGCCAGCAGCGAGAGGTTTTTCTCGTCGACCGGCACCAGCAGTTCGGTGTCGCCGTTGGTCGCGATCTCTAACAGCACCCGGCCGGGCTGCACCAGATCGCCGGGTTCGACGTTGCGGGTCAGTACGATGCCGTTGACCTCGCTGCGCAGCTCGGTCTTTGCGAGTTCGGCGCGGGCGGTCGCGACGCGCTCGCGCAACACCTGTTCTTCCGGTCCGCCGCGTGCAAACGCGGCCGCGGCAAGGCGCGCGCTCTCGACGGTCGCTCGGGTATTGACCTCGATCTGTTCGGCCTGTTCCAGCGCCTCGCGGGCGATCAGGCCGCGCGCAAACAGGTCGCGGCGTCGTTGCGACTCGCGCTCGGCCTGCGAGTACTGGGTTTCGGCCTGACGCAGCGTGACCTCCGCCTGCGGCCGGGTGGCGTCGACCAGCCGGGTGAGCGCGGCCTCGGCTTCACGCAACCTGGCTGCGAGGTCGTCGGCGCGCAGTACGAGCAGCACCTGGCCCGGCACGACCCGGTCGCCCTCCTCGACCCGCCGTTCGCGCACGACTCCGGTGATCTGGCTGCCGACCTGGGTCCGTGACGGCGTGATCACACGGCCTGTCGCGATGACCTGCTGCACCAGCGGCCGCGCTTCGAGCTGGTACCCGGGCAGGCTCGGCCCCTGCCACAAGCGCAGCAACAGGTAGCCTGCCGCCAGAGCGACAAGCAACAGTAATAGCAGAAACAAGGTCAGGCGCCTGGGAATCATGGAGAGCCGCATGTCCCCATGTTAGGGGGCGGACGGAAGAATTACCATCGGAAGGCTTGCGGTCAGCCCTGTCCCCACGACCTCACCGCAGCAAGACAAGCTCCGGCACGGTATCCTCACCGCACCAGACGACAGCATTCTGTTCATAGCGCCGACCAAGCGCAATGGCCTCGTCGCGTGACAGGCCGAACACCAGATAACTCGATTCACCCGGCCAGTCGATATCGGGATGTTCTCCGACGCCCGGAAGAAACACGCGGCCGGCGGCGCTCAGATCCTGCGTCAGCCGGTCATGCCGGCTGGTGTTGGTCGCCGCGTCGAGACGCTGGCTGCGTGGATTGCAGGCGGTGATGAACGCAGCGCTTTCGGAGTGAAAGGTCTTGTAGAGCCGGACCAGTTCGGTGCTCGCAACCCCGATGCGCAAAATGAATGAAGGCCTCCCCTCGACACGGTAGTGTGTCTGTCGATACGCCTGGACTGTGTCATCGTCGATCGTGGATTGCATCTTGCAGTAAATATGATGTAGATATGATGTATTATGGTCGCAGCCAGGCGCTGCCGAACACGACGTAGAAAACCGGGTCATCCGGGCCGAATGCGACGTCAATACCCATGTGCAATCCATGTTTGCGCGCGATCAGGTAGCGGAATCCTCCGCCGCCTGCAGTGACGGTGTCTTCCAGTTCGCGTCCGGCGATGTCACTGCGGGCGATGCCCGCGCCACCGAAACCCACGAGACTGAAGCGGGGATGCAACTGCCAGCGCAGTTCCAGCTCGGCATCCGCCGCGTGTTCCCCCTGGTAGCGCAGCGCCTGTACCCCGCGCAGCCACACATAGGGCCGGAGGAAGAACGGCGTGCCGTCCGAGCTGGTCTTGATGCCGCCGCGCAACGCGAGAAACAGCGAGCGGGACCACGGCCGGTAGTACATCGCCTGCACGGCAAGCTTCTCGAAGTCACGATTACCGCCCAGGTCCTTACGGAATATCGGTACCGACAGGTCGATATACCATCCCTGTGTGGGCGTAAAAAAATTGTTGCGCATGTCGAGTGTGATCGTTGGGGTAAGCGCCGCCAGTTCCAGATCGAGATCACGCGGATCCACGTCCAGTCCGGAATCCCCGTCATCGAGGGAGACGCGAGTGTCGACGCGCGCATAACGCAAGCCGAGCCAGAGCGGAAACTCGCCGAGTTGGTAACTCCCGCCCGCCACGCCGCCCCGTGCCGCTATCGTATAGTCCAGGCCCGCGCCACCTTCCGGGTTCCCGTCACCGAGGCCAAAATACTCCAGGTTGGCGTCCGCATCGGCCAAGGCCGCCAAGGTGCGCAACCGCCCATCGATCCAGGTGCCGATGTGCCCGCCGAACACGCCCCGCGTCCCGTTTTCCGTGGCGAGGCCGCCGATCGCGGCGATATTCGGCCTCACGAACTCCTGCCCCTTGCCGGGAGTATTGCGGTCGATGAACACCAGCGCGCCCGCCGCGCCATAACCTACCGCTGGCTCGGTGATCGGCACCAGTATCGGGACGAAACCATAGGCCGTATCGAGGAATTCGCTGACGTCGAACCAGCCGTCAGCGACATCGCGGAGGCGAGAGGGGGCCTGCTCTGGCTCGGGGGTATTCTCTGCATGGACAACTGCTGCAACGAGCAGCGCTGTGATACAGACGATGATTCGCGGATTCAACACCTGTAACCCTTTGTGAATGCTGATTTACCGGTCGAGTTCAGCGATGAAGAGGTCAGACCCTTTTTATAGGGTCTGACCCTTTTGAATATGAAATGCCCAGGGCCGGAATCGAACCGGCACGGGAGTTTCCCCCCGAGGGATTTTAAGTCCCTTGCGTCTACCAGTTTCGCCACCTGGGCGGTGACTGTGCGTGGCCAGTGTACTCAATCAGGCGGCAATGTTCAGCAGGCCGGCGCTGGCAGGCGGCCATCGACCAGAAACTGCGCGCGCGGATAGGTCAGCGGAACCTCGTCGCGCGCGAACAGGCGCATGAACGACACCGCGTCCGCGCTCGTCGTGCACACCCAGTTCTGCATCTGTTCAGGTCGGCGACTCGCGATCGCATCGAGCGAGAATGCGCCGGCGTTGAGACCCTTGTCGCGGTCGCGCGCCGAGAGCCAGGTGAATGCACCGACGCCGGCCGCGCGCATCGCCGTGCCCAAGCTTTGGGTTACGTCATAACGCGCGGGATCGCTGATCGCGGCTCGGTGTTCGTCGAAGGCCTCGCTCTCGAGCGCGACACCGTGCGCGGTCTCGATGCGTACCCCGAAGGCGCCGAGTTCGGTTGTCAGGCTATCGACCGGCAGTGGCTTCGAGAGTCCGGACAGGAACAGGAAGCGATAGTATGCAGTCTCGGCGAGCGCGGTCTGGATCGTCAGCGACGCATAGAAGATCCCGCTTTCCGTCGCGCGCCCGAAGCGCGAACCGCGCGGCAGCGGCGGATAGCGGAACGGCGTCCACAGCAGATAGTCAAGGCGCCCCGCCCCATTCGGCGCCGGCGGCTTGCTGCGCTCGAGGATCGATTCGAGCTGGTGTTGTTCGTCGAGGGTGTCGACGAGGTGCGTCGTCGCGACCTGTTCCTGCGACTCGACGACGCGGATCACGGTGACAGCCAATGGCTTTATTTGGTACGGACCGTCGCAGTCCCGCCAGATATCGCCCACTAGACCTTGCCCCGCATCGCATCGAGATAGGCGATGACCCGGACCAGGCCCTGGACCTGCTGGATCAGTTCGTTCGGCGCGCCGTTCAGATGCAGGTTCGGCGTCGCCATCCAGTGCCGTATCGCTGTCTCGTCAGCGCCGAGCAGCGCGAACAGATCACGGTAGATCCGGATTACACAGGCGGCGAGTTCACCGGTCTTGCTGTCGGGATCGAGCACGCCCTTGTTCTTGAGTCGCGACACCGAGGTGCGTTCGAGCCCGATCGCGCGGCCGAGTTCGGCCTGGCGCAGCCCGAGTGCATCGGCGGCGCGGAACAGCGCCTTGCACAGGGTCTGTGCCGGGTTCGGGGAATGTGCCGGCATTGCGGTGACAGCGCTGGTCTTGGGTTGTTTCATACGCAACAATATAAACAAATATTGACGCATATGCAACATAAAATGCGCAGAATGGCGCATTTCGCAATGGCCATTGCCTCAGGATGATACTGGAGGCGGGTCCGTTTCCAAAGGGGTCTTGATTGGCTCTGATCGACCCACCGGGCGGTGCATATAGAGCCGGGTCGTCCTCCCTGACGGTTTCATCAAGTCGTCACAATCCGGCGCCTACAATTTCATGATCGAAACTCCGGTCATCAAGCCTGATGAATACAGAAACCCTCGCTCGCCGGGAAGCCGGAGATCATTCCCTGCCATTCAACGTCCCCCTGCTCGAGCAACTGACGACACTGCGCGAACAGATCGCCGCCAGGGCGGAAGCGGACCTCGCACGCTATCGCGGCTGTTTTCCGGATAGCGAACCCGCGGCCAGCGCGCGAAACCTCGCCCACTACCTGGCGCTGCGCCGCTTCGATCTGCGGCCGCTGCAGGAGGCGCTCGCGTCGACCGGCATTTCCTCGCTCGGGCGGTGCGAATCGCGTGTCCTCCCGACACTCGACAGGACCATCGCGCTGCTCGGCGGCGAACGGCCGGACCGCTCGCCCAATGAGGCGCTGACACGGGCGTTCAGCGCCGGCACGCAGCGGTTGTCCGCCAACACCGAGCGGCTCTTCGGGCCGCGACCGGTACGCCGCGACACGCGCATCATGGTCACACTGCCGGCGGAAAGCGCCTCCGACTATTCGATGATCCGCGAGTTGCTTCTCGACGGGATGGACTGCGCCCGCATCAATTGCGCCCATGACCATCCCGCCGTATGGGCCGCGCTGGTCGCGCACGTTGAGCGCGCCCGGAAAGAAACCGGGAGGGCCTGCAGGATCATGATGGATCTCGCAGGCCACAAGCTCCGCACCGGACCGCTGCTGTCGATACCGGCGGTCCTCCATATCCGGGTCAGGCGGGACCGTTACGGTCGCACGATCGCGCCGGCGCAGCTTGTGCTGGAATCCCGCTCACCGGTTGTTGAAAGGGACACGGCCGGCGACGGCGCGGACGTCCTGCGTTTGAGGCTCCCTGACGAACTACTCACGGCATTGCGCAGCGGCGACCGCCTGTATTTCCGGGATACCCGCGGAAAACGCCGTCACTTCACGGTGCTCGACAGCAACGGTGAAGGCGGCTGGCTCGCGGAGTGCCACGAGAATTCCTACCTCTGCCGCGATACGATCCTGCGGCACTGCCGGCCCTGCGGCAGCGGTGTCCTGCAGCGCTTCGGCGCGTGGCAGTTTTCCGATTTCCCTGAAGAGGATGTCGAGTTGCGGCTGAAGACCGGAGACGTGTTGTTCATAAGCGCGGCGCCCGTTGCCGGCAGGCCCGGGAACGACGGTGGACCGGCCGTCATCAGCTGCACCCACGCCGATGTGCTCGCCAGGATCGCTCCCGGTCAGAAGGCATGGTTCGATGACGGCAAGATCGGCGGCGTCGCCGAGCGCGTCGATGTCGATGGCGTGCTGATCCGGATTTCCGATGCGCGGCCGCAGGGTTCGACGCTGCGCGCGGGAAAGGGCATCAACTTCCCCGGTGCCGACCTTGGCCTGTCGGGATTGAGCGCGCAGGACCTGATCGATCTCGATTTCGTCACGGCCCATGCCGACATCGTCGGCTTTTCATTCGTCGAAACGCTCTCCGACATGGAACGGCTGATTAACGAACTCGGGCGGCGCGATGCGGCCGGCATGCCGATCATCGCCAAGATCGAAACCCGGCGCGCGGTTGAAAATCTCCCGGAGATCGTCCTCGGGACAATCGGACGGTCCCCGCTCGGGATCATGATCGCGCGCGGCGATCTTGCGGTCGAGATCGGCGGCGAGCGCCTGTCCGAGATCCAGGAAGAAATCCTCTGGCTGTGCGAGGCCGCCGATGTCCCGGCCATCTGGGCGACCCAGGTACTCGAGTCACTGACGAAGAAGGGCGTTATCCATCGCGCCGAACTGACCGATGCAGCGATGTCAGGGCGCGCGGAATGCGTGATGCTGAACAAGGGTCCCTACGTGATGAAGTCCCTGCGGGCGCTCGACGACATCCTGTCCCGCATCCGGGACCATCAATACAAGAAGTTCTCCCTCTACCGTGCACTTCACTGGTAACGGAAAAAAAGGCCCGCTTGCGCGGGCCTCAAGGCCTTTCAGCCGGTGGGGGAGTGGTTATGTGCCGATCCTGCTGCAAGCACATGGAAGAAGTTTGTCCACGACGCGTTAAATATTGATGACCGGATCGTGAAATTTCGGAGTCAGCGGGCGCCACGTCCGCTGGCAATCACCGCGTTATGCTCGCTGACGAAATCTCCGAATAGCCGTCGATATCGCACCTGCCAGTGACGAATACACGTACCTTCCTGTTGTGCACCACCGCCTCGAGGAACAGATCGAACATCCTGTCGGCGCCCCTGATTCGGTAGAACTGGTAGAACGACTGCTTGTCCCGGCAGCCACTCGGGTTCTTCGTGACATCGAGCCTGACGACGTATTTTTCGTGAAGCGTCGGTGTCAGCTCCAACACCGACGTATAGTCGGTCCAGCCTGCCTCGGCATGCGCGTCGGCGCCGGCGTGCATCAGCAACGCCGCCGCGCCGAGCCGCCTGATCCTAGCTGAGGTTGAGGACATAGACTTGACTCCGGCCCTCCACGCATACAGATCAGGATATATAGGTCACCCCGGAAAACGAATCCTGATCCGTTGATTATCCACGAAACGAATAATATAGGATTGGATAGGTTGATAAATTACTGCAACGTCAGAATGATAGATGGGTATTCTGAACCCTTTCGGACAACTTTGGATGAGTCAATGGTGGGGTCTCTACCGAAAAGTAGAGATAACTATCTGTAATACATGACTGTCTGAAATCGTGCTCGGGAAAGTGTTCCCCAAGGTTGCCCCCATAATCCACGCCCGAGGGCGAATTGGGTCAACGTGCCCCACTCTCCTGCCGACCTCACCCCCATATTGAGTAGCACATCGATTTAGAGTCCAATCCCATGATA
>CAYTGL010000009.1:0-84573 GCA_964437335.1 uncultured Chromatiales bacterium
ATACCGGCCTGTCACGCCGGGGGTCGCGGGTTCGAGTCCCGTCCACTCCGCCAATGAAGTCAACAGGGCGCGCCTTGAGTCCACAGGCCATCAGGGTGCGCCATTATTGACCAGCCAGCAGAAACCCGAAGAATCCAATCATCATGCTGCAACTCATCCGCAATTATAGCAAGGGCGTCATCGCCTGGATCATCGTCGTGCTCCTGATCATCCCGTTCGCGCTATGGGGCGTCAACGAGTACTTCACCGACGGCACCGGCGATGTCGTCGTCGCGAAGGTCGGTGATCGCGAAATCCAGTCGCGTGAATTCCAGTCGCTCTATCAGCGGGAACTCGCGATTCGCAGGCAGGCCTCCCAGGGGAACTTCGATGCTTCCGATCCCGCGATCCGCCGCGAGGTCCTCGATCGCCTGATCAATACCGAGGCGATGACGCAGGCTGCAGCAAAAGCCGGCTTTCGCATCAGCGATGAACGCCTGGCGCAGCAGATACGGTCAATGCGCGAGTTCCAGACCGATGGCCGATTTGATCCCGCACTGTATGATCGTCTGTTGCGCGTTTCCGGCCTGTCGCGGGCGACGTTCGAGGAGAATCTTCGGCGCGACCTGATTATGGAACAGTTGATCATCGGCATCGCCGAGTCCGCCGCACTGACCGATTACGAGCTTGACCGCTGGCTGCGCCTCAGCGGACAGCAGCGTCGCTTCGGTTATCTGGTGCTGGAAGCGGCGGATTATATGAGTCTCGTCGAGGTCGGCGACGAGGATATTTCCCGATATTATCGCGAGAATATAAACCGCTTCGAAGTCCCGGAACGGGTCAAGGCGGAATATGTCGAGCTGTCCCTCGGTGGTTTCCGGGATCAGATCGATGTCGACGAATCGACCCTGCGTCGCCTGTACGACGAACGTTCAGGCGCGTTTTCGGTCGGTGAGGAACGCCATGTCCGTCATATCCTGATCGCAGTCGACGACGGAGCCGATGCGGAATCGGTAAACCAGGCGCGTGAGCGCGCTGCGGATCTGCGCCGGCGCATCGACGGGGGCGAAGCGTTCGCTGACCTCGCGCGCGAGTATTCCGACGACAGCGGTTCCGCCGGAGATGGCGGCGACCTCGGTTTCATCTCTCGTGGCATGATGCCCAGCTCTTTCGAAGACGCGATGTTTGCGCTCGCAGAAGGTGGCGTCAGCGAGCCGGTCCAGTCCCCGTTCGGCCTGCATATTATCCGGGTCGATCGCATTCGTCCCGGCAGTACCCGTTCCTTCGAGGAGATGCGTGGCCAGCTCAGAGACGAGTATCTCAGCGCCCGGGCCGACGAGCGGTATTTCGAGCTGACGGAACAGCTGGCTGACCTGACCTTCGAGCATCCCGATACGCTGGCGACCGCCGCCGAGGAGCTCGATCTCGTGATTCACGAGACGGAGTACTTCAGCCGGGACCAGGGCCAGGGGATCGCATCGGAGCGGGATTTCCGTCAGGCCGCGTTCAGCAGCGATGTGTTCGAGGCCGGCAATAACAGCCCGCTGCTCAGCCTCGGCCAGGACAGGGTCCTTGTGTTGCGCATCCAGGACCGGCAGCCGGCCAGCCACCGGTCGCTGGAGGAAATCAGTAACCAGCTCGCCCGCGAATTGCGTGAGCAAGGCGCCGCGCGCATGGCCGAGGAAGAGGGCGAGCGGATCATCGAGCGCGTCGCGCAGGGCGAGTCGCTCGCGAAAATCGCCGTCGAACGCGGCCTCGTCTGGCGTTCCGAAGTACTCGCGACCCGGGATGAGGCTTCACTGCCGTTCGATATCCTGGGCGCGGTCTTTACGATGAAAAAGCCCGCGGGAGACCGGGCCCGCATCGAGGGCGCGAGCCAGTTGAGCGGGGACTACGCGATCATCGCGCTCCAGGAAGTCATCGACGGCGTCCCCGAACAGATCTCCGGCGACGATCGCCGTCTCCAGCGCGACAACATCGCCCGCCTGTTGCAGGCGCGCGATACCGACGACCTGCTGCGTTCCCTCAAGGACCGCCTGGACGTCCGTATCTTCGAGAGCCGCCTGTAATCCGGGAACACTAGACTCATTGTCATCCTCCCGGAAGCTCGCTGAGTTTGCCGTCCCCGAAGTGTTCGCCAGAATTGCCTGTCAAACCGGATTTTTCCTTATCAGCCTGTCTATGACCGCGGCGCCGACCGCGTCTCCCCAGACGTTGACCGTCGTCCGGAAACGGTCCAGGAACCAGTCGACGGCGAGCAGCAGTGCGATGCCCTCGAGCGGCAGGCCGACGGCGTTCAGCACGATGACCAGCATGACGAGCCCGGCCTCCGGGATCCCGGCCGCGCCGATCGCCGCGAGCGTCGCGGTGATGAAGACGATCACCTGTGCCGTCAGTCCGAGTTCTATGCCGTAGGCCTGCGCGATGAACATCGCCGCCGCAGCCTCGTACAGCGCGGTTCCGTTCATGTTGATCGTGCAGCCGAGCGGCACGACGAAGCGCACGGCGCGCTCGTCGACGCCGTTTTCGCGGACGCATTCCATCGTCATCGGCAACGTCGCTACCGAACTCGCGGTGCCGAACGCGATGAACAGCGCCCGCAGCATGTTGACCAGGTAATCGAGGCCGCGTCCTGCGATGAAGAACAGGATCGCGAGCAGCACGACGAAATGGATCGTGAGTCCGCTTACGACGGTCAAGACATGCCAGCCGACCGCGGCGATCTCGGCGACAAAGGCCTCGCCGCCGCCGGCCTGTCCGAGCCGGCCAGCGATCAGCGCGAAGATGCCGATCGGCGAGAAGTACATCAGCCAGATCACGAGCTTCATCATCGCGTCGTTGACGCCGGAGAAAAAATTGATGACCTGCCGGCCGCTTTCACCGAGCGTCGTCAGCGCGGCGCCGAAGAGGATCGCGAACACGATCAACGGCAGTAACTGCATCTCCGCGGCCGACGCGACGATATTCGGCGAGATCAGCGACAGCAGGATGTCGCTGACGCCGGTCTCTTCCTTGCCGAGTACGCTGGCCGGGATAGCGCTCTCATTGCCGAGATCAAGGCCGGCGCCGGGCCGGATCAGGTTGACCATGACCAGTCCGATGAAGACCGCGACGCCGGTGGTTACGAGAAAATAGCCCATCGTCACGCCGCCGATGCGGCCGAGCTTGCGGACGTCGCCGAGCGCGGCGATGCCGGAGATCACCGCCGCGAAGATCAGCGGGATGATCAGCATCTTGAGGGCGTTCAGGAACAGCGTGCCGAGCCAGGCCACGCTCTCCATCGCCGGTCCCCAGACCCAACCTGACACGATCCCGGCGATGACGCCGATGACGATGAAAATCAGCAGAATAATCGCGTGGTTATGAGGCATGGCCTGGTTCGGAGTCGAAAGGCTGCCGCGACCGCGGATCAGATCACGGCCATGCCCTGGATGTTGTATCCGCCGTCGACATAGAGAATCTCGCCTGTGATGCCGGAGGCCAGGTCCGAGCACAGGAACGCGGCGGCGTTGCCTACTTCATCGATCGTGACATTGCGCCGCAAAGGGGAATTGTGCTCGGAATAATCGAGGAAGCTGCGGAAGTTGCTGATGCCCGCGGCCGCGAGCGTCTTGATCGGCCCGGCCGAGATCGCGTTTACGCGAGTGCCTTCCGGCCCGAGGTTGTGCGCCATGTAGCGAACGTTCGCCTCCAGGCTCGCCTTTGCGAGGCCCATGACGTTGTAGTTCGGAATCGCCCGTACCGCACCGAGATAGCTCAGTGTCAGCAGCGCGCCATTGCGGCCCTGCATCATGGTGCGGCCGGCCTTTGCCAGGGCGGCAAAACTGTAAGAGCTGATCTCGTGGGCGGCCCTGAAACCTTCGCGCGTGACGCAGTCGAGATAGGCGCCGTCAAGCTCCTCGCGCGGCGCGAAGGCGACAGAATGCACAATGATATCGAGGTGATCCCAGTAATCGTCGAGATGTTCGAACACGCCATCGATTTCTCCGTCGTCGCCGACGTCACAGCGGATCGCAATGTCGGAATCGAGCTCGGCTGCGAATTTCTCGACACGTCCCTGCAACTTTTCATTCTGAAACGTGAACGCGAGATCGGCGCCCTCGCGACGCATCGCGGTGGCGATGCCCCAGGCGATCGACCGGTTGCTTGCGACGCCGACGATCAGCGCCCGCTTGCCTTGAAGGAATCCCATAGCATTTCCCTGTGAGTATTTACCGATATAAGGTGGTGTTTGGCCGGCTTAATTGTTGTCTAATAGAGCCTGTACGAACCATCGGGGATAATAACAGGTTTTGGATGAATATCGAACCGTGGGCGGGCCGACGCCAGAGGCAGGATCCGGGTGCAAATGAATGACACGCTGCTGAGGGTCGAAGGCCTCAGCATCAGTTTCGATACGGGGCACGGCGACGTGCGCGCGGTCGACGATGTCAGTTTCGAGATTCGGCGGGGCGAGACCTTTGCATTGCTCGGCGAATCAGGCAGCGGAAAGTCCATGACTGCGCTGTCGATCATGCGCCTCGTGCCCGAACCGGCAGGGCGCATCGGCGCCGGCCGTGTGCTTTTTGACGGCAGGGACCTGATGGCGCTGCCGGAATCCGGAATGCGCGCAGTGCGCGGCCAGCGCATAGCGATGATCTTCCAGGAGCCGATGACGTCGCTGAACCCGGTTCTGACGGTAGGCGAGCAAATCGCCGAGGTCGTGCGCATGCGTCGCGGCACTGGCGCCGCCGAAACCAGGCAAGCGGTGCTGGGGCTGCTCGCGGCAGTCGGCATCGCCGATGCCGGGCGCCGTCATGATGATTACCCGCATCAGCTCTCCGGCGGCATGAAGCAGCGCGTAATGATCGCGATTGCGCTGGCCGGCGACCCCGATATCCTGATCGCGGACGAGCCGACAACGGCGCTGGACGTGACGATACAGGCGCAGGTGCTCGATCTGCTGAAGGTCTTGCAGCGCGATCGCGGCATGGCGATGCTGCTGATTACGCATGATCTCGGTGTCGTCGCGGAAAATGCCGACCGTGTCGCGGTGATGTATGCGGGCCGTATCGTCGAGCAGGCGACCGCTACGCGCTTTTTCGCCGAACCCGCGCATCCCTACAGCCGCAAGCTCTTCGAGTCGCAGCCGGATATCCGCAAGCGCAGTCAGCCGCTCGCCGTGATCCCCGGCAGTGTGACAGCACACCCCGCTGATGTTCGCGCATGCTGCTTCGCGGGCCGCTGCGAGTCCGCATGGGCGCCCTGCCACGAATCCGAACCGCCCTGGATTCGCTTGTCCGCGGAGCAGGAGACACGCTGTTTTCTGCACGATCCCCGCTTCGCGGCGCGGGTCGCGCCTCTGAAGCCTGCCCCGTATACAGTCGGGCGGCTGCGCGTGGCCGCTGGCGAAGGCCCAGTCCTGCTCGACGTCCGCAACCTCGAGGTAAGTTTCCCTATTCAGAGGGGTTTGCTGCGACGCGTCGTCGGCCAGGTGCGCGCCGTGGACGGGGTGTCGTTCGATATCGCTCGCGGGAAGACGCTCGCGCTGGTCGGTGAATCGGGGTGCGGAAAAACCACGACCGGCAAGGCGGTCGTCCAACTGGTGCGTCCGACCGCCGGCAGCGTGCTGTTCGATGGAGCGGACCTGGCCCGGGTCGGCGCGGCGGAATTGCGCCGTCGCCGCGCGGACCTTCAGATCATCTTTCAGGACCCGTATTCCTCGATGAATCCGCGCATGAGGATCGGCGATATCATCGCAGAGGGGATGATTACGCTGGGACTCGAGCATGATCCCGCCGCGCGCCGGGCGAAAACCGGGGAGCTGCTACGTCAGGTGGGACTCGACCCGGCGGGGGTCGACCGCTATCCGCACGAGTTCTCCGGCGGTCAGCGCCAGCGCATCTGTATAGCCCGCGCGCTCGCGGTCAGGCCGCGCCTGCTGGTCTGCGACGAACCGACCAGCGCGCTCGACATTTCGGTACAGGCCCAGATACTGAACCTGCTGCGTTCGCTGCAGGACGAGATCGGCCTCACCTATCTTTTCATAACCCACAACCTGTCGGTGGTGTCCTGGCTTGCCGATGAAGTCGCCGTCATGTATCTCGGCAGGATCGTCGAGCATGGCCGGGTCGACGAGGTGCTGAATCATCCCGGGCATCCGTATACGCAGGCGCTGCTGGCGGCGATACCGGTCATTGATCCGCTACGCCGACGCGATATCCTGCGCCTGCCGGGCGAACTGCCGTCGCCGGCGAATCCGCCGCCGGGCTGCCACTTCCACCAGCGCTGCCCGCAGGCGATGTCGCAATGTCGTGAACATTATCCTGACGCCGTGTCACTCAGCCCGACTCATGAGGTCCGCTGTTTTCTCCATGGTGCAGGTTGATCAAGACCCGGGGCGCCCGGCGCTGACGGGGACTGTCGTGATGCCTCAGTCCGGATCTTCGTGCAGTCGCCCGGCCAGGCGATGGACTTCTGCAAGCGAGGTCTTGCGCATGCGCGCGAAGTGCAGCGCGCTTTCGGTGATCGATGTCATGCCTTCCGCGATCGCCTGTTTTTCGATAGCGGCTGCCGGCGTCTTGTCGGAGATCAGCGCCTGAATGCCGGAACTGATACTCATCAGTTCGAAGACCGCCTGCTCTCCGAAGTACCCGGTATGATTGCAATGTGAGCAGCCGGTGCCCCGGAAAAAGACCTCGTCGTCGCCAACACCGAGCCGGTTCCGGATCGCGGGCGATATTCCCTCTTCCTCGACGCAGAACAGGCAGTTGAGGCGCAGCAGGTGCTGGGCCAATACGCCAACCAGTGTCGAATTCAGGAGTCGCGGGGCAAGGCCTGCGTCGATCAGCGTCTCTACTGCCTGCGCGGCATTGATGGCATGCAGCTTGCCGAGTACGAGGCTGCCGTTCAGCGCGCATTCCGCGGCGGTCTGGAGCGCGCGGGAGTTATGGAGATCATCGATCATGACAATGCGCGGGTTCATTCCCTTGATCTGTCCGAGCGCGGTCGGCAGGTCCCTGCCCTGGATCTGGTGGATACCATTCATGTAGTACTTGACCGGCGTCTCGATCGTCACGATGTCGAGCCGCATTGAGTGTAACTCGCGAAGCGCCGCATAGAGGGTCCGGGTTTTACCGGATCCTTTCGCCCCGGTGATGATGACCAGGCTGTAACTCTTGCTCAGCATCTCGAGCAGCGACTGCTGCTCGCGGTGGTCGAGACCGATGCCGGTGACCGGCGCCAGCCGGGTAATCTCGTTCAGCACGCGAATGATCGCGCCGTCCTGCATGCCTTCGGGGCCGAGCGTGATGCGCAGTTCAATTGCACAGTCGCCGCTGAGCATGCAGGCGCGGCCCTGGCGAGGCCCGCCCGTCGGCGATGCATCGATGTTGCCCATTACCGCGAGACGATTGATGATCGCCGGCAGCAGCATGTCGCTGATTCTTCTGACCGGGATCAGCTTGCCGTCGATACGGAACAACAGGTTCGCATGACTGCCTGCCGGGATTATATGGATATCGCTCGCATTTCGCTCGATCGCGTCAATGATCGTATTGCCGACAAAGCTGGAAATGGCCTTCGCCATCGATGGCTGATCGTTTTCATGCCGCTGTTCCGCGGGCTTGAGGCGTTGTCGGATCGACGTCGCCAGCGAGGCCTCGTCGATCGCGGTCGCCGAGGACGGTGTTCCGTAATATTTGTTGATCGCCCAGGCGAGGTCATCGCGCGTCGCTATCGTCGGCTCGATCTTGTACTGGGTCATGAATCTGAGCAGCGTGACCGCTTCCGTATTTGAAGGGTCGTCTATCGCGATGACCAGGCGATCGTTGTGCAGTAACAGCGGGATCAGCGCATGCTTGCGCGCAATATCGGCAGGCACCAGATTCAGACAGCCGATGTCGATGAAGAAATTTCTCAGCAGCACGAACGGCATGCCGAACTTGTGAGCGAGCGCGGAGAAGATTTCCTCGGCCTTGACCGTGCCCATGCTTACGAGGATCTCTCCGAGACGTTTCGAGCCGTCGCGCTTCTGGCCGGCCAGCGCGGCTTCGAGTTGCTCGGGCAAGATGATGCCGTCCTCGACCAGCATCTCGCCGATGCGCTTGCTCGCCAGCAGGTCGTCTGCCGGGGGGGCGGGTGACTCGAGTTTCTGCTGGAGTTGCCGGATGTCCTGCACCGCAGATTTTCGTCCCCTGCTGTCAGACTTGCGGCGTCTTGGCGACGGTTTGGCTTCCGCGCCGGACTGCGCCGACTCCGGCGGTTTTACCGAACCATGCCGGAGTTCTTCGGGCTTGTTCTGTCCGATCGAATATTTCTTGACGACCTTCGCCGGGATGAACAGCCGGGAAATATGGTCGGCGCCGATTACCTGGAACAGGTGGATGCCGATCTCATCGACGAAGGAGCCGCGGGTGCGGCCGGAGATGCTCCGGCCGTCAATGAAAACGATCCGGAATTCCTGTACATCCCTCGGCATCACTACTTCGCCGCCGCGGGCTTCCAGGGGATGTTTTTCGCGGTTGACCGGCAGCTTGTTGATGAAATTGAGGTGCCTCAGGCGAGAAAACTCTATGTATATTCGGTTGTTGGCCTTGCCTATCAGGGTCATGGTGGCCTGGGGTCCATCGAGTCCGGCCAGACGGCCCGACACGGTCTTGCCATCCATCAGCGTCGCAACGACCGGCGCGTCGTGCAGGTCGCCTTCCGAGATGGTCGAGCGCAGTGGAGAGATCGGGAGATCGATTACCCTGCTGATCGGGCTCATTATATCCGTGTCCTTCTAGTCGTCTCGAGAGAGAAATTCCGCCAGCGGCCCTGGCTTACCCGACTGTATCGGCACCTGCGGTCAAAATTTCTAGTCCGCAGGCGGTCAATAACGTAACAGTTCATTGCCGATCCTGAGCAGGCGGGCCAACGAGCCCTTGCGGTGCGGCGTCAGATCGATGCCGTGGGCCCCCTGGGGCAGGCTTTTCAGAATGTCGAGCGGGTTACCCTGCCGATCGCCGGTGAGCAACATCAGGTCGATTTCCCTTGGCGTCGTCAGCGGATGATGTTCGGCGTCGAGCAGGATCAGGATTCTGGGTCTGAGTCGGCGCTCGGCATTCTGTTCCGTAATAATGCCGATTTCGCCGGTGCTCAGTTCGACCAGGGTGCCGGTCGGATAGATGCCGATCGCGCGGATGAATTCCTCGACCAGTTCTTTCTGGAACGCTTCATCAATCATGCCGTGCAGCTTAGCCATTGCGACCGTCGGCGACAGCGCATCACCGGCATCGCGCGGGTTCGTCAGCATGTCATAGACGTCGACGATGCCCGCGATCTGGCCGAGCAGCGGGATCTGGCTGCCTCTCAGACCCCTTGGATAACCGGAACCATTGAAGCGTTCATGATGAGTCTCGACGATCGACAGTATCTCTTCGTTGATGCCGCTGAGATTTTTCAGGATGTCGACACCATGCGTGACATGCTGTCTGGCGAGGTCGTTTTCCTCCGACGACAGTTCTGCGATATTGTCAGTCAGCCCCCTGGGCAATCGCGTATAACCCACTTCGGTCATCATTAGGCCGGTTGCCAGATGTTCGAGTCGTTCCTTGTTCAGCTCGAGATGCCGGCCGAGCGTGATCGCCCAGATCGACGCCCGCACGCAGTGGCCGTAAAGGTAGGTATCCTGGTTCCGAATCCGCGCGATCCACATCGCGGCGTCCGGGTTGCGGATGATGCTGTCGACTATCTTTTTCGCGAGCTTGCGCGTTGAGGTCAGTTGAACCGGCTTGCCATCCGCGAGGTTCGACATGACCTGATCGATCGCCTGTGCGACGTCGTCATGCAGGCTGCCGGCGGTCGGGATTTCCTGCTTGAGGGTGCGGGTGGCGGTGTAGGAGACCTCGTTGGCCTTGAGTCTCGCCAGTTTCTGCGGCAGGCCCCGGTCGGTCGGCCGCAGCGAAACTTTGCTCTTGATGACGTCGATGTAGACGTAGCGGCACAGCGTACTGAGCAGGCGGATTTCGTCGTAGTTCCGGATCTGAAATCCCTGGATCGGGAATGGCGTGCCAATCCAGGGCCGGTCGAGCCGGGCGATGAACATGCCTTGAACCAGATTCTGGACGTTGACCTTTTCCTGTGTAAATTCAACCATCTGGCTGTCCGCTTTGCGGCCCGTGACGGGACGCGGGCCGCGGTATCAGGTTATCGGCCGGCAGGGGGGAAGAGATTACCGGCGGAAGCCGGTCAGCAGTCTCTTAACTACGGAGGGTCAGATGTTGCCGTTTTGCCGGGTCACGTCGACGTACAGCGTCAGGCGTTGGCCTGGTTGCAGGTAGGTATCCGGGGAGAGGGCATTCCAGTTGCGCAGGTCGGCGATACCGACATTGAAGCGCTGCGAGATTCGTGACAGAGAATCGCCACGACGGACGGTGTAGTTGATGCGCCTGGTCACGTTACTCAGAGGATGGGCGCCATTCAGCAGGTCGCCGAGGTCGCCCGCCGCGGCGGATTCGGACTGCTGTTTCCAGATGACGAGGTGCTGCCCGGGGCGCAGCGTGTCACGTGGAGCCATCGCATTCCATTTCGCGAGTTGGGTCACGCTGACCCGGTGCTTGCGCGCGATATCCCACAGGGTATCGCCGCTCTGCACGATATGCACGATCCGGTTGTCGCCTCGCTGGGTGTTCTGTATGGTATTTCTCCGCTGCTCGGCGCTGAGAGTATAGTTTTTCAGATCTTTCATCGCGACCGGTATGACCAGGCTGCGCCCGGCGCGGATCATATTGCCGTTGATACCGTTGACCTGGCGCAGGACACCGACCGTCGTGTCGTAACGCTGCGCAATCTGGCCGAGCGTCTCTCCTTCCCGGATCAGGTGGCGCGTCCAGGTGACGCGCTGTTCGCCGTCGGTCTGTGCGAGCCGGATCGAAAAGTCCGTGGTCTTGTCAACCGGGAGGAGCAGTTCATGCGGGCCGTCGGGGTCGGTGGCCCAGCGATTGAACGCCGGATTGAACTGATACAACTCCTCGAGGCTGATCTCGGCGAGCTCCGCGGCGCGGGCGAGATCGATCTGGGAGCCGACATGGACCCGGGTCAGCATTGGCTCGTCCGGCAAGCTCGCGATCTCGAAATCATAGGCCTCGGGATTGGCGAATATCCTGCTCAGCGCGAGCATTTTAGGCACATAGGCCCGAGTTTCGCGCGGCAGGTCAAGTGACCAGTAATCCGTCGGACGCCCCCGGGCGTGGTTGTTGCGTATTGCACGGGTGACAGTGCCGGAGCCCGAGTTATAGGCGGCGAGGGCGAGCAGCCAGTCGCCGTCGAACATTGTATTCAGGTGATGCAGGTAATCGAGCGCCGCCCGCGTCGAGGCGAGGACATCGCGACGACCGTCATACCACCAGTTCTGCTTCAGGCCGTAATGCGTCGCCGTAGAGGGGATAAACTGCCACAGGCCCGCGGCACGGCCGTGCGAATATGCAAACGGCTGGAATGCGCTTTCGACGATCGGCAGCAGTGCGATCTCCTGGGGCATGTTGCGCTGGTCCAGGGCCTCAACGATCAGCCACAGGTATGGCCGCGCGCGCTCGACGGTACGGGCCATATAGTCAGGATGATTGAGATACCAGGCCATTTCGGCCTCGATACGCGGGTGATCGATTTCGGGGAAGGCGTAGCCGCCGCGCAGTCTGTCCCACAGGTCGCGCGGCCGGTCGTCTGCGGCGGACGGGGGGTGCCTATCATGATCGTCGCCGGCCTGCTGCAGCTGTGCCCGTTCCGCCGGCCTGAGCGGCGCGGCTTCCAGGGTATTGTGCTCGGGGTCGGGGAGATAGAGGCCTACGCCCGTCCAGGACAGGGTGAGCCCCGTGTCGCGCTGCTCCAGCGTGACGAAATCCCTCATTTCAGTCGGGTGCATTGCGGCAGAATCGACATCGGCTGGCGGCGATCCCGGCAGCAGGCTGCAGCCGCCGAGGAACAATGTCGCAGAGAACGTCGCTGTCAATTGCCAGTATTTGTTCTTGTTCATGCCAGCCGGGGATCCTGCATCAGGCGGAAGTCGCGAGTATACCAATATAGATCGGCCCGATTGAAGCCGCCTTGAGTCCACTCTTGACGCGATTGTCGGACCTCCGTCAAGGAAATGGCCGCTTGGCCGTTTGCGGACGAAACCCGTCTTTCCACTGCCTGATTACACTAAAGGTTTCGAGTTCACCCTGCGGCGATCGTCCCAAGTGGCGGGTGGCTGCCGCGATGATTGCCGGTTCGCGGCAACGCAAAAACGGGTTGGTGTTCAGCTCTTCCTCGAGCCTCGACGGGAGGGTTGGCAGTCCGGCTTCCCGCAAGTGCGCCGCTGCGGCGTATCGCGATCTGAGTGCGTGATTGTCCGCATCGATTTCGAGGGCAAAGGCAAGATTCGCCAGCGTGTATTCGTGGGCGCAATAGACGAGCGTGTCGCGCGGCAGCGCTGCAAGTCTGTTCAGCGAGCGGAGCATCTGCTGCGGCGTCCCTTCGAATAGTCGGCCGCAGCCCCCCGCGAACAAGGTGTCGCCGCACAACACCATGCCATGGCCGGTATAGGCAATGTGATCGAGTGTGTGTCCCGGCACGGTAATCACGCCGTATTCCAGCGATTCTCCGATCCTGATCCTGTCGCCATCCTGCAGCGGATGGTCGATGCCGCGCACCGGACTGCCGGCCGGGCCGTAGACCGGGACCGGATAGCGGGCGACCAATTCCCGAATGCCGCCGGTGTGGTCGTGATGATGATGCGTGATCAGGATCGCAACGGGCGTGAAGTCATGCGATTTCAGCGCTGCAAGGACCGGGCGGGCGTCTCCCGGATCGACGATAATCACCCCTTGCGCAGACTTTATGCCGGGCGCGGAGATTAACCAGATATAATTGTCGCTGAAAGCAGCGACCGCAATGGCTGGGCTCATATCGGGAAACGCTGGCAATTGGCGCTGAATGTATGATTCAGATCACAGGTTAACCGATCACCCGATGACGCGCAAAACGGAGTATTTAAACGCCGAGCAGGACGGCGCCGGATCCGGGTATCCGCGAGTGGATCTGCGGGATTGGTACCGGAGTCCCCTGGGTCGATGGCTGATCGAGCACGAGTGCGTGCACCTCGAAGAGGTGCTGTCCCACCTGTTCGGTTATTACCTCGTGCAGGTCGGCGCCGCGATGGACGACTACCTGCTCGGCGCGAGTCGTATCCGCAATCACATCGTGATTGATGACGCCTGGCCGATCAACCGTGCTGGAGAGGAGGGCGCGCGCGTACTCGGTATATACGGCAGCGCGGACGTCCTTCCCCTGCAGAATGATTCGATCGATGTTGTCGTGCTGCCGCACACCCTGGAGTTCGAGACGGCGCCGCACCAGGTGATACGTGAAGTCGAGCGCGTGCTGGTGTCCGAAGGCCATTTGGTCATTCTCGGATTCAATCCCTGGAGTTTGTGGGGCGCGCGCAGGCTGGCCGGTAAGTGGCGCAGGCAGCCGCTGCCCTGGCGCGGGTCGTTTCGCAGCGCAATGCGCATCAAGGACTGGTTGGCACTGCTCGGTTTCGATGTGTTGAGGACGCGCTATTGCTTTTTCCGCCCGCCGCTGCAGCATCAGGGCATCATGAGCCGGTTGACCTGGCTCGACCGCCTGGGCGCCCGCTGGTGGCCGTATCTCGGCGGCATCTATATCATCGTCGCGAAAAAACAGGTCGTGACACTGACGCCAATCAGGCCACGCTGGCGTCCCCGCCGCAGCTTGATTCAGCCCGATGTTGCGAAGCCGACCACATGAAACGCAAGGACATGGACGATATAGTCGAAATATTCACCGATGGCGCCTGCCGCGGCAACCCGGGGCCCGGCGGCTGGGCCGCATTGCTGAGGTATAGGGGAACGGAAAAAACACTCTCGGGTAGCGACGCTCATACCACCAACAATCGCATGGAACTGATGGCGGCGATACAGGCGCTCGAATCGCTGAAGCGACGCTGCTCAGTGTGTCTCAGTACCGATGCCGAATATGTGAAAAAGGGCATCGTGGAATGGCTGCCGGACTGGAAGCGCCGCGGCTGGAAGACCGCAGGGGGCAAACCCGTAAAGAATATCGATCTCTGGCAACGGCTGGACCAGGCGGCGAAGGTGCATAACATCGAGTGGCGCTGGGTACGCGGTCATTCCGGACACCCGGAGAACGAGGCGGTCGATCGCCTCGCTGTCCGCGCCATCGATGAGATGCTGGCCGGCAATGAAAACAGTCGCTGAATATCGGTTTCCGGCGCTGTCTGGCCCGCCAGGTTTGTCAACCTTGTCTCGGATGCTCCGGATTTAGTATCTTCAGACCATGCGCCAGATCGTCCTCGATACCGAGACTACGGGTCTCGATCCCGCCCAGGGACACAGGATCATCGAGATCGGCTGTGTCGAGATCGACAAGCGCAGGCTTACCGGCCGGCATTACCACCAGTACCTCCAACCCGATCGTGAGATCGATGCCGGGGCCCTCGAGGTCCACGGGATTACCGCCGAGTTCCTGCATGACAAGCCTCGCTTCGGCGATGTCGTCGCAGAGTTTCTCGAATTCATTGAGGGCGCGGAACTGGTAATACACAACGCCCCGTTCGATCTCGGTTTCCTGCGTAACGAACTGTCCCTGCTGGGGCATGATCCGGACCGGGTCGCGGTACTGGGCTCGGCGATCGATACCCTGACGCTCGCGCGCGGCCTGCATCCCGGCCAGAAGAACAACCTCGATGCCCTGTGCCGCCGTTACGGCATCGACAATTCACAGCGCACGCTGCACGGCGCCCTGCTCGACGCGGAGATCCTGGCCGACATCTATCTCGCGATGACCGGTGGTCAAAGCGCACTGATACTGGAACAGGAGCGCAATGAGGCTGGTATTCACCAGCACACGCCCCGGCGTTCGCCGGATTCACGTCCGGTTCTGACGATCATACGCGCGAGCGCAGAAGAGCTTGCGCTTCACGAGCGCCGTCTCGATGCGATCGATCATGCGAGTGGCGGCGCCTGCGTCTGGAGACGAAGCGATATCGCCTGAGATCAGCGATTCTGTCCTGCCATGATCAGCGCCATTATCGAATTCTTCGAATCCAGGATCCGCTCTGAAAGCACGGGCGCGAGTCCTGCCCGCTCGGAGCATGCACTGCAGCTCGCAACTGCGGCGCTGCTGGTCGAGATGACGCGCGCCGACTATCAGGTTACGGATGACGAACGCCGCGCAGTCGATGACGCTATGCAGCAGGTGTTCGAACTCGACAAAGAGGAGACGCGCGAGCTGGTGCTGCTGGCCGAACGCGAACTCGGGGATTCCACCTCGCTGTTCCAGTTCACCCACCTGATCGACAAGGCCTTCCCGATGGACAAGAAAATCAGGATCATCGAAATGCTGTGGCGCGTCGCCTATTCCGATGCCTGCAAGGACAAGCACGAGGAATACCTGGTGCGGAAGATCGCAGACCTGCTCCATGTGCCGCACCCGGCCTTCATCCGCGCCCGCCACAAGGTCGAGGGCGCGCTCTGATCATGGTCTCGACTCTGCAAAGGCCTGGCGCCTCGCGCCCTGTCATTATCGCTTTTGCATGGGTATTCTGTTCGCTGTCTTTCCCTGCGGGACTGGCGCGGGCCGCCGATCTTGGATCCGTTGCGAGTGCAGTGCTCAAGCTCTACGTCACGCATCAGCCCTGGAACATCAAACAACCCTGGGGCAAGGAACCGGCTGAACGGCGCACCTGTACCGGTTTCGTCATCGACGAAGGCATCCTGACCAATGCCCACTGCGTCATGGACGACACCTTTATCCAGATCGAGGTACCCGGACTCGCGGACAAGATCGAGGTCGAGCGCGTCGCGATCAATCACCAGGTCGATCTCGCGCTGGTCCGGCCGAAACCGCCGGCCATGCTGCCATCGACGATCACGCCAATCCGCTTCGGCGACCTTCCGGAGCAGCGCGAAAAAGTCGTGACCATCGGCTATTCGATCGGCGGGCGACAGGTCTCGTTCACCGAAGGTGTGGTGTCGCGCATCGATGTCATGCCCTATGCCCATAGCAATATGCCGAATCTGCTGGTGCAGACCGACGCCGCGATCAATCGCGGTAATTCCGGGGGGCCGGTGTTCTCCGACCGGACCGGCGAATGTCTCGGCGTCGCGACCCAGCGGTTTTCCGGGTCAATTGGCTACTTCATCCCGGTGCCGGTGATCCGCCAGTTTCTGGTTGATATCGGGGACGGCCATGTCGATGGCGTGCCGTATCTGGGCGTGCACCTGCAATTGCTCGAGAATCCGACGCTGCGCGATTACCTGGGCATGAAGCCCGGCCAGAGCGGCGCGCGTCTGGCGCGGGTCGCAAGAGATGGCGCCGGAGAAGACATGCTGAGGGAAGGGGATGTGCTGATGGCGATCGAAGGCATGCAGATCTTCAACGACGGCAGGATACCGTTCCGGGAGTTCGGGAAAATCGGGCTCGGTTTCGAGATCTCGACCCGCCAGATCGGCGATGTCGTGACCTTCAAGGTGCTGCGTGACTTCAGGGAAATCGAGGTAGAGTTCGAGCTGACGGCGCTCGAGCCCTCGATCATCCCTTCAATGCCGCTGTATGACGATTCGCCGCGCTACTTCACCGCCGGCGGCCTGCTGTTTCGGGTCGTCGAGCCGGCCTACCTCGGCACTGAAGTGCCTTTCAACCTGCGGCGCTATTATGGCGCCCTGCGCGGCGAAGCGGACGGCATCGAGGAATTGGTGATCATCAGCAAAATCTATGAGGCCGATCTGAACAAGGGCTATGACAACATGCAGGAAGACGTGCGGGTTGCCGCCGTCAACGGCATGGAGATCAAAAAGTTTCAGGACGTCGTCGATGCCTTCCACAGGAACGACGGCCCGTATCATGTGATCAGACTCGGTAACCAGAACCTGATCGTGCTCGATCGCGCGCGGGTCGAGGCCGAGGAGCAGATCATACGCCGGCAATACAGGATTCCATGATTCACGCACGCGAACCCAGGAGCAAACCCCATGAGCAATGAACCCGGTAAATGGTCGCTTGCCTGCCATCTGGATTTCGGCGGCTCGGGCGCAGTCTCCATCATCGAGCACGCCAACAACCTGACCACAGTGCATCCGGTGCCGTCTCCGGGGCCAAGTGGTCGGCCGGCCGGTCGCCGACCTGTATTCCTGGGCGCCACCGCCGACCGCGGCATCTGGCTGTTGGACCCGGAATCCCGCACGGTCGAGTCCGCGTCAGCGTTACCCGAAGACGCGCAGGCGTATTATGCCTATCCCGAATACGGCACGCGTCGCTGGTGGTACACCAACGACGGCGACGAGGAAACCGGCAATGACCTACTGAATTGCGGCGACCGCGGGGCGTCAATGGTGGTTATTGATGAGGGTGTTGACGGACTGCCTGTCATTGTGAAAATCATCTGCGTCGGTCGCGGTCATCATGTGCCGAGCTTCACCGCACCGGACACGCGTCACGCCGCGATTGCAAGGCGGGCCTATGTCAGCAACCTGCGCGACGGCACGATCTCGGTGATCGGGAATGACCCGCACGAAAAGGCCGCCTGGCTCTCGGTGATTGATACGATCAATCTGTGTGAACCCGATAAGGAAAAGGACGGTCGGGACGGCGCCCCGAATAATGCCTTCCCGCATGGCCAGGCGTACTCACCGGTCACCGGCAGGATCTATGGCCTGAACAATGGCTATGCAACGGTTGCGGTGATCGATCCGGCGACAGACCGCATCGAATCCCGGATCGATTTTCCCGGCAGCAGCAACCTGCTGTTGTCCCCGGATGGCCGCCACCTGATTGGCAAGGGCGCCGATCGCAAGAAGGATCCGGCGCATGTGATCGGACGCCTGACGGTCATGGACGTCGTCGCCGGCAGGGTTGTGACCACGCTGGATCTCAAGGACATCTATCCGAGCACCTACCGTTTCAATGCCGACGGCAGCCGGCTCTACGTCACGACCGCCGCGACAGGCAAAGGTGCGCAGCACAACAACCTGGTCATCGACAAGGTGCTTGTTTACAACACCGCTGCCTTGCCGAAGCTCGAATTGTTGCGCGAGATCCCGGTCGGCCGGGCGGACTGCGGGCGTCGTCCGATCGCGTTCCTGACGCATCGGGGCGCGACCCATCGCATGTTTATTCCGAACCCGAGCGATGGCACGCTGTCGATCTGCGACGGCGCCGACGACCGCGTGCTCGAAACCGTCGAGCTCAGCGGCAAGCCTGTCGAGGAACTCAATTTCGCGCTGTTTGGTGCCTGGGGGGTTTATGGATCCTGAACCAGGCGATGATCGCCACCGCGCGGCCCGACGAATAAAATCATTAATTATTATATAGTTATAGTCACTTCCATTGGCTCAAGATGACCAACCGCGGTATAATTTAGGCGCACGTCAATAAGAAACGTCGAGCAGCCAGTCCTATAGCGACCAGGTCTCGAACTTGTCGGGGATGAGCAGGCGATGAGTGAATTGGCGCATAAAGTTCGTCGACAAATCCTGAACCGGTTTTTTCACCGGGGCGGCACCTGGTATGTCGAGGTCCGAGAGGGCTGCCAGGGTCCGTTCTTCAGGCGCGAGGAAGCGGTCGCGCATCTTGAAAAGCACATTCGCAGGCATGGCTGGAAACGTGACAGACTCCCGGCGACTGCCTCAGTTCAGATCCCTCCGTCACAAGCGTAATTCAATTGGACGCGTAGCCTCTGATCCAGTCGCAGACCTGAGCGGGAATCTCCTCCGGACTCCGGTATGGCAGCAGCGTGATGAGCTGCGGGAAATCCACTTCGAGCTGTAGTACGTTCGAGAAATTCAGGCTGTCCGCGATCGCTTCCCGATTATAGAAGCCAAGCACCGGCTTGCCGGCGCCGAGAAAACGCATGCTGTTCACGCCTGAACCGAAGCCGGCCTCGTCGTAGCAGTAGATCGCGACCCTGGCCTCGTCGCGGAAACGATGGTCGCGCTCCAGCATAAACTCGGTGACGGCCCGGATTTCATCGACACCCTCGCCTCTCGAAGCGCGCCAGGCCGGCCAGTCACGGTCGTAATACTCGATAGGGTCACAGACCATGCGCGCCAGGGTCTCGGGCGGCATGTCAGGAAACTGTCGTTGATAGTAGCGGTAGCGGGTGTCATAGCCGAGCCCGGAAGATTCCAGCGCCTCGATGACGAGGGTCTTGAAGATCCAGGTCGTCATCGTCGCGTGCATGCCCTTGCCGCTGACATAACAGGGGATCGCTTGTCCGGTTCGTACGGGTTCGTTCATGGTTCGCCGATAATCGACAGGACGGCGACACCGCTGCTACAGTAGCCGTTCGCGGCGGCAGCACAGTCTCCGTTGCGTACAGTTTGCCACGAAAAGGAGGAGAGGATGAAGATTACGGCTGCGGGCGCGCTGGCGCTGTTTCTGGTGGCGCCGCTGATGTCGACGGCGTCAGCCGACGAGACCGAAGAAATGAAGAACGAGTGTCGGCTTGTCGGGGAGCAACATGGCATCTCCCCGGAGCGGATGGAGGAGTGGATCGACCGCTGTATGCAAAACATCCGGCGAGTGCAGCGCGAGCGGGAACAGCAGGGCAAAAATAACCAGGATGGCCAGCACGGGAATCCTCCGCCGGGCGATGCCGGTGATAGTGGCGGGAGTCGCGACCACGGGCAATGATTGTGATTGATTCGACTGGTGGGCGATGCTGGGTTCGAACCAGCGACCCCTGCCGTGTGAAGGCAGTGCTCTACCACTGAGCTAATCGCCCACGGGGAAGCGTGGATTCTACGGAGTCTGCCGGGGAGCGTCAATTGAGACGGATTTCACCCAAGTCCTGATAGAATACCCCGTTTTCACGCTAAACCCGGGAGTCTCATGACCGTCCGCACACGTTTCGCCCCGAGCCCCACTGGCCTCCTCCACATAGGCGGCGCGCGCACCGCGCTGTTCAACTGGCTCTATGCCCGGCATCATGGCGGGGTCTTCGTCCTGCGCATCGAAGATACCGACCAGGAGCGGTCGACGATCGAATCCGTCAATGCAATCCTCGAGAGCATGACCTGGCTCGGGCTCGAGTACGACGAGGGACCGTTTGCGCAGAGCGCGCGCATGGACCGCTATCGCGAGGTCATTGCGCAGTTGCTGCGCGCGGGTAAAGCCTATCATTGTTACTGCTCGAAAGAGCGGCTGGATCAATTGCGCGAAGGTCAGATGGCGCGCAAGGAGAAGCCGCGATACGACGGCCTGTGCCGCGCGCGCAGCGGACCGCCGCCGGCAGGCGTGAATCCGGTCGTGCGCTTCATCAACCCGCAGGAGGGCAGCGTCGTCATCGAGGACATGATCCGCGGCCGGGTCGTGATCTCGAACAATGAGCTCGACGATCTGATCATCGCCCGTTCCGACGGCAGCCCGACCTACAATTTCACGGTCGTCGTCGACGACTATGACATGGGCATCACCCATGTGATCCGCGGCGACGACCACCTGAACAATACTCCGCGCCAGATCAACATCCTGACCGCGCTCGGCGCCGACTTGCCGCTGTATGCCCATATGCCGATGATCCTCGGTGAAGATGGTAAGCGGTTATCGAAGCGTCATGGCGCGGTCAACGTCATGGCCTTTCGCGACGAGGGTATTCTGCCCGAGGCGCTGCTGAATTATCTGGCGCGGCTCGGCTGGTCGCAGGGCGACCGCGAGATCTTCGGTATCGACGAGATGATCGAGCTGTTCGATATACGGGATGTGAACAATTCGGCGACCGTTTTCAATCAGGGCAAGTTGCTGTGGCTGAACCAGCATTATATAAAGGAGAGCAGCGCCGAGCGCATCGCGCATCACCTGCGCTGGCACCTGGGCCGGCTCGGCATTGATCCTGCACAAGGGCCGGATGTGCTCGAAGTCGTTGCGTTGCAGCGCGAGCGCGCTAAGACGTTGAAGGAGATGGCCGAGATCAGTGCATTCTTCTATCAGGATTTCAACGCCTATGACGAGCAAGCGGCGAACAAGCACCTGCAGCGCGAAGCGATGGCGCCGCTGTCACGCTTGCGCGAGGCGCTGGCCATGCTCGACGACTGGCGGCGCCCCGAACCGCTGCACCAGGCCGTCGTCGATGCCGCCGAAGCGCTCGGACTGAAGCTCGGCAAGGTTGCGCAGCCGCTGCGCGTCGCGCTGTGCGGCCGTGCGGCATCGCCAGGTATCGATGTGACGCTGCACCTGCTCGGCAAGGCGACGACGCTGCGGCGCATCGACCAGGCGTTGGCGCATATAGAAAGAATGCCGTCCGCATGAGCGAACTGAACCCCGTGCGCCCGCCGCACTTCATCCGCCAGATCATCGAGGCGGATCTCAAGGCTGGCAAGAATGGCGGCAAGGTCGTCACGCGCTTCCCGCCCGAGCCAAACGGCTATCTGCACATCGGCCATGCCAAATCGATCTGCCTGAACTTCGGCATGGCCGAGGATTATCACGGCATCTGCAATCTGCGCTTCGACGATACCAACCCGCACAAGGAGAACATCGAGTTCGTCGATGCAATCCAGACGGATGTGCGCTGGCTCGGCTATGACTGGAAGGAGCGCCTTTACTTCGCGTCCGATTATTTCGATCAGCTCTACGGTTTCGCCATCGAACTGATCGAAAAGGGGCTGGCCTATGTCTGTGACTTAAGCGCCGACGAGATCCGCGAATATCGCGGGACGCTGACCGAGCCCGGCCGGAACAGCCCGTATCGCGACCGCCCCGTCTCCGAGAATCTCGACCTGTTCGCGCGCATGCGCGCCGGCGAGTTCCCGGACGGCGCGCGCGTGCTGCGCGCGAAGATCGACATGGCCGCGCCGAACATCAACCTGCGCGATCCGACGCTGTACCGCATCCGGCATGGCGTGATCCACCACCAAACCGGCGCGGCCTGGCGCATCTATCCGACCTACGACTACACGCACCCGATCTCGGATGCACTCGAAGGCGTCACGCATTCGCTGTGCACGCTCGAATTCGAGGATCACCGGCCGCTGTACGACTGGGTGCTCGACAACGTGTCCGTGCCCTGTCATCCGCGCCAGTACGAATTCTCGCGGCTGAATCTGCAGTACACGGTCATGAGCAAGCGCCGCCTGACGCGGCTCGTCGATGAGGGTCATGTCGAGGGCTGGGACGACCCGCGCATGCCGACGATCGCCGGCCTGCGTCGACGCGGCTATACGCCGGGGTCGATCCGCGATTTCTGCGCCCGCATCGGCGTCACCAAGGCCGATAACGTTGTCGAGATGGGCCTGCTCGAGAACTGCATCCGCGAGGAACTGAACGCCGCCGCGCCGCGCCGCATGGCCGTGCTGCATCCGTTACGGGTCGTCATCACCGACTGGCCCGAGGACCGGGTTGAAGAGTTCGAGGCACCGAACCATCCGCAGGATGCAGCGCGGGGCGTGCGCAGGATACCGTTCTGCCGCGAACTCTACATCGATCGCAACGACTTCATGGAGCAGGCGGTCGCCAAGTTCAAGCGCCTGGTCGCCGGCGGCGAGGTCAGGCTGCGCCATGGCTACGTAATTCGTTGCGATGAAGTGATCAAACAGGGAGACGAGATCGTCGAACTGCACTGCAGCCATGATGCAGCGACCCTGAACGCCGATCCTGTCGGGCGCAAGGTCAAGGGCGTGATCCACTGGGTATCGGCGCGCCACGGCGTCGAGGCCGAACTGCGGCTCTATGACCGGCTGTTCAACCATCCGCTGCCCGACGCCGCGAAGGAGGCGGGCCACGACTTCACCGATTACCTGAACCCGGATTCGCTGCGCACGCTGACGCACGCGATCGTCGAGCCGTCGCTGATGCTGGCCAAACCCGGCGAGACTTTCCAGTTCGAGCGCGAGGGCTACTTCGTCCGGGACACGATTCTCGCTGGCCTCGAGCGCCCGGTCTTCAACCGCGCCGTGACCCTGCGAGATACCTGGGCCAGGATCGCGGGAAATCCGGGGTCAGAGTAAGAACGGTCGCGCCGACCCCGCCTTCGCTTAAGTGATTGATTATCGAACTCAAGTGCCCGGCGTCCGGCTTCTAAATCCTTGACAGGGCAGGGGCCTTGCCTTAAAGTTCGCGATTCGTTTTGCGGCGGGGCTATAGCTCAGCTGGGAGAGCGCTTGCATGGCATGCAAGAGGTCGGCGGTTCGATCCCGCCTAGCTCCACCAACCAGACCTGCCTCCGTCCCCATCGTCTAGCCGGCCTAGGACATCGCCCTTTCACGGCGACAACAGGGGTTCGAATCCCCTTGGGGACGCCATACTCTGGGTATTTTCCACCGGTATTCGGTAACGTACCCGGCTCACCAGTAGCGCTCATGCGGTTTTCTATATCTAGAGCGGGGGCAAGTGATTCCGGACGACTCTCGGCGTGATTACTCCTGCGGACGTGTATCGCCGTCGAGGAGTCCCTCGACCATGGCCTCGACCCACCGCTCGATGTTCGGGTGCGGCATCAGCGCTTCAGCGAACCGGTAGGCAAGCCCGCCCAGGTCGGCTTCGACCGATGCTTCAATGCCGCCTGACGACAATAGTAGCGGGACGACAACTGCCATGCCCGTTTGATCGGCATCGGCGATCCGCCGGCGAAACTCGGCGCGCGCCTCGGCCTTGATCGGCGCGGGGGCATCATTGCGATGGGTGAGAGCGGTGACGCTCCGGAACCCGCCCTGTTCCCGCAGGAACCTGCTATGGACCTCCATGTCGCGCAGCCAGAGGCGGTTTTCCTCCTCGTCGTTGGGACCATGCGCGATCAGTATCACGCTGGTCGCAGCGGGATCGGCACTGACGGCCACGGCGCGCTCCAGCAGTATCTCGCTGATGAGCGGGTGCGCGTCCATCGCGCCCGCAAAGCGTATGCTCGCCGTACTGGAGATCCTGTCGAGGTGACGCAGGCTCGTCGTCCTTGCCATCTCCGGCTGCAGTCCGAGGATGTACCTGAAGTTACCGATGATCGGGCTGTGAGAGGAGACAAACAGAGGGATAACCGCGATCTTGCTGATGCCTCTTTGCTCCAGGCGATCGATCGCCGCTTGGATGGACTGCGGGTCGGCCATTCCGAAAGCGACCTCGGTCGGGCGTCGCTTATTGAGCTCGCGCGCCAATTGCTCGACGTTTGCATTCCAGACATTGGCGGATGGGCCCGCATGTCCGGGGTGGCTGTGCGTCCCGTGCGCCAGCAGGAGGAGGCCTCCCTGGACTTCTGCACTCCAGGCGGTCGCCGGCAGTACGAGAATCAGCGTGCTGCACAGTATCAGGAGGTATCGGTTCAGATTTCCGATCAAGTGCGTTTCCTTGATTGCTTATGCGTGGGCTGCCAAGACCGACTATATGATAAATAAGACTCATTCTCAATTAATAGAATCTTTAAAGGCAAGACTCAATCCTTTTGGTCAACACAAGAACATCGGTTTAATTTTATATCCATGATTTTAATTAATTTTTTATTTATTTGATATTGATAATCATTTTAATTATCATTTAAAAAATGTTAGGACTGGACGCCGCCACGTCGTAAGAGACAACCTGTATGAACGTATACAACTACAACGTATACAGAGATCTCATCGTATTTATTGTCTTGGGCGTTTCGGTTGCCGCTGCGGCGGATCGCATGCCCCATTTCGTAGGCAAGCCATCCAATACCCTGGCCGAGGCGCTGCTTAATTTTTCTGAATACAACCAGCGCATGGAGATACCGCCGGGCGGAGAGAGCGGTGACGCCGAAATGGCCGGCATTCATGAACTGGCATATACGTTGGAAGTTGCGCTCCAGAAAATCAACGAGTCGTTTGACGAACTGACCGAGACCCTCGAAGAAGGCGCACATTGCATCGGAGACCGCAGATCGCGAAACAGTGAAAGCCAGAGGTGAAGCCTATCTTTCAGTGACCAGGGAGTTCCGGAAGCGACGTAGAGTGGATCAGTCCACCGCGCCGACCAGCACGGGCCAAGTCTCCAGCCCTCCGCGGTAGATCATCTCCAGCGCCACATAGAGGATGATGGCCAGACCGACGTAGGCGATCCATCGATGGCGGTGGAGGAGGCGGGCGATGAAGGCGGCGGCAAGCCCCATCAATGCGATCGACAAGGCCAATCCGAAGACCAGCACCCAGGGATGGTCGCGCGCCGCACCGGCGACGGCGAGCACGTTGTCCAGCGACATCGAAATGTCGGCGATGACAATCTGCGCGCTCGCCTGGGCCAGGGTCTTGCGCGGAGGAGCGTCGCCCCCCGCGGCAGTCGCGGTCGCCTCGCCGCCTGCGGCCAGGGAGGTCAGCGTCTCGGTAGCGACCTCTTTCACCTGGACAGGCGTACGGAGTTCACGCCACATCTTCCAACAGACCCACAGCAGCAGTATGCCACCCGCGAGTAACAAGCCGATGATCTGCAGCAGCTGCGTGGTCAGAGCGGCGAAAATGAGGCGTAACACTGTCGCGGCAATGATGCCGATCACGATGGCCCTGGCGCGCTGCTCCGGCGGCAGACCTGCCGCGGCCAGGCCGATAACTATCGCGTTGTCCCCGGCGAGGACCAGGTCGATGATGATGACCTGTGCCAGGGTATTGAGCACATCAAGGCTGACTATTTCACTCATGCGAGCACTCCAGCGCCACCTTCCGTATATTCCGCCCGTTCATTCTACCATCCTCATGGCCGAACTGCCGTGGCGCATCGGCAACCGCACTGACGCGCCGGCGAGGCAACCGGTCGAGCAATTGGATTTGACAGAAGTGTATAATGCGCGTGATGGCGTTACCCGCTGGATCCATGAAGGTAACCTCGTGACCCGATTCTAAAACTGGGTACAACTATGAGTGCCGCTACTGAAACCACGAAACCCAATCCGCTGATCGAACTCGCCGTTACTCTGATTCTTCCCGCGTTGATCCTGATGAAGCTTTCCGGCCCGGAAGATCTAGGCGCAGTCAACGCCTTGCTCCTGGCCTTGAGCTTTCCTCTGGTTTGGGGTGCGCGCGATCTGCTTGTGCGACGAAAGATCAATCTCTTCGCCGCACTCGGGCTGGTGAGTATCCTGCTCACCGGCGGGATTGGCCTGCTGCAACTGGATACGCAGTGGCTGGCGGCCAAAGAGGCTGCCGTACCCGGGTTGATTGGACTGGGGGTGTTGATCTCCACCCGCACCCGCTACCCCTTAGTCAAGACTCTGCTCTACAACCCCGCCATCCTCGATGTGGCGCGTGTACATGCACACCTGGAGTCACGGGGTGCCGTGAAGGCCTTCGATGACCGCCTGTTGCGCGCCACCTGGATGATCGGCGGCACGTTTTTCTTCTCTGCAGCGATGAACTATTTCCTGGCGACCCGCATAGTCGTAAGCCCGGCCGGAAGCGCCGCTTTCAACGAAGAACTGGGGCAACTGACACTGCTGAGCTATCTTTTTATTGCCTTGCCATCCATGCTGATGATGGGATTTGTGTTGTATTACCTGGCGCGCGCGATCCGGGAAATGACCGGGCTGAAATTTACTGACCTGCTGCACACGACCAAATCACGATAATGGCCTCATTCATATCAGTCGCTGGCGGAAGCCGTAAGTACGATAGAGATGCGTTGAAGCTCACCGCGCACCTGGCGCAGACCTTGGAATTACCGGACTATTCCATTCGACCGAATGCGACTTTCTCTATCAGAGAAATCAGTACATAAAAAACCGGCCCCGTCTCAATGACCGGGGCCGGTCTATACTCGCTTACTTGCTGCTCATCACCTTCTGCCGTCTTTCCCGTGCCGCGAATTTCTCGATCGTCGCATCATCGGGATATAACATCGGTTCCTGGTCGACTTGCCAGTAAACATGGTGGGGATGTTCCTCAGGCTCGTCATGGCAGCTTGCCAAGCTGTGTTCGCCGTCAGTTTCGCAGTAGCGCGGCCCCTTGCCGAGAGCGGCCTTGACCTGGTACGGGAAGGTGCCGCACTGGTTTCTGCCGCTGTCGCTGCACGACCTGATACTTGCGGCAGAATAAAACGGATCGACTCCAATAATCGCTGTCAGCAACGGATAGATCGAGACCAGCATCATGACAAGCACCCCTGTTTCCATCATGGTATAGGCATGATTCTCGCCCGCCTGAATGACGAACACCGCGCCGCCCGCCAGCATTGCGGTGCCGACAGCTGTCCTCAGAACCCGGTCGAATAGGCCGATGTTCTGGCTTGCATGAGATTTTTCTGCTTTGGTAATCATAAGTCACCTCCTTGATATTGGCGTCATTCAATCCGCTGCGCTTATCGCGCGGGATCGAACCATACTTTTTCAGTACACCATGAAGGAGGTGGGAGTTCAGTGACTAGATCACCTGTCGATATGTTTCGACAAGTCCTGCAGTACCTTGCGGTTGATGATTTCTATCCATCCGCGATGCAGATGCACCCAGTCCTGGTGCTCGAATTTCTTCAGCGTTCGGCTGATGACTTCCCGCGCCGAGCCGAGTTCTTCCGCCAGCTTCTGGTGTGTCGATTCAATGCGGGCCTGCTGTTGTGATTTACTGAGCAGACAGCGAGCGAGACGGCCATCCATCTGCCCGAACGTAACTTCCTCGATCAGTGTCACCAGTTCGTTCATGCCCTTGCCGAGTGACGAAAACACAAAGTTGCGGAACTGCGGTGAGTGGATCAGTACTTCCCGGAATTGCTCGCCCGGAACCAGTACCACAGTAACCGCTGATTCGGTAACCGCTTCCGCAGGATAGGGCTGATCGGCGAGCAGGCAGGAGGTGGTCAGTTCGCAGGATTGTCCTGCACGGAGATGATAAAGCGTGATAATCCCTCCATTCTCTGACGATTTCTGGACCCGGATCGATCCCGCCGCCACCAGCATGAAGAGTTTGCAGGTTGCATGCTCGAGAAAAACGTTTTCGCCCTCCGGAAACCGGGCGATATGGGCGGACCTCACAACGGCATTCCACGCGGGGTCGGTTATTCTCGCGAGATCGGGAAAGGAATGCAGCCAGTTCGAATCTGTGTTCTCAGTTTTTCCCATTTAAGCGATGGCCATTCTGTATTACAGAGTGAAACCGCCAGAGGCAGCTTCATGGGCGGAAACATATCGAATACACGCAATAAGACATAACAACGTCGTGATGGTTCACGGGAATAATCGCTTCAGGGTTGTCTTGGCGGTCGTTGGCCCCATATCATATCGATACATGTCAATCGGCATGTCGCCAGCGCCCAACAATGACCAAGGAGGATCCATGAGCAAGAAGTCCGCAAAAATCAATATTGGTATTAATGAACAGGATCGCAAGGCGATAGCCGCCGGTTTATCGAAACTGTTGGCTGACAGCTACACCCTGTATCTGAAAACTCACAATTTTCACTGGAACGTTACCGGCCCGATGTTCAACACGCTGCATCTGATGTTCGAGACGCAATACACCGAGCTTGCTCTCGCTGTCGATTCGATCGCGGAACGCATCCGCGCTCTCGGGGTTCCTGCGCCGGGCAGTTATGCCCAGTTCGGGAAGCTGACCCGCATCTCTGAAGAAACCGGAAATCCTGATGCGATTGAAATGTTGCAGCAGCTGGTTGATGACCACGAGACCGTCGTGCGTACCGCACGCGAGATATTCCCGGTCGTTGAGAAGGCCAGTGACGAACCATCGGCCGATCTGCTGACGCAGCGCATGCAGCTTCACGAAAAAACCGCATGGATGCTGCGGAGTATGCTGCAGTAACTCGTCGAACCCGGTTGTGACGTGGCGCAGAGGTACTACATCAGCCGCCCGCTACCCGCGCCGCTGAATTCGAACGGTGGCTGCGGCAACAGCAGAACGACCCGCAAGCGTTACATCCGCGACTGCAGGTAATTCTCCAGCCCGACCGCATCGATCAGGCCGAGCTGGCGCTCCAGCCAGTAGGCATGATCTTCCTCGGTGTCCGCGAGCATGCCGCGCAGGATCTCGCGGGTCTGGTAGTCCTGCTTTTCCTCGCAGACCTTGACGGCCTTTCTCAGGTTTTCTATGACCCCGTATTCCAGGGCCAGGTCATTCCTGAAGATCTCCGGGACCGTCTTGCCGATGTGCAGCGTGTCCGGGCGTTTCATGTCCGGCGTGTCTTCGAGGAACAGAATGCGGTTGATCAGCGCATCGGCATGCTGGGTTTCTTCCTCCATTTCATGATTCAGCCGTTCATAGAGTTTCTCGAAGCCCCAGTCCCGGCACATCCGGGAATGGATGAAATACTGATCCCGCGCCGCGAGTTCGCTGCGCAGCAGCTTCTGGAGCTGGGCGATAACCTTGTCATTGCCTTTCATCGTCGGATTCCTGTGCTGGATTTGAGCGGGCGGCTACATCATCGATTGCAGATAATTGTTCAGCCCGATCTCCTTGAGTCGTTGGTGCTGGGTTTCCAGCCAGTCGATGTGTTCCTCAACCTTTTCGAGCTGGGATTCGAGCAGGTCGCGGCTCACGTAGTCCTGTACCTGCTCGCAAGTGGAAACCGCGTCGAGCAGGGCGCTGCGCGTTGCCGTCTGAAGCGCCAGGTCCTGCCTGAGCATCTCGGGGACATCCTCGCCGATCAGCAGCTTGCCGAGGTCTTGCAGGTTCGGCAGGCCCTCCAGGAACAGGATGCGTTCTATCGCAGCGTCCGCCAGCTTCATCGCCGTGATTGAATGCCGATATTCGTGCTCGTTCAATTCGTTGAACCCGCGATGGCGCAGTATCCGCGCATGCAGGAAGCACTGGTTGATTACGGTGAGCTGACACTTGAGGACGGCGTTCAGTTGCCGCAGGACTTCGTTGTTGCCGCGCATTTTCGAAGAGCTCCTTCGGGTCCAGGTGCGGTCTGTAATTATCCCTGAACCCGGAGATAATTTCAACATAATGAATTTAATAGAAATTATTACGCTTTAGTCAGCCGTTTGACATTCCGGGCGACTTTAATTAGAGTGCGAGTAGTTCTCATTTGCATTATTAACCAGCCAGCACGATAACGCCCTCTGTGCGGGGGCCGGAGACTCACGATGTATGTTTGCATCTGCAACGCGATCACCGATCGCGATATCAGAGAAGCTGCGAGAAACGGGGTCAGTTCCATGGAAGCGCTCGGCGATCGCCTCAAGGTCGCGACCTGTTGCGGGAGCTGCCGGGAGTGTGCCCGCGAGGTCCTGCACCAGGCCTTGTCCAGCGCGCCTGGTGCGCTCGCCTTCGGCGGCTGACCTTCACCATTAACTATAACTACCGCTGCTGACCACCATGCCAACCTTCCGTCGTTTGTGCGCGCTCTTGCCGGTATTGCTGTTACTGGCGCCTTATTATGTGCAGGCCCAGGACGAGATCGTCGTCTATTCTGCGCGTAATGAACATCTGATCAAGCCGTTATTCGATAAGTATACGGAGCAGACCGGTGTCAAGGTGCATTATGTGACGGACCAGGGCGGACCACTGATCGAGCGCCTCAAGGCCGAAGGCGCAAACACCCGCGCCGACATGCTGATAACCGTTGACGCGGGCAATCTCTGGCAGGCGGCGAACGAGGGTGTTCTCGCGCCAGTCACATCGGCGACGCTGATCTCGAACATTCCGGCCAATTTGCGCGATGCCGATCACCGCTGGTTCGGCCTGTCGTCGCGGGCCCGTACGATCGTGTACAGCACGGCACGGGTCGATCCTGCAGTACTGTCGACGTATGAAGCGCTGGCAGACCCGAAATGGAAAGGGCGACTGTGCCTGCGTACCTCACGCCAGGTTTACAACCAGTCAATGATCGCGATGATGATCGCCCGGCTCGGAGTAGAGGAGACCGAGAAGGTTGTGCGCGGCTGGGTCGCGAATCTCGCCGCGCCACCGTTCTCGAACGACACCGCGGTCATGCAGGCGATTGTCGCGGGCCAGTGCGATGTCGGTATCGTCAATACCTATTACTTCGGGCGACTCGAGCAGGAAAATCCGGATATCCCGCTCGCATTGTTCTGGGCGAACCAGGAGGCTGGCGGCACTCATGTCAATGTATCTGGTGCCGGTGTCACGCGTCATGCTCGCAATCCCGAGCAGGCCGTGAAGCTGCTCGAATGGTTCACGACGCCGGAAGCCCAGCGGTTGTTTGCCGGGCTCAATCATGAATATCCGGTCAATCCCGCTGTCCCGCCGGATCCGCAAGTGAAGGCCTGGGGTGATTTCAGGCAAGATGACCGTAACATTGCCGAGGCCGGACGCTTGCAGGCGCAGGCCGTGATGCTGATGGATCGCGCCGGCTTCCGCTGACATGCCGGTCGGCACACCGGGCATCGCTTCCGCGTCCCGACCCCTGTGGGCAGAACGGATCTCGGTCTACCGGCGCGTACTCAACGGCATCAGCATCTGGCATCTGCTCAGTCTGATGCTCGCGGTCGTCGTCGCATGGCCGCTGTTCGTGATCTTCTCTGCGTGGTTTCAGCCTGAAAGCGAGATCTGGCGGCACCTCGCCGACACGGTGCTTGTCGATCTGATCCTCAATACGCTGGTGCTGGTGTTCGGGGTCACCTCCGGCGTGCTGGTCCTCGGTGTCGGGCTGGCCTGGCTGACGGCGCTGTGCGAGTTTCCCGGGCGGCGCTTCTTCGACTGGGCGCTGATGTTGCCGCTCGCAATGCCGGCCTATGTGCTGGCCTTTGTGGTCGTCGGGATGCTCGATTTCTCGGGTCCGGTGCAGGGGGTGTTGCGTTCGACCTTCGGACCCGGCGGCTACTGGTTCCCCGAGATCCGCTCGACCGGCGGCGTGATCGGGGTCATGGTGCTGGTGTTTTATCCGTATGTCTACATGCTGGCGCGCGCGGCGTTCCTGACCCAGGGCCGCAATACGCTGGAGTCGGCGCGCGTCCTCGGTCTCGGTCCCTGGTCAGCGTTTTACCACGGGGTATTGCCGATGGCGCGGCCGGCAATCGCCGCCGGCGTCGCGCTGGCCGTAATGGAGACCCTGGCTGATTTTGGCGCTGTATCGATCTTCAATTTTGACACTTTCACGACCGCGATTTATAAGGCCTGGTTCGGCCTGTTCAGCATTCAGGCGGCTTCCCAGCTGGCTTCGCTGCTGTTGCTGTTCGTTGCGCTGGGTATGCTCGCCGAACGCCAGTTGCGCGGCCGCGCCCGTTTTCACGATGCCCCGCACGCGGTGCGTCAGCAGCGTTATCGACTGAGAAGCCGGACCGCATGGCTCGCGACGGTCGCGGCCGGCACGGTGCTCCTGCTCGCGTTCCTGCTTCCGCTGGTGCAATTACTGATGTGGGCCTGGCGGGTCTTACCGACCGATATCGACGCCCGCTATCTCGCGCTTGTATCGCATACGCTGTTTCTCGGCGCGACCGCTGCGCTGGTCACGGTCGCTTGCGCCTCTCTGCTGGCCTATACCCGCCGGCGGCGCAATGACCGGATCACGGCCGCGGCAATCGGCATCGCGACGCTCGGTTATGCTCTGCCGGGTTCGGTGCTGGCGGTCGGCATCATGATCTCGTTCATCGGCTTCGACCATTTTGTCGGCGAGGTGCTTGCGCTGCTTGGCGGCGAGTGGTCGGGGCGCATCCTCGGCGGCACGGTGCTCGCGCTCTTGCTGGCGTATATCGTGCGTTTCATGGCGGTCGCCTATGGCCCGATCGACAGCGGGCTTGCACGCATTCATCCCGGCTTGCCGGAGGCTGCGCGTAATCTCGGCGCCGCACCCGGCGAGGTGATGCGCAGGATCTATCTTCCCTTGCTGCGTCCAGGCCTGCTGACCGCGGCGCTACTGGTGCTCGTCGATGTCATGAAGGAGATGCCGGCCACCTTGCTTTTGCGTCCGTTCGGCTGGGATACGCTTGCGGTGCGTATCTTTGGCCTGACATCTGAAGGCCTCTGGGAGCGCGCGGCGCTGCCGGCGGTCACTCTGGTGCTGGCAGGCTTGATCCCGGTGTTTATTCTGGTTCGGCGAACCGCCAGCCATTAGGCAGTTGTTCGACGGGGTTCGACGGGGTCAGGTCCTTCAGGGTCTGACCCCTGTCCCGATATCTGGCAGAATAAACCCCAGAGTGAGGACCCCGCCGAATGTCGATGTTCCGTGAATGGCGCCGCAGGCGCAGGCTCCGCCGTTTTCCCCTGTCCGATGACCTGTGGTCGCACGCCACTGAACGCCTCCCGATATTACGGGGTTATAACGTCGAGGAAGTGGCCCGACTGCGCGAGTTGACGACGATCTTCATGCATGAAAAGGTGTTCACAGTGACGCATGACCTGGTGCTGACCGTCGCGATGCAGGCGAGAATCTCAGTGCAGGCCTGCGTCCCGGTGTTGAATCTGGGGCTCGACTGGTACCGGGGCTGGCAGACGCTGGTTGTTTATCCCGGAAGATTCGGGCACAGGCGCAGAGAGACTGATGAAGACGGGCTTGTGCATGAATGGGACCAGGTCATGAGCGGCGAGGCCTGGGAGCAGGGGCCCGTGATCCTGTCCTGGGCCGATGTGACTGCTTCCGGCAGGGGCGAGGGGTATAACGTCGTCATTCATGAACTTGCTCACAAGCTCGATATGCTGAACGGACCGCCGGATGGTTTCCCGCCCTTGCATCGGGACATGGACGTACGGCAGTGGACCACGGCCTTTACCGGGGCCTTCAAGGACATGAACCGGCGGCTCGACGCCGGCGAGGTGTCCGTTATCGACCCCTATGCCGCTGAGGACCCCGCCGAGTTTTTTGCAGTGCTGAGCGAGTATTTCTTCGAATGCCCCGGATTGCTGCGCGAGTCATATCCGGACGTCTATGAGCAGTTGCAGGCCTTTTACCGCCAGGATCCGGCACAGGCGTCGTCGTAGGGCTAGAAACAGGCGACAGCGGGCCACCTTCGGCTGTATCATAGCCATTACCGGCTTGTGGATAATACTTGACTATTTTAGTCAGGTATTATATCGTTGTTTCCGATGCAATCTAATATCTCACTGATTCATAATTGTTTCCTGATAACTGGCGTGTCGTGCGCGAGTGGCAAGGCTAATGGCTGATGCGGGTCGAAAACTCGAACATCTGATCGACCGGGAGTACAAGGCCGGTTTCGTCACCGATGTGGAGCAGGACAGCCTGCCACCCGGTCTCAGCGAGGACATTATTCGCCAGATCTCGGCCTTGAAGGGCGAGCCCGAATTCATGCTGGAGTGGCGGCTCGTCGCCTACCGGCACTGGCTGACGATGACTGAGCCGAAATGGGCGCATGTCCATTACCCGCCGGTCGACTTCCAGGCGCTCAGTTACTTTTCGAAGCCGAAGAGCGACAAAGACCGGCCGCAGAGCCTCGACGAGGTCGATCCGAAGCTGCTCGAGACCTACGCGAAACTCGGGATCCCACTGCATGAGCAGGCAATGCTCGCCGGGGTTGCCGTCGATGCGGTATTCGACAGCGTGTCGATTGCGACGACCTACAAGGACAAGCTTGGCGAACTCGGCATCATCTTTTGCTCGTTCTCCGAGGCGGTGCACAAACATCCGGAACTGATCAGGAAATATCTTGGCACGGTGGTGCCGCATACCGACAACTTCTACGCCAGCCTGAATTCGGCGGTGTTCAGCGACGGTTCATTCGTCTACATCCCGCCCGGCGTGCGTTGCCCGATGGAACTGTCGACCTATTTCCGCATCAATGCCGCGAATACCGGGCAGTTCGAACGCACGCTGATCATCGCCGACGAGGGCGCCTATGTCAGCTATCTCGAAGGATGCACTGCGCCAATGCGTGACGAAAATCAGTTGCATGCGGCGGTGGTCGAACTGATCGCGCACGACAACGCGCGCATCAAGTATTCGACGGTACAGAACTGGTATCCCGGCGATGAGGAAGGCAGGGGCGGCATCTACAACTTCGTCACCAAGCGCGGTGCATGCCGCGGCGTCAACTCGAAGATCTCCTGGACCCAGGTCGAGACCGGTTCGGCCATTACCTGGAAGTATCCCAGCGTGATCCTCGAGGGCGACAACTCGGTTGGCGAGTTCTATTCGGTTGCACTGACCAACAACTATCAGCAGGCCGACACCGGTACCAAGATGATCCATATCGGCAAGAACACGCGCAGCACGATCATCTCCAAGGGCATCTCGGCCGGTCATGGCCAGAACGCTTACCGCGGCCTGGTCAAGATACTCGGCAGCGCCGAGGGCGCACGCAATTACAGCCAGTGCGATTCGCTCCTGTTCGGCAATCGCAGCGGCGCACATACCTTTCCATATATCGAGGTCAAGAATCCCTCGGCCAATGTCGAGCATGAGGCGACCACGTCGAAGATCAGCGAAGACCAGTTGTTCTACTGCATGCAGCGCGGGCTGTCGCAGGAAGACGCGATTTCGATGATCGTCAACGGCTTCTGCAAGGAAGTCTTCAAGGAATTGCCGATGGAGTTCGCCGTCGAGGCGCAGAAGCTGCTCGGCATCAGTCTGGAAGGAGCGGTAGGATGAACAAGAAGGCAGCATCCGCCAACATCAGGGAGAGCCTGCTCAGGATCAGGAATTTGGTTGTCGATATCGACGGCTCAAGGATTCTGAACGGCATCAATCTCGATGTGCCCTGCGGCGAAGTGCATATCATCATGGGGCCGAACGGCTCGGGTAAGAGCACGCTTGCCCAGGTGATGGCGGGACGCGGGGGCTATAACATCTCGGCCGATGAGTTTACCTTCGCCGGTCATGACCTGCTCGAGATGAAGCCTGAGGAACGCGCGCGCGAGGGCATGTTCCTCGCCTTCCAGTATCCGGTCGAGATTCCAGGCGTTAGCACGGTCAATCTGCTCAAAGAGTCGCTGAACGCGATCCGCCGGCATCGCGGCGAGTCCGATCTCGATGCGATGGAGTTCCTGACCATGGTCAAGGAGAAAATCAAGCTCGTCGATATGAAAGAGGAGTTCCTGTACCGCTCGGTTAACGAGGCGTTTTCCGGTGGCGAGAAGAAGCGCAGCGAGATCCTGCAGATGGCGGTGCTCGAGCCGCGCCTCGCGATCCTCGATGAGACCGACTCCGGGCTCGATGTCGACGCGATGAAATTGCTCGCGAATGGAATCAACCGCCTGGTCGGTCCCGAACGCTCGATTGTGATCATCACCCATTACCAGCGCCTGCTCGAATACATCAAGCCGGATCGTGTGCATGTGCTTTCCGGCGGCGTCATTGTCAAGTCCGGTGGGCAGGAACTTTCGCTCGAGATCGAGCGCAAGGGCTTCTCCGGCTATGTGCGCGAGGCGGGTAAAGGCAAGACTACCACCACCGGCTTGGCCGCCGGCTCCGCCTGAGCGGGGAAGTCGCGTGTCCGGGAATATCAATCAGTCCGTAACTGAATATCGCAAGCTGCAGCACAGCCTGCCGGGCCATGAGTTGCCATGGCTGGCCAGCTTGCGCGATGCAGCGGTGCAGCGCTTTTCCGAACAGGGTTATCCGACACCGCGCGACGAGGCATGGAAGTACACCAATGTTGCGCCAGTCGTCAATAAGGGATTCACCCCGCTGTCCATGCCCGGCGATGCCGCGGCTCTCGATCTCTCGCCGTGGTGCTTACCTGATTCCGATGCGATACGACTGGTCTTTGTCGATGGCCATCATGTCTCGACGCTGTCCACCGCCGCGGACCTGCCCAAAGGAGTGGTCGTCGCGAGCCTCAAGGAGCGCCTGCGCCAGGCGCCGGAGGAGATCGAGGCGTGGATCGCTACGCATGCGCAGGCTGACCCCCGGGGATTTTCCGATCTGAATACCGCGTTCATGAGCGACGGCGCAATCATTCGGATACCGGCCGGCGTCACGGTCGACCGGCCGATCCACCTGCTCTATATTGCGCGCGAATCAGCCCGACCCTGCGCCGCATTCCTGCGCAATCTCGTGATCGTTGCAGAGGGTGGCACCGCGACCATTGTGCAGCATCATGTCAGCGTCGACAGCGCGCAATCGCTGGTCAACAGCCTGACACAATGCGTGCTCGAGGATGACGCATCACTCGGGCATTACAAGCTCAATGAACAGGGCGACGGCATCTACCATTTCACCGCTGTGCATCTGCGCCAGGGCAGGGACAGCCACTATCTATCGCACAATCTCCACATAGGGGCACGGCTGGCTCGCAGCGAACTGCATGTCGAACTGGCGGGCGAGGGCTGCGAGTGCACACTGAACGGTTTCTATCTGGGCCGCAACCGGCAGCACATCGACAACTATACGCGGATCGAACACCAGGTACCCCGCTGCAGCAGCCGGCAGCTGTACAAGGGCGTGCTCGACGGCAGATCGCGCGGCATTTTCAACGGGCATGTCATCGTTCGTCAGGACGCTCAGCACACTGACGCAGAGCAGATGAACCGGAATCTATTGCTGTCCGAACATGCCGAGGCCGATACCCGCCCGCAACTCGAGATCTATGCCGACGATGTCAAATGCAGCCACGGGGCAACCGTCGGACAACTCGACCAGGACGCGTTGTTCTACCTGAGGGCGCGCGGCATTGACAATGCGCTGGCGCGCAGGATGCTGATCAGCGCATTTTCATCCGAAATCGCCGAGCGCCTGACGCTGGAGCCGGTTCGCCGGAGATTCGAGCAGTTGGTTGCAGCGCAGCTGGCGCCTTGAGGTTGCGGACATGAATATCAGCCCTCGCGAAGCCGGCATCATTGAGCCTCTCCCGCTCGATGTCGATGCCATCAGGCGGGATTTTCCGGCGCTGCACCAGCAGGTCCACGGCCACCCGCTGGTCTATCTCGACAACGCCGCATCTGCACACAAGCCGGGTCCGGTCCTGGAGGCGATCCAGCACTACTATGCTGTCGATTATTCGAACGTGCATCGCGGCCTGCACTATTTGAGCGAACGTGCCAGCCAGGCCTTCGAGGATGCGCGCGGCAAGGTCGCGCGTTTCATCAATGCCCGCAACGAGCGCGAGATCGTGTTCGTGCGCGGCACGACCGAGGCGATCAATCTTGTCGCCCAGACCTATGGCCGAACCCAGATCGGCAGCGGCGACGAGATCCTGATCACGGCGCTGGAGCATCATTCAAACATCGTTCCGTGGCAGCTGCTGTGCGCGCAGACAGGCGCTGTGCTCCGGGTCGCCCCGGTCAACGAGGCCGGCGAACTGGACCTCGACGTCTACGAGCGGCTGCTGACCGCGCGCACCCGGCTCGTCGCGATGACCCATACCTCGAATGCGCTCGGCACGATCAATCCGGTGCGCAGGATGATCGAACTCGCTCATGCCCACGGCGCCCGCGTGCTGGTCGATGGTGCGCAGGCGGTGCCGCATGCCGCGATCGACGTGCAGGCGCTCGACTGTGACTTCTTTGCGTTCTCGAGTCACAAACTGTACGGCCCGACCGGGATCGGCGTGCTCTACGGCAAGCAGGAATTACTCGAGGCGATGCCTCCATGGCAGGGCGGCGGCGATATGATTGAGGAAGTGACCTTCGAGCGCTCGACCTGGGCCGAAATACCGCATAAATTCGAGGCCGGGACGCCGCATATCGTCGGCGCGATCGGTCTCGGGGCGGCGATAGACTATGTCGAATCCATCGGGCACGACGCAATCGCGCGTCATGAGCACGCCCTGCTGGAGCGTGCGACCGGGCTGCTTGGAGAGCTTCCCGGGCTGCGCATCATCGGCACCGCGGCGCACAAGTGCGCAATAGTCTCGTTCGTCATCGACGATGTGCATGCCCATGACATCGGCACGATACTCGACCGCCAGGGCATCGCCGTGCGCGCCGGCCATCACTGCGCGATGCCGCTGATGACGCGTTATGGCCTGAGTGGCACCGCTCGCGCCTCTTTCGCGATGTATAATACCCTCGACGACGTCGAGCGGCTCGCTTCCGGCGTGCGCAAGGTTATGGAGATGTTCAGGCAATGAGCGATTTGAAAGACCTTTATCAGGAGGTCATCTTCGACCACAATCGCAATCCCCGCCACTTCGGCAAGGTGGAGGACGCCAATCGCTGCGCGAAGGGGTTCAATCCGCTGTGCGGCGACAAAATGACCCTTTATCTGAAGATTGATGATGCGGGCCGCATTGCAGATGTCAGCTTCGAGGGATCCGGCTGCGCGATATCGGTCGCTTCCGCGTCATTGATGACTGATGTTCTGGTCGGCAAGTCGATCGAAGAGGCCGAGGCGCTGTTCGAGAAATTCCACGGCATGATGATGAGCGACGTGGACAGCGGAGAACAACTGGGGAAGTTGCAGGCATTGTCCGGAGTCAAGGGCTTCCCGTCGCGGATCAAGTGCGCGACGCTTGCCTGGCACGCCCTGCATGCGGCGCTGAAGGACCAGGGCAAGATCGTTTCGACGGAGTAGCTTATGGACGATGGGCTGAAAGGTATCAAGGTCAAGGCGGGCGCGCTGTTCAAATCCCGCGACAAGGCCGAGGCTCATGTCAGCCGAAGCCTGGTGCCCGAAGCGCGCTACGATGACGCCGATGGATCTGCCGCCGGAGGCAGTCTGAGGGAGCGCGCGATCGCAGCGCTAAGGTCGGTCTACGATCCGGAAATCCCGGTCAATATCTACGATCTGGGCCTGATCTACCATATCGATGTCGACGAGGGCGAAGGCGTCGTATATGTCGAGATGACGCTGACCGCGCCCGGCTGCCCGGTTGCACAGACCTTTCCCGGTACTGTGGAAGCGCGCCTGCGCGAAGTCGAAGGCGTCGAGGACGCGACGGTGAAGCTGGTCTGGGATCCGCCCTGGACCAGGGACCGCATGTCGGACGCTGTGCTGCTGCAACTGGGCATGCTGTGAGCGAGTGGTTTGCGGTTGCGCGGGCAGAAGACATCCCGCCAGGGCAATGTCGCGCCTTCGACGTCGATGGCCGGATGATCGCCCTGGTGAATCTCGACGGCGACTATCACGCCATCGATAACATCTGCACCCACGCTTACGCGGAACTCTGCAATGGCATGATCATCGGCGATCAGATCCAGTGTCCGCTGCACGGCGCCCGCTTCAGCATACTGACCGGCGCCGTTACCGCCCCCCCGGCCTATGAGCCTTTGAATACCTATCCGGTGCGTGTCAGCGGGGACGCCATCGAGGTGCAGATCGACTGATCGCGGGACCGTCAGAGAGCGATGGTCTGTCGTGGCTCGGGGATCTCTGTCTTCCACCCGAGCGTGGCCTCGAGGTGTTGCTGCAGGGCCAGCGATTTTTCCTCCTCACCATGCACCAGGTATACCCGCGGCCGGTTCTTGTCGAAGCCGCGCAGCCATGATGTCAACTGGCTCTGACCCGCGTGCGCGGAGAAACCGCCAAGTGTGTGGACCTTCGCCTTGACCGCGATCTCGTTTCCGAACAGCCGGAGCGTCTCCGCCCCGTCGACGAGCGCCCGTCCCGGTGTCCCCCGGGCCTGGTAGCCGACGATCACGACATGCGCTTCCGACCGCCACAGGTTGTGCTTCAGGTGATGGGTGATGCGTCCTCCGGTGCACATGCCGCTGCCGGCGATGATTACCGCGCCGCCGGTGATCTGGTTGATCGCCATCGACTCTTCGGGCGTGCGTGATACGCGCAATACCGGTAGCCATTCATGGAGGTTGCGGGCATCCGCTTTGCGCATCTCGGCCTTTTCCGCTTTACTGATCAGGTCCATGTGGCGATGGTGTATCTCGGTCGCGGAGATCGCCATCGGGCTGTCAAGGAATACCGCGCGCTGCGGCAGCCTGCCTTCCTGGTGGAAGCGGCCGAGCAGATATAGCAATTCCTGGGTCCGCCCGACCGCGAATGACGGGATCAGGACGTTGCCGCGGCTCTGCTGCGCGCTGGCGAGCACCCGGGCGAATTCCTCGACAGACTCCTTGAGCGGGCGATGATCGCGGTCGCCGTAGGTCGATTCCATCAGCAGCACGTCCGCATATTCGATCGGCGCAGGCGCATTCATCAGATAGGAATTTTTATTGCCGAGATCCCCGGAAAACACCAGCCTGACGGTCCGGTTGCGCTCGGAGATCTTCAGTTCGACGATTGCGGCACCGAGGATATGCCCGGCGTCGAGATATCTTAATTCCGCATCGCGGGAAATTTTCTGCGTCCGGCCGTATTCGACCGCCTCGCACAGTGACAGCAAGGTATCGACGTCATCGATCGTGTACAGCGGTTCTGTCAGCACCTTGCCCGCGCGCCTGCGCTGCTTGTTTTCCCAGTCGACGTCCCGCTGCGCCAGATAGGCCGCGTCCTTCAGCATCAGGTCGAGGAGGTCACGGGTCGCCGGTGTCGTGAACACCGCGCCCCTGAATCCTTCCCTCACGAGCTTCGGCAGCAAACCGGAGTGGTCGAGATGCGCATGCGACAGGATGACCGCGTCGATCGAGTCGGGCTTGAAGGGAAAGGGATTCCTGTTGAGTGCTTCGGTTCTGTCGTCGCCCTGGAACATGCCGCAATCGAGCAGGATCGTGCTGTTCGTGGTCCTCAGCAGGTAGCACGAACCGGTGACCTGCCGTGTTGCGCCCAGGAATTGCAGGCTCGCCATTATCAAAGAATCTCCGCGGTTTTTATCATGATACCCGCATGCACCGGATTGTGCATAATCGGTCCGCACTCGTTAAACTACCGGGTCACGGTGATACAACAAACGGGAGGATAACAATGAGTAGGATACGGGCGGGAATTCTGATGACGGCAATTGTATGTACGGCGACTGCGCACGCAGAGGATGCGCCGGAGCTCGGCTGGGCTGCAGAAGTTTCGGCCGGACTGATCCTGACCTCGGGCAACACCGACACCGACAGCTTCGCCGGCAAGGCCGATGTCGTCAACCAGCGCGAATATTGGCGCCATACCGGCAAGGCCGAGATGTATACCAGCAGCACTGAAGGCGAGAAGACAGCTGAGCGCTGGCTGACCTCGGCCAAGAGCGACTACAAGCTGGGTGGTGGCGAAAACTACGTATTCGCGATACTGCAGTACGAGGAAGATACTTTCAGCGGCTATGATTACCAGGCCAGCGAGACCGTCGGTTATGGCCGCAATGTCATCCACCGCCCCGATATGAAGCTCGACATGGAAATCGGCGGCGGTGCTCGGCAACGCAAGGAGACTGTATCGCAGGACAACAGTAACGAGGCGATCGTACGCGGCGCTGCGAATTTCCATTGGCTGATCCGGGAGTCCGTGACTTTTGGCGAGGAACTGACCATCGAATCCGGCGATGACGCGACGATCACGACATCGTTCACATCGCTGACCAGTCAACTGGTCGGAAATCTCGCAGCAAAGCTGGGATTCCGTATCAAGAACACATCTGATGTGCCACCGGGTGTGGAAAAGACCGATACCGAGACCACGGCGACGCTGGTCTACAAATTCTGAGCGCTGGGCTGGAATCCGGGATACTGAGCAGGACACTGAAGGGTAGCGCTGCGTGAAGGGCATGATTATACCAGAATTCTCCTGCATATATAAGCTACTGCGAACGGCGCCATTCAGATATATATGAAGCAGGCCGTCGGTACTGCTTATTCGGCGCAAGCGGCCGATATAGAGGGTGTGCGGCGGTTTCGTGTCTCGTCTCGAGGAGGTTCCGGATGCGCGGTCAATCGAACTCTCACCGGGTTATTGCCAGCGCGGATTTGCGCGAGTACTTCCAGCAATCGATAGACGACACGCTCAACAGGCAAGGCGTCGATGCGACAGTTGAAACCGTCTATTACATCGTCAATCTGCTGACCGGCTTTCAGCGTTCAGATCGTCTGTTCGACTTCAATGGCGAACATATGGAGATCCGGCCGCTGGCGCTGCTCTATGCCGACGCGCTCGAGGGCCGCAGCGACGAGGAGATCAACCGCATCATGCAGCGCATGGGCGATGTCGCACTGTTCATCGCCGGCGTGTTCTCCGAGAGTCTCAACAGGAAGCTGGTCGATGTCGACTATTACATCGCGATGGGCAGCCAGGCCTATGGCTATCTGTCGGGATCGATGCGCGGCACGAGCAGGGGAGGCGTTTTCTGCGATATCTTCGAAGAACTGTCGATCAAGTTTACCCGCTTCGTCGATGTATTGTCCGACCTCAATGACAATGTCGCGCTGGGCAGTCACGCCGATATACTGCGCCAGTATGAAATCTGGCTGCGCACCGGCAGCAGGCGCGCGCGAAACCGCTTGCGCAGGCATGGTATCGAGCCGAGTGCCGAGGGTGGACCGGCATTGGGCCGCAGCGATCATTAACCGCTTCGAGTTGGAGCTGCAGGCAGAGGTCGACAAGTTCGCTCGCACCGACACAAGCTCCGGTATATCGATGCTGTCCCCGCGGCACCGGTAGAGGTTCAGACCCGGGTCGCGTAAAAGGGGAGGGAGTAGATACGCCATACAGTACAGTGGACACCCAGGTAGTTGCGCACGCGCTATCATTGACAGTTGTATGATTTTATATTAAATTATCATACCAGTTGGTTCTGCCTCGCCAGCAAACGCAGCAAGGCAATGCGGAATGTCAGGAAGGCCTTAATTTATCAGGAGATTTATCATGAAACAGCATGCCCTTTCGGAAAGAGACCACAGCAACGAAGACAGCGTTCCTTGCCCCGACAGGATGACCGGAGCCCGCGCGAAACCGACCAGGAAAATTCACATTCCAGAGCTCTATCGCTCGCCGACGCGCGACCGCGATACGCAGGGCTGTATGAAGGCGCGGGCGTGAGCGTTGCGCGGGATCGTTTGACGTATCACACGAGCGGGAATATATTCTTACGACAATATCTACTATTATTCCTGCCCGATTGCCGTGCCAGATCGACAGAACGAATTCGTCGCCAGACTGTTCAAGCTGTATGGACAGGATCTGTTCCGCTTCCTGCGCAATCGTCTGCGCGGCCCTGACGTCGAGGACGTCGCCCAGGAAACCTATGTGCACTTGTTGCAATCCGCCCAGGCGGATGTAATCCAGAACCCCCGCGCGTTTCTGTTCAAAACGGCCTCCAATCTGATCGTCGATCGCGCGCGCTACCGGAAGGTGCGGGAGCGTTATGCGGAGACGCATGAAGATCCGGACGCGGGCATCTCCCGCCTGCCCGAGCCGGAGGACGCCGCCCATTTCGAGTGTCAGTTCGAGCGCTTTCAGGAAGTGCTGAACGAGCTTTCCCCGCTGTGCCGCCACGCCTTTCTGCTGAATCTGGTCGACGGCCTCTCGAATGCCGAGATCGCCGAGCGGCTGGACGTCTCGAAAAGGACCGTGGAACGCTATATGATTAAGGCCATCGACCATTGCTATCGTCGTCTGAACGAATCCTGATCCCGTTTTCTTGACGTTTTTTCGGACTTCAATCGTCCTGTTTGGTAGGTCTATCTGTTAAGTTCCGGCGATCCGGTGCTCTCATAATGCGCAAATCCGAAGCAATCGGCGATTCCAGCGTCAGGGACAAGGCCATCCAATGGCTCGCGCGTGTCCGTTCCGGCGAATGCACCGACGCCGAGCGCCGAGCGCTGGACGACTGGCTCGCGGAAGACGAAAGCCATTTGATCGAATACCGCAAGATCGAAGGCTGGCTGGCGGGGATGCAGCAATCCTCCCCCAGGAACTTCCCGGAGGCGGAGGCCGCGCGGCGATATCGCCCGGTCTTCCGGCGCTGGGCATTGCCCGTCGCGGCTTCTCTCGTGCTGGCGTTCGGCGGCGGGCTGTGGGCCTTCAACACGATGCAATCGGGGGATGTCTACAGGACCGCCAAGGGAGAGCGCCGGGACATCCTGTTGCAGGACGGCTCCAGTGTGGTCCTGAATACGGATACCGAGCTGGAGATCCGGTATTCGCGGCGGTCGAGGGCGCTCTATCTGAAGCACGGGGAGGCGTTGTTTACCGTCGCCGGCGACGAAAGACCGTTCGAGGTCATCGCCGGGAACGGGATCATCCGCGACCTCGGCACCCGTTTCAACGTCCATAAACAGCCGAACGGCGTGGCGGTCGCGGTCATCGAGGGCAGCGTGGCCGTGTCGACGAACAACGAACGGAACCGGCAGCATCTCATCGCCGGCGAACGGATTTCGTACAATGCCGCCGGCGAATCCACGCCGGTCGAGAAGATCGATCCCGAGGCGGCGATGGCCTGGAATGAAGGGCGGTTCGTATTCCGGAGAGCGCCCCTCGAGGATGTGATCAGGGAGATCGGGCGCTATCACGATATCAGGATCGAGGTCAGCGACATGCGACTGTATCGCTTCGACGTCAGTGGTACTTTCAGAATAAACGACGTCGACGGTCTGCTTGCCGCGATCGAAGCGCTCCATCCGGTTCAGTTCAGGAGACTGGACAGCGGCAGGTTCCCTCATTATCGCGCCCTGTATCAGGCCGATCGCCTTACCGTACCCTGACGTCCAGGCCGGGTTCCTTTCCAGTCCAGGCCCTTGCCCCTTGCAAGCCGGGCCATGCCCCGTCGCGCCGGCTGTCGCATTTCTCCCTTTCAGTCGTCTTTACACGAACTGAGCCTTTTCGGGGAGTAGGGAGACATGGTTCGGATTGGGTACGGCTTCATTCAGATCTGTCTGGCATATACGATCGGGTTGTCGATTTTTCTGGTGACGCCGGCGCTGGCCAATGAGCGAACAGTCGTCTTCGACATTCCGCCGCAGGCACTCGACTCAGCCTTGGATACGCTGGCCAGACAGGCGGATATCCAGTTGTTATACAACGGACAAGCGCTCGACGAGGTGCGAAGCCCTGGAGTTAGGGGCAGATACACGGTGCGCGAGGCGCTGGATCTGTCGCTGACAGGGACCGGCTTTGATTACGTTTTTACGGCGGAGAACTCCGTCGTCGTTAGACTGGTTGCGCAGTCCCCTCCATCCGGCGAAGCCGGATCACGGACGAATGAGCCTGCCGGCGCGGGCGCGGCAAATTCCCCCGACAGCGTTGACTTGCCTGTCCTGACGGTGAGCGACATGGACAGGAGCTATACCTCCGCGACCTCGTTCGCGGCGACGAAGACCGATGTCCCGATCTTCGACACGCCAATGTCCATTCAGGTGGTACCGCGGACGGTGCTGGACGACCAGCAGGTGGTTTCGCTGAGGGAGGGCCTGAAGAACGTCAGCGGCGTACAGCACAACCTGGAATACGGCTCGCTCTACGACGGGTTCGTCATACGCGGATTTCGATCGGGAACGAGCATATACCGGAACGGGCTGCGGCTGCACAGTTTCGACTTCGAGATAGCGAACCTCGAACAGATCGAGGTCGTCAAGGGACCGTCCGCCGCGCTTTATGGCCGCATCCAGCCGGGCGGACTCGTCAATATCGTGACCAAGCCGCCCGCTTTTCAGCCTTCGTATGGCGTCCAGGCGCAGGTCGGTTCCTATGACTTCTACCGTCTGACCGCGGAGGCGACCGGTCCGCTGGGCGAGTCGGAGTCGCTCGCTTACCGCGTGGACGCCGCTTATCAGAACAGCGATTCTTTTCGGGATTTCATCTTTCTGGACCGGATCTTTGTCGCTCCATCCCTGACTTGGGCGCCTTCGGATCGGACCGAGTTCAATTTCACGCTGGAATATCAGGATTCGGAGTTGAACGCCGACAATGGCGTAGTCGCCGTGGGTAGCCGTCCGGGTGCTGTACCGATCTCGTTTTCCTCGGATGACGGAGACGACTTCTATAAACAGGCCAGAACGCTGTTCGGATTCGACTGGTCGCATCGGTTCAACGATACCTGGGCCCTGACGAACCGCGTCGTCGTTACCCAGACGGATTACGACCAGACCGATATCCTGCCCTTTTTCCTCGATGAGGATGACCGCACGCTGGAGCGGGCCCTCTACAAGGTGGATATGACGAGGGATTTCCAGACCGCCAATCTCGATCTGATCGGCCGGTTCCAAACCGGAGCAGCCAGGCATACGGTTCTTGTCGGAGCCGACTATTACAACTACGAACAAGACACGTTGGGGTGGTATCTGTTTTTCGATCCGAATATCCCGCCGCTCGATATCTTCGAGCCGGTTTATGGAATAGCGGATATCAACGCCGCCATCACGGAGACGGATCGGAATCTCTATTTCAGAAATGACGAACGGTGGTACGGGGTCTATATCCAGGATCAGATCCAGTTCGGAGACAACGTCCATCTGCTCATCGGCGGCCGCTATGACAAGGCGGAGATAGGGACCGGGTTTTCCGAGACGTCCTTGAGCGATGCGTCGGTCACGATGAACGAAGATACCCATTTCAGCCCACGGCTGGGGTTGGTTTATCAGCCCAGACATTGGGTCTCGCTGTACGGTAGCTATTCGGAATCGCTGGGATCCAACAACGGGCGCTCTGCGACCGGAACGCCGCTCGATCCCCAGATCGGCAGTCAGTACGAGGTCGGCGTGAAGACCGAGTTCTTCGACCAGCGTCTCGTCGCCACGGCGGCGCTCTTCTCTTTGACCAATGAGAACCTTCTGACCGCGAATCCGGAGGTGCCGGGGACACAGACCACGATCGGCGAGGCCAGATCCCAGGGTCTGGAAGTGGATGTCAGCGGGCGCGTCACGCCCGAGTTGAGCATCATCGCCACGTATGCCTATACCGATGCCGAGCTGACCCGCAACAACGACGGTAACCAGGGTAACCGCCTGCCCAATGTCGCGGAGCATACGGGGAGTCTGTGGGGAAAATATGACTTTCTCAATGGATCTCTGAGAGGATTCAGCCTGGGCGCCGGGGTGTTCTTCGCCAGCGAGAAGGAAGGGAACAATGCGAATACCCTCCAGTTGCCGAGCTACACCCGCGTCGATGCGGCGGCCGCCTATGCTTGGCATCTCGCGAACCGCACCAGGCTGACCGCCCGGCTCAACGTGTTCAACCTGTTCGACGAGGAATACTACGAGAGTACGAATACGATCGACGGGGTACCGGAGGTGAACATCATTCCCGGCGCGCCGAGAGCGGTCATGGGATCGATCAGCTTCCAGTATTGAATCCTGAGAGGCGAGACCGTCAAGAGTTCCTATGCTCAAAGCGAATAGGCTCAGCAAGCGGTTCAACGGAAACACCGCGCTCGATTCGGTCACGCTCTCAGTCGAGCCCGGCGAAGTTTACTGCCTGCTCGGCGCGAACGGGGCCGGCAAGACCACGCTGATCAACCTGTTTCTGAGCTTCCTGTCTCCCAGCGGCGGGGAAGCGCGCGTCGCCGGGCTGAATGTCATGGATCATCCGCTCGAGACCAAGCGGCATCTCGCCTACATCCCCGAGCAGGTCATGCTCTATGGCGTGCTGTCCGGCGTCGAGAACCTCGACTATTTCGTCGCGCTGGCCACGGGCACGAGGCTGCCGAAGGAACGCCTCATGGCCTTACTTGCGGAGGTGGGTCTGGACGCCGCCGCGGCCGGCAAGCGGGTGTCCACCTATTCCAAGGGCATGCGGCAGAAGGTCGGCATCGCGATCGCGCTGGCCAAAGGGGCCAAGGCCCTGCTGCTCGATGAACCGACCTCGGGGCTCGATCCCAAGGCCGCGAACGAGTTCTCGTACCTGCTGAAGCGGGCCGCGGACGGCGGCGCCGCGATTCTGATGGCGACTCACGATCTGTTCCACGCGAAGCAGACCGGCAACCGGATCGGCATCATGAAGCGCGGTCGGCTGGTCGATGCGCTGGGCAGCGGCGACATCAGCCATACTGACCTGGAACAGCTTTATCTCCGGCACATGCAGGACTGATGATCGCACGAATCGCCAGAAAAGAGCTGACGGAGCTATTCAGGGACAGCCGTATTACCTGGACGGGCGTGCTGGTGCTGATCCTGTCGCTGACCTCGCTGGTCGCGGGATACCAGCACCAGCAGGAGGTCGCGGTGGAGCGCGCCGCCGGCGAGCACGCGAGCTATCATCACTGGCTCAGTCAGGGAGAAGTGAATCCGCACTCCGCGGCGCACTTCGGCATGTATGTGTTCAAGCCGACGCCCCCGCTGTCACTGCTGGATCCGGGGATACACCCGTATACTGGCGTGGTGCTGCAGCTCGAGGCACACTGGCAGCATCATTCCTCGTTTCGCCCGGCCCAGGATGCGACGGGCTTGCAGCGCTTCGGGTATTTCTCGACCGCCTGGGCCTTGCAGGCGCTCGTTCCGCTGCTGATCATCGTGCTGGCCTTCAACGCAATATCAAGCGAGCGCGAGCGGGGCACATTGCGCCAGTTGATGAGTCTCGGGGTCTCGCCGTCGCGCCTGATGTGGGGCAAGGCGCTGTCGATCGGCATCATACTCGGGCTGTTATTGCTGCCGGTTGCGCTGGTCCTGTTGATCATTCTGCTGTTCGGGACCGGGGCCGGCGGCGCCGGTGACGCCCTGCTGCGGTGGTTCGCGATTTTCTCCGCCTATGGGCTGTATCTGGGCATCTTTCTGTTCCTCGCGCTCGCGGTATCCGCATGGTCCTCTTCGTCCCGGATGGCGCTTCTGCTGCTGCTCGCGGTGTGGATCGTCAACGTCATGGTCGCGCCGCGCGCGGGCGACGAGCTGGCCCGCGCGTTTTATCCGACGCCGTCGCAGTTCGCGTTCCAGAACGCGTTCAATTCGGATCTCGGCGCGGCGTGGGAGCGATTGCTCAACGATTACGGCGGCGCGCGCTGGTCGGATATTCCCCGCGGCGAGTTCGGCAATTCGCTGTTGCGGGGGGCGGCCTACGAAACCGAGGTCACGGACCGCCATTTCGGCGGGCTGTGGTCGACGTTCGAGGACCAGCGGCGGGTGCAGCAGTGGGCGAGCCTGCTGGCGCCGCTGCTTGCGATTCGCGCCGTGTCGGCGGGCCTGGCGGGGACGGATCTCGCGCACCAGAGGGCGTTCATCGACGCCACCGAGCGCTATCGGCGCGAGTTCGAAAGGAAGATGAACGCCGACATCGCCGCTCATGCCGGCGATCTCGGCTACAACTACCGGGCGGGGCCGGAATTGTGGGCGCAGGTCGGGCCGTTCGAATACGAAAGCCCCGCCGTCGGCTGGGTGTTCCGCCATGTCTGGCCGAGCTTCATGATCCTGGGTATGGCATTTGCCGTTGCCCTGGGCCTTGCGCTCGGGGCGGCGCGTCGCCTGCAAGGGTAGGAAAATGGGCAGGACTTTCGCGCATGTCCTGAGACAGGAACTTCGCCTGCTGGCCGCCGATCGCATCCTCTGGGTCGTCATTGCGGTGTTCTCCGCGCTGATGGTCTACGGCATGTACAACGGTGCTGTACGCACCGCCGATCGCGACGCCGTGCTTGCCGCGCTGATGCAGGAGGAGGGAGAACGGATGGACTCGCTGGTGCGGCAGTACCGCGCGATCGTCTCCGGCGAGGAAAAGGCCGATCTGTTCTTCAACCCTCTCGATCCTTCCTGGGTTGGGGGTGGTCTGGGCGCGCGATATGCGATCATGCCGTCCGCGCCGCTGACCCCGCTGGCGCTCGGCCAGATCGATTTCCTTCCGAATTACTTCAAGGTCACGAGCTACGACAAGACGACCTTCATGAACCAGGACACGCTGGAAAATCCCTGGCACCTGATGAACGGCCATCTCGACGTCGCCTTCGTCATCGTCTGTCTCCTGCCGCTGCTGATCTTCGCCCTGACCTATAACCTGCTGTCGGGAGAACGGGAGCAGGGCACTCTCAGGATGCTGCTCTCTCAACCGCTGAGGTTCGGAACGCTGGTCGCGGCGAAGGTCGCGTCCCGGGCGCTGGTGCTGTTCACGGTTGCCCTGCTCATTCCGATTGCGGGGGGGGTGCTGATGTCGCCGTTGCAGGCGCTCCATGGCGCGTTCGGCGGCCTGCTGGCATGGAGCGCGCTGGTGATCGCCTACGGCCTGTTCTGGTTTTCCTTGGCCCTTGCGGTCGACGCCTGGGGCAAGTCCTCGGCGACCAATGCGGTCATTCTGCTCGGTGCATGGGTCCTGCTGGTATTCGTTCTGCCGGTGGTGATGAACGTAGTAGTGACAAAGACGCACCCGATGCCTTCACGCGTGGACCTGATGACGCACGTGCGCGACGCGATCACCGATGGCCGCGAACGCTACAGGCTGTTCGACAGGGAAGATTCCGAACCGGAAGCGATGCCGGAAGATGACGAAAAGATATTAATTCAGGGGTTCATGATGGGTTGGTGGCGCTTATATCAGGATTTGCGCGAGGTCTCGGAGCCTCTCCTGTACGAGTTCGACGCGCAACTGGGAAAGCAGCAGGACATGGTCGACCGCTACCGCTTTCTCTCTCCTGCGGTCGCCGCCTACGAAGCCATGAGCGATCTCGCGGGGACGGGCCTCAGGCGCTATCGTCATTTCATCGATCAGGTGTACGAATTTCACGAGGAGCGCAGGAACTTTTTCTATCCGAAGGTGATGTCGGAGACCCGGATGAAGGAGGCGGATTTCGATCTCATTCCGCGTTTCGAGTGGAAAGAGGAAGACAGCGGCGCGGTCGCCGGGCGTATCCTGACGAACCTCGGCGGGTTGCTGCTGATGACCGCAGTACTACTGGCCGTCGGTATGCGGTTGTTGCGATCGTATCCCAGGGCGTGACCAATCCTCCGCGAGCCCGATTCGCGCTGCGGAGGATCTGGCTTACTGTTCATCGATGGCTGGGCCTGAGTCTGGGGGCAGCCCTGGCCGTGATCGGTCTGACCGGCAGCGTCAACATATTTTATGTCGAGATCGATGAGGTCCTGAACCCTGCTCTGGTTGTCAGCGATGCCCGGGGCGAGCATCGATCGCTGGACGACATGCTGGCGGCGGTGCGCGAGGCACACGCCGGGCGCACCGATGCATGGCATTTGCTACTGCCCCGTCATCGCAAGGCGATGCTTATCGCCCTCTACATAAACCCCGCTGAAAAGACGGGGGAGTTCTATGCCCCGCTGATGGTTTCCGTGGATCCGTATACCGCGCGGGTCGCGGCAAGCCGGTTCTGGGGCGAGACCGTGGTCACCTGGATTCTGGATCTGCACACGACATTGCTGCTGCAGGAAACGGGCTGGGACCTGGTCGGGATCCTCGGCATATGCCTGTTATTGTCGCTGGCCATGGGGTTATATCTCTGGTGGCCGACGCGTCGCCAGTTCGTGCAGGCGTTGACCATCAGACGCGGATCGAAGGGCATGGGGCTGATATTCGATCTGCACAGGGTCACCGGTGCCTACGCCCTGCTCGTACTGATGGCCATAGCGTTCAGCGGAGTCTATTTTGTATACGGCCACTGGATAGAGCCGGTTGTCGAGACATTCTCGCCATTGGAGCACAGGCCGTTTCATACGCCGCCGGGCCTGGCCTCCGATGGCGCGGCCGGTGCGGTGCCGCTGTCGATCGAGGCCGCGTTTCCCGCCGCCGCCCGCCGTTTCCCGGCGGCCGAACTGAAGTGGGTGGTCACGCCCGAAGGGCCCGAGGGCGTTTACCTTTTCCGCATGCGGCAGCCGGGCGAGGCCAACCGGTCATGGCCGTCGACCCTGGTCTGGGTGGATCAGTACAGCGGTGAGATCCTCGCCGTGCGCGACCCGGCGGATTTTTCAGCCGGGGAACGATTGCTGAACCTTATGTGGCCTTTGCATAACGGAGAGGCATTGGGCATGGTGGGCAGGATCCTGAACTGCGCGGTCGGCTTCGTGCCCTCGATCCTGTTCATAACGGGTCTCGTCATATGGCAGAACAAGCGAAAGAGGCCCTGGAGGGTGGGATCTCGGTGAATGGAGGTGCCGATCCCAGCCGCATCAGGGTGGGTTTATGATCGCCGCGTCGTGTGTTGCCGGTATGCGGCGATTTTGATCGTATTCGATGTCCAAAATTTTATAGGATTACCGGACATCCCGTTGTCAATTTGATGAACATGATCAGGAGGTGACACAGTGAAGGTGCGAATCCTTGTGGCAGCAACCGTTTTCTCCGGATATCTTTCCCTGTTTCCATTTGACGTGTTTGCCCATGACGTCAGACTGACGCCGATGGGAGATGGATACGTCGTCTTCTTCGGACATAAGAACTTATGGTCGCCCTATAAGCCGGACAAGGTCGGGCAGGTCACCGGCTACGACGCCGGGGGGAAGGCATTCGAGATCGTTCCCGAGCCCAGGGAGATCATGCTCACGGACCTTCCAGGTATAACAATCGAGGAAAAGGGCGCCTTTGTCAGGATCGGCGGCGCCGGCATGATGACTCTCCTCCTTAAGGAGGGCTACTGGACGGAGACCTCCGACGGCTGGGCCACCCTGCCCAAGAATCACTTCAAGGAGTATAAAGAGTCGAGTTACTACGATATGTATAACAAGACCCTCTTCAGGTGGGCGGGTGCTTATGCCAAGCCGGTCGGTCTTTCCTATGAGGTCGTCCCGCTCGCGGACCCGTGGTCCGCAATAGAGCACCTACCTGTCCAGGTCTTCTATCGCGGCCAGCCGCTGGCCGGTGCGACCGTGGAGATCGACGGAGACGCCAACGAATATACGACGGACGCACAGGGAAAGGCGGTCCTTCCGCTGAAGGCGCGCGGCGTGCATTACATCTTCTCACTCCATGGCGAGGAACTCGACGATGACCCTCGTACGGATATCAACTATATCTCCAGCAACCTGATCTTTACCCGATGAGGGGCAGGAAGGGCGCGTGATCGGCTGCCGTTCCCTGGGCGCGTTGCAAGTAGCGGTCTTGAAAGCCGACAGCATAAGATTGACAAACCCCGCTGCGCGTATTATGAATACTGAACTTCGTAATACGATCCAAACCTGTTGGATATCACCAGGATATCTGATTCATCCATGTCCCGTCGTTCCAGTGACTTTGTCGGTTCACTCTTCCAGCAGCATGGTCGCGAGCTGCTGGGTTTCCTGCGTACCCGCCTGAAGGCCCAGGAGGTCGAAGACGTCGCGCAACGAACCTACCTCCGGTTGTTGCAGCATCCGAATCCCGACGAGATCCGCGACCCCGAGGCGTATCTGTTCAGAACCGCTTCGAATGTGGCCATAGATTACATGCGGGAGCGGCAAGTCCGTATTCGCGACATCGAACCGGATACCGAACTCGACGCAGTCATTTCTTCGGCTCCCGAGCCGGACGAGATCCTCGAAGGAGAATTGAATCTCAAGCAGTTTCTGACCGTGCTCGATAGCCTTCCGCCCCTGTGTCAGCACGCCTTCCTGCTCAACCGCGTGGATGGGCTCACTCACGCCCAGATAGCGAAGCGCCTCGGAATTTCAAAGAAAACCGTCGAGCGGTATATCATTAAGGCCTTTCAGAAATGTCTTGGCGAGCTGGATCGCCAGCCCTAGCCTGGTGACAATTTCGTCGCTGCTTGATCGTCTTTAAGAATATATAAACCCGTTGCGCGGCGTCATGAACGCGGAAGCAGGTCATCATGCTTGATCACAAGGCCGATTCAGGATCTTCGACGATCAGGGAACAGGCGGCTTACTGGCTTACGCGCCTGAATTCGGGCGAGTGCACCGAAGAGGACAGACTGCGGCTCGACGATTGGCTTGGGCAGGATGAACGACATCGTGCCGAGTTCGATCGGGCCCGGAGTCTGTGGCGTCGCCTGGGGCAATTCCGGGCGGAGGACATTCCGCAGATGGCCGCTGCGCGGGGCCGCGCCGCTTTTCCCGGATCCCTGTTGGCGGCCTCCGTCGCTGTCTTCGGCGTCGTTGGCCTGCTTGCGATCCTCTGGCTTGCCGGCGGGGGAGAGTCACGCACGATCTATCAGACGGCGAAAGGGGAGCAGTTGAACGTAACGCTTGCCGACGGATCGGATATGCGCATCAACACCGATACGACGCTCGGCGTCGCGTATACGGAACGGTCCCGAACGATCCATCTTGACCGCGGCGAGGCCTTGTTTACCGTTGAGCCCGGCGACGACAGGCCATTCGAAGTTATCGCGGCGGATGGGCAGATTCGCGATCTCGGCACCCGCTTCAGCGTGCATCGCGAGGGCGATCGTGTCTCGGTCGTCGTGCTCGAGGGTACGGTGACCGTCAAGACCCGGCAGGCCTCATTCCGGCGTCCTGTCCGGGTGGGCGAGCGTATGAGCTACGACGTCTCGGGTAACATATCCGCCATCGAGAAAGTGGACGCCGAAGCGATGACGGCCTGGACGCGGGGCCGCCTCGTGTTCGACGGCGTGACGCTCACCGAGATGGCCGGGCAAATCGCGCGTTACCACGACGTCAGGATCGTCATCGACGATCATCGAGTCAGCCAACTCAGGGTCAGCGGCACCTTCAGAACCGATGATCTCGATACGATGATCAATACCCTGCAGATCATATTGCCGGTTCGGGTCGAGAGGCCCGGTCCGGGGTATATTCGTCTCGTAGGGGACAGTTAGACAAAGTATTTTCCTCCGAAGTCCGCCTTTCTCCGCGTTCGCGGTGCGGCTACGAACGCCGGTCGAATTTCAGCCTGACGATTTCCCTCCCTCCTGTCCGTCCTCGTATTCAGGGGACCGTTATAAAAAACGGGATAGTCGAACTTCGGGGGACAAGAAATGTGCACATATGCCGCCGTGGTGCGCCGTGCGGCTGGCGCTATTCTGCTGGTCATGTTTTCAGTTTCAATGGCCGCGGAGGAGCGGACTATCGAGTTCAATATTCCTCCCCAGACTTTGTCATCCGCGATACGTGGGCTTTCGGAGCAGGCGAATATTCAGGCGTTGTATGCCGAGGAGACCGTTGCGGGAATACGGAGCGGGGGACTTCGCGGGGCGTATACGGTGCGTGAGGCGATGGAAAAGTTACTGGAAGGTTCAAACCTTTCATTCGATTTTACATCCCCGGCCGTGGTGGTGGTCAGGCGTAACGGTAACGCCGGTGGCGGCGCTTCGATCGCAGGGGATGACCGGGTGCAATTCGCGGACATTGTCGTCAGGGATACGGTACTCGATGAAAGCTTCACCAGCCGCAGCACGGAGGAGGCGCGCGAGGCGCTGGGCCGGATACCGGGCGGGGCCACGCTAATCGGCGATCAGACGATGCGCGCCGGGGCAGTATCGAGTGCGCAGGATGCTCTCTCGTTTGCGCCGGGCGTTATCGTGCGGACAAACCAGGGCGGGCAGGACCAGTCCTCCATCCGCGGGTCCGGTCTTCTGAATCCTGACGCGACGTACGGTGTGCGGTTTTTGCGCGACGGCCTGTCGCTGACCAGGGCCAGTGGCAGTGGCGAGCTCCAGGATTTCGACTTCTTCAATGCACGATATGTGGAGGTCTACCGTGGGGGCAGCGGCCTTGCCTATGGCGCACCCACTCTCGGCGGCGCTATCAATATCGTGACCTATACCGGCTATGACGCCGACCTGCTGCGGGCGCGCGTGGAGGCGGGCAGTTTCAGTTATCTTCGCACGCAGCTGAGCTCCGGTCAGGTGCTCGGTGGCGGTTGGGACTATTACGCCTCGCTCTCCACGACGAATACGGACGGGTTCCGCGATCATACCAAGGAAGAGACCTGGCGAGGCTATGGCAATCTCGGTTATCGCTGGAATGACCGCCACGAGACCCGTCTGTATCTGACGGTTATGGATAGCAATCAGCAGGACGCCGGGGAGCTCACGCTGGCCCAGATCGATGACGATCCGAGTCAGGCTCAACTCGCGGGGTTCGGGTTTTATAACTACCCGGAATTCAATTCCGGGCTCAATTATCCGCTGACCCGAATTGATCTCAAGCACAGCATCCGTCTTGGACAGAACGATCGCGTGGATTTCGGAGTTTACTACAACGCCGTGGATTTCGACGCAGTCTTCCCATTTGGTTATTTCGACTCTGATCATGAAGACCTCGGCTTCAGCGCGCGCGGAGAGCATCACGGCAGCCTCGCTGAGCGGGAGAACCGGCTTATCTGGGGGATCAACATCGCAAAGGACGATATCTACTATGCGATGTCGGAGGCCTTGCCCGGCGGCCACAAAGGAGATCTGTTCTACACCGAGGATGATGAGGCGCGCAACGCCGAGGTTTACATACAGGATCAGTGGTCGATCAACAGCACGTTGAGCCTGGTGGTGGGTGCCCAGGCGAATTACGCATACAGGAAATTGCTGGGTCTCGATGCGGATGGCGCGACGGTCCTGTACGATCCCGAGGAGACGTACCGGGGTTACAGTGCGGTGGCGGGTCTGGTGTGGCAGGGAAATTCCAGCACGCAATGGTTCGGCAATGTGAGCCGTGGTTACGAGCCGCCGACCTGGGCGAAATTCTATAACTTTGATACTGAGTCCGCGGTCGATGCGCAGAAGGCGACAACGCTCGAGTTGGGCACGCGCGGGCGGTCAGAGGGGATTGCCTGGGAACTGGTGTTCTATCACTCCCGGATCAAGGACGAGATCCTGGCGATCGAGACCCCGCCCGGTTCGGGCAGATTCTCCACCTCCAACGCGGGCGGGGATACGCTCAAGAGCGGTGTTGAGCTCGGCCTGGAGGTCTTGCGGTCACTCGGCGTGTTCACATCCAGCGATCAGATGAGATTCAGGCTCAACCATATCTACAACCATTTCCGCTTCGAGGACGATCCGTCCTTTGGAGCTAATCGGATTGCGGCCGTCCCCGAGCACATCGGCAAGGCGGAGTTGTTCTATCTCCATCCGTTTGGGTTCTATCTCGGTCCCACGCTGGAGCACACAAGCAATGCGTATGCTGATTTCGCCAATACCCTCAAGGTCGATTCCTACACGCTGGTCGGTTTCAAGGCGGGTTACGACGTCGGCAACGGACTGTCGCTTTTCCTGGAAGGCCGCAACCTGACCGATGAGCACTATGTGTCGAGCATCTTCATCGTGGCCGATGCGGAAGGCATCGACCAGGAATTGTTCCGGCCCGGACAAACCCGCTCTGTTTTCGCGGGACTGGAGTACCTGTTCTGAGGTTGAATAAACGGTGGCAAATTCGATTAACGTTCGAGGAGTCCAAGGTATGAAGCGTTATCTGTTTATCCTGATCGCATTCTTCTCCATGGGAGCCATGGCGCACGATTACTGGCTTATGCCGATGGAAGACGGGAAGACTCATGTACTGGTCTACGGCCATGCCGATCGCTGGGATCGTTATAATCCGGAATGGGTCAAGAGCGCGACCGGTTATGATCTCGATGGAAAGGCATTTCCGATCCAGATTGCTCGCCAGGCGCTCACATTCTCGGAGGTTAGAGGGGGCAAGTCGGCGAATGATTTTGTGACCGTAAGCAGCGAAGGAGCAGGAATCATCGTCATCCTGTTCGACGAGGGCTATTGGACCCAAATCCCGGGGACTCCCGAGGAGTGGTACGAATTGTCCAGGGTGCATGTCAAGACGTACGGGAAATCCAATTACTACCGGACCGCGAGCAAAACGCTCTTCGTGTGGGGCGCGACGTACGACAAACCGGTTGGTGCCGATTTGGAAATTGTTCCGTTGAGCGATCCCTGGAAATCAGGCCTGAAGGAATTACCCATTCAAGTATTCTATAGAGGCAAGCCTCTGGTGCAGGGCAAGGTGGAGATCGACGGCAACCCGAAGGAGTTCATCACCGACGCCCAGGGCAAGACGAAGATCCCTCTCACCGAACGAGGCCGCCAGCATATTGTGATCCGGCATACAGTGCCGGTCCAAGGCGATCCGAATGCGGAGGGTGAATCTGTATTGGCCAATCTGGTGTTTACCCGGAAATAGCTTCCATGAGGCAGTACAACCATGAGGAGCTCAGCCTGAGTGCATCGACGAAATGGCAATCCAGCTAAAAGGCTTCCAGCCAATCCGCAAAGTCGGCGGGTGACATAATCGGTATATCCTTCCCGGCGTGCCCGATCTCCAGTAATCGGGCATCACCGCTGAGTAGCGGTTCAGACCCGGACCGTATTCAGCAGCGCGCAGCGCATTGCCCATTCCGCGTCCGACGCAGGCGCTTCGAAATACCGCACCTCTCCGCTGATCGACACTGCGACCGGGATCCCGTCACGATAGAGCACGCGGTTGCCGCTCACTGCCGGCACGCGCTCGCCGGGGGTCACGATACCGGTGAGATTCAGCGGGTCTGCGCCGCTCAGGCTCTGCAATGCGCCGTTGCGCTGCTGTCGCCTGACCTCGCGCAAGGCGCCGACCGCTTCGGGTAGTGCATACTGCTCGCCACTGAAGCCTTCGACGAACCGGCCGCCCCGGATTTCTCCGCGGGCCTCCATGCGCCGGTAGATCCGGACCAGATCCCGCCATTGCGGCAGGGCATTCTCGCGCGCCAGCAGGCCGCGGAATACCACACCGTAGCGGCGCAGCAAGGCGAGTGCGCAGTGATCGATCGCCTGCTCATCTGTCTGGCGCCCAGCTTCATCCGGGGCGGTTGCGTGCAACCATGCCCAGCGCCCGGCCTCTTCGATGCCCCTGGCGCTCATTCGCTGGCGCCGGCGCGCCCCGGCAAAGCCCGGCCGTTTCTGTTGCGGCGTCAGCAGGGCCCGCAGACCGCTGAAGCTGTCCGCGCTGACGATGCCGTTGGCGACGAGTTCGGCCAGCGCAGTCTCGATCCGGGTATGCAGCAGTCCGCTGTGGTCCTTCAGATCCTCGAAGAACGCGGCGGGGTGGCGTTCAAACACCTGCGCCAGTGTGCGTGCATCAGCCGACAGGCTGTCGAGCGCGATGGTCGGCAGTGGCTGCAGCCGGCGCCAGTGTGCCAGGTGGCGTCGGGCGATGAAGGCGATCGGGGTGCTGCGCACCGATGTCGTGCCGCGGGCCAATGCAGCGCCCGCCGCCGTACTGCCCGGGCTCTTGCGCGCGTTCAGCCGCAACCACGCGAAGCGTCCCGAGCTGCACAGGTGGTCGAGCTCGTCCGGCTCATAAGCGCGCATCCGCGCCGGGAGAATATGAGACTCCCATGCCGCGGCCGGGACGGAGTAGCCTTCGAGTTGCGCGAGTATCACGGCCAGCGCCTCGCTGTCTTCACAGGGATCCTCGAGATGTTGCCAGCGGAACAGGAAGCGCATGAAATCGGCCGGGGCGACCGGCTCGATCTCGTTGCGCAGGCGTTTCAGCGTATATCGATGGATGCGCGCGAGCAGGCGGCGTTCGCACCATTCGATTTCGGCAGTTGCTTCCGTGAACTGCCCCCGGATCACGAAGCCCTCGGTTTCCAGGCGTATCAACGCGGCATCGAGGGTAGTGATTGCAATACCTGTCTGTTCCGCGAGCAGCGCGGCGGTCACCGGGCCGAGCGCTTCGAGCCGGCTGCGCAGCAACGCATCCAGTGCCATGTCATGATCGGGGCCTGGCAGGCCGTCGGCCTGCATCAGAGCGGGAACAGGCAGCATCGAGGCCTCGGGAAACAGCGCGCGCATCTCGTACAGTCGCTCGACGGCGACATGGAAGACACGCCCGGCCGCGGTTTGCAGGCGCGTCACCCGATGCTCATCGAGTAGGACTTCGAACAACGGTTCCCAGGCACAGGCGCCGCCGCGGGCGAGCTCGGGTGCGGTCAGAAAGCCGGTCAGCACCAGCGCATCGTGCAGTTCATCCGGTGTCGCGGCCTCGGGCCATGCCTCGGCGCGAACCCTCGCGATCGCCTCCGGATCGAGCCGACCGAGATCGGCCGCGCTTTCGGGATCGAGATAGCGGCGCTGCTGGACCGCAAGCGTGCGGCGTTCCTCGGCCGGCGCGTCATCGAGAAACGCATAGGGGCGGGCATTCAGGATCTCGCAGGCGAGCGGCGACGGCGCGGTGAGGTCGCGCGCGATGATGGTGATCGCGCCGGATTCGATGCCTTGCAGCACGCTCTCGAGCCCGGCGATATCCATGACCTCATGCAGGCAGTCGGCCAGCGTCTGCCGCACCAGCGGATGATCCGGGATCTCGCGTTCGCCGCGGATATTTTCGAGGCACGCGAGCTGGTCCGGAAAGATCAGTGCGACGAGATCCTCGGCATCGGCGCGCTGGAACGGCGCCGGGACGCGACGGCCGTTGCGGTTGCGCGGCACCGCGAGTGCGATATTGGTGATCCAGCGCCAGCGGGTCGTAAACATCGGCGCATCGAGCAGGGCCTGGATCAGCAGGCCGCGCACGGTGTCGGAACGCAGGTAGCCGGCGACCTCGGCGAGCGGAAAGCTGTGGGTCGGGCCGAGCGACAGCACGATATTGTTTTCGGTCGCGGCTGCCTGCAGCTCGAAGTTGAACTTGCGACAGAAGCGCTTGCGCAAGGCGAGGCCCCAGGCGCGGTTGATGCGCGCCCCGAACGGCGCGTGGATGACCAGGTGCATGTCTCCGGTCTCGTCAAAGAAGCGCTCGAAGATCACCGTCTGCTGTGTCGGGATCACCCCGAGGGCCGCCCGCGCCGCGCCGAGATAGTCGGCCGCCTGCGCCGCCGCAGCCGGGTCAAGTGCATGCTCATGCGCCAGCAGTTGCCATGCAGCAGCGGCGCCCTGTGCAAGCGCGGCATCGAGCGCCCGATGCAGTTCTGCGACGGCCAGCGAGAGTTCGTCGCTGCGTCCCGGCGCCTCGCCGAACCAGAACGGGATGTTCGGCGGCTGGCCTTTCGCGTCCTCGACATGGACATTGCCCTGTTCGATCTTCAGCATCCGGTAGGAGGTATTGCCGAGCTGGAAGATATCGCCCGGCAGGCTCTCGAATGCGAAATCCTCGTTCAGCGTGCCGATGCGAAAGCCCTGCGGGTGCAGCACCACGTCGTAGTCGAACTGGTCCGGGATCGCACCGGCATTGGTCACCGCGACCAGCCGCGCGCCGCGACGCGCGCGCAGACGCCGGTTGACCACATCGTGATGCAGCCATGCGCCGCGCCTGCCGCGCCGGGTGGAATAGCCTTCGGCGAGCATGCGCACGACACTGGTGAATTCCTCACGGTCGAGCCGCTGGTAGGGCAGGGCGCGGGTCAGTCGCTGATAAAGCTCATACTCGTCCCATTCGCGGCTCGCGACCTCGGCGACGATCTGCTGGGCGAGGACGTCGAGCGGTGCCTGCGGTATCCGGATGCGATCGAGTTCGCCGCTGCGGATCGCGGCGAGCAGGGCGATGCACTCGACCAGCTCATCGCGCGACAGCGGAAACAGCCGGCCCTTCGGCAGCGCGCCGACGGCATGACCCGAGCGTCCGACACGCTGCAGCAGCACCGAGATCGCGCGCGGCGAGCCGAGCTGGCAGACCAGATCGACGCTGCCGATGTCGATGCCGAGTTCCAGCGAAGCGGTCGCGACCAGTACCTGCAACCGACCCTGTTTCAGGCGCTGCTCGGCATCGAGGCGCTGCTCGCGGGCCAGGCTGCCGTGGTGGGCGGCGACTGCCGACTCGCCGAGGCGTTCGGCAAGATGACGCGCGGCGCGCTCGGCAAGGCGCCGGGTATTGACGAAGATCAGCGTCGTGCGATGTTGGTTGACCAGAGCGGCGAGCCGGTCATAGACCTCTTCCCAGACCTCGTTGGCCATCACCGCCTCGAGCGGCGAAGCAGGCAATTCCAGCGCGAGGTCGCGCGCGCGGGCATGACCGGTATCGATGATCATGCAGTCGCCGCGCCCGTTGCCGGTCAGCAGTTGCGCCATCGACTCGATCGGCTTCTGGGTCGCCGACAGGCCGATACGCACCGGATCGCGCGCGCACAAGGCCGCGAGTCGCTCCAGCGACAACGCAAGATGGGCGCCGCGCTTGTTGCCGGCAATCGCGTGGATCTCGTCGACGATGACGCTTCGCACGGTCGCGAGCATGCGCCGACCCGACTCCGAGCTCAGCAGGATGAACAGGGACTCGGGCGTCGTCACCAGGATATGGGGCGGCTTGCGCCGCATGCGTTCGCGTTCACCGGGCGGGGTATCGCCGCTGCGCACCCACGCCGTGATCGGTACATCCGGCAGGCCGGATTCGAGCAGCGCATCACGGATGCCGGCGATCGGCGCCTCGAGGTTGATGCGGACATCGTTCGACAGGGCCTTCAGAGGCGAGACGTAAAGGATATGTGTCTCGTCCTCGAGGCCGTGCGCGAGCCCCTCGCGCAACAGGCCGTCGATCGCGGCGAGGAAAGCCGCCAGGGTCTTGCCCGAGCCTGTCGGCGCCGCGATCAGCGTATGCCGTTCCGCGCGCACCGCCGGCCAGGCCTGTTGCTGGACCGGGGTCGGGTTGCCGAAGGCGCGCTTGAACCAGGTGGCGACAGCGGGATGAAAGGCGTCCAGACTCATGGCCTGATCATAGCGCAAATCACCTCATCCCGGTCCTGGCGAGCCGTATCTACCTTTATTTCCGCACTCAGGGCACAATGAGCAGAAATCCCCGCAAGGAGTGTGAAATGAAATCGGGACGTACACTGCTGGCCGTTACTGTCGTCATCGGAATGGCGCTGTCGCTCATGGCGTGCTCGGGCAAGACCCGGGTCGAGAGCGATATGAGCATCAAGGGCGCTCCGAACTGGGTCAATGAGGGCACGCATGTGCTCAAGACCCGGGATGCGCGTCTTTTCCACGGTGTCGGCCTCGCGCCGCCAATGGGTGACCAGTCGCTCCAGACCTCGACCGCCGATGACCGCGCCCGTGCCGAACTCGCCCGGGTGCTGAGTTCCTACATGGATGTGGTGTCACAGGACTACTCCGGCGCAGCCGGCAGCGGCGAAGATGCGGTGTTCCAGACCACGGTCTCGCGCCAGATCGAGAATGTGACCCATCTGAACCTGGCCGGTAGCCGGATCATCGCGCGCTGGCGCGATACCCGCACGGACAATATCTATGCGCTGGCCGAACTCGATATGGCGCAGGTGCAGGATACCGTCAAGGGTGTGCAGGACATGAATACGGGCCTGCGGGAGCATATCCTGCGGGAGGGCGGGAACATTTTCGACAGGATCGCGGAGGAGAAGCGATGATGCGGACTTTCAATGTATTCGTACCTGCGCTGATTGTGGCGTTGCTGCTTGTTGGCTGCTCGACTCGAGTGGAACGCATTGCTCCCGATGAGACAGTCGACCTCAGTGGCAACTGGAACGACACCGATTCGCGCCTGGTGTCCGAGGAGATGATCAGAGACGTGCTCGCGCGCAAATGGTTGAATGATTTCCGCAGCGCGAACAATGCGAATCCGACTGTCATTGTCGGCGACATACGCAATCTCAGTCACGAGCACATTAACGTAAACACCTTTGTCAATGACCTCGCGCGCGAGTTGATCAATTCCGGGGATATCAATTTCGTTGCGTCTGGCGCCGAACGGAAACAAATACGTGAGGAGCGCAAGGACATGGATCTCCATGCTGCTGAGGAGACGCGCAAGGCCATGGGCCGTGAACTCGGCGCCGACTTCATGTTGCAGGGCACGATCAACTCGATACTCGATGTCGAGGGCCGGCGACAGGTGCGTTATTACCAGGTCAATCTGACATTGTTCAGCCTTGCCGACAACCGCCAGGTCTGGATCGGACAGAAGGAAATCAAGAAGTTTGTGACCAAGGCCGGGGCCAGGATGTAAAGAAGGGGATATAGCCCCTGGATTTGAGTTGCGCCGTGTTGCATCCGGAAACAGGGGGGCAGCCCCCGTATATCGCTGGCAAGAATGGTGATAACGGGGCTTGTCCCCGGGGTTCCGCCGTATTTCTCCTGGCCATTGCCCTCTCGCTGCTCTCAGGTTGCGCCAGTTACGGTGACTGGGTCGGGAAGATGGAGGACCGCATCGCGCACCAGGATCCGCAGTCCGCGTTGCAGATACTCGAGCAGCATGCCGGCGAACGCAATCGCGATGCGGTCCTGCTCTTAATGAATCGGGCGATGCTATTGCGTATGCAAGGCGACTTCGAAGGCAGCAGTGGCTCCTTCGAGCAGGCCAAGGCGCTCCTGGATGTCCTGCTCGTGGTCAGTATCACCGAACAGGCGGGCGCGCTTGCGGTCAGTGATGCGCAAAGGAGTTTCACCGGGGAGCCCTTCGAGCGCGTCATGCTCCATGTGTATGCGGCCCTGAACTACCTCGAGACAGGCGAGACCGGCAAGGCGCGCGTTGAGGCACTGCAGCTCGATGTGTTGCTCGAAGAGTTCGAGCGGAACTCCGGGTTTTACGGCAATGCGTTCGCACGCTGGCTCAGTGGCATGATCTTCGAGGCGCTTGGCGAACGCGGTGATGCGATGGTTGCGTATCGCAAGGCCTGGCAGGCCTACCACCGCTATCCGGAATCATTCGCAGTCCGTGCGCCAGCTGCGCTTGGCCGGGATCTGGTGCGACTCAGCGGGCAGCTTGGCCTGACCGACGAGCAACAGCGCTACCGTGAGGAGTTCGGGATGTCCGAGGACACGCCTGAGCCGGATCAGGGAGCGGGGTCGGGCGACGCTGAGGTAATCTTCCTGTTGCACAGTGGTCTCGCGCCGGTCAAGCACGAAACCGGCATGGTGGTCCCGACGGACCAGGGTCGTCTGGTGAGTATCGCGATGCCGTATTATCTGAGCAGATCGCCCTGGGTGACCCGTGCCGAGTTACGGACAGTTGACGCATCAGCGCGCGCTGAACTGGCGGAAGACATCGATGCCGTCGCCGTCGCCGCGCTCGAGCAGCAAGCGCCGGCGATACTCGCCCGTGCGGTTGCCCGTGCCGTCGTCAAGTATCAGGTAAGCCGTGCATTCGACAAGGAGAACGAACTGGCTGGTTTGATAGCCAACATCGCAGGCGTGATCAGCGAACGCGCCGATACCCGCAGTTGGTCGACGTTGCCGAACCGGATTTATGCGGCTCGCCTGCCGCTCCCGGCCGGAGAGCATCTGATTGGCGTCGAGTTGCGTGATCGATCGGGCCGGATCGAATCGCAGCATGAATACCGCATGGTGCTGACGCCGGGTGATAAACGGTTTATTTCTCTGCACCAGGTTGCGCGGGAGGATCTTTATCCGGTCCACATAAGGAGGCGCGGGCAATGAGTCTGATCGCGAAGTTCGGAATTCTCTCAGGCATCCTGATACTGGCAGCCTGCAGCAGCCTGTCCAGAGATGAGAGACCGCCGGACTGGATCAGTGGCGACGCCGGAAAGTGGCCCGCGTCGAGTTGGTTGCTGGGTCGTGGCGCCGCCGGCACGCTGGACGAGGCGGGTAACCGCGCGCGCGCCGATCTTGCTCGAATCTTCGAGGTCGAGATCCGGGTACAGAGTTCGGATCAGCAGGTAATCGAACGCCGCAGCGGTGCGAAGGATGAGGAGGTAACGGAATACGCGAGCCTGGTCATCATGCGCAGTATCGATACCCACAGTAAAAAGGTCATTCGTGGTGCGACGATCGCAGAAACCTGGCAGGATCCGCAAACAGGCGTCTGGCATGCACTGGCGACACTGTCGCGCCAGGCTACCGCCCTGTCCCTGCGTCAGGAGATCGCCACGCTCGATGAAGCAACCCGGATCAAGGTGCAGCAGGCGCGCGATGCGGCCGATTTGCTCGCCGCCATCGCCGCAGCGCGGGAGTCGGTTGACTATCAGGTTGAACGCGCAGCAGTTCAGCGCATGTTGCAGGTCGTTGACCTGACCGGGCAGGGAGTGCCGACGCGCTGGGAACTCGCGAGGCTCCGTGCCGATCTTGATTCGCTGACGGCGCGGATGACTATCCGGCCCGAAGGGCGCGGTAATGACTCGGCTCCGTTGTCCCAGGCACTTGCAGGCGCCGTAAGTCAGGCGGGATTTACCGTCAACCAGACAGATGGGCAATACCACCTGATCGCGGAACTCAATCTCGAGAATTTGGGCCAGATTGAAGGCTGGTACTGGGACCGGGGCATGCTGGAGATAGTGCTGCGCGACCCTGACGGTCATGAACGTGGTACCCGCCGCTGGGAAGTCAAGGCCTCGGCCCGGGATCCCGGCACTTCCCGCCGTCGTGCGCTCGACGAGGCGGCTTCGATCCTTGAGCGGGAACTGCGGTCGACCCTGCTGCAATTCGTCGGCAACGAATAGCGGCGCGGCCAGACCCGCGCCGGCCCTGAACCCCGGAACCCTTTCCGGTCCGGGTTCGTCTATTCCAGTATGGGGAGATGTACCCGAAGCGAGGGGTATACCCCTGTGCGACTGCAATCTGGCGTTGAACCGGCGCCGACAGAGCGCCAGCCCGGCGCAGGCACGTTAGTGCTGTTGCCGTCCGCGAGTGGAAATATTTCGGCGGACACCTTGATATGCGCTGATGACACCACAAAATTCCTGTCAGGTGAGTCTAACGAGTTTAATCCGTCCCGGCCTCTCTCCCCCTCCCCCCCTCCCAGCGGGACGAGGCCGGGCGCGGACCTTTGATCCGGCCTTCACGGCCGGATTTTTTTTGCCTGCATGAGCCTGCCGCCAGCCTCGTAGAACAGCAGGCCCGACAGGATCAGCGCAACGCCGGCCATTTCGCGCGCGCCGATCGTTTCGTTGTTCAGCACATATCCGACCACCAGCGCGAGCACCGGCGTGATCAGAGGGATCAGCGCGAGGCGGCCGGCGTCAATCCGGCGCAATACATAATAATAGAGTATGAATCCTACCCCGGAACCGAAGATCCCGAGATAGACGATCGAACCGAGCGCCTGCGACGGCAGTGCAGCGGGCCATTGCCCGTCGAACAGCGCCCAGGTCAGCAGGTAGGCGGGCAGCGCGAGCAGCAGCGCGCCGGTGGTCAGCGCCAGCGCATGAATGTCGGCGTCGATGCGCTTGACCCAAACCGCGCTGATCGAATGCAGCAGCACCGAGACGAGCACGGCGACCAGTCCCCAGGCAGCCAGCGGATCGACGGAATCGGAATTAACGCCGAAGATCAATCCGAGACCGCCGATACCGATTACGGCGCCGGTAACCTTCGCTGGCGTGAAACTGTGTTCGCCGAGCCACAATGCCGCGAGCGCGCCGACCGTGATCGGCGCGAGCCCGAACAGCACCGAAACCAGGCCGGACGGGATATGCTGCGCGGCCCAGTAGACGCAGATCATCGCACCGTAGACACCGATCGCGGCGGCGGCATAAGCGCGCAGGGCTTCCCGATTCCACGGCAGGCGCACGCGCAGCAGCAGCACGAGCAGCACGCACAGCGCCGTGCCGATCGCCATGCGGCCGGCCACGCCGAACAGGAATCCCGGCCCTTCGCCGCTCCACTTGATTGCGAGCGGCGTCGTCGACCAGATCAGTATCACGCCCAGATAGGCGGCGGGTGTCGCCATCGTCGCACCTCTATCAACATCAAAAGAGAAAAACAAAAAGGCCGCAGTCCCTGCGGGGCTGCGGCCTCTGGTCCGGTATCGCTTTTTCCTGCTACATCAAGTCATCGACCCACCATCGGCACGCAACTGCCCGCGACGCAGCATCACCCACAGCGGGTGTGCGGCGCGGGAGACGACAATCTGGCCGGTGAACGTGAACACGGTTCGATCTTGCCGCTGTCCGGGATCGTTGTCAACGCATCGATGACTGCGGCCGATCATCCCGGGCGCCCGGGGTCGAAGTCCTGGTCGAGAGTCGGCTCGCCCGGCGGATTCTTCGCCCTGCATTCGTCGCTCGCGAGCCATTCGGCGATCGGCCGCCAGGGCCCGAACTGCGCCTGCTCATTCGGGAACGGAAATCCGGCCGGCGTCGCGCCGACCTGCATCGGGAGGAACGGCGGCCTGCCGCAGGGGTCATGCCGGAAGTAATAGCTCTGCCACCAGACCGATGAGCGCGGCAAGGTCGATAGATGCGCCATGACGTCGAGCGAGTCCTGCGCCGACAGCGAACCGGGCTGCGTCAGCGGCATATTGCGGTTCAGGAATGCGGCCCCGATCGGGATCATCAAGGGGCCGCCGGCATGCGAGAACGATCCTTCGCCCGCGAGGGGCGGGAACACAAAACCCTCCGGTCCGCCCCAGCGTCCGGTGCCGTCCTTGCCGTGACAGGCGGCGCAGCGTTGCTCATAGACCTTGGCGCCCGCCGCAGGGTCGGCCTTCATGTCCAGCAGCCCGGTGAACAGCGGGATCGTCGCACCCGGAATGTTGTCGACATCCCGGGTCGTCTTGAATTCGGGGATCAGCAATCCCTCGCCTTCATAGATACCGTCTCTGACGGCCCGCATCCAGGCGACGAGCGCATCCATTTCCGGGGATTCCGGATCGATGATGATCGTGCCGCCGCATTCCCGGCCGCAGTCGCTTGCGCGCGCGCGGGCATCGCGCCGGTAACCGAGGCCGCCGAACGGGACGCCGGCGGCGCCTTCCTCCCTGAGTCCGTAGAAGGTCAGCGTGCGGAAAAAAGGCCATGCATAGGGCACGGTGCCGGCCTGCGCATGGCAGTTCGTACAGCTCATCACCCGCCCTGCGCCGAGCGGCGGTTTGCCGTCCCGGCGGCCTTCTCCGACGGTATTGTAGGTGTTGTAGACCAGGTCGTAGCCGAAGACCACCTGTTTCGCCCAGGCGCTGTCGCCGCGATACTTGTCCGCAGCGAGTTCGCGTTTCAGGCGCGCGATATCCGGCGGCTGGTACCAGCGCGTGCCGGCGGGCAGGAGCTTGCCGGTCGAAAGCTTGAGGTCCGCCTTCAGGATATAATCCTCCGGGCTGGCCTTCGCGTGAGGATCGGCGAGGACGCCGGCGCAGAGCAACGCCATGATGAAGGAAAGCGGGACGAGAACGAATGCCTTCATGGCTTACTCCCGTTTCAAGGACCATTCGACGATAATTGAAGTCGTCACAGCGTGCAATCGTGCGGTAATCATCGATGCGGACTGTGACTGGCGGCGTCAGACTTCAAGCTGGAGGCTGGCGAGGCGCGCATAAAGCCCGCTTTGCCGGCGCAGGTCCGCCGGCGTGCCGGTCTCGACGATGCGTCCCTGTTCGAGCACGATGATGCGGTCGACCTGCTGCACGGTCGCGAGCCGGTGCGCGATCACCAGTGTCGTGCGGCCCTGCATCGCGGCATTGAGTCCTTTTTGCACCAGGATCTCCGATTCGGCATCGAGCGAACTGGTCGCCTCGTCAAGCAGCAGCAGCGGCGCATTTTTCAACATTGCGCGCGCAATCGCGATGCGCTGGCGCTGGCCGCCGGACAGGCGGGTGCCACGCTCGCCGAGGAAGGTCTGATAGCCCTCCGGCAGGCGTTCGATGAACTCCTCGACCAGCGCGGCCTTCGCGGCGGCGAAGACCTCATGATTGCTCGCATCGGGCCGACCGTAACGGATATTTTCAAGCGCGTTCGCTGAGAAGATCACCGCTTCCTGCGGGACCAGCGCGATGCGGGCGCGCAGTTCGTGCAGCGGAAGTTCGCGGATGTCCTGGCCGTTGAACAGCAGGCGGCCCTCCGTGACGTCATAGAATCTCAACAGGAGCTGAAAGACGGTCGTCTTCCCGGCGCCGGATGGCCCGACCAGCGCAACGCTTTCGCCCGCGGCGATGTCGAGCGTGACGTCGTCGAGCGCCGCGACCTGAAGCCGCGCCGGATAGCGGAAACTGACATGCTCGAAGCGGATATCAGCCTGATCGGGGCAGCGGAGCAGGGCGGGACTCGCCGGTTCGGCAATCGCCGGCCGTGCACGCAGCAGTTCCAGCAGGCGTTCGGTCGCGCCGGCCGCGCGCATCAGATCGCCCCAGACCTCCGCGATCGTCGCGACGCCGCCGGCGACCAGCGCCGCGTAGAGAATGAACGATGCAAGTTCGCCGGCGGTCATGCTACCGTCCCGTACCTGCAGGGCGCCGAGCCACAGCACGAAGATGATCGCGCCGAGCGTCGCGGTGATGATCAGCGCGGTCAGTGCGGCGCGCACGCGGGTGCGACGGATCGCGGTCACGAAGCTGGTCTCGACGCGACTGGAAAAGCGTCTCGCCTCATGACCTTCCTGGGTATAGGACTGCACCGTCGGGACCGCATTCAGGATCTCGCCAGCCAGCGCCGAAGCGTCGGCGATACGGTCCTGCGACTCGCGCGACAAGCGACGCAGGCGGCGTCCGATCGCGAGGATCGGCAGGATCAGCAACGCCATCAGCGCAAGATTCAGCGAGAACAGGAAGAAACTCGTCACCGCGAGCATGATCATGCCGCCGGTGAACTGGAACAGGCTGCGCAGGCCCATTGACACCGAACTGCCGACGACGGTCTGCACCAGCGTCGTGTCGCCGCTCAGCCGGGACAAGACCTCGCCGGTCTGGAGCGTCTCGAAGAACTGCGGCGACTGGTTCAGCACACGCGAATACACGGCGCTGCGCAGGTCCGCGGTGACGCGTTCGCCGACCCAGGTGACGATGTAATAGCGCGCCGAGACCAGCAGCGCCCACAGGCTTGCGAGTATGAACAGCGCGATGAAATAACCGTTCAGACTCAGGTCGCCGAACAGCCCGCCATGTCCGGCTTCGCCTGCGGTGTCGAACCGGAAGCCGAAGTCGATCAGGTCGCGGAACGCGAGCGGTACCAGCAGGATCGTCGCGGAGCCGAGCGTCAGCAGCACGAACGCCAGTACGATCTGCCGGACATAGGGTTTGAGAAAAGGCCACAGATCCCGGAATGGAGACAGGCTGCGGGACGGAGAGGTTTTCGCCGGTGTCGTGATGTTCAGCCTCCGGATGGCCGGCGGGCATTCCGCTTCATTGCCGCGATCCGCCGGGCCGGGTTACCCGCAACATTTCTTGTATTTTTTACCGCTGCCGCACGGGCAGGGATCGTTGCGGCCGACCTTCGGGCCTTCATTGCGTCGCGTACCCGGCGTGACCATACTGCCGTCGACGTAATACCAACGGCCCTGGTGGCGGGAGAAGCGGCCCGTCTCATGATGTTCGTGGGGCGTGCCCTTGTGCCTGTAGCTGGCGATGAATTCGACCGTGCCCGCGGTATCCTCGAGGCCGCCGCCCGTGACCTGGACGACATTCAGCCCGGTCCATTCCGACTTTTCGGCCCAGCTCCGGGCGGCGTCTGCATCGTGTTCCGAGCGGTGATCGGGATGCAGGCTCTGCTCGAGCCAGCCAATCTCGCCTTTGACGAAGGCCGAGTAGCGCGAACGCATCAGGGCTTCGGCGGTTTGCGCGAAGCGTTGGCCGTCGATCAGCGGGCCGCAACAGTCGGCATACGCCTTGCCGGATTCGCAGGGACATGTGTTCATCGTGATTTCTGCCAGAGTAATGTCGATAAAATGCGTATCATACTATGAATTGCCACCAGCGCGGGGCGCTTGAGCCAACTGATGGCCGACCCTGTACGCACGCCGGGACGAGCCGATGATATTGATGACGGAATTTCTGCTGCTGGTGCTGATCGCGGCAGGGGCATGGTACTGGGTCGATTCGATGCGAGCCTGGGAGTACGCGCGCCAAACGATCCGGGCGCGCTGCGCCGAGGTCGGCGTGCAATTGCTCGACGACACGGTAGTGCTGGCGAAACGCCGCTTGCGCCGGAATGATTCCGGGCGCCTGATGATCTGCCGCGAGTACCGTTTTGAATTCACCAGTGATGCACGCATACGCTACAAGGGCGTGATTGTGCTAGCCGGTGGTGTCATCATGCATCTGGATATGGAACCCTACCGTGATACCGTCTTCTGAGCTTACTGCTGTCGACCCGGCGCCGCGGACATGAAAGAATACGGGTCCTGCGACAACGGCGATGAGGATAAGGAGCAGCATGGTTATAGAAAAGGACACAGTCGTCACGATCCACTATCGCCTCAGCGAACCAGGCGGCGGCATGATCGAGGAATCGTACGGGGCGGCGCCGCTGTCCTATTTGCAAGGACATCACGGCCTGCTCGTCGCAGTCGAGCAGGCGCTCGCGGGCAAGCAGGCCGGAGACAAGGTCAGCCTAACGCTGCCGCCGGAACAGGCCTATGGCGCGCGGGACGAGCAAGCCATCGTGCGGGTGCCGAAGAGTCATGTCCTCGGAGATGCCAAAAACCGGGTGTACAAGCCCGGCATGGTCATCCGCGTCAACGCGAACGACAGGACGCGCGCCGTCGTTGTAGTCAAGGTCGGTCTGAAGATGCTCGATGTCGACTCCAATCATCCGCTTGCGGGCAAAACCCTGACCTTCGACATCGATGTCATCGATGTGCGCGCGGCGAGTCCGGAAGAGATATCGCATGGCCATGTTCATGGCGAGAGCGGCGTTCATCATTGATCGTAACGGACGAGTGCCATCCGCCGGCTGTTTGTGGCAGGATTAACCGTGTCAACACACATTGGATTCGGAGAGGCGAGATGAAAAAGTTCCTGTTGCTCGGCGTCGTCGTCCTGCTGTTGCCGTCCTGCGCCTGGGTCAAGCTGACCACGGAAGGCGAAAAGGTCAGGGTGCTCGAAATCGACGAGGTGCGCAATTGCAGGGAGATCGGCACGACGACATCGAGCGTCAAGGCCGACATCGCGGGAATCGGCCGCAAGGAGTCCAAAGTCAGTGAAGAATTGCAGGCACTCGCGCGCAATGCGGCGGTGGACATGAACGGCGACACCATCGTGCCGCTCGGCGCACCGAAGGATGGCAAGCAGGTCTTCGCGGTCTACCGTTGCGTCAAGCCTTGAACCTTGTCAGGCCGCCAACTCCTTTTCGATGGCGGCCTTGTATTCACCGCGACTCGCGGCGCTGTTGCACCTGGCGCGATGCAGGAACAGCTTGCGGGCGGCTTCGACCTGCCCGGGGTGACCGGCCCACCGGCTCATCGCCGGATTCTGCAGGGCGCGTGCATAGGAGAATGTCAGGCGCCAGGGCAGGCGCATGCCTTTGCCGATGACGTTCATCGCATTCAGGTTTTCTGTCGCCTGCACGTCGCCCTGTCCGCCGGACAGGAATGCGATACCCGGCACCGCCGCGGGCACCGTGTAACGCAGGCAGCGCAGGGTCAGTACGGCGACTTCTTCGGGATTACTCTGGCGGCTGGCCTTCTTGCCTGAAATCACCATACTGGGTTTGAGCACCATCCCTTCGAAGTGGACCCCCTGGCGATAGAGTTCGTCGAAGACGACGCGCTGGGTTTCCACAGTAACGGCGTAGCACTGGTCGATGTCGTGATTACCGTCGATCAGGACTTCGGGTTCGACGATCGGCACCAGCGAAGCTTCCTGGCACAGCGCGGCGTAACGCGCCAGCGCATGGGCATTGGCCTCGATGCAGGCCCGGCTCGGCATGCCGGCGCCGATCGTGATGACTGCCCGCCACTTGCAGAAGCGCGCGCCCAAGTCGCGGTATTCGGCGAGCCGTTCGCGCAGGCCGTCCAGACCTTCGGTGACCTTTTCGTTCGGATGACCGGTAAGGTCTTTCGCGCCGGCATCGACCTTGATGCCGGGAATGATGCCCTGGCGTCTGGCGAGTTCCGGAAATGGCGTCCCGTCGGGGGTCTTCTGCCGGATGGTCTCATCATAGAGAATCGCGCCGCTGATATATTTTCCAGCACCCTGTGTGCCGAGCAGCAGTTCGCGGTAGGCGACGCGATTCGCTTCGGTATTGTCGACCCCGACTGCCTGCAGGCGCTTGCCGCAGGTCGGCGTGCTTTCGTCCATGGCAAGGAGCCCCTTGCCTTCGGCAACCATCTCATTGGCGGTGATTTCGAGTGCTTGACGGTCCATATCGTCGACTCCTTGGGCGAGGTATTCGGAATTCATTGTGTCATTCGCCGCTGCGGCCTGTAAACGCCAGACTATGGCGATCACAATGGCCTGGTATTACTGACTTTTTTCTTCCCTGTCCGGGGTGGTCCCGGCAGCGCGCCCGAGCCGCGGATCGAGGTCAAGCGCGGCATGTGAGGTACGCGTCATCGGTATGAATACCGAGCGATCGGCTGACGGAGCCGGCGGCGTCACGCGGATATGCCACACTGCAAACAGCACAAAACCGCCGAGCACGAGTGCGAGGAAGTAGAACAGTCCGCCGGCCCCGGTCAGTGACATGATCAGGCCGGCAAACAACGGGCCGAGAGAGGCTCCGATGCCATAGGCGAGCAGGATTCCGCGGCTGGCCTCCAGCGCCTCGGAACTGTCGATGCAGTCATTGAGATAGGCGACGCTGAGTGCGTAGATCGGAAACATCAATCCGCCGACGAAAAACGCGCAGCCGTACAGCAAGCTTGCACTGACGTTGTATAGTAGAGCCGCGAGCAGCGCCGCGATCGCGGCCAGCGCACTGATACCCGACAGCACGATCCGCCGGTCGACGCTGTCCGACAGGCGTCCGATCGGCCATTGCAGAAGTATCCCGCCGACGATCGTGACGACCATGAAGGTGACAATCCCGCCTCCGGTCAGACCCGTGCGCTGTGCGAACACGGCTCCCATTGCCCAGAAACTGCTGGTCGTGAGGCCTCCGGTCAGCGCGCCCGCAAGGCTGAACGGGGCGGACCGAAACAACTGACCCAGGTGAAAGACGGCGGGAACCGGCACCGATTCGGGCTGTGGAAGCCGCGTCAGTGCGACCGGCACCAGCCCGAGCGAAAAGAATACGGCTGCGATGCCGAATGCGGTGACCTGGGCCGTCGGATCGAGGAGCAGCAGAAACTGGCCCAGCGCCTGGGCGGAGAGAGTGACGATCATATAGATCGAGAACATCCGGCCGCGCCTTTCGTTCGGAGTGATGCTGTTGAGCCAGCTCTCGACAACCATGTACAACCCGACGAGGCAAATGCCCGTGACGCAGCGCAAAAAAGCCCAGGCGACCGGGTCGACGAACAGCGCATGCAGGAAGGCGCAGATCGATCCGATCGCTGCGAATGTGACATAACTGCGGATCGGTCCGATGCGGAGTACCAGTCCCGGGCACAGGTAACTGCCGATGATGAATCCGGCGAAGTAACTCGCCATCACCAGACCAGTGACCGAATCCGGGAAACCCTCGCCAACTGCGCGCACGCCAAGCGCGGTGCCGACCAGCGCGAGGCCCATCAGCAACAGCCCGATGCCGAGCAGCAGGCTGGAGATCAAATGAAGGGCGCGCAGCATCGGTCAAGTCTCCGCCTGTTTCGCGGCGTGCCTGCCGCGTTCCTCGTCTACCCCGCGGCACGCAATCAACGCCGCGCCGAACAGCACGATGCAGAACAGTATTGCGGTATGCAGGCCGACCAACGCCTGCAGCACACCGACCGCGAGCAGTCCGCCTGCACCGGCGAGCTTCATCGACAGACCCCAGAAGCCGAAGTATTCGGCCGCGCGCGCGAGCGGCGAGAACAGGCCGACGAGCGTCCGGGTTGCGGACTGGCACGCGCCGAGGCTGAGCCCTGCCAGGCAGCCGACGACCAGGAAGACATACTGGGCCTGCCAGTCGACGCCGAGTCCGGCACGCAGCAACTCTGTAAGCGCGGGCGTGGCCCAGATCAGCGCGATCGCGACGATCCACATGACCAGAGTCAGGCGATAGGTGAACAGCGCGCCGATCCGGTCCTGGATGAAGCCGAAGCCGAACGCGCCGACCGCTGCGGTAATCTGCACGATGATGAACATCAGCGTGCGCACCTGTTCGTCCCAGCGGATGACCTGGGCGCCGTAGATGAACGCATAGCTGATGATGATGTAGATTCCGCACATCGAGAAGAACACCGAGACCAGCAATATCGCGAGATCGCGATGGGCTCCGATGTGGACGAGGCTTTCCTGCACCCGTCCGATGCCTATCCTGAGATAATTGACCCCCGTCGCCGGTGCCTGCGGGCGGCCGCGTTCCTTCAGCCACAGAAAGGTCGGAATCGCAGCGACCAGAAAGAAGAAAGCGGCCCAGGGGCCAATCCAGCGTATTCGCTCGAAGTTTTCCGCGCTGACCTCGCCGAGCACCAGCAGCACGAAGATCGCCGAGGCCATGCCGCCGATGTAGCCGAGCGCCCAGCCGAACCCCGAGATTTTGCCGAGATCCTGCGGCGGGCCGAGATCGGGCAGGAAACTTGCAATGAAGGATTCACCGATCGAATACGCGAAATTGGAGACGATCAATAACAGCACGCCGAGCATCGCGTAACCCGGCGCGACGAAATACAGCGCCGCGGTCGCGATGACGGTCAGCAGATAGCTCGCGAACAGGAAGCGCTTCTTGCTCGCGGTATGGTCCATGATCGCGCCGGCGACCGGCGCGCAGACGACGACCAGCAGATAGCTGCTCGCGAGCGCCAGGCTCCACAGCAGGTTGCCGTAGCGGTAGTCGGGCGCATCGCCGACGATAATACGGGTGAAGAGGTCGCCGAAGACGACGGTAATGATCAGCAGCGTGTAGGCCTGGTTCGCAAAGTCGAACATTGCCCAGCCGAAGATCTCCCGCCGGGAAACCCGCACGCGGGGGGTCATGTCACATTCAGCGAGAACGTATTGTTGAGAAGCGAACGCAGTCTGGATTCATCCTCGATGTTCGGCAACACGCCGCGGACCCTGCCGCTGCCGTCGAACAGCACCAGCATGATGCTGCCGTCGAGCTGGTGGTCTGCGATGAAGGTTCTGCCGATGTCGGTCGCGATGTCGACGACGAGAAACTCGACGTGCTCCTCGAAATTCTTGCGTACGTCACCCAGCAGGTTCATCAGGTTCTGGCTCAGCACCGACTCCTTGTTGTGTACGAGGACGACGGCGGGCTTGCCCTGGCCGATCACCGAGACGTTTTCGCTGAAACCGCGGGGAAGCTGGGTTGCGGCGATCGCCAGAGCCACGACGACGATCGCCACCGTGATCAGTCCGGAGCGCAGTGCCGAACCTTGTTGTCTGATCATCATAATCCTTTAATCTGTGTGCAGAATTGTTGACAGTTGCGCATCGGCGTCATTCCCGCGCCAGTATCGGATATCACGCGGTTCGGAGATCATATGGCGAAGCGCCATCAGGGTGCAGTTTACACTTTTTGCCGGGCAGGGTGAGAGGCCGGCGTGAAAGCGGGCCCGAACCGGTGACAGGGATAGTACGTGGTACGGACGATGGACTAATGGGGAACAGGTCTTTATTCTTCCTGTCATGCCGCTCAGGATAAAGTTCAGGTGATCCCCTTACACGACGATAACCCCACTGGAATTTCACCGCTACTCACGATCTTTTTTATCACCATCTGTGTCCTGGTGTTTTTCTGGCAGATGTCACTGGATGGGCAGGCTCATCAGGCGGCGGTTTTCAGTCTGGGAGTTATCCCCGCCGTCTTGCTGAACAAGGTAAGTCTTCCTCCTGAACTCGCGTTGATACCGGCGGGACTTACGGTATTTACTTCCATGTTCATGCACGGCGGTTTCATGCATCTCGCCGGGAATATGCTGTATCTCTGGATCTTCGGTAACAACGTGGAAGACGCCATGGGTCATCTGCGTTTTGTGATTTTCTATTTACTGTGCGGAATTGCAGCGGTCATTGGCCAGGTAATTCAAAACCCGGCGTCAGAGATCCCGATGATCGGCGCCAGCGGCGCCATCTCGGGCGTGCTTGGCGCTTATCTGTTGCTTTATCCACGAGCTAGAGTTCTGGTGCTGATTCCGCTGGGTTTTTATGCTCATATGGTACGCCTGCCGGCAGGCCTGGTGCTGGGATTCTGGTTCTTCATCCAGATAATCAGCTCACTCGCAGCCGATCCCGACAGTGCCGGAGTGGCGTGGTTTGCCCATATCGGCGGGTTCATTGCCGGCATGGCGCTAATACCCTTATTCAAACGCCGTGGCGTATCACTTTTTCATCCCGCCCATGGCTCGAGGCGATGGCATAAACGCCTGTAATAATGATTGCGGACGGCCCCGCATCGGCGTCCTTCCTCCGACAGTCTCGCGGATCGCCCGGTATCGGAGATCCCACGGTGACGCGCCGGGATGGTACAGTTTGACTTTATTACCGGGCAGGGTGAAAGGAGACGCCTGAATGGAGGCCATTGCGCCTGAGCGACAGAAAACCGCGCTCGATGTACTGACGACGATATTCGGCCATCCGGAATTTCGCGGTGCGCAGGCGGAGATCGTCGCGCATGTCACCGCCGGCGGCGACGCGCTGGTGCTGATGCCGACCGGCGGCGGCAAGTCATTGTGTTATCAGTTGCCCGCGCTGCTGCGGCCCGGCGTCGCCGTGGTGGTGTCGCCGTTAATCGCGCTGATGGCGGACCAGGTCGCTGCGCTGAAGCAGCTCGGTGTACGGGCGGCCTGCCTCAATTCATCGCTCGATGCCGCTGAGGCGCGTACGACTGAAGCCGCGCTGCGGCGCGGGGAACTCGACCTGCTTTACGTCGCGCCCGAGCGGCTGGTCACGCCGCGCATGCTTGATCTGCTCGACAGGGCGCAAATCGCCCTGTTTGCGGTCGACGAGGCGCATTGCGTTTCGCAGTGGGGCCATGACTTTCGCCCGGAGTATCTTCAACTCTCCATGCTCCATGAACGTTATCCGTTACCGCCGCGCATCGCGCTGACCGCGACCGCCGATCCCCAGACGCGGCAGGAGATCATCGAACGCCTGGCGCTGCGCGAGGCGCGGGTGTTCGTATCGAGCTTCGACCGGCCCAATATCCGTTACATCATCGTCGACAAGCGCGATCCGCGCGCGCAGTTGTTGCGCTTCATCCGGCAATCGCACCCGGACGAGGCGGGCATCGTCTACTGCCTGTCGCGGCGCAAGGTTGACGAAACCGCGACCTGGCTCGCCGCGAACGGGATACGTGCGCTGCCGTATCATGCCGGCATGGATTCGGCGACCCGCGCCGAACACCAGGAGCGCTTCCAGCGTGACGAGGCGATCGTCATCATCGCCACGATTGCCTTCGGCATGGGGATCGACAAGCCCGATGTGCGCTATGTCGCTCATCTCGACCTGCCGCGCAGTATCGAGAGTTATTATCAGGAGACCGGACGCGCGGGGCGTGACGGCGCGCCGGCTGATGCGTGGATGGCCTATGGACTTGGCGACGTCGTGCAGCAGCGCCGCATGATCGACCAGTCCGAGGGGCCAGAGGAGTTTCGCCGAATTTCACAGATCAAGCTCGAAGCCCTGCTCGGCCTGTGCGAGACCGCCGGCTGCCGCCGGGTGCGCCTTCTGGATTACTTCGGCGAGCAGAGCGAGCCCTGCGGTAACTGTGATACCTGCCTCGAGCCGCCTGAGACATGGGATGCGACCGAGGCGATGCGCAAGGCCCTGTCCTGCATTTATCGTACCGGGCAGCGATTCGGCGCGGTGCACCTGATAGACATACTGCGCGGGCGCGATACCGAACGCGTTCAGCAATGGGGCCACGACCGGCTCGGCGTCTTCGGCCTTGGCGCCGATCTCGATGATCTGGGCTGGCGTGGCGTTTTCCGTCAGCTCGTCGCCCTCGGATACGCGCGGCCCGATCCCGGCACCTACGGCGCGCTGCGCCTGACCGAAGCCAGCCGGCCGGTGCTGCGCGGCGAACAGCGTATTGCGATGCGGCGGGTCGCCCCGCGCAAGGACAAGGCGACTGCGAGGCGGCGGGCGACCGGGTCCGGGACGCCCCCGCTGACACCGGCCGACGAGGTCCTTCTGGCAAGGCTCAAGGCCTGGCGCGCGGCGCAGGCGCGGGCACAGTCGGTGCCGGCCTATGTGATCTTTCATGACGCAACGCTCGCGGCGATCGCGGCGGAACGGCCCGGAGATACCGGCGCGCTGTCGAGAATTGACGGCATCGGAGTCAGGAAACTCGAGCGTTACGGACAGGCCCTGCTCGACCTGTTACAGGGCTGAGACCTGTATGCCCGGGTATATTATGTGAAATCGCAGGCAAAAGTTCAGGCCGGATGTATTGCTTTAAGTCCGAATTTGTGTATATTGGCCCCATTGCAGCGCAATTCTTGTGATTGATTCGGTAGCCCTCCTGTATTTTGTGGAAGACACTTCCGTAACTTCGCTTTACAAGAACGAACTGCAAGGCATCGCATTTCAACCTTAAGTTATAGAGAGGTATCTTTCGTGGTTACAGGAACAGTCAAGTGGTTCAACGACAGCAAGGGCTTCGGATTCATCACCCCGGAGGACGGCGGCAAGGATGTGTTCGTGCATCACTCCGCGATCCTCGGCAGCGGCTTCAAGTCGCTGGCGGAAGGCCAGAAGGTGCAGTTTGAGGTAACCCAGGGTCCCAAGGGCCCGTCCGCCGAGAAAGTCCAGCCGCTCTGAGCGCGCGGTCTTCGAATTCGGTCCAGACCAAACCCCGCCGCATGGCGGGGTTTTTTTTGCCGGAACTCGGCGAGTTGACGTAGTATAGTAGGCCCACACGGTCGAAGGCGAAAGCCGGTGCCAGGGCGTGTGTGCAGGATCCAACAACAGACAGAAAGGGATGAATCGTGAAGGAAAAATCGGCTGCTCGTCATGCCTCAACCCGAAAAACCAACACATTGGCCTTCTTCAAGGGCTTTCTCAACCACCCTGAGACCGTCGCCTCCGTTGTGCCCAGTTCCCGCTTCCTGGAACGGCGCATCATCGATGCGGCGGAGATCCGCGCAGCGCGCCTCGTCGTCGAACTCGGCCCCGGGACCGGCGGCACCACCCGCGCGATCCTCAACGCCCTGCCGCCGTCAGGCAGGCTGCTGACGATAGAACTGAATCCTGATTTCATCGCGCTGCTGAACGGGATCGATGATCCGCGCCTGATCAATCATACCGGCAATGCAACTGATATCAGGAAGATACTCGAGCACTACGGGCTGCCGAATCCGTGCGTCGTGATCTCGGGCATCCCGTTCTCCACGATGCCGGCGGCAACCGGCAAGGCGATCCTGAACGCGATGTGGGCCTCGCTGAGGGACGGCGGTCGCTTCGTCGCCTACCAGTTCCGCAGCAAGGTTGCACTCCTCGGCAGCGAGCTGTTTGGCAATCCCGATGTCACGATGGAACTGCGCAATGCACCGCCGATGCGGGTCTACCGCTGGTACAAGACGGCCGAAGCACCCGTCGCGGCAATCTGAAATTTTAGTCAGTGGTCGCCCAGACCCGTAATCTCGCGCTGTTCTGCGACTTCGAAAACATCGCCCTCGGCGTTCGCGACGCGCGCTATGCGGCGTTCGATATCGGCCGGGTGCTGGAACGGCTGCTGCTCAAGGGCAACATCGTCGTCAAGAAGGCCTATAGCGACTGGGAACGCTATAAGGATTTCCGCAAGTCGATGCATGAGGCGGGTTTCGAGCTTATCGAGATCCCGCACGTGCGTATCTCCGGCAAGAATTCGGCCGACATCCGCATGGTCGTCGATGCGCTCGACCTCTGCTACACCAAATCCCATGTCGACACCTTCGTCGTGATCAGCGGTGATTCCGATTTTTCTCCACTGGTCAGCAAGCTGCGCGAGAACGACAAGGTCGTGATCGGAGTTGGCGTGAAGAATTCGACCTCGGATCTGCTGATCGCGAGCTGCGACGAATTCATCTTCTACGACGATCTGGTCAGGGAAGGGGAGAAGCCCGGGCGCAAGAAGCGCAAGGCCGCCGCGAAGCCGGCGCCGAAGAGCAGTGCCCCTGCCGGCGAGGAAGACCGCAAGCAGAAGGCGCTCGAAATCGTGCTGGAGACCGTCGAGGATCTGTTCGAGGAGCGCGGCGAGGAAGAAAAGGTCTGGGGCTCGATGGTCAAGCAGGCGCTCAAGCGACGCAATCCCGGATTCAACGAGAGTTACCACGGCTTTCGCACCTTCGGCAAGCTGCTCGAGGAGGCCGAGGCGCGCAAGATGCTGGTCCTCGAGCATGACGAGAAGTCCGGCGGCTACATCATCAGGAGCTTTTCCCAGGAGTAGTCGTCACAGCGCGGTCGCACTGTTTGTACAGTAACCCGCTGGATATCTCTGAAGGAGGGCGTCCATGGCCAGTAAAAACAAATCGGTATCACTGGTGTTGAGCAGTGGCGGCGCGCGCGGACTTGCGCATATCGGCGTCATCGAGTGGCTCAACGAGCAGGGTTACGAGATCCGCTCAATCGCCGGCGCGTCGATGGGCGCGCTGGTCGGCGGCATCTACGCCGCCGGTGAACTCGATACCTACAAGCACTGGGTCTGCGCGCTCGACAAAAGCGATGTACTGCGCCTGCTCGACCCGACGCTCGGCTGGAACGGCATCTTCAAGGGCCAGCGGGTCATCGAAAAGCTGCGCGACCTGATCGGCGATTTTCTGATCGAGGATCTCGCGATGTCGTTCACCGCGGTCGCAACCGACATCGAGGCGCAGAAAGAGGTCTGGATCAACAAAGGGCCGCTGTTCGATGCGATCCGCGCGTCGATTGCGGTGCCGCTGGTGTTCACGCCGCACAGTATCAATGGCCGCCAGCTGCTCGATGGCGGACTCATCAATCCCTTGCCGATTGCGCCGACACTGCGGGATCAAACCGATCTGACCATCGCGGTCAATGTGAACGGCTCGTTCGGCAGTCCGGTGCAGCATCAGCCCGCGCCGGAACAGGACGGCGATCATGAACCGGCGCCGGCCGGAGATGGCGGCAGGAATAGATACGGCGAGCGCATCAAGGCCTTCGTCAACGATCTGCAGGAACGCTTCATGCCGCCGAGCAGCAAGGAACAGGACTGGGACTATTTCGACATCATCACGCTGTCGATCGAGACGATGCAGAACACGATCGCGCGCATGAAACTCGCGGCCTACACGCCGGACGTCACGATCGAGATCTCGCGCCATGCCGCGCGCGCCTTCGAATTCCACCGCGCCGCCGAACTCATCGAACTGGGCCGCCAGCGCGCCGCCGCTGCCTTGTAGGGGGGCTGAACCCGCGGCGGAACCTGCTATAATGACCAGCCACGCTGATCACGGCCCCGCCATGCAGACACCGGTTCCCCTGTTCTCCCGCCGCAAGTTCTGGGCCGCCCGCTTCGGCACGGCGCCGTTCCTGCCGATGTCGCGCGCCGAGATGGACACGCTCGGCTGGGATGCCTGCGACGTGATCCTCGTGACCGGCGACGCCTATGTCGATCACCCGAGCTTCGGCATGGCGGTGATCGGGCGCACACTCGAGGCCCAGGGCTTTCGCGTCGGCATCATCGCGCAGCCGGTCTGGTCGAGTCCGGCTGCCTTCGCCGCGCTCGGCCGGCCAACGCTGTTCTTCGGCGTCACCGGCGGCAACATGGATTCGATGGTCAATCGCTATACCTCGGACCGGCGCATCCGCCGCAACGACGCGTATACGCCGGGCGGAGAGGGCGGCAAGCGCCCCGATCGTGCGGTCATCGTCTATGCCCAGCGTTGTCGCGAGGCTTTCAGCGACGTCCCGATCGTCATCGGCGGCATCGAGGCCAGCCTGCGCCGCATCGCGCACTACGATTACTGGTCCGACAAGGTCCGGCGCTCGCTGCTTCCCGACGCGAAGGCCGATCTGCTGGTCTACGGCAACGCCGAGCGCCAGATCCTCGAGATCGCACATCGCCTCGCCGGCCGCGAGACGATCGATGACCTGACCGACATCCGCGGCACCGCGTTCATGCGCGCCGCGACACCGCCGGACTGGATCGAGCTCGACTCGACGAAGGTCGACACGCCGGGGCGCGTCGATGCGCAACCCGATCCCTATGCGATGAACAGCGGCCCGGCCTGTGACGCACCGCAAGCGAAGGCCGACGGCGCCAGGATCGTCCGCTTCGAGCGTCACATCCCGCGCGCCGACCGCGAGCGCACCGTCGTACGCCTGCCGTCGTATGAGGCGGTCAGGGACGACCCGGTGCTCTATGCCCATGCCTCGCGCGTCCTGCACCTCGAGACCAACCCCGGCAATGCGCGCGCGCTGGTGCAGCGTCACGGCGGCCGCGACGTGTGGATCAACCCGCCGCCGATCCCGCTAGCCACCGCCGAGATGGACGCGGTGTTCGACCTGCCCTACACGCGCCGCCCGCATCCGGCCTACGGCGGCGCGAACATTCCGGCGTACGAGATGATCCGTTTCTCGGTCAACATCATGCGCGGCTGCTTCGGCGGCTGCACCTTCTGCTCGATCACCGAGC
>CAYTGL010000010.1:0-78698 GCA_964437335.1 uncultured Chromatiales bacterium
TTCGGCACCCCTGGCTCGTTAGCTCAGGGTGTCCACTTAACCGAAGGAACTATCCCGTCAGATGCTTGTGATTGTTAGAAATGGCTACTCTGGATGATACTTTGCTTGTGGCCATAACTCATTAATCTCTTCAGCCTGATGCTCAGCAGCGAACCTTTCCCAGACAATGCCATTGATATCTGTATCTTTGGTAAATTCCTGAGCCGATGGATCTTCCCAACCCAAGTGACGTAGTTCACCAGGCTTGCATGTGGAATCCTGGCGTATAGAGAGATTCAGGTGTTCAGTTCTCCATAATGCATATTCATTCGGGATATAAGAACAAGGTGCGCAGCCAAGACGGGCAGAATAGTCCTGAATAGATTCATTGATCTTGTCGGTTGATATAGCGAGATGTAACTTTTTCACTGGAGTCTGATGTCCTTTCTAACGCCGCGCTTCAGGGGCGGGCCGAGCGCGCAGCGCGAGGACCGTCCCCTGAAGCGCGGGTTGGGCGACAACGCTACTTCTTTCTGGGATCATCCGCAGGATTGACGTAGGTGATACCCCACGGCCCTATCCCATGAACCTGCACGATTGTTTCCTCCCTTGTCCAGGCGTAATGAACAGTCTTTGGCTGCATGATCGCAACGCTGCCCGCCGTAAGGGGCTTGGTTTTTGACATGTCCAGCTTATCTCCGACGCCCATGTTAAAAGTGCCCGCGATGACCGTGACATGCTCAATACCAGGGTGCCAATGCGCGGGTAACCTGTAGTCGGCTGGCAGCTTCAGACGAAACGTCAATGGAACCGCCTCCGTTAACGGGCCTTCAATGACCGCGAGTTTCGCTCCGGCCGGCAATGAAGCCACTTCTGTCCACCTGAGCTCCGCGGGAGTCACCATCGTGTGATCCAACGAATCCGCCCAGCAGGCCTGCATTACCACGCAAGCCACCGCAGCCGACATGAACAACGATACAAGTTTATTCGTCATGGAATTCCCTCCTATCGAATCAATCGTACGACACCCGTACTGCTCTGTCTTACCGCCCAACAGCGTATTAGGCCGACGCGGGAATATCAGCGATAGGCCGATTTCGCATAGCAAACCCCGTCGAATCATGATTTTTGCTGTGCCGGCAAAGGCAGATCATTGAAACTGCAAGAACCCGCACGGAAATATTCCTCTCCTCCCGGTATTCACGGCAAAACGATATTCCGATATTACTGGACTACCAGACATCGTCAAACATCATACCCGCCGTCCGGCAACGATGCGGGGCCGCGGGCCCTTATTCGGGTATGGGTGACTAATCAGGAGGCATTAGGCTGGCCGCGCCGGCCATGGCTATAAATGCCCGCGAGGGTTGAATTTCAGCGTCTCCGCCATGTCGCGATAGATGGCTTTCGCCTTCTCGCTGTCCGCCGGCGGCAACACGATCTTCAACTCGGCATACAGGTCGCCAGGCGGATCGCCGGGAATCCCGCGCGCCTTCAACCGCAGCTTGCGCCCTGCGGTGGATTCGGCGGGGATCTTGAGATCGACTGCCCCGCCCGGCGTTGGCGCCTTCACGGTCGCTCCGAGCGCTGCTTCCCATGGCGCGACCGGCAGGTCGAGAAATACATCCCGGCCCTCGACGCGATAGTAGGGATGCGGTCGGAATGCGACCTCGAGATAGAGGTCGCCCGGCTGACTCTGGCCCGCGCCGCGTCCACCCTGGCCGGCGAGCCGGATCTGCTGGCCCTGGCATACGCCTTTCGGGATGCGTACGTTCAGCGTGCGTTTTTTCGCACGCGGTCGTCCGTCGGGACCGAGTTCGGTGGTCTGCAACGTGATTGTGCGACTCGCCCCATGATAGGCATCATCGAGGTCGATCAGCACCTTGGCATGGGTGTCTTCACCGCGCGTGTGCATGCCGCTGCCCGCGCGCCCGCCGCCCATTCCGAAGCCGCGGCCGAACAGGCTCTCGAAGAAATCGCTGAACTGCGCGGCGCCTTCGCTGTTGAAGCCATTGCCATGAAACTCGAAGCCCTGCGCCCAGTCCGGCGGCGGGCGAAAATCCTGGCCGGCCTTCCAGTTCGCGCCGAGGCGGTCGTAAGCGACGCGCTTTTCAGGGTCCTGCAGGACTTCATAGGCCTCGCCGACTTCCTTGAAGCGGGCCTCGGCGTCCTTTTCCTTGCTGACGTCGGGGTGGTATTTGCGCGCGAGTTTGCGGTAGGCGCGCTTGATGTCGTCCTGGGAAGCGGTGCGGTCTACGCCTAGGGTCTGGTAGTAGTCCTTGAATTGCACGGCGGCATCTTTTGGTGGGGTCAGAGTAGATAAAGTCTACTCTGACCCCGGTCCTCTGTCAGGTGGCGCTAACCTCGATCTTGCGGGGGCGGAGTTCATCGCGCTTCGGGATCGTGACCGTCAGCACGCCATCGTCGATTTTCGCGCTGATCTTGTCGGTCGCGAGTTCGCGGCTCAGCGTGAAGCGGCGGCGATAGCGCGTCGCGCGCACGTCGGCATGTAGCGGTTTCATGCCTTCGGGCGAATCGATCGCAGCCTCGCCCTCGATCGACAGCGTGTCGTCATCGATCTGGACGTCAAGACGGTCGCGCGAGACGCCGGGCAGGTCGGCCCGCAGCGTGATGCCGTGGCTGTCTTCGAAGATATCGACCGCCGGGATCAGGGAGGGGGTCTCCGCTTCGCGCGGTTTGACATCGCGCCGTGTGCGGGCGCTGACTTCGGTAGTTGTGTTCATGATGTGCTTCCTCGATTCGTTTCGGATCAGTTCACGGCGATTTTGCGCGGCTGTATGGCTGCCAGGCGCGGTACGGTGATGTGCAGGACGCCGTCGCGATAGTGCGCCTCGACCTTGTCGGTGTTGATGCCGTCCGGCAGGCTGATCGCCCGGCGGAACTGGCCGTAGAAACGCTCACGGCGATAGGCCTTCGCACCTGCAGGCGCCTCGGGTTTACGCTCACCGGCGATCGTCAGCACATTCTGATGCAGCGAGATGTCGAGCGATTTCGGATCGACTCCAGCCGCGAATACATAGACATCGACGCGCTCCGGCAGGACGCCGACGTTGATTTCAGGAAAGTCCCCCGCAGTCGCCGAGCGGATATCCGGTACGCCGGACCAATTACCGAACATCCTGTCCATCTCACGATGCATGCGGCCGAGCCTGTCGATCAGGTCGCCGTTGAAATTGCTGATATAACCCACCATGTCAGACCTCCGTTATGTTGCGTTCGGGAGAGGACACAGGGATGCCTCGCCCGCTAATTCCGATCAGGATAGTTTGGTTTTTCCGGGGCGCAGGGCGCCCGCACAGCTTGTTAATAGGGGCGTTGGCGGCGAATTCAAGCGCCGGCGGTTAAGCGGCGGCCGTGGTGGGTTTTTGCTGCAGTGACGCTCAGGCGACCTGTTTGCGGACACCGACGCGCACTGCGTTGCCGGCTGGCTCGACCGACAGAATCCGGTGACCGTCGCTTGCGAGGCTGGTCGCGGCCTTGCCGGCCGCGTCCTGGGATTCGAACAGAAACTCGACGGCCTCGCCATTGGCGAGGCCGCGCAGCGTGTGGCGCGCCTTGATGTAGTGCAGCGGACAGCCGTACGAAGTCAGGTCGACCGGCTCACCTTTTTTTTTACGGCAGCGGTATTGATGGTTGACAGTGACGCGCTCAGGTCGAGCTGGCGGTCGATGTCCTGGCACACCGCGCCGGCCTCGGCGGTCCACGCGTCGAGCGCGTCGGTGAGCTGCTTGTACGCGGCCTCGTCGAAATCCTCAGTGAGCCGCTCGAGCCCGTCGGCGAATTCGACCAGGCGCGTGCCGAGCGTCGGGTTCGCCTTCAGGGTCTGCTCGATCATGCGTCCGGCCTCGCGCAGGTCGCCGTTCGACTGCTGGCCGGCGAGGAACAGCAGCGACTGGCCGACCAGGCGGCCGATCTGCTGGGCGCATTCGATCGACGCCTCGGGCTTGCGCTGCGACAGGAAGCCGTTTCTGTAATTGCGCTCGTTCGCGGCATCGGCAAAGTACGCGGCGACGGTTTCCTGCGCAGCGCCGGCGCATTCCCCGCCGCCGAACTGGAGGACCTTGAATGCGCTCTCGTCGCCGTGGTCGGACATCACGCTGGCCAGTTCTTCCGGCTCGACCTTCTTGATGTCCTCGAGCAGCTTCGCGAAATATTCCTTGTCGTGGCGATGGCTCCAGGCGAAGAAGCTTTCGCCGTCGGCGCGTTCCTTCGCGTAGGTGTCCTGCAGCCGGTTGATCGCCTGCTGGACGCGCATCGCGGGGACGCTCGGCCCCTTGATCGCGATCGCGCCGTTATTGCGGCCGTCGCCGCCGATGTACATCTGGTAATGCGGCACCAGCTTGCCGTGCAGGCGATTGCCTTCGCCGTAGATGCCGATGTCGCCGGTTTCGGGCTGGGCGCAGCCGTTGTGGCAGCCGCTCGCGCGGATGCGCAGGTCATACTCGCCGCCGTTGATCATCGCGCCGATTGTCTTCGATGAGGTGATGCCGAGGCGGCAGGTCGATGTGCCGGGGCAGGCGACGACGTCGTCGCCGGTCTTCGGTTCGCCGAGACCGATGTCGGCGAGGCTCTCGCGGATCGCTGGGAGGCGATCATTCGGCACGCCGACGAGGATGAAGTTCTGGTCCTGGGTCGTGCGGATGTCTTCGAGTTTCTCGCGATACATCAGCGCCGCGATGCCGCGCAGCTGGGCAGCATTGATATCGCCGATCGGGACGCTGATCGGGAAGATGCTGAGTCCTTTCTGCTTCTGGCCGGTGACCTTGCGCGGTGCGCCGGGGTTGTTGTGCTCGCGGGACGGCTGGCCGTCCTGCCATTTGGCTTTAACGGTATGGCCGTCGATCGCGGCGCGGGTGCGCACGAGTTCCTCGCGGTACTTCTCGACGAAGACTTCGGGACCGAAGCGGTCGACGAGGAACTTGATGCGCGACTTCGCGCGGCGCTTGCGGTCGGAATAGCGGTTGTGCAGCGCGATCACCGCCTCCATGCACGGGATCAGATCGGCTTCCGGAATATATTCCTCGACGGTGATTGCTTCGCGCGGCTTGTGGCCGAGGCCGCCGCCGGCGAGGATCTTGAAGCCGAACCGGCCGTCCTTTTTTACCGCGATGACGGCGAGGTCGTGGATCATGCCCTGCGCGCAGTCGGCCTCGCAGGCCGAGAAGCTGATCTTGAACTTGCGCGGCAGATGCTGGGTCAGCGGGTGGCGCAGGAAGTAGCGCACCGCATGCTGCTGGTGTTCGCGAATGTCGACTCTTTCACTCGGGCATACGCCGGCGAGCGGGCAACACGAGACGTTGCGGACGGTATTGTTGCAGGCCTCGCGCGTCGTGAGTCCGGCGCGCGCGAGGTCTTTCAGCGCCAGCGGGGTCTTCTCGAGCGGGACGTAATGGATCTGAATGTCCTGGCGTGTCGTGATGTGGACGACATCGTGCCGGGCATGGGTCTCGAGCACATCGGCGATCGATTCGAGCTGTGCGGGCGTCATGTGTCCGCCGGGGATTTTGACGCGCACCATGTTGACGCCGTCCTGACGCTGGCCGTAGACGCCCTGCTGGAGCCGGATCGACTGGAAACGTTCCGCATCGATCTCGTTGCGGAGAAACGACTGGACGTTTTCCTGGAATCGGTCCAGTTCCTCATCGTTGACCAATGACTGGGCATCTTTCATTACTGCTCTCCTGCGTTCTCTATCGACGCGGTTCGCGTTGTTCACCGCATCCTACGGTAGTGATGGCGCCTTGCCTATGCTCTTAGTATCGGCAAAAAATCAATGCCCGCAATGGGCTAGGGTTTTCTGATCAGGTCAATATGATATCAGGGATAGCTATATTATAAAAAATAATGCGATATTATATTTATATAACATTCTCGTATATAAGGCGGGATTCGTATGAACTTTCAGCAACTTCGTTATATCCGGGAGGTCGTTCGCTGCGGTCTCAATATCTCGGCGGCGGCCAATGTCCTGCATACCGCGCAACCGGGCATCAGCAGCCAGATCCGCCAGCTCGAGGAGGAACTCAAGGTCCAGATCTTCGAGCGTAACGGCAAGCGCCTGGTCGGGATCACCCAGCCGGGGCGGGCGGTGCTCGCGATGGCGGAGCGGGTGCTGCGCGAACTCGAGCATATCAAGCAGGTCGGCTTCGAGTACACAGACGACATCGGCGGCAGTCTGTCGATCGCGACGACCCATACCCAGGCCCGCTATGCGCTACCGCCGGTGATCAAGACTTTTGCGGAGCGTTATCCGAACGTGCGCCTGCACTTGCACCAGGGCAATCCGATGCAGATCGCGCAACTCGCGGCGTCCGGCGTCGCCGATGTCGCGATCGCGACCGAGGGCATCGATCTGTTCGAAGACCTCGTCGTGATGCCGTGCTATGAATGGAATCACTGCGTGATTGCACCGCCCGGCCTGCCGATCCTGCGCGACACGCCGCTGACGCTCGATAAGATTGCCGAATATCCAATCGTGACCTATGATTTTTCATTCGCCGGACGCGTCAAGATCAACGAGGCCTTCGAGCGCGCGGGCTTGAGACCGAATGTCGTGTTCTCGGCGATCGACTCCGATGTCATCAAGACCTATGTCGAGATCGGCATCGGCATCGGCCTGATGGCGAGCATGGCCTTCAACCCGGAACGCGACACCAACCTGCGCATGCTCGACGCGAGCCACCTGTTCGAGCCGTGCACGACCCGCTTAGGCATCCGCCGCGGCAGTCACCTGCGCGGTTACACCTACGCCTTCATCGAGATGTTCGCCGCGCACCTCGACCGCCAGGCGGTCGACAAGGCAATGGCAAGCTGATCAAAAGGGTCAGACCCCATTAATAGGGTCTGACCCTTTTGATCATTGATCGTCAGCCGTGGGCTCGGCGTTTGCTCGGGGGTTCATCGGCGCCGCCCTGGTCCTGTTTGTCTTGCGGGGCTTCGTAGGGCGCGACGTAGTCGCATTCCTTCTGCGGGCAGGCGAGCTCGGCGCCGCTGCGCTTGGTCGTCTTGATGGTCAGCATCGGCCATTCGCATTGCGGACAGGGTTGCGCGATCGGCTCGTTCCAGACCGCGTAGCTGCATGCGGGATAGGTCGAGCAGGAATAAAACACCTTGCCGCGACGCGAGCGGCGCTGCACCATCGTGCCCTGGTGGCATTCCGGGCATTCGACGCCGGTGTCGGACGGCTTGACCAGCGGCTCGATAAACTTGCAGTTCGGGTAGCTGCTGCAGCCGATGAACTTGCCATAACGTCCGGTGCGGACCACGAGCGCGCTCTCGCACTGCGGGCAGCTGCGACCCTCGACCAGTTCGGCGTCGGCCTCGTTCTCTCCGCCGGCTTCGCCGACATTGCGCGTGTAGTCGCACTCCGGGAAGCCGGTGCAGCCGATGAAGCGGCCCCGCCGCCCGAGCCGGATCGACAGCGGCTTGCCGCACTTCGGGCAGGCTTCATCGAGCGCTTCCTGGGTCACGTCCTTGCGCTGTACCGACTGCTCCTTGTCATCGACGAGATCCTTGAACGGACCCCAGAACGAATGCATCAGCGGCACCCAATCCTGTTCGCCGCGCGAGATCGCGTCGAGATCGTCCTCGAGCTTCGCGGTGAACTCATAGTCGACGTAGCGTGAGAAGTGCTCGGTCAGAAACTTGTTGACGACGCGACCGACGTCGGTCGGCTGGAAGCGCTTCTTGTCGAGTACGACATATTCGCGCTGCTGCAAGGTCGCGATGATCGACGCATAGGTCGACGGGCGGCCGATGCCGTGTTCTTCCAGCGTCTTGATCAGGCTCGCCTCGGTATAGCGCGGCGGCGGCTCGGTGAAGTGTTGTTCAGTGATGATCTGTTCGATCGCGATCACATCGCCCTTCGCCATCTCGGGCAGCAGGTTCTGCTGATCGTCGCTGTCCTTGCCGTCGTCGACGTCTTCGCGATAGACCGCCATGAAACCGGGGTCGACGATCGTCGAGCCGGTCGCGCGAAAGATGTCGCCCTTGCCGCCCTCGAGATCGACGCCGACGGTATTGATCGTCGCCGGGATCATCTGGCACGCGATGGTGCGCTGCCAGATCAGGCGATAGAGTTTGTACTGGTCGCTGTTCAGGTGATCCTTCACGGAATCGGGATCGACGAACGCCGAGGTCGGGCGGATCGCCTCGTGGGCCTCCTGGGCGTTCTTTGACTTCGTCTTGTAGGTCTGGGCCTCGGCAGGCAGCTTGTCGGCGCCATAGCGTTCGACGATCAGCTTGCGGATCTCGTCGAGGGCCTCTTGCGCGAGGTTGACCGAGTCGGTACGCATGTAGGTGATCAGACCGACCGCGCCCTCGCCGGTATCGATACCTTCATAGAGCTGCTGCGCGGTGCGCATCGTGCGTTGCGCGGTGAAGCCCAGCTTGCGCGCGGCCTCCTGCTGCAAGGTCGACGTGATGAACGGCGCCGCCGGATTGCGCTTGCGCTGCTTTTTTTCGACCTCGATGACAGTGAGCTTGCCTTTCGCGCCCTTGATCAGCGCCTTCTCGACCTTGCTCGCCTGCTGCTCGGTCGTGATGCTGAACTGCGAGAGCTTCTCGCCCTGGTGATGGGTCAGCCTGGCGCGGAAACGCTCGTCGTTCTTCGCGGCATCGGCCTCGATGGTCCAGTATTCCTGCGACTGGAAGGCCTCGATCTCCTGTTCGCGCTCGACGATCAGGCGCAGCGCCGGGCTTTGCACGCGCCCGGCCGACAGGCCGCGGCGGATCTTCTTCCATAACAGCGGCGACAGGTTGAAGCCGACGAGATAATCGAGCGCGCGGCGCGCCTGCTGTGCGTTGACGAGGTTCATCGAGACGTCGCGTGGATGCTTCATCGCCTCCTGCACTGCGTTCTTCGTGATCTCGTGGAACACGACGCGATGGACCGGCTTGTTCTTGAGCAGCTTCTTGCCCTTGAGGATCTCCTGCAGGTGCCAGGAGATGGCCTCGCCTTCGCGATCCGGGTCAGTCGCGAGATAGAGCGCGTCGGCGCCCTTGGCCGCCTTGCAGATCGCGTCGACGTGCTTGCTGTTTTTTTCGATGGTCTGGTATTTCATCGCGAAATCGTGCGCGGGGTCGACCGCGCCTTCCTTCGGCAGCAGGTCGCGCACGTGTCCATAGGACGCGTGCACGTCGAAGCCCTTGCCCAGATATTTCTTCAGGGTCTTGGCCTTCGCCGGCGATTCAACGATAACGAGATTCTTTTCCATGTGTTTTCAATGTCATGGTCATGAAGCGGGCCTATCTTGATGGCTAATCCTGCCGATGTCAAAGCAGTTTTCGGTTAACAGGTTGTATTCTTGAGCCCCGGCGCGTCTATCAGACGATCTCCGGTGCATACCCATAATCAGACGCCATTACCGGCCTGTTGGTTCACGAAAGAGGATTCCGATCCCTGAAAAAATGCGCGGAATAAAAGTTAACGCGAAGAATTACATATGGTTAACGGCGCAGCGTCTGACCCCATGGACAATCGGGGTGAAGACGTCAGATCAGTGCAGTTGGTCGCTGGTGAAATCGAAGACGAGGGTCTCGATCCATTCCTGGAGGTCTTCGTTGCCGGTCTGATTGGCCAGCACCATCATGACGATCAGCCGGAACTTGTCGAGGTCGAGTTCTTTGAGGTCGAGCGCCAGCGCGCGCTCGATGATGATCTCGCGAGTCTGCGGATTGACGACGCCGCACTGCTCGAGCGTCAGCAGAAAGCCGCGGCACTGCGCATCGAGTCGGCCCAGTTCCTGCGCTGTATAGATACGGTATGAGCCACGCTGCACGCCCTCGGCGACGGATTCGGCATCGCCGCGTTGCTGCACGAGGTCTTCGAGCCACAGGAAGGCCTTGTTGATCTCCGTCTGGGGGAATCCTGCATCCGTCAGCACGCCTTTCAGGATCGCCTCGTCATGCGGCACGTCATGGCCTTGATCCATGTAGTGTTCAAACAGATAGAGCAGTACGTCGAGCATCGTTTCGTTTCAGTTCCTCGCCGGACGGCGCATGTAGGCCCCGCCGGGCGTTTGGGTGATCAGATTCGACAGTTCGAGGTCGAGTAGCAGAGGATAGAGCCGCTCCGCAGCGTAACCGGTCCTATGTATCAGCGTGTCTATCGTCGTCGGCGCGAAATCGATCAGGTCGAGTATCCCGGCAACCGACTCCTGCGGCGGGGTAAGAGGGCCTGCAAGCCCCGGGCCGCACTCAGCGCCACCTAACATTTCGAGTGCTGCGCAGGCCATTGGTTCCAACTCTTCCAGAATATCACCAACGCATTCTACCAGTTTCGCGCCCTGGCGGATCAGCAAGTGGCAACCGCGGGCGCAGGGATTGTGGATCGAGCCCGGGATCGCAAACACCTCGCGCCCCTGTTCGAGCGCGGCCCTTGCGGTGATCAGCGAACCGCTGCGTGGATTGGCTTCGACGACCAGCGTACCGAGACTGAGGCCGCTTATGATCCTGTTGCGTCTCGGAAAAGATCCGGGCACGAGCGGGCTGCCGGGTGGAAATTCGGTAACCAGGGCGCCCTGTGTGCGGATGCGGTCGGCGAGTGCGCGATGGCGTGCCGGGTACACCCGGTCGGGCCCGGTCGCTGCCACCGCAACGGTCTGTCCGCCACCCTCGAACGCGCCCTCATGCGCGGCCGCATCGATGCCGATCGCAAGCCCGCTGGTGACCGCGAGGCCATGTCGTGCCAGTTCAGCCGCGAAGTCGCGCGCGGTGTCGCAGCCGGCTGCGGTCGGGTTGCGGCTGCCGACGATGGCGATCTGGGGGCGGGCGGTCGCGGCCGGATCACCGTCCACATAGAGCAGTGGCGGCGCCTGGTGGATCTGTTTCAGCAGCGCAGGGTAGCGGGGATCGTCCAGGGTCAGGAGGTCATGACCGGGTTCTGCGAGCCAGGCCAGATCCCGCTCGACTGCGGACCAGTCGGGTTTCGCCAGCGCGTCGATCGTCGCGGGTGAGAGCAGGCGCCGCGCCCCGGGGTCGACCGGGGCCTCGGCGAACACTGTACGCGGGTTGCCGTAGCGGGCCAGGAGCGCCTGGCAGTGGACCGGACCGAGCCCGGTTACCCTCGCCAGGGCAAGCCAGAAATGAATGTCGTCCATGACATCAAGTCGTTCCATCTTTGGGTGAACGTGAAAGATCAAAAGGGTCAGACCCCTTTGATCTCTCTGGCGCGTGCTATCTTGTGATTGCTTCGGATCAAAGGGGTCTGACCCTTTTGATCTTTCTGATCAAACGACTTTGCCCCCTTTGTTCTGCCGAACCTCGACAATCAGGGTTGCTTGACCTTGTCGAGCAACTTCAGGTCGCGCGTGGCCTCCATGACCAGCGCGTAGCTTACGCGATCGAACAGCCGGATCAGCATCACGGTGCCGGCGCGCTCGTCAGGGAGCTGGACATCGCGTCCCATGCGACGCGAGGCATTGTTGTCGCGTACGACGGCGCCGCTCTGCCAGACCGACAGCACATTGCCAATCTCGAGTCCGTCGACGCTGCCCTTGTCGAGCGCGACGACCTGGTACTGGCCGATACGCGAAATGCCATCGAGGACAGAGATGATGTGACCATCGATGTCGCCCTCGGGCGCGCGCGGCAGGAAATGCTGGCTGACCTCGATTTCCTCGACGGGCAGCAGGCGGTCGCCGATCAGCACCTCGCGATCGGCCTGGGTGATCAGCAGCGTTGCCGGATCGCCGGTCCGCGTAACCGTCGCATAGCCGACATTGATCGCTTCGTAGCCAAGGACATCGCGCTTGTTCAGCGGATTGTGATAGACCTCGCCGCGCCTGACAATGTTGTAGCGGGTCGCATCGTTGTCCGGGAGGCCGCGCACATAGATCTTGTTGCCGGTGGCGCTGATGAGGCGGTCTTCGCTGCTGGCGAGGACGTAGCCGCTGGTGTCGAGTTCCTCGCGGGTGACGATTCGAGGGTATTTCAGGAACTGTCCGATCGCATCATACGGGATCGTCGGGATCGCGGTATCGAGCTGAGTCACGCGCGCCGTCGGTGACAGGCTCACGGTGCGCAGCGCGGGTTCGTTGCGTTCGAGGCGCAGTACCGGCCGACCCTCGACAAATTCCAGGTAGATGATATCGCCGGGATATATAAGGTGGGGATTTTCGATCGCCGGATTGATATGCCAGATCTCGGGCCACAGCCACGGGTCGGTCAGAAAGCGCGCCGAGATGTCCCACAGCGTATCCCCCTTGACCACCACATGGTGATCCGGAGCGTCGGGCGCCAGCCTGACGGTATCCGCCCAGACGGGCGGGGCCAGGACCAGCAACAGTAACAGTATCGACTTGATAATCAGGTGTTTGTTTGCCATCGGACTTGCCTTAGAATTGACCCGTTGAAGGTACGCCGAATCCGGGCTCCCCCCGGCTACCGTGTTTATCGGCAAAAGCGTGCGGATATTAAGGTCTTACATCCCGAAATTGACCCGGAAGTCGCCATGGCCCTGCTCCCTGTGCTGCACTATCCCGATCCCCGGCTCCGGCGCAAGGCGGAGCCGGTCGAGCACGTCGACGATGCGCTGCGCACCCTTATCGACGACATGTTCGAGACGATGTACGAGGCCCCTGGCATCGGGCTTGCCGCGATCCAGGTCGATGTCTGCAAGCGATTGATCGTAGTGGATATCAGCGAGGATCGTACAGCCCCGATCTGCCTGATCAATCCGGTGATCACCGACGCGTCCGGGCATGAGAGGATGGACGAGGGTTGCCTGTCGGTGCCCGGGATATACGAGCCGGTCGAGCGCGCCGCGCGGATCCGGGTAAAGGCCCTGGACAGGGACGGCAAGCCGTTTGAACTCGAGGCCGAGGAAGTGCTGGCGGCGTGCATACAGCACGAAATCGACCACCTCGAGGGCAAGCTGTTCGTCGATTACCTGACCGAGATGAAGCGACAACGAATTCGCAAGAAGCTCGAAAAGCGCCGGATGCGGACGATGTGATGACGACTGGCCACGGTTCGAAGGCGCACGGCCTGCGGATCGTCTTCGCCGGGACCCCGGAGTTTGCCGCGGCCGCATTGAAAGCCCTGATCGACGACGGTCTCGACCTCGCGGCGGTGCTGACTCAGCCGGACCGGCCTGCCGGGCGCGGGCGCCGGCTGCGCCCATCTCCGGTCAAGCAGCTTGCACAAGGCCACGGCCTCCCGGTGCTGCAGCCGCGCTCGCTCAGAAGGCCGGAGATCCAGGCGACTCTCGGCGAACTCGCGCCGGACCTGATCGTCGTCGTTGCCTATGGCCTGCTCCTGCCCCGCGAGGTGCTTGCGATACCCCGCCATGGTTGTCTCAACATCCATGCCTCCTTGCTGCCGCGCTGGCGCGGCGCCGCGCCGATCCAGCGCGCGATCCTCGCCGGCGACAGCGAGAGCGGTGTCACGATCATGCAGATGGATGAGGGGCTGGACACCGGCACGATGCTCGAGCGTCGCGTCTGCGCGATCCGGCCGGACGATACCGCTGGAACGCTGCATGACCGGCTCGCGGCGCTCGGCGCCGACGCGCTTGGTGCGACGCTTGGGCATATTGTCGCCGGCGACCTGCATCCCGCTCCACAGGACGAACGCCTCGCGACCTATGCCGGCAAGATCGACAAGGCCGAGGCCGAACTCGACTGGCGCGCGCCAGCGGTCGCGCTCGAACGCAAGGTGCGCGCCTTCGATCCGTGGCCGGTCGCGTTCACGACGCTCGGCGATTACGGGCGCATCCGGGTCTGGCGCGCCACCGCGCTGCCGGGTGGCGACGGATCGACATCAGGCACACAGCCGGGCGCTATCCTGGGCGCCGGTCGCGCCGGTATCGATATCGCGACCGGCGACGGCGTACTGCGCCTGCTCGAGATCCAGATGGCCGGTGGCCGCCGCATCCCGGTCGGTGATTTTCTGAATGCGCACCCGCTCGCCGCGTCGAGCGGTCTGCCGGAGGCATGAAACGCGAGTCCGCTATGGATGCACGCAGCGCTTCGGCCAGGGTGCTGGTTCAGGTGTTCGACGATGGCCGCTCGCTCGGCGCCGCGTTGCCACCGCTGCTCGCGGAATTGCCTGATCCGCGCGATCGCGCGTTGTTGCAGGATCTTTGCTACGGCGTGTTACGCGGCTGGCCGCGGCTCGAGGCGATCGCCGGCCAGCTCTTGCGCAAACCGCTTGCGCCACGCGATTCCGATATCCGCTGCCTGATCCTCGCAGGACTGTACCAGCTCGGCCAGACGCGCATACCGCCGCACGCCGCGGTCGCCGGCACCGTCGATGCGACGGCGCAGCTCGGCAAGGCCTGGGCGCGCGGCCTGGTCAATGCGGTATTGCGACGCTATCAGCGCGAGTCACATGCCATCGATGCGCGGGTCGACGCCGATGACGCCAACGCGCTCGCGCATCCGGGTTGGCTGCTCGACCGGCTTCGAGAAGACTGGCCGGAGGACTGGCGCGCGATCGCGGCCGCGAACAATCAGCGCCCGCCGATGTGCCTGCGCGTCAATCTCGCCCGGCTGTCGCGCGAAGACTATCTGGAGGAACTCGCGCGGGCCGGTATCACAGCGCGCGCGGCGGCGCATGCCGGATCGGCGGTGCTGCTCGAGCAGCCGATCGACGTTACACGCCTGCCCGGTTTTGCCGAGGGTCGGGTCTCGGTTCAGGACGCCGCGGGCCAGCTCGCGGCCGGACTGCTCGATGTCCGGCCTGGCCATCGGGTGCTCGACCTGTGCGCTGCGCCGGGCGGCAAGACCTGCCATATCCTTGAGTCCGAACCCCGACTCGCGGCGCTGGTTGCCGTCGATCATGACGCGGAGCGTCTCGGACGCATCAGCGGGAATCTCGCGCGGCTTGGCCTTGCGGCCGAACTCATCTGCGCCGATGCCGCGTCCGGACGGGCGTCGTGGTGGAACGGTGAAGCATTCGACCGTATCCTGCTCGATGCGCCGTGCTCGGCGATCGGCGTGATTCGCCGGCATCCCGATATCAAGCGGCTGCGCCGCCCCGACGATCTCAAAGCGCTGGCCGCGACGCAGTCACACCTGCTGGACGCCGCATGGGTCATGCTGAAGCATGACGGGATGCTCTTGTATTCAACATGCTCTATTATTCATAACGAGAATGGCGAGCAGATCCGGCGTTTCCTCGCCCGGCACGATGACGCGGTCGAGTGCGGGATCGACGCGACCTGGGGCAGGGCGATGCACCATGGACGGCAGATCCTGCCCGGCAGGGACGACATGGATGGCTTCTTCTACGCCCGAATCGGGCGACATGCGGCCGGTGATCATGACCCGGTGAACATTTCTGGGACAACGCAGGACGGATGACGTGATTTCCGCGCGATGGCTGAAGGCAGGTCTGTTCGTGCTGTCGGTGTCCCTGGCGACGCCGCCTCTGCATGCCGACGAGGCGGTGGCGGAACCCGTCGCGCCCGGGATCTTCATCCGCGACGCGCAATCCGGGATCAGCAATGAAGTCCACTATCTGAACGCCCGCATCGAGTATGCATTCAGCAAGCAGGTCATTGAAGCGCTCGACGAGGGCGTTCCGATGACCGTTGTACTCCGCATCGAGATCGTGCGCGAGCGTGCGTGGCTGTGGAACGAAAAGATCGCGGCGCTGGAGCAACGATACCAGATCAGCTATCACGCGCTGACTCGCCAATACATGGTGCGTAATCTGAATATCGGAACCCGGCACAGCTTTCCGACGCTCGCAGCGGCGCTGTCGACGGTCGGCACGATCATCGACCTGCCGCTGATCGACAGTAATCTGCTGAAGCAGGGCCAGCGCTATCGCGGCCGGCTCCAGGCGTGGCTCGACACCAACAGCCTGCCGGTGCCTCTGCGGCTGATCGCGCTGTGGTCGCCGGAATGGCGTCTCGCCAGCGAGTGGCGCGAATGGCCGCTTTGAGCCTGAGCCGCCTGACCAGCGGAGTCCTGCCGATCCTCGCGCTGTCCGCGCTGCTGCTGGTATCGCTGTACCTGATGGGTGCCGCGACCCGCAACACCGAGGAATTCGGGCGGCTGTACCTGTTGCTGCTGCTGATCAACATCCTCGGCCTGATCACGCTGGTCGTGCTGATCACTGCAAATCTCACCCGACTGGTGCGCCAGTATCGCGTCAAGGCAGCGGGCTCGCGCCTGACGGTGCGGCTGCTGCTCAGTTTCGTGCTGCTGGCGCTGGCGCCAGTGTCGGTGGTCTATTACTTTTCGCTCGATTTCATCCAGCGCGGCATCGACAGCTGGTTCGATGTGCGCATCGAGCATGCCTTCGACGACGCGCTGGAGCTGAGCCGGGTCTCGCTCGCTGATCGCAAGCGCGAGTACCTGCGCCGCACCAATCATATCGGCGGTTCGCTGTCGCTGATGCCGGGCAGCCAGGCGGCGATCATGCTGAATGACATGCGCATGCAGAACGACGCGCATGAACTGGCGATGCTGCGTCCGAATGGTCACATCATCGCTTTCAGCAGCTCGAACCCGCTCGCGATCCTGCCGAACCTGCCCTCCGAGGCCGTCCTGCGCCAGGTACGACAGGGCACGGCGTATGTCGGGCTCGACCCGATCGGCGATTCCGATCTTTTTATCCGCATTGTGATCGATCTGCCGGTCATGAGCCCGGTCGAGGATGCGCGCATCCTGCAGGCGCTGTACCCGGTCTCCGGACACATGAACGCACTCGCCGACAGCGTCGAGGACGCCGCGACTCGCTACAAGCAGCTTGCCTTTCTGCGCGGTCCGCTGAAATACAGCTTCATGCTGACGCTGTCGCTGGTGTTGCTGCTCAGCCTGCTGTCTGCGGTATGGGCCGCGTTTGTATCGGCGCGGCGGCTGGTCGCGCCGATCCGCGTGCTCGCGATCGGCACCCGGGCAGTAGCCTCCGGCGACTATGACCGGCAACTGCCGCAACATTCGACCGACGAACTCGGTTTCCTGGTCAAGTCGTTCAACGACATGACCCGTCGCCTCGCGGCCGCGCGCGACGAGGCGGCGCAAAGCCAGCAACAGGCCGAGAGCGAGCGCGCCTATTTGCAGGCCGTGCTGGCCCGGTTGTCATCGGGGGTGATGACGCTGGACCGGCACCGCATCCTTCGTACAGCGAATCTTGCCGCCGGCCAGATCCTCGGAATCAGCCTGCGCCAGTACATCGGCAAGCCGCTGGTGTCGGTCGGTAGCGATCATAACCATCTGAAACCTTTGCTCGAAGTAATCCGCCCCCATCTGACCGGCATTGCCGATGACTGGCGCAGGGAAGTCGTCATCTACGGACTCGCGGGGCGCCAGGTGCTGATGTGCGGCGGCGCGTCGCTGTCCGGCAGTGAGCACGAATGGGGCGGCCATGTGCTGGTGCTCGACGACGTGACCGCGCTGGTGCAGGCGCAGCGCGACGCCGCCTGGGGCGAGGTCGCGCGCCGGCTCGCGCACGAAATCAAGAATCCGCTGACGCCGATCCGCCTGTCGGCCGAACGCCTGAGACACAAGTATCTGAAGGGGATGAAGCTCGAGGATGCCGAGGTGCTCGACCGCTCGACCCATACGATCGTGCAGCAGGTCGAGGTCATGAAGGAGATGGTCAAGGCTTTCGCGGAGTACGCCCGCGTCCCGCAGCTCAGGCTGCAATGGCTGGATCTGAACAAGGTCATCAACGAGGTGCTCGACCTCTATCGAGGCGAGGGTGTCCGCGTGCGTTTCCTGACCGAACTCGATTCCGGCTTGCCGAAACTGCGGGTCGATTCCGGCAGGATTCGCCAATTGCTCCATAACCTGATAAAAAACTCGCTTGAGGCCAGGAGACCGGACAGGGAGTGCGTGGTTGCGATCCGTACCGCGGCGCTGGTCGAGGCTGGCGTCAAGACGGTCGAAATGCGCATCGAGGACAACGGCCCCGGCCTGCCTCCGGACATGCTGGGCAGATTTTTCGAGCCGTATGTCACAACCAAGCGCAAGGGCAGCGGTCTCGGGCTCGCGATCGTCAAGAAGATCGTCGAGGAACACGGCGGGAGCGTGCGGGCCGAGAACGCCGAGCAGGGCGGGGCGCTGATCATCATCAGATTCCCGATCGACATGACGCAGGAAGGGACCGGCGACGTCGCCGGACAGGCAGCGCAGGAAGGCGATGACGTCGCTGGCGCGTGGAAACAGGGAATTTCGAGGCAAGCGGAATAATGAGCGCCCATGTACTGGTAATCGATGATGAGTCCGACATCAGGGATCTGGTTCGGGAAATACTGATCGACGAGGGCTACGAGGTCAGCGTCGCCGAGACCGCCGAGGAGGCGCGCCGGGCGCGGCGCCTGCGCCGGCCCGATCTCGTGCTGATGGATGTCTGGTTGCCGGACACCGACGGCATCTCGCTGCTGCGGGAATGGAAGCGCCAGGATGGCTTTGACGCGCCGGTGATCATGATCTCGGGACACGGCACGGTCGAGACTGCGGTCGAGGCGACCCGGCTCGGCGCCTATGATTTCATCGAGAAGCCGTTATCGCTGTCGAAGCTGCTGCTGGTCGTGCAGCGCGCGCTCGAGGCTGACAAGCTGCAACGCGAGAATATCGACCTGCGACGCCAGTCCCAGCCGCTGGTCGAGCCGATCGGGCGCAGCCGGGTCATGAATGTATTGCGCGCCCAGGTCGAGCGTATCGCAAAGCACAATGCCTGGGTGCTGTTCAGCGGCGAGCCGGGCAGCGGCAAGGAACTGCTCGGCCGTTATCTGCATTACAGCAGTCCGCGCCGGCAAGGGCCGTTCGTCGAGGCCGGTGTCGCGTCGATCACGAATGAAAACGCGGCGGTCGCATTGTTCGGGTCGGAGCAGGGCGCGGGCGTCTTCTACGGCTATCTGGAGCAGGCCAATGGCGGCACGCTGTTTCTGAGCGAGGTCGCCGACATGGATCCCGCGGTGCAGGCCAAGCTGCTCGGCGCGCTCGAGAACAAATCCTTCGTCCGCGTCGGCGGCCGGGAACCGGTGCAGTTCGACGCCCGGGTCGTCGCCGCGACCCATCGCAATCTCGAGGAATACATCGAGGCCGGCCGTTTCCGCGAGGACCTGTATTACCAGCTCAACGTCGTCCCGCTGCGTATTCCGCCGCTGCGCGAACACGCCGAGGACATTCCGGAGATTCTCGATTATTACATCGATCTGTTCGTCGAGCAGGAACACCTGCCGCCATGCCGCTTTTCGGAGGCCGCGAAGAAACGCCTGTGCGCCTACCACTGGCCGGGCAATGTCCGTGAACTGAAGAATCTGGTTCAGCGCCTGCTGATCCTCGTTGCCCACGAGGAGATTACGCAGGACGACGTCGAGCACGCGCTCGGCTTGTCGGCGCAACACTCGGCCGAGATCTCGGTGGCCTTCGATTCGCCGTTACGCGCCGCGCGGATGCAGTTCGAGAAGGCCTATTTCGAATACCAGATGGGTGTTGTCGGCGGTAACATCGCCGATGTCGCGCAGCGCGCCGGCATCGAGCGCACCCACCTGTATCGCAAGCTGAGGTCGCTCGGCATCAAGCCGAGATCGGAACAGGACTGACGCCATGAAGATCATCATTCTCGGCGCCGGCCAGGTCGGTGCGTCGGTTGCGGAGAACCTCGCGCGCGAGGCGAACGACATCACCGTCGTCGACCACGAGCCGAAGCGCCTGCAGGACCTGCAGGACCGCTTCGATCTGCGTACCGTGCTCGGCCAGGCCTCGCACCCCGAGGTCTTGCGTCGCGCCGGGGCTGATGACGCCGACATGATCATCGCGGTGACCAACAGCGACGAAACCAACATGGTGGCCTGCCAGATCGCTTATACGCTGTTCCATACCCCGACCAAGATCGCGCGCGTGCGCGCCCGCGACTATCTCGCCTATCCCCAGCTGTTCACCCAGGAGGCGCTGCCGATCGACATGCTGATCAGTCCGGAGCAGGTCGTCATCGACCAGATCCAGCGCCTGATCGAATACCCCGGCGCATTTCAGGTCCTCGACTTCGCGAACGGCCGGGTGCGGCTGGTCGCCGTCCGGGCCTATTACGGCGGGCTGCTCGTCGGTCACGAGCTGAGAGATCTGAGCCGGCACATGCCGGGCATCAAGACCCGGGTCGCCGCGATCTTTCGCCGCGGGGCGCCGATCATTCCGCAGGGCGACACCATCATCGAGGTCGATGACGAGGTCTTCTTCATCGCCGCCGCGGAAGACATCCGCACCGTGATGAGTGAACTGCGCAAGCTCGACAGGGATGTCCGGCGCGTGATCCTGGTCGGCGGCGGCAACATCGGCAAGGGCCTCGCCGAGGCCCTCGAAAACCGTTACCAGGTCAAGCTGATCGAGCACAACCCGGCGCGGGTGCAGCAGGTCTCGCAGCTGCTGAATCGAACCCTTGTCCTCCACGGCGACGCCGCGGACGAGGAGTTGCTCCTCGAGGAGAATATCGAGAGCACCGACGTGTTCTGCGCGGTGACCAACGACGACGAAGCCAACATACTGTCCGCAATGCTCGCCAAGCGGCTCGGCGCGCGCAAGGTGATCTCTCTGATCAACCGCGCGGCCTACGTCGATCTCGTCGAGAGCGGTGACATCGATATCGCGATCTCGCCGCATCTGTCGACGATCGGCAGCCTGCTTGCCCATGTGCGTCGCGGCGATGTCGTCGTCGTGCATTCGCTCCGCCGCGGCGCGGCGGAGGCGATCGAAGCTGTCGCACACGGCGACTCCAAGTCGTCGAGCGTCGTCGGCCGCGCAATAGAAGATATCCGCTTGCCTCCCGGCACGACGATCGGCGCGGTTGTCCGCGGGGAGGAAGTGCTCATGGCGCACCACGATACAGTGATCGAGGCCGATGACCATGTCATCCTGTTTCTGGTTGACAGGAAGCGCATCGCCGAGGTCGAGCGCCTGTTCCAGGTCGGCGTCACGTTTTTCTGATGCGCCACCTGCGCCCGTGCAGCCGGTTGCGCGGGAACCCGCCGGCGGGCTCTGAGCGAGCCTGATGCAGCTTCGCGTTATCCAGCGCCTCTCGGGATTCATGCTGACCCTGTTCAGCTTCTCGATGTTGCCACCGGCGGCGATCGCGTGGATCCACGGCGAGCCGACGCTGCTTGTCTTTCTGGCCTGCTTCGCGGGCACCCTGATCGCCGGCCTCGCCCTCTGGTTTCCGGTGCGCGCCCATCGCGCCGAGCTGCGCCTGCGCGATGGCTTCGTCGTTGTCGTGATGATGTGGGCCATGCTTGCGGTATTCGGCGCCTTCCCGTTCCTGTCCAGCCCGGGCCTGTCTTGGGTCAATGCGCTGTTCGAATCGATGTCCGGCCTGACTACCACCGGCGCGACGGTCATCACCGGGCTCAACGGTCTGCCGGAATCGCTGCTGTTCTACCGCCAGCAACTGCAATGGCTCGGCGGCATGGGTATCATCGTCCTTGCTGTCGCGATCCTGCCGATGCTCGGAATCGGCGGTATGCAGCTCTACCGTGCAGAGACTCCGGGTCCGATCAAGGACAACAAGCTGACCCCCCGCATCACTGAGACTGCGAAGGTCCTGTGGTATCTCTACCTTGGCCTCACCGTCGCCTGTGCCATATCCTACTGGGCCGCCGGCATGAGCGCCTTCGACGCGGTTGCCCACAGCTTCTCGACCGTCGCGCTCGGCGGCTTCTCGACCCATGACGAGAGCTTCGGCTTTTTCGACAATGGCATGATTGAAGTGGTCGCCGCGGCATTCATGGTGCTCGCCGGCGCAAACTTTGCACTGCACTTCCTCGCCTGGCGCCGGACCAGCCTGCGACCCTACCTCGATGACTCGGAGTTCAGGGCCTATCTGACTGCGCTTGCTGTTATCGCGCTGATCACAATCTCTTGGCTGTATATCAACAACATCTTCGCGAGCCTGAGTATCACGCTGCATCACGGGCTGTTCCAGGCCGTATCAATCGCGACCACGGCCGGATTTACGACAGCCGAATATCACGACTGGCCGCCCTTCCTGACGCTGATGTTGCTGTTGGCCAGCTTCATGGGCGCCTGCGCCGGCTCGACCGGCGGCGGACTCAAGGTCATTCGCATCCTGCTGCTGGTCAAGCAGGGCCTGCGCGAGATTCGCCGGCTGATTCACCCGAACGCGTGGCTCCAGGTCAAGGTTGGCGGCAAGTCGATATCCGGCGACGTCATCGATGCGGTCTGGGGCTTCTTTTCGCTCTATATCGCCTGTTTCTGTATCATGTCCCTGCTGCTCGCGGCGAGCGGTCTCGATCTGGTCACCGCCTTCTCGGCGGTCGCCGCCTGCATCAACAACCTCGGCCCCGGTCTCGCCGGCGTTGCAGTCAACTATGCCGGCATCAACGACTTCTCGAAATGGGTGCTGTGCTTCGCGATGCTGCTCGGACGGCTGGAAGTGTTCACGCTGCTGGTGCTGTTCATGCCGGGGTTCTGGAAAAAGTAAGTCGAATGTATCGGTCGATCCTGCGAGCAGCGGTATCGCATTCCGGGACACGCTGTGAATACGTCCCTGTACGCTCGGCCGCCGCATCCCTGCGGCGGACGGTCCCTCCATGCGATACCACTGCTCGCAGGATCCACTGGCTGCTGTAGTCGATTAATTGAGGAGCCATTCAATGGAAGATCCACGCACGCGGTGGGACGCGATCTACAGCAAGGGCCAGGGTGTACCGTCAAACCCGAGCCGCGTCCTCGAGGAAAACGCCCACCTGCTGCCCGCGAGCGGCGATGCGCTCGAGATCGCCTGCGGGCTCGCCGGCAATGCGGTCATGCTCGCGCGCGCCGGGTTCAGGACCCGCGCCTGGGATATCTCGCCGGTCGTGGTCGCGCAGATCAACGACTATGCGCGCGAGCATGGCCTGCCGCTCGAAGGCGAGGCGCGCGACATGACAAAGGCGCCGCCCGATCCCGGTAGCTGCGATGTCGTTATCGTCGCGCACTACCTGGAGCGCGGCATCATCCCGGCGATCATTGCCGCACTGCGTCCCGGGGGCCTCGCGTTCTACCAGACCTTTACCCGCACCAAGGTCTCCTGCACCGGTCCGTCCAATCCGGACTTCCTGCTCGCCGACGGCGAGCTGCGCGAGCTGTTCGCCGATCTGGAGCTGCTGGTCTACCGGGAGGAAGGCAGGATCGGTGATACCGCGCGAGGATTCCGCGACGAGGCGATGGTCGTCGCGCGCAAGCGCGCCTGAAGCAATAGCCGGAATCAGTAAAAGGTCTTGCTGCCGTCCGGGCGGCTGTTGAAACGCTTGTAACTCCACTGATACTGCGTCGGAATGGTCCGGATGCAGGCCTCGGCGATGGCATTTATCGTGGTCGTGATTTCTTCGATCGATCCATTCGCTAGATCGGGGGGCGCCGGTACGAAGTAGACATGAAAGCCGCCGCCGGCCGGCAGTCGTTCGGAGTACGTAAAGAATACCGGCGCCCCGGTCCGCATCACGAGACGCCCGATCAGCGTCATCGTATAAGCGGGAATGCCGAAGAAATCCGCAAAAATACCGCCGCCCTGGCCCGGCTCCTGGTCCGGCAGGATGCCGACTGCCTCGCCGTGATCGAGCGCGCGAAAGAGCGCGCGCACGCCGCCGGCGTTTGCCGGCACCAGACGAGCTCCGACGCGTTCCCGCGCCTGCTGCATGAAGGCATCAAGCTCCCGCAGCCGCGGCGGCCGGTACAGGCTCGTCATCGTGTACAGCGATGAGCAGAACAGGCCTGACATCTCCCAGTTGCCGAGATGCGGTGTTGCGATGATGACGCCCTTGCCGAGTGCGAGCGCGTCATCGACGGCCTGTCTGCCGCTGCAGCCGGCCACCAAGCCCAGCACCCGGGCCTTTGGCCAGTACCACATGGGGCCCATTTCAGTCACCGTCCTGCCGGTCTCGATCAGCGAGCACGCGGCGAGGCGCTGTCGCTCATCCGGCGACAGTTCAGGAAGACAGGCGTCGATATTGACGCGCGTGACCTCGCGGGCGCGATTCGGTATCCATAGCATCAAGCGGGCGACCGACGCGCCCAGCCCCTGCGCGGCACGCAGCGGCAGCAGCGCGCAAAGACGTAAAAAGAGTTTCAGCAGGATCCCGCGCATCGGAAATTTATCGTCGACAATGCTAGAATAGCCCGGATTTGACAAAAGCAGCATTATCACATGGTCTTTGTGTGAAATGCACAGCCATGCGTCAGTCGGAGCGACCGGATTCTACCGGGGATCCGCTGCGTGTCTCAGGAATTCCATCGCTCAGGGATTGGAACCGGCGGAGCCGGGGCCGCTTGGTTCGGAGTTATACGCTTGTGAAAAAAGAAAAATTCATCGATAGACTGAAACATCGCGTGCTGCTCTGTGATGGCGGCACCGGCACCCTGATCCAGGCCGAGGACTGGGATGTCGACCAGGACTTCCTCGGCCTCGAGAACTGCTCCGAGATCCTGTGCAAGACCCGGCCCGACTTCGTCCGCGCGATGCATCGGGTCTATTTCGCGGCCGGCGCCGATTGCGTCGAGACCAATACCTTCGGCGCAAACAAGGTCGTGTTCGCCGAGTTTGACCTCGTCGAGCAGACCTATGAACTGAACCGTCTCGCCGCCGAACTCGCGCGCGAGGTCGCCGACGAGTTCGAGACCAGGGAGTGGCCGCGCTATGTCATCGGTTCGATGGGCCCCGGCACGAAGCTGCCGAGTCTCGGCCATATCGACTATGACACGCTGGAAGATTCCTATTACGAACAGGCGCGGGGCCTGCTGGACGGCGGCGTTGATGTATTCCTGCTCGAAACCAACCAGGACCTGCTGACGATGAAGGCCGCGACGAACGCCTGCAAGCGCGCCAGAGGTGAAAAGAACCGTCCCGACATCCCGATCTTCGCCCAGGTCACGATCGAAACGACCGGCACGATGCTGGTCGGCTCCGACATCGGCTGCGCGGTGACCACGCTCGCGGCACTCGATGTCGACGCGATCGGACTCAATTGCGCGACCGGGCCGTCGGAGATGGCCGAGCATGTGCGCTTCCTCGGCGAGAGCTGGCCGGGCCTGATCTCGGTGATGCCGAACGCCGGCCTGCCGATGCTCGTCGACGGCAAGACCGAGTATCCGCTCGGCCCCGACGAGCTCGCCGACTGGCAGCAGCGCTTTGTCGATGAAGACGGCGTCAATCTGATCGGTGGCTGCTGCGGGACAACACCCGCTCACATTCGCCGCCTGCGCGAGATGCTCGACGCACGGCCGGAACCGGCAGCCCGCGCGCGTTCGATCACGCTGACGCCGGCGGTCAGCTCGCTGTATACCAGCGTGCCTCTGCGCCAGGAGAACGCGGTGTTCGCAATCGGCGAGCGCACGAATGCGAATGGCTCGAAGAAGTTCCGCGAGCTGCTCGGCGAGGAAAAATGGGATTCTCTCGTTGCGATTGGTCGCGAGCAGGTCAAGGAGGGTTCGCATGCCCTGGACGTCTGCGTCGCCTATGTCGGTCGCCCCGAGGTCTCGGACATGAACGAGGTCGTCTCGCGCTATCGCGGGCAGATCACCGTCCCGCTGGTCATCGACTCGACCGAAACGCCGGTCATCGAGGCGGCTCTGAAGCTGATCGGCGGCAAGAGCATCATCAACTCGATCAACTTCGAGGACGGCGAGGAAAAGGCTGACAAGGTGCTCGGTTACGCCAAGCGCTTCGGCGCCGCGGTCGTCGCGCTGACGATAGACGAAGAGGGCATGGCGAAGAGCGTCGACCGCAAGCTCGAGATCGCGCATCGTCTCTATGACTTCGCGGTCAACAAACATGGCCTGCCGCCATCGGACCTGATGTTCGATCCACTGACCTTCACGATCTGCACCGGCATGGAGGACGATCGCGATCACGGCGCCAACACCCTGGAAGCGATTGAACGAATCGCGAAGGAATTACCCGAGTGCCAGATCCTGCTCGGGTTGTCGAACATCTCGTTCGGACTCTCGGCCGCCGCGCGCCATGTGCTGAATTCGGTGTTCCTGCATCATGCGCAGAAGCGCGGCATGACCGCGGCGATCATTCATGTGTCAAAGATCATGCCGTTGCACAAGATCGACGAGGCGCACAGGCTCGCCGCCGAAGACCTGATCTTCAACAATCGCCGCGACGGACGGGATCCGCTGCTGCATTTCGTCGATCTGTTCAAGGACGTCAAGTCGGTAACCACGGTGAAGTCGCGGCCGGACACCATCGAGGAGGTGCTGAAGCTGCGCATCATCGACGGCGACAAGCAGGGGCTCGGTGACGACCTCAAGACGGCGCTGGAGAAATACCCGCCGCTCGACATCATCAACATCTTCCTGCTCGACGGCATGAAGGTCGTCGGCGAGCTGTTCGGCTCGGGACAAATGCAGCTGCCGTTCGTGCTGCAATCGGCCGAGACCATGAAGGCCGCAGTCGCATTCCTCGAACCCTATATGGAAAAGCTCGCGGGCAGCGAGAAGGGCATTCTCGTGCTCGCAACCGTCAAGGGCGACGTCCACGACATCGGCAAGAATCTCGTCGACATCATCCTGACCAACAACGGCTACAAGGTCATCAATCTCGGCATCAAGCAGCCGATCACGAGTATCCTCGAGGCCGCCCGCACGCACCACGCCGACGCCGTCGGCATGTCGGGCCTGCTGGTCAAATCGACGGTGATCATGCGCGAGAATCTGGAGGAGATGAAGCGCCAGAACATCATGATCCCGGTGCTGCTCGGCGGCGCAGCGCTGACCCGTCGCTATGTCGAGACTGATTGCCGCAATGCCTATACACGCGGCGACATGGTACATTACGCGAAAGATGCGTTCAGCGGGCTCAGGCTGATGAACAGCATTATTGGCGAGAAAAAGGACGCTCGTGAAACATGATGAGCCTCTTTCCGGCGATCAAGCCCTACGTCAAGCACAGCCTCGAGGTCGATCCTCCCCATGTGCTCTATCTCGAGGAGTGCGGCACGCCGGAAGGCATCCCCGCGCTGTTCGTCCATGGCGGGCCGGGCGCCGGTTGCGAACCGTACCATCGCCGCTTTTTCGATCCTGAGCGCTACCGCATCATCCTGTTCGACCAGCGCGGTTGTGGGCGTTCGACGCCGCACGCCGAGCTGCGCGCCAATGATACCTGGAAGCTGGTCGCCGACATGGAACGCATACGCGAGCACCTCGGGATCGAACGGTGGCTGCTGTTCGGCGGTTCCTGGGGATCGACGCTTGCGCTCGCCTATGCCGAGACCCACCCCGCGCGTGTGCTCGGTCTGATATTGCGCGGGATCTTCCTGTGCAGGCCCGAGGAAATCCGGTGGTTTTACCAGCAAGGCGCGAGCCGCCTATTTCCGGATTACTGGGATGAGTATCTGAAGCCGATCCCGGAGGCCGAGCGTGACGATCTGCTGCACGCCTATCACCGCCGCCTGACCGGCGACGACGAGATCGCGCGCATGGCGGCGGCGAAGGCATGGTCGCGCTGGGAGGCGAAGACCTCGACGCTGCTGCCGCGCAAGGAGGTCGTCGATCGCTTCTCCGAGCCGTTCACGGCGCTGAGTCTCGCGCGCATCGAGTGCCATTACTTCGTCAATGATGCCTTTCTCGAGCCGGACCAGCTGATCCGCGACGCGCACCGCATCGCGGACATCCCGGGGCATATCATCCATGGCCGTTATGATGTCGTCTGCCCGGTCGAGAATGCCTGGCGATTGCAGCAGGCCTGGCATCGCGCGGATTTCGCCATCATCCCGGACGCGGGTCATTCGGCAACCGAGCGCGGCATCGTCGATGCACTGGTGCGGGCGACGGTCGACATGAGCCACCGCCTGACCGCGCGCTGACGTGGCCGTCTACGCGATCGGCGATATCCAGGGCTGTTACGACGAGCTGCGCGCGCTGCTCAAACGCCTCGCGTTCAGCACCGATCGCGACCGCCTGTGGTTCGTCGGCGACCTCGTCAATCGCGGGCCGAAATCGCTCGAAGTCCTGCGTTTCGTCCGCGACCTCGACGGCAATGCGATCACCGTGCTCGGCAACCACGATCTGCACCTGCTCGCGGCTGCGGCGGGCGGGCGCCGGCCGAATCCCCTTGATACTTTTGATGAGGTACTCACCGTGCCGGATCGTGATGATCTGATCGATTGGTTGCGCCACCGGCCGCTCCTGCATCAGAACGCTGACAGTACCTGCATCATGGTGCATGCCGGGCTCGCGCCACAGTGGGATATTGCGCGGGCGAAGGCCTGCGCGGCCGAGGTCGAGGCGGCGCTGCGTTCAGACGATTACCGGGACTTTCTTGCAGCGATGTACGGCGATCGGCCGGATCTGTGGTCCGATGATCACCAGGGCATTGACCGCCTGCGCTTCAGTTTGAATTGCTTCACGCGCCTGCGGCTGTGCGATCGCGACGGGCGCCTGCATCTGCGCGAGAAGGGTGGTCCGTGGGGCAGGAGCGATGGCCTCGTGCCGTGGTTCGACGCGCCGGGCCGCGCGAGCGCCGGGACCGACATCGTATTCGGTCACTGGTCGATGCTCGGACGCCATCAGGCGCCGGGCGTCTACGCACTCGACAGCGGCTGCGTGTGGGGCGGCGCGCTGACGGCGCTGCGGCTCGATGGTGAAGGCAGGGAATGGTACGACGTGCCGTGCGCCGGCCATTGCCGGCCTGGAGGTGAGTGAGATCAAAGGCGGTCCCTTTGATCGACCTGTTTATTCCTGCCCCAACCAGTCCCGCGGCCGCAGAAAGTCGCTGTACAGCCGCGCCTCTTCGGTGCCGGGTTCGGGCCGCCAGTTGTAGCGCCACTTCACCAGCGGCGGCAGCGACATCAGGATCGATTCGGTGCGCCCGCCTGACTGCAGGCCGAACAGCGTGCCGCGGTCGTAGATCAGGTTGAACTCGACATAACGCCCGCGCCGGTAGAGCTGGAAATCGCGCTCGCGCTCGCGGTACGGCGCGTCCTTGCGGCGCGCGACGATCGGCCGGTAGGCCGGCAGATAGTGATCGCCGACGCTCTGCATGAACGCGAAGCTCTTCTCGAATCCCCATTCATTCAGGTCGTCGAAGAACAGCCCGCCGATGCCGCGCGGCTCGTTGCGGTGCTTCAGGAAGAAATACTCGTCGCACCATTGCTTGTAGCGCGGGTAGACATCGACGCCGAACGGCGCGCAGGCCTCGCGCGCGACGCGGTGCCAGTGGATCGCATCGTCCTCGAAGCCGTAATACGGTGTCATGTCGAAGCCGCCGCCGAACCACCAGATCGGCTCCGCGCCCGGCTTCGTCGCGATGAAGAAGCGCACGTTCGCGTGCGAGGTCGGGACGTAGGGATTCTTCGGGTGGATGACCAGTGACACCCCGAGCGCCTCGAACGCGCGCCCGGCAAGCTCGGGCCGGCTCGCGGTCGCCGCCGCCGGCAACCCCGCGCCCGTCACATGCGAGAAATTGACCCCGGCTTGCTCGAACACCGCCCCGTTCGCCAACACCCGGCTCTGCCCGCCGCCGCCTTCCGCGCGCTCCCACCGATCCTCGCGAAACCCCCCGCCACCATCCTCGTCCGCCAGTCCTGCAGTAATCCTCTCCTGCAACCCGAGTAGATACTCATTGACCGCCTTGATATCCGGTTGACTCATGGCTTCGGGATTATACCGGGGTCTGACCACCGCAACCAGTTGATTATAATGCAGGTCCTCGTCACCCCGGACGTACGACCCGCCCGCTCGCTGCATCGCGAATCACGGTCGGATTCCGTGCGCCTCCGGTATCGCCGCGGACAATCAGGTCAATCTCGTCACCAAACTGAATGCGCACCTGCAGCGCCGAACGCACGGCTGACCGGCCATGCAGGTTCGCGCTGGTCGAGACCAGCGCACCGCCGAAGGCCGCGCTCAATGCGGCGGGTACCGGGTGGGCAGTGACGCGTGCCGCGATGGTCGTGTGGGCGCCGCGCAGCCATACCGGCGTATCGGGCGCCGCCGGCAGCAGCCAGGTGTGCGGGCCGGGCCAGGTCTTGCGAATCCGCGCGAGCAGCTTTGGACCGAGTTTGCCGAGATACGGGGCCAGGTGTTCGAAGCGGGCGCCGATCAGGATCAGGCCCTTGTCAAGCGGACGTTGCTTGAGTCTGAGCAGGCGCAGCACCGCTTCCGCATTGCGCGGGTCGCAGCCGAGTCCGTAGACAGCTTCAGTCGGGTAGGCGACGAGGCCGCCGCCGTTCAGGCAACGCGCTGCCTCTCTCAGACGCCAGGCCGATGCCACTAGGGGTGCAGACTGCGAGTCAGGATTTGCCCCGGATATCGAGGCCTTCATTCTTCGCTAGGATCGCCTTCGCGTTCGCCTCGCGCTCGTCCTTCAGGCGTTGTGCGAGTGCCGGATCCGACAGCGCGATGATCTGCGCCGCGAGATACCCGGCGTTCTTCGCGCCGGCCTTGCCGATCGCGACGCAGGCGACCGGGATGCCGCCCGGCATCTGTACCGTCGACAGCAGAGAGTCCATGCCGCCGAGCGGGCCGGCGTCGAGCGGCACGCCGATGACCGGCTTGACCGTCGCTGCCGCGACCGCGCCGGCGAGGTGCGCCGCGAGCCCGGCCGCGGCGATGAACACCGCGCAGCCGCGCCGGTCGGCCTCGCGCACGTAATCATGCGTCGCCTGCGGCGTGCGGTGAGCGGAGCTGACACGGACCTCGACCGGGATGCCGAGCGTGTCGAGTGTCTCGACGGTCGCGCGCATGACCGGCAGATCACTGTCCGAGCCCATCAGGATGGCGACGAAAGGTTTGCTCATGTTGGCTCCTTCTGTTCGCGCGCGATCGCGCGCCAGCCGATGTCGCGGCGGTAGTGCATATCATTCCAGTGGATCTTCCCGACTTGCGCATAGGCCTTCTGTTGCGCAGCGGATACCGTGTCGCCGAGCGCGCAGACGCACAGCACCCGGCCGCCGGTGGTGACGACCTGGCCGTCCGCGTCGGCGGTGCCGGCGTGAAACACCCGGGTATCGCCGGTCTCGCTGCCCGGCAGCCCCTCGATGACTTCGCCTTTCTGATAGGCGCCGGGATAACCGCCGGCAGCAAGCACGACGCCGAGCGCAATGCGCGAATCCCATTCCGCCGTCACTGACGAAAGCCTGCCATCAAGCGCGGCGAGGCACAGCTCCACAAGATCGGACTTCAGCCGCATCATGATCGGTTGCGTCTCGGGGTCGCCGAAGCGGCAATTGAACTCGAGCACCTTCGGTGTGCCATCAGCCGCGATCATCAGTCCGGCGTACAGGAAACCGGTATATGGCGTGCCGTCTGCGGCCATGCCGCGCATCGTCGGCTCGATGACCTCGCGCATGACGCGCTCGTGAATTTCCGGAGTCACGACCGGCGCCGGCGAATAAGCGCCCATGCCGCCGGTGTTCGGCCCGGTGTCGCCGTCGTCGCGCGCCTTGTGGTCTTGCGAGGTCGCCATCGGCAGCGCAAAGGCGCCGTCCGCGATGACGATGAAGCTCGCCTCCTCGCCTTCGAGAAACTCCTCGATGACGACGCGATGACCGGCGTCGCCGAACACATTATCTTCGAGCATGTCCTCGACCGCGGTGATCGCCTCGTCCTCGCTGCGCGCGATGATGACGCCCTTGCCGGCGGCGAGACCGTCGGCCTTGACGACGAGCGGGGCGCCTTTCGCGCGGATCCATTCGACCGCGGCGTCGGTGTCGGTAAAGACACCATAGGCCGCCGTCGGGATGTGATGCCGCGCGAGAAAATCCTTCGCATAGGCCTTGGAGCCCTCGAGTTGCGCAGCGGCCTGCTTCGGTCCGAAACAGCGCAGGCCGGCGTCTTCGAACGCATCGACGATACCGGCGACCAGCGGCGCCTCGGGTCCGATGATCGTCAGTCCGATCTCGTTGTCACGGGCGAAGTCGAGCAACTCGCCGATCCGGCTTGGATCGATCGCCACATTCTCGACACCCGGTTCGCGCGCGGTGCCGGCATTTCCGGGCGCAACGTAGACCCGATCGGACAGCGGCGAAAGGGCCGCCTTCCAGGCCAGCGCGTGCTCGCGGCCCCCGCCGCCTACGATCAATATATTCATCAGAGGGTCAAGCGCTTTTCGATTCGAATTCTTGTGTTCTCAAGGGTTGTCAAGCATACCGTATTCCAGCCGCCGTGGTCATCTCCGGGAGGCCGTCCGGTCGTCAAAATGTTATAATCGGGGCTCCTGCCGGCTGCCCTGTTCTCCCTGGTTCGCCTGCTATGTCGGATACCGTTGCTGTCACGGTGCTTGCTATGAAACCTACCTTCTCGATCCCGACCGCAGCCGAGCGAAGAGCCGGTCGCGGGCAACGACTGCCGGCGGCGGTGTTTCTGTGGCTGGTTTTCACACCAGGCGCGGCTGTGGCAGTGTGCGACACCCTGCCACAGCCGGACGGCCCCGTGCTTGCGCTGACGACCGATTCTGCGGGACAGGTCTTGTATGTCGCCGGCGACTTCACGCAGCTCGGTGCGCACGCGCGCAATCACCTCGCCGCGGTTGATCTCGAGAGCTGCGAGGTCAGCGGATGGAATCCGAATCCGAATGGACCGGTACGCGCATTCTGGCTGTCCGAAGACGGTAGCACGCTGTATGTCGGCGGTGATTTCACGAGCATCGGCGGGCAGTTTCGCGGGCGGCTCGCCGGGATCGAGTCGGCGACAGGACTGCCGATCCAATGGACGCCGAGCGCCAACGACAGCGTGCACGCGCTGATTCCGTCGCGGTTCAATTCCTCGTTCTACGTCGGCGGGGCATTCACGATCGTCAACGGGGTCGCGGCGCGGCACGGCTTTGTCGAGCTGACCCGGCTGAACGGCTTCATTACGAGTCCCCGCTTCGACTTCGGCGTGGGGAAATCCGTCCGCGTGCTGGCGCGCGGACGGGACCGGCTCTACCTCGCCGGCGATTTCGCGTCGGTCACTGTCTTTCCTCCGGACTCTGGTGTCGCGGAAAGCAAGGACCGCCAGCGCATCGCCGCGCTCGAGATCGAGGACCATGTGCTCAGCGACTGGAACCCGCAGCCGGACGGCAGCGTGCTGCGGGCCTTGCGCATCGCGGCGGATGATCGCGTGCTGTATGCCGGCGGTGACTTCAGCGCCGTCGGCGATGCCGCGCGGACCGGCATCGTTGCGCTGGATCCGGTGTCCGGAGAGACCCTGGTCTGGGATCCGCAACTGAACGGTGAGGCGCGTGCGATCCTGCCGTCATTCGACCGCTCGATGCTCTATCTCGGCGGTGATTTCACGACGGTCGGTGCCATCAACCGCGATTATCTCTCGCTGGTTCGCGCGGCTGATGCGAGCGTCGTCGACCTGGACTTCGGCGCAATCGGTGGTACGGTTTGCGCGCTGCATCGTAGCGAAGACACCGCTGGCGGTGTCTTCCGCGTGTACGCCGGCGGCGGGCACTGTGACGAAGCGGACACAGGCCCGGCCGGGTGGCTGGCCTCATTCGCGGCGATCCCCCCCGAACAGCAGGCCCCGCTGACAACGGCGGTCCCGCCGGGCGGTCTGTTCAACAGCACCACGATCGGGCCGATCGCGCTCGCCTGCGATGACTTCGGCGGCTCGGGTTGCGCGATCACCTACTACACGACCAACGGCGATGAGCCGGACGAGGAATCCCAGGTCTACAGCTCGCTGATCAATCTGACGAGCAGCCTCGTTCTGAAGTTCTTCTCGATCGACCAGGTCGGCAACGTCGAGCCGGTCAGGACCGAAGTCTATGAGGTCGAGACCACGCCGCCGGCGACGATCGCGACGCCCGGTTCACGGGTATTCGAGGAGCGGCAACTTGCCGTGACCCTGAGTTGCACCGATTCCGAGTCCGGCTGCGACGCGACTTACTACACCATCGATGGCACGCAACCGACCATCGCTTCGAATCTCTATACCGGTCCGGTCGTGCTGACCGGGACGACGGTGCTGCAGTTCTTCTCGGCCGATGTCGCCGGTAACCGCGAGGGAATTCAGCGGCAGGAGTACGTGAGGAATCACGGCGAGGCGGGGTCGCTGTCCCTCATTGAGGCCGCGCTCGCGCTCGCCGGGTTAGGATGGTGGCGCAGGCGGGGGAAGGCATGAGGTCCGGGCGGACTTTGCAGGCCGCGTGTTCGCGTCGAGTCGTCGTGTCGATCGCGCTGGTGTTTCTGCTGCTGTGCGGCATTCCGGCGCAGGCCGCCTCGACGCCGGCGCCCTTTCCGGTCGTCAACGGGACGATCCACAGCGCGGTCGTTGCGGGCAATACGCTTTACATCGGCGGCGAATTCAGCGCCGTCACCAATCCCGGGTCGGTCACCGGCATACCCCGCGCCAACCTCGCCGCGATCGATCTCGAGACTCGCACGCTGCGCAACGAATGGGTCGCCGACGTCTCCAGGCAAGCAGGACAGGCCGCGGTCTATGCGCTGTCGGTCTCGCCATCCGGTGGCGCGCTCTTTGTCGGCGGCGACTTCGATACGATACGCAACGTCGCTCACGAGAATCTTGCCGCGGTCTCCGTCAACACCGGTGTTCCGGTTGCGGCCTGGGCTCAGAGCCCGGGTCCCGGCGCGCCGGTGCGTGCGCTGGCCAGGTCGGAGGATGGCGTCAATCTGTACCTCGGGGGCGAGTTCACTTCGATTGGTGGCGTTCCGCGATCGAGGCTCGCAAGCGTCAATCCAGGCAATGGCGCGTTGCTGCCGTGGGAACCCGATATCGATGGTGCTATCCATGCGCTGGTGATCGACAGCGAGCAAGGGCGGCTGTTCGCCGGCGGCGAGTTTTCGGTAATCGGCGGCGTGAGTTGTCCCAGGCTCGCGTCGATCAGCCTGTCGAGCGCACGTGCGACCTATTGCGATCAGACGTTTGCCGGTGTTGCGGTTTATGCGCTGGCCTATGCGGGAGGCGCGCTGCATGTCGGCGGGGCCTTTGACGCCGTGGCCGGCGGGTCACGCAACAATCTTGCAGTGCTGCAGGCTTCCGGCGCCGGTTTTGTGCTCGACACTTGGCATGCGGACCTGAATGGCGTCGTGCGTACACTGGCGCTCGATACGACGGGCCTGCGGCTGTACGCCGGAGGGGACTTCACGACAGCCCGGGGTGGCGCCGATACGCGCGAGCGGCTCGCAGCGCTCAGACTCGGACCGCTCGACGAAAATAACCGTCTGCTCGCCTGGAATCCTGCCGCGAATGGCGCGGTCCGCGCGCTGACCCTCGCCACCGGGGGCGAACTGCTGTTTACTGGCGGCTCCTTCACCCAGGTCGGCGCACAGGTGATCGAGGGCCTGGCGGCGCTTCCGGTCGCAACTCCGGTGACGGTGGTGGATCCGCCCGGCGGCGCTCACCAGGCGCTCGGGTTCGTGTCGCTGAGCTGTGAAGACCGTTCCGGCGCAGGATGTGCGCAGATCTGTTATTCGACGAGTGAAGTCCCGCCCGCGGACAGTTGCGCTGTCACGCCCCCTGACCGGGTCGAGGTCGTGATCGGGGAAGCGGTCACGACGATTCGTTTCTTCTCCGGGGACGCGGATGGCAATCGCGAGGTGGAACGCACCGAACGCTTTGCGATCGACGACGAGGCCCCGGTCACGGTGGTTTCGCCGTTGCCGCTGCCGGACGGGGAGTGGTTCGGCATCGCGACGCTGGAACCGGTCACGATGATATGCCAGGACAATCAAGCCGACTTCGGCTGTGCGACTCATTACACGCTCGATGGCTCCGCGCCGACGACTGCGTCCACGCTCTATAATTCGCCGGTCTTGCTCGATTCGCTGTTGCCGCCTTCTTCGGTTCCGCCGGAAGAAGTCGATCCACTGCAGCACCTTTCCGGCGTCTTCACGCTGCGGGTGTTCTCGCTCGATGGCGCCGGCAACCAGGAAGCGACAAAGGACCTGATCTTCCGGGTCGACCTCGCCCCGCCGGTCGTCACGGCTTCATTGCCGAGCGGTACCTTTGTCGCCCCGGCGACATTGAGCCTTGAATGCAACGACGGCACCGGCTCAGGGTGCGCGGCGATGTTTTACACGACCGACAACAGCACGCCGTCCGACGGCACCCAGCGCGATCTCTCCGGCAATCTGATCCCGGAGAGCGCGCGCTACGAGGGCCCGCTGACCCTGACCAAAGCGACGGTTCTGAGAGTCTTCGCCGCCGATCGCGCAGGAAACTCTTCGTCGGAGATCATCGGCATCTATGCGCTGAGTGATCCGACCCGGGAGACGCGGTCGGGGGTTGGGGCGGTGGATTATGCGCTGTTGCTGATACTGCTTGGGCTGGGGGTGCTGCGAAGAAATAGCGGCGATCACGCTCCGCGATGAATCGTCAATGCCGGAAATGCCGCACCCCGGTGAACACCATCGCGATGTCGTGATCGTCGGCGGCGGCGATGACCTCCGGGTCGCGCATCGAGCCGCCGGGCTGGATAACCGCGGTAACGCCGGCCTCGGCCGCGTGGTCGATGCCGTCCCGGAAAGGGAAGAAGGCATCCGAGGCCATCACTGACCCCCTGACCTCGAGTCCTGCATCGGCAGCCTTGATCGCCGCGATGCGCGCGCTGTAGACCCGGCTCATCTGTCCTGCACCGACACCAATCGTCATGCGATCGCGGCAATAGACGATCGCGTTCGATTTGACGAACTTCGCGACCTGCCACGCGAACAGCAGATCGTCCAGCTCGCGAGGGTCGGGCGCGCGGCGGCTGACGACCTTCAGCGCCTGACGGGCAATGCTGCCGATGTCGCGATCCTGCACCAGCAGGCCGCCGTTGACGCGGCGGTAATCGAATCCTGCCTCGGGCCTCGTCGGCCATGTGCCACAGACCAGCACGCGGACGTTCGGTTTCGCCGCGAGCGCCGCGACTGCCGGCGATTCGACGGACGGCGCAATGATGACCTCGACGAACTGGCGCTCAATGATGGCGCGCGCAGTGTCGCCGTCGAGCGGGCGGTTGAACGCGATGATGCCGCCGAAGGCCGACGTCGGATCGGTCGCATAGGCGCGATCATAGGTCTGCAGCAGCGATCCACCGGCAGCGACACCGCAGGGATTCGCATGCTTGACTATGACACAGGCCGTCTCATCGAAGCCCTTGACGCATTCGAGCGCGGTGTCGGCATCGGCGATGTTGTTGAACGACAGCGCCTTGCCCTGGATCATCCGCGCCGTCGCGACATTGCCTTCCGCCGCGTCGCAGTCGCGATAGAAGGCGGCCTGCTGGTGCGGGTTCTCGCCGTAGCGCAGATCCTCGACCTTCTGCGCCTGGAGGTTATGGGTATGCGGAAAGCGCAGACGCTCGCCGTCAGGCGTGATACTCCCGAGGTAATCGGCGATCATGCCGTCGTAGCGCGCAGTGTGCTCGAAGGTCTTCACCGCGAGCGAAAAGCGCAGCGCATCGCCGACCGCGCCGCGCTGCGTCTGCAGCTCGGCGAGCACCGCCGGGTAGTCGGCCGGGTCGACGATGACGGTCACTGCGGCATGATTCTTCGCGGCGGCGCGCAGCATCGCCGGTCCGCCAATGTCGATATTCTCGATCGCTTCGGCAAAGGTACAGTCCGCCCTTGCGACCGTCGCCGCGAATGGATACAGGTTCACGGCGACCAGGTCGATCGGCGCGATGCCGGCCTGCATCATGATCTGGTCGTCGATGCCGCGCCGGCCGAGCAGGCCGCCGTGAATCATCGGATGCAGAGTTTTGACGCGGCCGTCCATCATCTCCGGAAAGCCGGTGTGGTCGGATACTTCGGTGACCGCGATGCCCTGTTTCGCGAGCAGCCGCGCCGTGCCGCCGGTCGACAGGATCTCGACGCCGAGTTGCTGCAGGCCGCGCGCGAACTCGACGATCCCCGCCTTGTCGGAGACGCTGAGCAGCGCGCGTGCTACCGGCCGCATCGGGCGGTTTTCCGGATCAGTGAGATAGTCATCTTTGGCAGGGTATGGTTACTTGTTCAGGTCGTGCTTTTCGAGTTTCTTGCGCAGCGTGCTGCGGTTGATGCCGAGGATCTCGGCGGCCCGGCTCTGGTTGCCGCGGGTGAACTCCATGACGGATTTCAGCAACGGGTATTCGACCTCGTTGATCACGAAGTCATAGAGATCCTGGCACGGCTTGTGGCCGTCGAGGTCGCGGAAATATCGCTCAAGCGCCAGCTGTATGCATTCAGACAGCGGCTTCGCGCGATGTTCCTCGACGACGACCGGCATCAGCGGCGCGGGTTGCCCGGATGCGCTCATGCGGCGAGATCGATATCGGCCGCCACGCGGTCGAAGAATACGCGCGTCGCGCCGAGCTGCGCCTCGACGGTCTCGGCCTGGTTGATGTACTGGCGGAACGCGGCGCCGCCGGTCTGCCCCTTGCTGTACCAGCCGATGTGCTTGCGCGCAATGCGCACGCCGAGGTCCTCGCCGTAAAAGGCGTACAGTTGTTCGAGATGGCCGAGCATGACGTCGCGAATCCAGGACACCGGCGGTTCCGGCAGATGTTCGCCGGTCATCAGGTAGTGAGCGATCGCGCGGAAGATCCACGGCCGTCCCTGCGCGGCGCGGCCGATCATGACGCCATCGGCGCCGGTGTAATCGAGGACGTGCTTCGCCTGCTCCGGGCTGCGGATGTCGCCATTCGCGATGACCGGAATGGCGACCTCGGCCTTGATCGCGGCGATCGTGTCGTATTCGGCGTCGCCGGTATAGCCGCAGGCGCGGGTGCGGCCATGGACGGCGAGAGCCTGGATGCCGGCCTGTTCGGCGATGCGCGCGATGCGGACGCCGTTGCGGTGACCCGTATCCCAGCCGGTGCGGATCTTCAGCGTGACCGGCACGTCGACCGCGGCGACGACGGCGTCGAGGATGCGTCCGACCAGCGGTTCTTCGCGCAACAGTGCCGAGCCGGCCATGACGTTGCAGACCTTTTTCGCCGGACAGCCCATGTTGATGTCGATGATTTGGGCGCCGTTGTCGACGTTGTAGCGCGCCGCCTCGGCCATCATCAAAGGATCGGCGCCGGCGATCTGCACCGAGCGCGGGTCGGCCTCACCGCGGTGGTCGGCGCGGCGGCGGGTCTTCACGCTGCCCCACAGCAGCGAGTTGCAGGAAACCATCTCCGAGACGGCAAGTCCCGCGCCGAGTCGCTTGCACAACTGGCGGAACGGACGGTCGGTCACGCCTGCCATCGGCGCGAGCACCAGGTTGTTCGCGAGCTTGTAGGGGCCGATCTGCATCAGGGTGTGTCTCGTGCTTTCGAGCGAAAGCGGAACATCATAACCGCTCCCCGCCCGGCGATAAAGTCCCGGAAAAAGTTCCATGCCGGACCGGATGTTGGCAGCTTACATCAGTTCAAACGAAAAGTTGACCGCCTCGGGTCCGGGATCGACGATGTCGAGACGCACCCTGATCGGCGTTTGCGCCGGCATCCCGTCTCTGGTTGACAAGTTATGCGGCAGGTACTCATCCGCGCTGAAGCGTCGCAATGCGAGCGGGCGATTGCGCAGATCGAAGAAGCCGAGTTGTATGATCGGCCATGCCTGGCTATAAGACGCCTGGTTCGTGATCGTGATATTGACGATCAGCGCGTCGGCGATGTCCGGGTGCCGCCGGATGTCGCGCCCCGCGATGCGGATCAGCTCAGGCGAGCGCATCAGCGGGAGTTCGCAGCCGGCATGCAGGCACAGCCACTCGAGCCAGGGCCGGAACTGGGCATGACGCGCGAGTTCGTCGCGCGTGACATAGGCGTATTGCGCGATCAGCGTCAGGATCAGTAACAGGCTGGTCAGCCCCCAGAACAGCGTCGCGACCGGGTTGCGGGTACGCACACGAGCCCGTCCTGATGGCGATACCTGATACCGGGGGACGTCCTCCGCGTCGACGCGGATTCCGGCGAGTGGCGCTTCAGGCGCCTCATTCAGGCGGTCGATTGACGGATCCTGCCGCGTGGCCGTGATTTTCGGACTGAAGAGATGGCCGCAGTTCGCACAGACGATGGGGTCATTGAGATCGGGGTCCGCGACCGGCGGGGAGATCAGGGCGTTGCACTGGGGGCAGGGGATCTGCATGGAGGCATTATAGGGGATCGCCGTCAGTGTCGTATCGCATCGAGGCGCACCCAGCCTTCCCGTTCGATGCGTTCCATCGGTTCAAGGCCCGCCTGTGCGAGCGCGGCGGCGACTGCGGCCGCCTGATCGACGAGGATCCCGGAGACCGTCAGCCGCCCGCCTGATGCCAGCAGCGCGGCGAAACGTGGCGCGAGGTCGATCAGCGGTTTCGCGAGGATATTCGCGAGCAGGCTGTCGGCCTCGAACGCAGGGACCGCTTCGGGTCTCGCAACGACGATCCTGTCCCGCACATGATTTGCGCCGGCGTTATCGGCGGTCGCAGTCAGCGCTTGTGGATCGAAATCGATCGCAAGCACCGCGGCGGCCCCGAGCCGGGCCGCCGCGATCGCAAGGATTCCGGAGCCGCAGCCATAATCGATGACCCGGTCGCCGCGGCGGCAATACCGGTCCAGCCATTCGAGGCACAAGGCCGTCGTCGGGTGGGTTCCGGTGCCGAAGGCGAGACCGGGGTCGAGGATGACGGTCACCGCATCGGGTGCGTCGACGGACTGTCCGCGCGGGCAGATCCACAGCCGGTTGCCGAAGCGCATCGGCCGCAGTTCGTCGAGCCGGGCCCGCTCCCAGTCGCGTCCCTCGAATCGGCTGATGCGTGCTACCGGTGGTGCATCGAGATCCAGCGAAGCCTGCACCTGATGCAGCACGGCGGTAGTGTCGACCGACGCGTCGAACAGGCCGACAGCCGAGACATGCGGCCACAGTGGCGCCTCGCCGGGGGCGGGTTCAAGCACCGGATCGTCGGCGGCATCGACCATCGTGACCGACAAGGCGCCGGCCTCGGACAGGGCCTCGGCGAGCGCGTCGGCCTGTTCGCGTTCGGCCTCGAGCCGTATCTCGATCCAGGACTCATCGGAAGTGTGCGACATCGCGGCACAGACTAGCAGACGCGGTGCAGGCCGGCCACCGTCCGGGGGCTTGCAAAGGCATCGGCAGCGGCATAAGGTGGTGCAGATAATATGCGGAAGCAGCGGTTTTGCGACAGGCGGCCGTGTTCGCGGCGGGGCAGGAAACACGGGCATGCTTGATCGCAAGCCAGTTCAGATCGAGACGACCGGCATGACTGAAATGGTACGTCCAGTGATGTTGTTTGCGGCGCTGTCCTTCGCAGCCGGCGGCGCCTGTGCATCCGGCGATGGTCTCGTGCTCAATCCCGGATTCGGCCAGTCTGATTTCAACACGGTCGTCCATAAACTCGGCATCCTGACGGCATACGATGCAGTTGCCCCGGCCGAGCCGCTCGGCGCCACCGCCTTCACTCTCGACCTGACCACCACGAACTACGCGCTCGATCACAGCGCGTGGGACTTTGCAGCCAGTGATGGCAATACGCCCTCGCAGCTGACAATGTCACGTATACACGCGCGCAAGGGCCTGTTCGAAGGCTCGACGGTGACGCCGGCCGTGTCAGTGACGGGCCATTACAGCCAGCTGACCGGCGTCGATAACCACGATCTCACCGCCTACGGCATCGATCTCAACATCAGCAAGGGTTTTGCGCTGTTCACACCGTATGGCGGCATCGGGCAGGTCTGGTATGACGGCAGCGAGAACGCCGACACTCTCAACCTCGGCGATCGTAACACCTCGCAAACCCGCGGTTACCTCGGCATGCGCGTCGGCCTCTTGCCGTCCCTGAGCGTCACCGCCCAGGCCGATTTCGCCGAGATCAACAGCTACAGCCTGCGTCTCAATCTCGGTTTCTGAATGATCAAACGACTCTGACCCCTTTGATCCCCGGATTTCATGCCTGTGGCATTGTAGTACAATAGTTCGCTGTTGCGCCGATGAGGACTGCAGACCCGTGACACTGAACAGCGACAAAGTCATCCCGATATATCCCGAGAAGATCACGACCCAGAACAAGTGCGGTTACTGCACGAATTCCAAGTGCTGCACCTATCTGACCCAGGAGATCCCGACGCCGCGCTCCAAGCATGATTTCGATCACCTGCTGTGGCAGATCTCGCATCGCGACGTCAATATCTATAAGGATGAGGATGGCTGGTACCTGCTGGTCAACAACCGCTGCCTGCACCTGCAGTCAAACGGGATGTGCGGCATCTATGACACCCGACCACAGATTTGCCGCGACCATTCGAACGAAGATTGCGAATTCGACGAGCCGGCCGAGGAGGGATTCGAATTGTTTTTCAACAGCTACGAGTCGCTGCTGGCGTATTGCAGGAAGCGGTTCAAGCGATGGGGACAGTAGCAGCAGGGCCTGATCGATGCGGGAATCGATGCGGTTTGCTTTGTTCACCGCATGCTACGGTTTTCTGATCGGTACCGGCGACGGGCGCGGGAAGATGTCGCGGAAATTGTGCAACACCGGAAAATCCCGGCAGTCGCGCGCGGCCTGGCGTGAATCCGGCGCCGCGACGAACAGCAGGTGCGCGATGCCGCCGCGACGGGCCGATTCGAGTACCGCGAGGTTGTCGTCGATCAGCAGGGTGTGGGCGGGATCGTAGGATTCCAGCTGCTGCAGACGTTCCCAGAAGGCCTCGTCCTCCTTGGGCAGGCCAAGACTATGCGCGCTGATGACCGCATCGAGCAGCGTGTCGATGCCGGTACGTTCGAGCTTGAGCGCCAGGCTCTTGTGATGGGCATTGGTGACCAGGACCGCGCGCCGCCCACTCGCGCGTAGCGCAGACAGGAAATCGGGGACATCGGGGCGGACTGCGATCAGATGCGCAAGTTCGAGCTTGAGCCGGGGGATATCGAGTTCGAGGGCCTCGCTCCAGTAATCGACGCAATACCAGTTCATAGTGCCACGCAGCGCGTCGAAGCGCTGATAGAGCATTAATCTGGCCTCGTCCGGATCGAGGCCGTGGATCTCGGCGTAGCGCAGCGGCAGGTGATCCTGCCAGAAGCGATTGTCGAAATTCAAGTCGAGCAGCGTGCCGTCCATGTCGAGCAGCACGGTGCGTATTGGATCCCAGTCGGTCATCAAGATCAGATTTTCGCGAGGGTAATTGTCCGTTTACCGGCGGGTGTCGCTATAATCGACAGTCTATCATGCGCGACAAGCCCGAAATCATCGCCTCCGAGATCATCGCCCAAACCCGGATGTTTCGGGTCGAGCAGCTGCAGCTCAGATTTTCGAACGGGGTCGAGGCCTGCTACGAGCGGCTGCGCAGCAGTTCGACCGGCGCGGTGCTGATAATCCCACTGCTCGACCGTGAGACCGTATTGATGATCCGGGAATACGCCGCAGGCGTGCATCGCTACGAGCTTGCCTTGCCCAAGGGCCGGATCGAGGACGGCGAGGACCTGCTCGACGCTGCAAATCGCGAACTGATGGAGGAAGTTGGCTACGGCGCCCGACGCCTGCGCCGGATCGCCTCGCTGACGCTCGCCCCGGGATATTCCGCCCATGTCACGCACCTGGTGCTCGCCGAGGATCTGTACGAACAGCGGCTGCCCGGCGATGAGCCCGAGGAAATCGAGGTCGTGCCCTGGTCGCTCACCGACCTGCCGGGCCTGCTTGCCTGCGAGGACTGTACCGAGGCACGCAGCATCGCCGCGCTATATATGGCTCGGGAACTGCTGGATAAAGAAGCCCCGGACAAATAATTTAAGGAGTAATGATGCACAAGGATTCGCCGGACTCAAGCGCGGCCCTGACACACCTGCTTGCGCCAGTCATCGCGCTCTCCCGCCGCGCCGGGGAGGCGATCGTCGAAATCTACAATTCAGAGTTCAATGTGGAGCACAAGGAGGACCGGTCGCCGCTGACCGCGGCCGATATGGCCGCGCATGACATCCTGGTCGCGGGCCTGTGCGAACTGACGCCGGAACTGCCGGTACTGTCCGAGGAATCCGCGGCGATCCCGTTCGAGGAACGTTCGAACTGGCGCCGCTACTGGCTCGTCGATCCCCTCGACGGTACCCGCGAGTTCGTCAAGCGCAACGGCGAGTTCACCGTTAATGTCGCGCTGATCGACGGACATCGCCCGGTGCTCGGCGTGATCGTCGCACCGGTCACCAGGGTTTGCTATTACGCCTGTGACGGGCATGGGGCGTGGCGCCAGGATCCGGGGCGGGCGCCCGCCGCGATTCATGTGCGGTCGCTCGAGCCCGGGCATGTCATTGTAGCCGGCAGCCGATCCCATGCCGGCAGCCGGCTCGGCGCTTTTCTCGATCGCCTCGGCGGCCATGATCTCGTCAGCATGGGGAGTTCACTGAAGTCCTGCCTCGTCGCGGAGGGGAGGGCCGATCTCTATCCGCGCCTCGGTCCGACCTCGGAATGGGACACCGCGGCCGCGCAGTGCATCGTCGAGGAGGCCGGAGGTTGTATCACAGACACCGCGATGCGGCCGTTGCGCTATAACACGAAGGCCTCACTGCTGAATCCCGATTTTTTCGTGTCCGGCTCGCCGGGCTATGACTGGTCGCGCTATCTTCCCGGGTGACAGCGCTGGCCGCCGCGGTCAGTTTTGCGGGAGTTTGATCTCGACGACCTCGACAGACGATGCCGGGTGCGGGATCGCGCGGTTTTCTTTGCGAAGGGCGCTGATGCGCGCCTCTATGGAATTGCGGATCTGCCTCAACACCTCATCGCGTGTCACGCCGGCGGCAATGCAGCCAGGGAGATCGGGGACGTACGCGCCAAAGGTGTCCGGACCCTTCTCTATGACGACAAGATATTGCATTTTCATATCGACCTGTTTGTTGTCTGCAATTAGCGACATTATCTGCTGGCCCGGATTCCGGAGATTTGGGTGATGGGAACAGCCATGGGTTAATATTGGCGCATCAAGCGCGGGTATTAAGAGACAAGCCTGTCTTTGTCCGCGGACAATGTGATTCTGGTTGTTCGACGTGACGGAGAACACCCGGTCGGTGTCATGGAAGCCGGTTCGTCGATTCGCGGATCATAGCATGAGATTGATTCAGGGCGTACATTCTCAGCGCATTTCCGACCCGTTTCGCACGTATTACAAACACTTACGGTTTCGGAATGTTGTCGATCGTGCTACGCGGCCGGGCTTCGTTGGCGATGCCGGCCGGCGGATCGGGATTCACGGAAATCCTTACACAATTTCCAGTCTAAATTACTGCGACGCCAGATGCTTGCAATTGGAGACAGTTGCAAGTGAAAGGTGCATTTTTATGAAAATGCACGTATCCTTGCGTCATCCCCTGGGCAGAATTCCCGTGGTGAGGGGATGTAGTGAGAGGGGACATGTTACATACCCTGACTACTCCGGCGGCTTCGTTCGGGGTAATACATATGTGCATAACAAATATCAACAAATGTAAAGGTGAGATGATGATGATCAATAGAGTCATGATGATTTCGGTTTTCTGTCTGTTCAGCTCCGCCGCCTTGGCCGAGACCTGCAAGGTCGAGATCGAAGGCAACGACGCGATGCAGTTCAACAAGAAAGAAATCACGGTTGCCGCCAGCTGCACCTCGGTTGAGGTCACGTTGAAGCACGTCGGCGCCCTGCCGAAGGCGACGATGGGCCATGGCTTCGTCCTGGCGAAGACGGCAGATTTCCAGGCGCTGGCCAACGCCGGCATCGCCGCCGGTATTGACAACAACCATGTCCCGCCGGGCGACGCTCGCGCCATCGTGAACTCCAAGATTGTCGGCGGCGGTGAGTCCACAACTGTCACGATCGATACCTCGAAGCTGGAAGCGGGCGGCGACTATACCTTCTTCTGCCCGTTCCCGGGCCACAACGCGATGATGAAGGGCAAGTTCATCTTCGGTTGATTCTTATCGAAGGTTAGTACGGGCACCGGCCCGGACTGCGCCAACGAGACAAAGCCCTCCGTCCCCTGGACGGAGGGCTTTTTTTATGTCCGCGAGGCATGACGGACGTAGTAATTTATGTGAATTATATATATGCAGATATATTTTATGCGGAGAGTGTTCATATTCGGCGACAGGTGCAATTTGTCTGAAACCCACATATCCTTGCGCAATCCCTTGGTTCGGGGATGGAGGAAGGCGATTCATTTGACGCCGCCCGGGCAGTTTTGTCCGGCATTGTTCGCATGCCGGCGGGCTCAGGGCCAACACAATCAACCGGAATATAAAAAAAGGTGATGCGATGATGATCCGAAAAATATTGGTAGTCAGTGCGTTCTGTCTGTTCAGTTCCGCTGTATTTGCCGACGGCTGCAAGGTTACGATCGAAGGCAACGACGCGATGCAGTTCAATCTGAAGGAGATCAAGGTTGACGCCGGTTGCGCCGAGATCGAAGTCACTCTGGTTCATGTTGGCAAGCTGCCGAAGGCGACGATGGGTCACGGCTTCGTCATTACCAAGTCAGCCGACATGCAGGCCGTCGCGAATGCCGGCATCGCCGCCGGCATCGACAACAACCACGTGCCGCCGGGCGACGCTCGCGTCATCGCTAACGCCAATCTTGTGGGCGGCGGTGAAACCACGACGCTCAAGATCCCGGGTTCGAAGCTCGAGGCCGGTGGCGACTACATGTTCTTCTGCCCGTTCCCGGGCCACAACGCGATGATGAAGGGCAAGTTCATCGTCGGTTGATCTTCACACCCGAGGGTAAATCGGGCTCGTCCCGTAACCCGGCAATTGAAGGCCCTCCGTCCGCTGGACGGAGGGCCTTTTTCATTGGCGTATTATCGGAAGTGTGACGCCAGCGACAGCGGCGCCTCGTCCATCAGCGCGATCTGTTCCCGCAATTCCAGCACCCGCTCTTCCCAGTAGCGCTGGGAGTTGAACCACGGAAACGCGGCCGGGAAGGCCGGATCATGCCAGCGCCGCGCGATCCACGCCGAATAATGAATCAGGCGCAGCGTGCGCAGCGCCTCGATCAGGTGCAGTTCACGCGCGTCGAACTCGTGGAAATCCTCGTAACCTGACAGCACATCGCCGAGCTGGCGCTGCATCGACGCGTGATCGCCGGACAGCAGCATCCACAGATCCTGCATTGCCGGGCCCATGCGGCTGTCGTCGAAATCGACGAAGTGCGGGCCGTCGTGGGCCCACAGGACATTGCCAGCGTGACAATCGCCATGTAGTCGCAGCGTCGTGTAATCTCCGGCGCGTTCGAAACAGCGCTCGACACCTGTGAGCGCCTGATCGATGACGCTGCTCCATGCCGCGAGCAGATCGTTCGGAATGAAGCCCGATGCAAGCAGCCAGTCGCGGGGTTCGCGACCGAAGGTCTCGATATCGAGCGCGGGTCTCGACCGGTACGGCGCCAGCGCCCCGAGCGCATGGATACGCCCGATGAAGCGCCCCATCCATTCGAGCGTGTCGGGATCGTCGAATTCGGGTGCGCGACCGGCCTGCCGGGGGTAGAGCGAGAAGCGGTGCTCGTTGAAGCAGTGCAGTGTGGCGTCATTGATGACGAGCGGCGTGACGACCGGCACCTCGCGTTCGGCAAGCAACGCGGTGAACGCATGTTCCTCGAGGATCGCGGCATCGGACCAGCGCCCCGGCCGGTAGAATTTTGCGATCAGCGGCGGCGCGTCTTCGATGCCGATCTGGTAGACGCGGTTTTCATAGCTGTTCAGCGCGAACACCCGCCCGTCGCCGCGCCAGCCGAGACTCTCGATTGCGTCGAGCACCCGATCCGGCGTCAGGCCGGAGTACGGCGCTTCGCTCCCGGTCACGTCCGTGCCCATGTCACTCTCAAAAGGGTCAGACCCTATTAAAAGGGTCTGACCCTTTTGAGTCCTGCCATGCGACGCGGGGGACGGCGGCGAGCAGCTGGCGGGTGTAGGGGTGGCTCGGGTGATCGCAGATCTGCGCGGTCGGGCCGTGTTCTACGATGCGGCCCTGGTGCATCACGGCCATCGTGTCGGCGACATATTCGACGACGCCGATGTTGTGGGTGATGAACAGCAAGGTGAGCTGTTCGTCCGCGCGCAGCTTCAGCAGCAGTTGCAGCACTTCCGCCTGTACCGACACGTCGAGCGCGCTGGTGACCTCGTCGCAGACGATGAAGCGCGGGCGCAGCGCGAGTGCGCGCGCGATGCCGATGCGCTGGCGCTGTCCGCCGGAGAACTCGTGCGGATAGCGCCACAGGCTGCCGGTCGGCATCTGCACGCGGTCGAGCACCGCGCGCGCGAGTTCGACGCGTTCCTCGTGACTGTCGCCGATGCCGTGCACCGCCATCGGCTCGGTCAGCGTCGTCGCGACGGTCAGGCGCGGATTCAGCGACGACACCGGATCCTGGAACACGACCTGCAGCAGGCGGCGATACGGCAGCAGCGCGCGGCGGTCGAGTCCGGTGATGTCCTTGCCACCGAAGCGGATCGCGCCGGCGGTCGGCTCGATCAGCCGCAACAGTGCACGCCCGAGCGTCGTCTTGCCGCAACCGGACTCGCCGACCAGCGCCAGGATCTGGCCCTCCGGGATCGTCAGGCTGACGCCATCGACCGCGCGCACCTGGTCGACGACGCGCCGCATCAGGCCTTTGCGCACCGGGAAATGGATCTTCAGATCGTTGATCTCGACCAGCGTCTTGCCGGTCACGATGCCCTTGTTCGTCCTGGTGCGCCGGCGTTTCAGATTCTCGGGCAGCGCGGCGATGAGCTGGCGGGTATACGGATGCTGCGGCGCCGACAGCACCTCGCGCGTCGTGCCGGTCTCGACGATGACGCCGTGGCGCATCACCGCGAGCCGGTCGGCCATCTCGGACACTACGCCGAAGTCGTGGGTGATGAACAGTATCGCGGTGCCGCGCCGGGCCTGCAGCTCCTTCATCAGCTTGAGGATCTCGGCCTGCACCGTGACGTCGAGCGCGGTGGTCGGCTCGTCGGCGATCAGCAGGTCCGGTTCGCACACCATCGCCATCGCGATCATCACGCGCTGGCGCTGGCCGCCGGAGAGCCGGTGCGGGTATTCGTCGAAGCGCTCCGCCGCGTTCGGTATCATCACCTGCTCGAGCGCCGCGAGCGCGCGCGCGCGGGCGTCGGTGTAGCTGATGCCCGGCATATGCAGCATCAGCGCCTCCATGATCTGGTCGCCGATCGTGAACACGGGATTCAGCGAGGTCATCGGTTCCTGGAAGATCATCGTCATCCGCGACCCGCGGATCTGGCGGCGGCGGTCCTCGGGCAGCATGAGCATGTCGACCCGCTCGATGCGGCCGTCGGCTTGCCGGTAATCGAACAGGATTTTACCGGCGGGATGGCGGCTGATGTCGCGCGGCAGCAACTGGATCAGCGACAGCGCGGTGATGGACTTGCCGCTGCCGGATTCGCCAACGAGACAGAAGGTCTCGCCCTTGTCGATGTGGAAGCTGACGCCGTCGACGGCCTTGACGACTTCGTTGCCGCTGTCGAGATGGGTCTTCAGATTTTCGACCTCAAGCAGCATCGGTGGCGGCTCAGTTCGACTTTTTCATATAGGGATCGATCGCGTCGCGCAGCGATTCACCGATCAGATTGTAGGCGAACACGGTCAGGAAGATCGCGCCGCCCGGGAAGGCCGCCATCCACCAGTTGAACGTCGAGGCCTGCACCGCCTGGTTCAGCATCTGGCCCCACGAGGGATCGTCGACAAGCCCGAGGCCGAGGAAGCTCAGCACCGCCTCGGCAAGGATCGCGGAGGCGACGCCGAAGCTCGCCGCGACCAGGATCGGCGCAATGCCGTTCGGCAGCATGTGGCGGAACAGGATCGAACGCAGCGGCAGGCCGCAGGCGATGCCGGCCTGGACGAATTCCTGTTCGCGCAGCTTGAGGAACTCGGCGCGCACATAGCGCGCATAACCGGCCCAACTGGTCAGGCCGATGATGACCATCATCAGGTACAGGCTGCGCCCGAAGAATGCGACGAAGGTCAGGAGCAGGAACAGCGTCGGAATCGCCTCGAAGATCTCGACCAGGCGCATGCCGATCATGTCGACGATGCCGGAGAAATAACCCATCAGGCCGCCGATGATGACGCCGATCAGCAGCGCGATCCCGGTCGCGACAAAACCGATGCCGAGCGCGATACGCGAGGCATGGATCATCCGGCTCATGACATCGGCGCCATTTTCGTCGGTGCCCATCCAGTGATGGCGGTCATCGACATCGAGCGGCCGCTCGAGCCCGGTGTCGCCGAAGTCGCGCAGGTAGTCCTTCGGCGAGAACGGCACCGGCGTGCGCAGCACCCAGTCGTACTGTCCGGCCGCCTCCGCCTGGCGATACTGCTCGTAGATCGTCAGCGGCGGCGGCGTGACGATGGCATGGCTCAGTGCAGTGCCGGCGAGTATTGCCGCGAGCAGTATGCCGATCTTCGTCAATAGCGGGATACGAACCAGCGCGAGCGCCGTGACGGCAATGAAGGTGATCAGCAGGGTTGCGTCCCCCGGCGTCAGAAATTTCAGCAGCGGGCTGGACAGTTGCCCGTTCTCGGATATCAGCAGCGGATGGCTGTTCGCGATGAACGGCGCAAACACCGCGACCAGCGCGAGCACGGCGATCCAGGCAATACCGAGGCGCGCGCCCCAGCGCTTCAGCACGTCGAGCGTGACCTGGCGCGCGAAGCCGCGCGAGCGCGGCTCGTGCGCGAGCGGCGTCGTTGCGGCGGTGGCGTCAATCATAGCTGACCCTCGGATCGGCGATCGCGTAACAGAGATCCGCGATCAGGTAGCCGGCCAGCGTCAGCAGGCCGCTGATCAGCGTGATCGACAGCACCAGTTCGCGGTCGCGGCCCTTGACCGCCTCGACCGCAAGCTTGCCCATGCCCTCGATGCTGAAGATGGTCTCGACGATGACCGAGCCGCTGAGCAGGCTCGGCAGTAACGATGCCGACACGGTAATCAGCGGCAACAGGCTGTTGCGGAAGACATGACGCCACAGGACGTCGCGCTCGCCAACCCCTTTCGCCCGCGCGGTACGCGCATAATCCGACAGCAGATTTTCGAGTACCGCCGAGCGCGACAGCTTGGCGAGAAACGCGAAGCCGCCGTAGGACAGGCAGATCACCGGCAGCGTCAGATGCCACAGCCGGTCGAGCAGAAAGCCGCGGATGAACTCGCCCTGGGCGAGATATCCGGCAAGGCCGATGCCGAGAAAGACGCCGATCAGCCCCATCGTGCCGACCTGCAGGCCCTTGAAGTCGGTGCGCGCGATCAGCACGAACACGCCCGCGCCGATCGCGGCGAGGAACAGCCGCAACGGCAGTGAAGCGGATTCCGGCAGCCCGCCGGCCATCAGCCAGCCGAGCGCGACCCCGAGCGCGGCCATCACGCCGATGCGCAGCATCGCCGGCGCGCGCAAGGCGAGCGCGGCCATCAGCAGCGCGCCGAGACCGGCGAGCGCGAACAACAGCGCGACGTCCCACAGATGGGCCCACTGCGGCAGGAAGGTCATGTCGATCGCGTCACGGCGGTTGATGCCGGCGGTCGGGAACCAGCGCCAGTACTGATCCGAGGCGAAAAAGCCGATCATCAGCACGCCGGCGAGCATCGTCGGCACCGACCACATGCCGAGCAGCGCGACACCGGAGGTGACGTCGAAGCCGCGGCCGCGCTGGGTCGCCGCATAGACGCCGACGCTGATCGCGATGATGTAGATGACCGGGATCGAGATCACGTTAAGCAGCAGCGTGATCGGCAGCCGTTCCGCGATCAGGTCCATGACGGTGCGCCCGTAGCGGAAACTCATGCCGAGGTCCGAGCCCTTGAACAACGAGAAACCGGCGACCTTGCCGTCGTTGTCGAAAATAAAGCCCGCGGGCGAGACGTTGTTGAGCCAGCGCAGGTACTGGATCGGCGCCGGCTGGTCGAGTCCGTAGCGGCGGTTGTAATAGTCCTCGAGCGCCTTTTTCGCCTGCGGCTCGAGGTTCATCCCGTCGACGAGGCTCTGCGCGCTGATGCCGCCCGGCGATGCGGCCATGATCGTGAACACGACGATCGTGATCCCGAACAGCGTCGGGATCATCAACAGCAGGCGACGCAGGACGTAGGTATACATCAGTCCCCGGGGTTATCGGGAATACTTTTGCAGCGGGCCCGGCACATAGATCTCGATTGGCACCCGGGTTATGTTGAGGCCGAGGTTCGTGTTCTCGAGGTTATGCATGCGCCGGTCAATGAAGGCGAGCGTCTTGCGCCGCATCAGGAAGGTGTACGGCTGGTCAGCGTAGAGCATGCGCTCGGCCTCCTGCCATAGCGGCATACGCGCGGCCTCGTCGACCTCGGCGCGCGCCCGGTCGATCAGACTGTCGAACTCCGGGTTGCGATAATTGACGAAGTTGTCGCCGCCGGCCATGGTCTGGTTCGAATGAAACATCTGGAAGATGTCGACCTCGACGCCGCTGGTCCAGCCGAGCGTGATCGCGTCGAGGTCCTTGCGATTGATCAGGTCGAGCATCACCGACCATTCGGTCGGCTTTGGGCGCAGCACGATGCCGACCCGCGCGTAGAGGTCGCGCAGGAACAGCACGATGCGCCGGGTGTCCTCGTTATCCTGGAAGTACACCAGTTCGAAGTCGAAGGGTTGGCCGTCCGGCCCCTGCAGCACGCCGTTGCCGCTGCGGTCCTCGAAGCCGGCCTCCTTCAGCAGCGCGAGCGCGCGGTCCGGGTCGAACGGATACGGCGTGTTCGCCGGATCGTGCTGCGGGCTGCGCGGGCTGAACGGACTGACCGCCGCCTCGGCGTACCCGAGCATGATCTCGTCGATGATGCGGGCCTGATCAGTCAGCAGCGTCATTGCCTGACGCACGCGGCGATCGGCGAAGCGGGTCGGCGCGCCGTTGCGCTCCTGGTTCCAGCCTATATAGGAATAACCGGCGGTCGGCGCCATGTACTCGAAGTGATGGGTGCGCGCGCGAAATTCACGGTCGTCGAGCAGGCGCTGGTATTCCCGCGGGCTCGCGCCGTAGACATCGATCTCGCCGTTGCGAAACGTCGTCAGGCGCGCCGCGTCGTTTTCGATGACCCGCCACATGACCCGGTCGAACGGCGGCTCCACCGGCCCCCAGTAACGCGGGTTGCGCTCCAGCTCGACCCGGCCCTGGTCCGGCGTCCAGCCCCTCGGGTCCGGCAGCCGGTACGGGCCGGAGCCGAACAGCAGGCCGCGCGACTGGTTGAAGGCCTCGGGGTCCGCCAGGTAGGGCTCGTAGAAGTGGCGGGCGAAGATGCTCATGCTCCCGGCAAGCTGGAGGCTGTTGAAATAGGGTTCCTTGAAGCGAAAGGCGACTTCGAAGGGGCCGACGGCGGTCACGGACTCGACCTTCTCGAGATAGGCGCGGTCGCGCGGCGCGGCGATCGTGTCGTTCATGATGAACGCGAAGGTGAAGGCGACGTCTTCGGCAGTCAGTGGCGCGCCGTCGGAGAAGGTCACGTCCTGGCGCAGCGTGAACGTGATCGTCAGGCCGTCTTCGCTGTAGCGCCAGTCGCGCGCGATCAGGCCCTCCCATTCGAGGGTGTCGGGATTGCGCAGCAGCAAGGACTCGAGGACATAGGATTGCACCTCGGAGGCGTAGGCGTCGGTCGAGATCGTCGGCGTGATCGTCTTGAGCCCGGTGCCGAAGGCGAGGGCCAGCGCGTCGCCGGTCTGGAAGTCGTCGTGCTGGCTGGCGTCCCAGGCGCGCCGGAAGGCGCCGGGGATGTCGTCGTCCCCGGCATCTGTCCCGGGACCCGAGACGGCGACGCCGTCGCGCAGGCGCCGTTCGATGGTCTGCATCGCCCCGCGCAGCGTGCGCAGGTCCTGGGCCTGCTCGCCCATGACACGGGTCATCTGCTCCATCTTGCCCCACTGCCGATCGACCTGGTACATGACCAGCAGCAGCACCAGCAGCAGGATCGACAGCGCGGACAGCAGGACGAAGTCTTTTGCGGTGAAGCGTTTTTCCATGTTGAACCGGCTATCCCCGGCGGGTTCCGCCGACGTTACCAACTCCCCCCGTGTGGCACAAGCGCGCAGTTTAACAGCATTATTTCATTCTGACCCGTCCCCGTGGGGCAGGTTCAGCCATGCGCGCCGCGATCGGCGACCGTGCGCTGCGCGGACACGAAGCCCCTGGCTCAGGCGACGCTGTCCTCGTCCAGCAGGGGCGGGTGGTTCGGTTCCGGGCACATGACAAAATCCTACCAGACCGCCGGCTTGGCGGCAGCCTGGTAAGCGGATCTCACGTTACTTCCGCACGAAGGCGTCGTGCCAGTGCTTCAGGACGAGCGCGCGCATCAACACCTGGTGCGCCGGCACATCCCGGCGCGCGGCCTTGGCCAGCCGCCGCGTAGCCGCGAGCCGCGGCGAGACCCGGTACAGCGCGGACTTCGCGCGCGCACGAAGCGCGCTCGCGAATGGCCCACGCTGCAGCGGCTCCTTGCGCCGCGCCACCGCCTGGTCAAGCAGCGCGCGAACGGCCTCGCGGTCCAGCAGATCCCAGATGCCGGAGGCGGTGTCGGACAGTTCAGCGAGGGCATAACGGCGCACCGGGGTGTCGGCGGCGAGCAGCTCGTTCCAGTCCTCCAAGTTGGTCCGGCTCGCATAGTCGATGCCGGCCAGTTCCGGGTAGCGCCACCTGACCGTGTGATACAGCAGCGCTTTGTCGTCGCGGCAGGGCTTTGGCAGATGCTCGATCAGATCGAGGATCGCATTGTCCATCAGCGGCGAACGGTGGTCCATCAGCGCCTGCTTGTAGTAGGCGGCGGTGCCGCTGAGGCGCTGATAGCGGTCGTGGAAGTAGGCGCGATGCGTGAAGTCGTTCGGGTCGAGTGCGGCGGCTTCTTCCACGAGGCCGTCCATGATCGGATCCGCGGCCTCCGCCAGGGCACGCCAGTGGTCCGGCCTGACGACGCGCCGCAGGACCTCGTTGTCTCGGAAGCGGCGCAGGCCGAGTTTCGCCAGCGCGCCTTGCGCGCTGTACTCCCGTTCCGCGAAGCCGAAGCTCTGTTCGCCGCGCAGCAGGATGCGGTAGCCGCGCGCGTACAGCTGTTCCGTGATGGCGAACTTGTCCGGGTGCAGCGCCGCCGCCTCGCTCATCCCGTCCAGCAGATAATTCACCCGCCGGAAGGCGTCGCCATACGCGGTGAAGCCGGTGAGCTCGGTCTGGATCACCTCGTGATCGATGTTCAGCCTCGCCGCGAGCTGCCGCGCGATGCTTATATCCGCCCCGGCGCGCCCGGGCGCGCAGCCCCAGGTGACTGCGTGGAGGCGCCGCCCGTCGCGACGCAGGGCATGATAAGCGGCGCCCAGAATGGCGCGCGAATCCACTCCGCCGCTGAGCAGCAGCACGGTCCGGTCGGGGTCGTCCAGCTCGCGCGCGACCGCGGCATCGATGCGCGCACCGGCTTCCTGCGCATAGTCACCGAGCGACCTGTCGTGTTCCTGCGCGCCGGGACGGAAACGCCAATACTGCGCGGGGACACAGCGGCCGTCGGCGACGGCGAGTTCCGCACCTCCCGGCAAGCGGCGGATCGCGCGGAAGAAAGTCTGCTCTGAAAGCAGGTAACCGCTGGCGAGATAGGTGGCGAGCGCGGCCAGGTCGAACGCCGTGTGGTCCGGCAGGAATTCCAGCAGCGGCTTCACCTCCGGTGCGAACAGCAGCAGCCCCTCGTGGGCCGTGTAGAATACCGGCTGGGAGCCCTGTCGGTCGGCGATGATGACCGTCTTCTTCCCGGCGGCGGAGTGCAGCACGGCGGAGAACGATCCGCTGGCGGCGTGGAGGCGCGCCTTGCTGTTGTCCCACGAGTCGCCGGCGACGACCTCGCCGTGCGGCCGCCCGGCGATGAAGGCGCGCAGGCGATGCGGCGCCGGATCATCCGCGGCCGGCCAGGCGGTGGCGTGGTGGTGCGGGAAGCCGATGCGGCCGAGGGCGAGGCCGGCGCGGTCGTCGAAGAAGGACTCGGCGACATAGCCGTCGTAGTGGTGCAGACGCACCGCCATGCGGCCCAGCCATGATTCCAGAAACTCGCGCGTCACCGGCCGGCGCGGATCGATGCGCACGACGCCGAAGAGACCGGGCATCGAAGTTAGCTCGTTGTCAGCATGGAAGGGGTTGTCCGATATCCGCTCGCGTCCCGTCCCCGCCTGGGCAGCGGCGGGGCGAGGCCGGGGAAGGTGGCTGCCGGCCCGCCGGTCCCTCCTGGATAGTTGCGCGGCGCCTGCCCTGCGGTTATACCAGCAAGCGGCCCCGATTGTCACGGCGCGGTCGTTGCGGCCGCGCCGGCGCCGGGCCGATAAGCTGTGGCAGGGCGTTCACATCCAATCCCGGGCAACTCCGATGACACAGTGGGACGATCAGGCTTTACAGGCACGCATCAAGCTGGCGGGCAAGGAGCGCTATGCCGCCGGCTCTCCCGACACCAGCGAGCTCGCCGTGTATCGCGCCGCGCTCACGCGCGCGCTGCAGGGCGAGACGCAGGATAAGAGCGTGCTGATTCTCGGCATGACGCCGGAGCTGCGCCAGCTTGCCGCCGGCCTTGGCTGCGCAACCGTCTGCGTGGATATTCATCCCCGCTCCATCGCGCTGTACCGTGACTGGCTTGCCCCGGAGCAGCGGTGCCGGGAGACGGTTATCCAGGGCGACTGGCTGCAGCTCCCGCGCTTCCTGTCGCAACCGTTTGACGCCATCCTTGGCGACGGCCTGTTCGGCAACCTGCTCACCCTCGAGGCGCATCGCCGCTTGCTGGACAACATGCGGCAGTGCCTCTCGCCGGGCGGAGCGGTGATCCAGCGCAACATCTTCATCCCGCATGACTTCGACCCGCGCGACCATGCCGCCGCCGCCCTGTTGCGCGCCTTCCGCGCCGGCGCGATCGGCGAAGAGGAATTCGGCTTCGGCATGCGCATCTGGGGCTGCTTCGACATGGCCTACAATCCCGATACCCTGTTGCTCGACAACGGTCAGGTGTACGCCATCTTCCGGCGTTGGCTGGACAGCGGTATGCTCGCGCCGGCTGAATACGCGCTGATTCATCGCTATTACTTCGCGGGCCGCAACCTAATCCCCGGCGAGTCGCTATGGGAACGCCTGCTCGCGGAGACCGGCTTCCGCTTCGAGCGCCAGCCCCTCGCCGGCCGGCAATGGTACCGCTATTACCCCATCTATTACTGCCAGCGCGACGATTGACGCAGGAGCAGCGCAGGGCGGTCGCCGACTACCACGTCGGGTTGTTCGCGCAATAAAGCGCGACCTACGACGTCGACAAGATCCGCTGGCAGGGAAGCCAATCCCGATCGCGGCGCTGGCCCGGGTGTCCGTGAGTGTTTCGGAGTGATGGCCATATCCTCATGATTTGCGCCTTCGCGGTGCGCACACGACCGACATGGTGCGGCTGATTCCTTTTCGGGGCCGCCCTCTCTGTAATTAGTCTTGTAATTTCAACATCTTGCGGTTTGGCATATATCCTGCTGTCGCTCTTGTCGGTAAGCCCTTCATTGACGAGATCGAGGAGCGGAATATATGAGACACGGAGATATTTCGAGCAGCAAGGACACCGTCGGCGTCGCGGTCGTCAACTACAAGATGCCGCGCCTGCACACCCAGGCGGAGGTGCTCGACAACGCGCGCAAGATCGCCGAGATGATCGTCGGCATGAAGGTCGGACTGCCCGGCATGGACCTGGTGGTCTTTCCGGAATACAGCACGATGGGCATCATGTACGATCGCGACGAGATGATGGCCACCGCGACGAGCGTCCCGGGTCCCGAGACCAGGATCTTCGGCGAGGCCTGCCGGGTCGCCAATACCTGGGGCATATTCTCGCTGACCGGCGAACGCCATGAGGAGCATCCCGACAAGTCGCCGTACAACACCCTCGTGCTGATCAACAACAAGGGCGAGGTCGTGCAGAAGTACCGCAAGTGCCTGCCGTGGTGTCCGATCGAAGGCTGGTATCCCGGGGACCGCACTTACGTGTCCGAAGGACCCAAGGGCATGAAGATCAGCCTGATTATCTGCGACGACGGCAATTATCCGGAGATCTGGCGCGACTGCGCGATGAAGGGCGCCGAGCTGATCGTGCGCTGCCAGGGCTATATGTATCCGGCCAAGGATCAGCAGGTGCTGATGGCGAAGGCGATGGCCTGGGCCAACAACAGCTACGTCGCGGTCGCGAACGCAACGGGATTCGACGGCGTCTATTCCTACTTCGGCCATTCCTCGATCATCGGCTTCGACGGCCGGACGCTCGGCGAATGCGGCGAGGAGGAGATGGGCATCCAGTATGCGCAGCTTTCGGTGTCTGCGATCCGCGACGCGCGCGCGAACGACCAGTCGCAGAACCATTTGTTCAAGCTGCTGCACCGCGGCTATACCGGCATCTACAATTCCGGCGACGGCGAGAAGGGTATCGCCGCCTGCCCGTTCGAGTTCTACCGAACCTGGGTGACCAGCGCATCGACGGCGCAGAAGAATGTCGAGGCGCTGACCCGCGCGACGATCGGCGTGACCGAATGCCCGGTCGGGGGTCTACCCGACAAGGAGACCGAAAAGACCGTCAGCGTCAGTTGAGTATCGGGGGCAGTATACGTAATTAGGTTGCGGAACAGGCGGACCCCTCTACTCTCAAGCGCGTAGTACCCTGCCCAACAGGCTCGGCCCTGTTCCCTGCCTTGCTTTACCCGCTATTTTCAGCTTCATTTAAGGCTCATGCTCTAATATGGCCCTGTCGCTCAAGGCAAGTCCATATCAATCGAGGAGTCTGCAATGAAAACCGCTTACGCTGTCATCCTGTCCGCAATGCTGTTCGGTGTTACTGCCCTGTCCCATGCCGATGATGACATCGGTCCGGATCAGGCCATCAAACTGATCGAAGCGGGTACCATCAAATCTTTTGATGAACTCAACAAGGCTGTACTTGCGCTGCATCCCGGCGGCACGATCGGCGAAACCGAACTGGATCATGAACATGGCCGCTATGTTTATCAGGTGGAACTGCGCGTCGGAACACCCTCGGAGGAATGGGATGTCGAGCTCGATGCGACCACCGGCGAAGTTCTGTCGAACCGTCGTGACGACTGAGATCCCGCGCGGATGAGTCGCTTGGCCTTACTCACAGGCAGACGCATCTGCACAAGTCTGGCCGCGCTCGTTCTGGCAGCGAGCGCGGCCGTGGCTGCGGATATATCCCAGGAGACTGCACGTGAACTGCGCAATGCCGGCGCCATCCTGGCGCTGGAAAGCATTCTGGACAAGGTGCGCGAACGTTACCCTGAGGCCAGATTACTGGAAGCAGACCTGGAAAAAGACGATGGCATCTATATTTACGAATTGGAGATACTGACCCGGGAAGGCCAGGTGCGTGAACTGGAAGTTGATGCCTCCAGGGCCAGGATTCTCGATGACGAAGAAGAAGACTGATGCGCCTGCTGCTGATCGAGGACAGCCTCACTCTCGCGGATGAATTGCTGCCACGATTGAAGCAAGGTGGCTATGCGGTTAGCTGGCTCGTCGACGGTCGCGATGCTGATCGCGCCGTGCATGACCAGGATTACGATATCGTGGTGCTGGATCTCGGCTTGCCTGGTCGCAACGGACTCGACATCCTGCGCGGCTGGCGCACAGCGGGACTGCAAGTACCGGTGCTGATACTGACCGCGCGCGATACTTTTGCCGAGCGCATCGAAGGCCTGCGCGCCGGCGCTGATGATTATCTCACCAAGCCTTTTCATACCGATGAGTTGCTGTTGCGCCTGCAGGCCATCCTGCGCCACCGGAACGGAAAGTCCAACCAACCCCTGCTCGAGGTGAGCGGACTTGCTCTCGATGAACAACAACAGTGTGTACACGTGCATGGTCAGGAAATTGCACTGAGCGGCATCGAGTTCCGGCTGCTGCGCTTTTTCATGCAACATCCCGACAAGCTGTTGCTGCGCAGCGAAATTGAAGAACATCTGTACGACACCGGCAGCGAGATCAACAGCAACGTGCTGGAAGTGCATGTAAACCGGCTGCGGCGCAAGCTCGGCAAGCACAGCATCGAAACCCGGCGCGGTCGGGGCTATTGTTTTCGCGGTATCGGTGCGGAGCCTGCTGAGTGAAAGCCACTGCATCGATCCAGCGCACGCTGGCGCTCGGCCTGAGCACGAGTCTGGTCGTCGTCACCCTGTTACTTGGCCTTGTTGCGCTTCTGCTGTCTGAACGCGCGCTGCGTGATGTTGCGCGTGCGGGTCTGGAAGAAGATGCCATTAGTGTATTGGCAGCGCTGGAGCGACAGCCGGATGCGCTCGGTTTCAATTTGGCACTCTTGCTGCCGGCTTATCAAATGCCCTTGTCGGGCCGCTATTTCACGGTACTGGCCGAAGGGCAGACCCTGCGCTCACGCTCGCTCTGGGACGACGAACTGCCGCTCCCCCCCAAAACCGGGCTTGTGCCCGATCTGTTCGCGGGCACATCCGGCCAACAATTACTGATGCTGCGTGCGGATTATCGTCGTCTGGGTACCGATATCATTGTGGTAGTGGCCACAGACCTTGCCCCGCTGCTTGCCCGCTTTCGCAGCATAGGGATAATACTGCTGGGACTCAGCACGCTGGCATTGAGCCTGTTGTTGCTGCTGCAACGTTACTGGATGCGTCGTGCCTTGCTGCCGCTGGCCCGCACCAGATTGCAATTGCATGAACTGGAGCAGGGAGAACGCGAACTGCTGCAGACCGATGCTCCCCGTGAATTGCAGCCCCTGATCACCGAGATCAATCGTCTGCTGCAGTACTCACGCGAATCCATGACTCGCTCACGCCGCGCACTCGGCAATCTGGGCCATGCCTTGAAATCACCGCTCGGTGTGCTGTTCATGCTGAGCGAAAAGGCCGATCCGGAACTGAAACAACAGCTGCACACCCAACTGCTGCAGATCCAGCGCCGTATTGGCAGGGAGCTCGGTCGCGCCCGGACTGCGGGCGAATCCATGTCAGGAGCACGTTTTGAGCCTCGCGCAGATCTGCCGTTGCTGATTGATACGCTGCAACGCGCGCAACGTCGCCCTCTCGACATCACCTGGGAGGCGCCTGCCGGACTGCTTCCCTTCGAGCAGGATGACATGCTGGAACTGTTGGGGAACCTGATCGACAACGCCTGTAAATGGGCGCAAGGCCGCGTCGCCATAACGCTGGCGGTTCGGGACAGGACCTTGCTGATTCAGGTGGCTGATGACGGTCCGGGACTGGCGCCGGAACTGCGTGAAGACATGCTGCGACGCGGTGCACGTCTGGACGAAGATATGGAAGGTCACGGCCTCGGACTTGGTATTGTCAGCGACATGGTATTGGTCTATCGCGGCACCATCGCGTTACACACTGCAAGTCTGGGCGGCCTGCTGGTCGAAATCAGTCTGCCTCTTCCCCACAACTCCCCAACATAGGGAAGCATGGACTTGACCCACTTCCGGATCGACCAAGAGGTACGCCCGAGCCGCACTGGCCCGACCCTCTGCTGCCGGAACTCTGGCGAATATGTTCGCTGCTTCTTCAACTTCTCTGGCCGGAGACATTCCAGCCGATATAATCAACACAGTTGATCCTGCAATGCCGCATTTTAGACGAACCAATTTAGAGATCGGGGCAAAGAATGACCACTGGGGATATCGCGATTAACGTCCACGCCATAAGCAAGCGTTATCGGCTGGGTGTCAAGGAAGAGTCGCATGATACTCTTGCGGCGACCTTCATGGATATATTCAAGAGACCATTAATAAATTATCGCAAGTACCGGTCTCTTTACCGGTTCGAAGAGGGACGAGACGGTTCCGGAGAAGATCAGTCAGATGTTTTTTGGGCGCTAAAGGACGTGACTTTTTCGGTGAAACAGGGGGAAGTACTGGGAATTATCGGACGTAACGGCGCCGGAAAATCGACCCTGCTCAAGATCCTTACCCGTATAACCGCGCCTACGCAAGGGATAATTGAAATGAAAGGGCGGGTATCCAGTTTGCTTGAGGTTGGAACCGGTTTCCATAATGAACTCACCGGCCGGGAAAACATATATCTGAATGGCACCGTCCTGGGGATGAGGAAGAAGGAGGTCGAGCGGAAATTCGATGAAATAGTGGCATTTTCAGGGGTGGAAAAATTCCTGGACACGCCGGTTAAGCGATATTCAAGCGGTATGACGGTTCGCCTGGCGTTTTCGGTAGCCGCGCATCTCGAGCCGGAGATCTTGATCATTGATGAAGTGCTGGCTGTTGGCGATGCCGAATTCCAGAAAAAATGCATTAACAAGATGGAAGATGTCGGCAAATCCGGTCGTACAGTATTGTTTGTCTCCCACAACATGCCTGCTATTAATATGCTATGTGACAGGGCCATTCATATAGACGCCGGACATGTCATCAATGAGGGTCCTGCGCATGATGTAGTAAGCGCATATCTCATCAATGCAAGCGGTACTTCAGAAGTGCGAGAGTGGAACGATGAGCAGTCCGCTCCCGGAGGCGAAATCGCCCGCCTGCGGGCGGTGCGCGTGCGATCCGAGAACGGTGACAGCACCGGCATGGTTGATATTACCAAGCCGTTCCGTCTTGATATGGAATATGATGTCCTTCAACCGGGATATGTTTTATCGCCGTATTTCGATTTCTACAACGATGAAGAGATTCATTGCTTCGCAGTGGCTGATACCAATATGACATGGCGTCGGCAGCCCCGGCCCGTCGGCCGGTATGTCAGTACGGTCTGGATTCCCCCTAATCTTCTGAGTGAAGGGACGGTTTTTGTCAGCGTCGGCCTCGCTACGATGAAGCCGTTCAGTGTCCAATTCAAGGCTGAATCCGTTGTCAGCTTCCAGGTGTTCGACAGGTTGACCGGGGAGTCGGCACGGGGAGACTGGATGGGGGAATGGGGCGGCGCCGTAAGGCCCCTGCTAAATTGGTCGACGGAGTATATACCATAAAAATCAGAGTAAGCTGGCGGCAGAAAATCCGGAAAAACCTATAATTCCAGGCGTTTCGATTGATTGAGGCATTCACTCGGAATCAGGCTGCTCATTCGATTATCTAGAATAGATGAAATAGTCGGGATATGAACCTTGAATAGTTATGCAAAAATCTATGTGTCTAAAATTGGATTATTTCAGGTAATGAACACGCAACGAAGAAGAAAGCCCGCGGGGATTCTGGAAAGGGCTATCAAAAAATTACCAGTGCTGGCCAGAAGCATAACGAGGCTGCGTTCTGCATGGGGCGTAAGGCCGATGACCGATGGCTGGGGTGGACGCGGAAAAACCATTCATCGCTACTATCTGGAGGAGTTTTTACGCCATAACGCGTCGGCCATTCAAGGACGTTGCCTGGAGTTTCAGGAAGATTCCTATACATCAAAATTCGGGAAGGACAAAGTGCTTTCGGTAGACATATTAAACGTGGAGCCAGATAAAAAAGGTACAACCCTGGTAGCGGACTTGACCAAGGACAACGACCTGCCCGGAGACTACTTTGACTGCATCATCTGTACCTACGTACTGCACATCATCTTAGAAAAGGAAAAGATGATCTCCGAGTTGCATCGAATACTGAAGCCCGGCGGCGTTCTGTTGCTTTGCGTGCCCAATATCACTGTTCATTACCCGCAATATCCCGAGTTGTGGCGCTTTACAGCCTATGGACTGGGCGCAACTATTGGAAGGTGTTTTGGGAACGCGAATGTAGTGGTTACCGGATATGGAAATTCACTGACGGCAGCGGGGGAGCTCCGTGGCCTGGCGATGGAGGATTTCAGCACGGCCGAATTGGACCATCAGGATTCACGTTATTCTCTGGTTATCTGCGCGCGCGCTGAAAAGCAATAGGTGGCCTTATTGTATTCGGCCACTAATGGTGTGCAATATTTGCCCCTCGTGTTCAACCGGTCGTTGCACAATCGCATATTCAAACGCGAGGACGGTCCGGATGTCCTGCTTAGAAAGATTCATGTCCTTGTGTGTGCTGGCGGGCCTGTGTGTGCCGGGCGCTCCCGCCGTTGCCGATACGCCGCGCCTCGAAATATCGGCCTTCGGCGGTTACCGTGTCGGCGGCGAATTCAATGTTGAGAATAGTCCTTCCGGCAGTCCGCCTACCGTAGACCTCGAGGAGGGCGCCAGCTGGGGCCTCGGTCTCGCCTTGTACCGCGACCCCGGATCGTTCTACGAATTCCTGTACTCGAACCAGACCATCAATCTGGACAGTGCCGATCCGACGCTGGGCGCCGTGGATGTCACGACGGAATACTTCCACATTGGCGGCGCCCTCATATTCGAACAGGATTCCTGGTTCAAGCCTTACTTTTCGCTCACGGTAGGGGTGACCCGTTTCAATGCCGACGGCTTTAGTGCGGAAACCGGGTTTTCCGCAAGCCTTGGCGGGGGCCTGCATGTACCGCTGGGCGAGCAGATTGCGCTGATGTTCGGTGTACGGGGATATGCGACGCTGGTCGACTCCGACACCGGGTTTTTCTGTAGCAGCATCGACGGCGTGGGTACCTGCCTGGTACGCACCAGCGGCAATGCCGTATCCCAGGGCGAGGCGACCATCGGGATCGCCCTGCGTTTCTGATCTGCCTGACAGGAGGCGCTCGATCTCGCTGACATTCAACTGGCTGTCGTCGATGTAATTCTGGGCCAGTTCCTTGCGGATGTCCTGCAGCAACGCGCCGGAATTCACGCCTTCCTCCAGGTAGACTTGGGGGAAATGGGCGATTATTCTTCCTATACGCCAATGGGAGGGGCCGGTGATGAAGTGGGGGTTAGTATTGGCATGTGCAGCACTGCTTGCAAGCTGTCAAACCCTGGAGAAATCCCTGAAAGATGTGGACAGCGCCATCGCTGTGATCAACAGCGGTACCGCTCAAAATCTCAGCGCCATCGCCTCCAGCGATGATCCCAGCGAGGCGCTCAAGCAGGGCCTGAAACAGCGCTCCGAATATTATAAGAAGAATCCCCAGGCGATCACAGCGGATATCCGCGCGGTGAAGCAGGACTTCGACCGGCTCATGGCCTTGCTCGAGGGCAAGGCGGGCGAGACATGGGGCAAGCAGGAGGCGAAGGTCCCCACCAAGAAACAATATGTGAAATACACTCAGAACTATCAGAGCCGCGCGGTGGTGGATTTCGATCAGGGCGAGGTCATGGTCGAGACCCTGGATGAACGCGACCCGAACGGCAGCCTGCATAACGCCATCGTCACCACCCTGCTCACCCCGGACGACCCGCGCGCAGTGGATCTGTTCAGCGACAAGGCGGTCACCCTGTCGAGCGAGGAAGAACCCTATCTGAAGGGGCTGGTGGTCAACCAGAAAGGTGAAAGCATCGCTGATCCCAAAGCCGCCGAGGCCTATGCTCAATATCTCATCAAGGAAGTGAAACAGCAGCGCAAGATTGACGTGGATAGCGCCAGCAAGACCTCTACCTATGTAAAGATCGCCATGGTGAGCAATTTCAGCAACAAGCAGGCGCAAAAATACAGCAAGGCAGTCAATAAATTCGCCGCACAATACAAGATCAGCCCGAGCCTGGTCTATGCGGTCATACGCACTGAAAGCAATTTCAATCCTTATGCGGTCAGTCCGGTACCCGCCTATGGATTGATGCAGCTGGTGCCCACGAGCGGCGGACGCGACGCCTATCGGCGCGCGACGGGCGACGATGGTATTCCGACCAAGGAATATTTATTCGATGCAAATAACAACATCGAGCTGGGCTCGGCGTACCTGAACGTACTCGCCTTCAATTATCTCGAGAAGGTGCAGAACGACATCTCGCGCGAATATTGCGTGATCTCGGCGTACAATACCGGAGCGGGCAATGTGCTGAAAACATTTTCCAAGGACCGCGCCGAGGCGTTCAATGCCATCAACCGCACATCACCCGCGGAGGTCTATGCCAAATTGAAGACAGATCTGCCCTATGAAGAAACGCGCCGATATCTGGAAAAAGTAGTCGATTACCGCAAGCAGTTTATTTCGCCAGTAAACTAGCATTGGCAGAAGTCACACGTTCGTCGGAACTGATCCAGTACTCCTGCCCAGGGACGTGAAATAACAAAACGCTATGCTCTCCGCCGCCAGTCGCTGGGCGTGGAGCCGAACCAGCGCTTGAAGGCCCGGGTGAAATTGGCCTGGTCCGAGAAGCCCAGCAGGTAGGCGATCTCGCTGACATTCAACTGGCTGTCGTCGATATAGTTCTGGGCCAGTTCCTTGCGGGTGCCCTGCAGCAACTCACCGAAATTCACGCCTTCCTCCAGCAGCCGCCGTTGCAGTGTGCGGATGCTCAGGTGCAAGCCCTCGGCGATGTGCTCTTCCTTCACCCGCCCGGATGGCAGGGCTTCGATGATGCGCTGGCGTACCTGTTGAGCGAGGTGCTGCTGGTCCATCTGGCTCAGGTGTTTCAGCACGATCTGCTCGTTGACGCGGGTGAGTTCCGGGTTGGAGGTCGGCAGGGGCCGCTCCATGTCCTGCCGGTCGATGAGCATGCCCAACTGATCGCCACCAAATCTCAACGGCGCGCGCAAATTGACTTCGAGCGCGAGAGTGCTGGCGGTTGGCGCAAATGGAAATTGCACTTCAACCGGACTGAAGGACTCCCCCTGCACCATTCGACACATCTTGACGACGGCCACCATCGTCGCCTGGATTGCGAGCGGGGACAGAACAATCGTCGAATCCCTGTTTCTCCCGCTGATCAGGTAATTCGTTCCGGTCAGGGTCAGTGTAAATTCGCTGGCGTCATGGATCAGCCGGCTGTAGCGGACTAACCGGTGAAACGCCTGGGCGAGGGTAGCGCTGGCCAGCCACGCGTAGCCGAGCGCGTGAAAGGTCGTCGGATTCCAGCGCATGCCGGTGGCGATGCCGATCGCGGGATCGCCGGATTTTTCCTCGGCCAGTTGCCACAATCGCGTCATCCGCGAAGCCGGAAAACGTGCATTGGGGTCCTGCAGTTTGACCGGATCCAGGCCCGCCGCAACGAAGATGGCGCGCGCATCGAGATTTCGATACTGCAACTCCTCCCAGAGCAGCAGCGCCCAGGAGGAAAGCGTGGTGGATGCCATAAGTCCCTCGCCATGAACCTTTGTCAGGGAAGGATAAACGTATGGCGGCAAATGACAAGACGGGAACAAGCAAGTGGCGCGGAGTAACCAGCGCCGCTGGCAGCGGGAAACGTACTCTGGCCCTGTCGAAACCACGACAGGAGAGAACGATGAACTTGCCCAACCATTATTTTCAGCACACGTTGAATCGCCCGATCAGTTTTATGGGCCCCGGTCTGCATAGCGGTCAGATGATCAGCATGGTGATCCAGCCGGCTCCGGCGGATACCGGACGCATCTTCATCCGTCAGGATGTGCCGAGCGACCAGGCGGAGATTCCCGCACGCTGGAATGCGGTGACGGACACACGCCTGTCCACCACCGTGTCCAACCGGTTCGGGGTAAAGGTGGCGACGATCGAACACCTCATGGCCGCGTTACATGCCAGTGGCGTCGACAATGCGCGAATCGTGCTGAACGGCCCCGAGGTACCCATCATGGATGGCAGTTCGGAACCGTTCGTGCGCTTCATTCGCCAGGTGGGCATATGCCTGCAACGCGAGGAACGCAGGGCCATAGTGATACGAAAGCCGGTACGTGTGGAGGAAGAGGGAAAGTCGGCGATAATGGTGCCCGATAATTCCTCGTGGATGGACATGACTATTGAATTCGATTCCGATATCATTGGCCGCCAGTATCTGTCGATTCCGCTGGATCGGGAATCGTTTGAAAGGGAGTTGTCCAACGCGCGCACATTCGGTTTCCAGGACCAAGTCGATACGCTGCGCAAGCTGGGCCTGATCAAGGGCGGTTCCCTGCAGAACGCGGTGTTGGTGAACGAAAATGGCATCGTCAATCCGGAGAGCCTGCGCCACACTGATGAATTCGTGCGCCACAAGATCCTTGATGCGATCGGCGACCTGGCGCTGGCCGGGGCACCGATCATCGGTCGCTTCATCGGATACTGTTCCGGCCATGCCATCAACAACGCCCTGCTGCGCGAGTTGCTGCAGAACGAAGACAACTGGTTCCTGACGACGATGCGGGGTGCGCAGAGTTACAAGCACTGGTCAGGCGTCGTCAGGATGCCCGGTGGCTGGTAGCGCCTGGCTTCGGAACCCGCCCTGATGGGCGGTAGCACGGTGGCTGACAGTACAGCTACGCTGCGTCGATAGAGCGCTGCCGGATGTGTTCTTCAGTGCGCCCTGATAACCAGGCTCAGGACTTATCCAAACCATGAAGAGTACGATCCGTTACGGGGATTACCTGCGGGAACTCGGCGCCGGGCGACGCGAGGTTCGCGCGGTGGATGTCATGCTGCCGGTCCGGCGCGGCGACGATGGCCGGCCGATTCCGGCGACGCCCGCGAGGCTGAAGCTGAAGGGCAGCGAGGTGGTCGCCCTGCTCAGGCCCTATGTCTACGCGCGGTTCGCGGAGCAGTTCAGGGCCGTCGTGCCGCTGGCGCTCTATCTGGCGTTGTTTCAGATCCTCATCCTGCGTCAGCTGGTCGACAACTCCTGGCTCATCACCGGCGGCCTGTTCGCGGTGATCGTCGGCCTGATGTTCTTCATGGAGGGGCTGAAGCTTGGTCTGATGCCGTTCGGAGAACTCATAGGCAAGACTCTCCCGCGCAAGTCGCCATTGCCCGTAGTGCTGTTCATCACGCTGCTGCTGGGCATCGGCGTGACCTTCGCGGAGCCGGCCATTGGCGCCTTGCAGGCTGCCGGCCAGAACGTTTCGGCAGAACGGGCGCCGTATCTCTGGGCGCTGCTCAACCAATGGACGGATGTACTCGTGCTGGTCGTCGGCGCCAGCGTCGGCCTGGCCGCGGTGATCGGAACGCTGCGTTTTCTGTATGGCTGGAGCCTGAAGCCGCTGATCTATCTGACCCTGGTGCCAATCCTGGGCCTGACCGTGTTCGGCGCGATGGACCCCGAGCTCGCCAAGGTCATGGGGCTTGCGTGGGATACCGGCGCGGTGACGACCGGTCCGGTCACGGTTCCGCTGGTGCTTGCGCTCGGTATCGGGATCGCAGCCGCCGCGGGCAAGGGCGATTCGGGCTTGTCGGGCTTCGGGATCGTCACGCTTGCCTCGCTGTTCCCGGTTATCGGCGTGTTTATGCTGGCGATGTATGTGTCCGCGACATCCACTCCTGCCGATATCATCGTTTTCGCGGCCGAGGCCGCAGCCACCGTCGACACCGGCGTGCTTCCCTGGTATCAGCGGAGCCCCGGCCTCGAAGTGATCATGGGGGTCAGGGCGATCCTCCCGCTGGTGCTGTTCCTGTTCTTCATTCTTGCGATAATTCTGCGCGAGAAGCTGCCGCGTCCGGGCGAGATGTTGTTGGGCATCGGCTTGACGATTTTCGGCATGTGTATTTTCAACATCGGCCTGACCTACGGTCTGTCGATGCTCGGCAGCAGCGCCGGATCCCTCGTCCCGGCGGCCTTTATGGAAGTCACCGGCGCAAGCGGATCACCGCTTTATATCTACCAGGTCGGCCTGATCCTCGCGCTGGTATTCGCCTGGGTGCTCGGCTTCGGCGCGACGATGGCCGAGCCGGCGCTCAATGCGCTCGGCGTCACCGCGGAGCAGCTGACCAATGGCTTCTTCAGGAAACGCGCGCTGATCATGGCCGTTTCAATCGGCGTGGCCTGTGGCATAACGGCCGGCGTCACCAAGCTCATATTCGACCTGCCGCTGGCATGGTTGGTCGTGCCGCCGTACCTGTTGGCGGTATTCCTCACGGCGATCTCGTCGGAGGAGTTCGTCAACGTGGCCTGGGACAGCGCGGGGGTCACCACCGGTCCGATCACGGTCCCGCTGGTACTGGCGATGGGGCTGGGTCTCGGCAATGCCACCCACGCCGTTGAGGGTTTCGGGATCCTGTGTCTCGCCTCGATCGGCCCGATCATCAGCGTGTTGCTTGCCGGGCAATGGGCGCGATTCCAGGCCCATAGGCAGGCCAAAGCCGCTTCCAGCGAGCGACGCCACGGCCAGGAAGAGGAGGCCCAGGCACTGGTATGAACGACAATCAAATCACTTATATCACCGATGTATCCCTGATCACGTGCATCGTCGCGGTCGGACGCGCGGACGCGATCATCAAGGCTGCAAGGGACGTGGGCGCGACGGGCGCGATGGTCTACCATGCGCGCGGCATCGGTCCCCGCGAGCGGCTCGGTCTGCTCGGCATCGCGATCGAGGCGGAAAAGGAAGTCGTCAGTATCCTGGTCGCTTCGGATCATGAAGACATCGTCTTCGAGACAGTATTCCGCGCCGGAGAGCTTAATGTGCCGGGCGCCGGGATGGCCTATATGACGCGCCTCGACAGGATGGCCACTTATATTCCAGACGAGATCCTGAATCGCGCGCTCGGTCAGAAGGCTGCGAAATGACATTGCCCGGGCCGACGCCGATTAACATATCGGCGGCAAAGCTGATCTATTGTATTGTGCCCGACGACGGGACGGACAAGCATCTGCTGCAAATACTGCGCGACCGGCATGGCATCACCCGGGCAAACAGCAGCGCCTGCAGGTCAGTATCCATGCTGCGGGCCGCTGCCTCGCGGCGCGGCAAGCTGCCCGAGCCGCAGCTCGCGCGCCTCGTGACGGTGATCGTTGATGAGGATCAGGCGGACAAGCTTTTCGACTTCGTTTATGAGCACGCCAGGGTGGGTCGGCCGGGCGGCGGGATGGCCCTGATGGCCAGGGTCGCGCACGCGACGCCCTTTCTGATGCCGGCCGGGGTTGCCGACGAAACTGGCGAATAATGCGAGCGGACGCGGCTTTCCGCCAATGCAGGCAATCTCATCGCGCGGTCTCGCTTTGCCCGGGAACCGGCAGCGCCAGCACGACCATTGAGCGTGGTTGCACCACATAATCCGTTTGAGCGACGGGTGGCGCCTGAACCCATGGCTGGAAATCATCGGGGGATGCCAGCGCGGTGTCGACACAGCGCCGCCAGGCCTGTTTGCTCCCGCTGGGCGCGGGCGGTAACTCGAAGACAAGCGGCTCCCACCAGGCGTTGAGCATGCCGTGCAGCAGAAACCGCGCGCGCAGGCTGCGCAATGTAAAGGCCAGCGCGCGTGACTGCGCGCTCCAGTCCGGCGCGTGCAGCGTCACGCCATGCCACTCGACAGGCGCCCGGCGCAACAGCTCGTTGAGACTGAGGCTGCCGTCTACCGCCAGGACATCGCGGCGCTGACGGAAGGCGCAGGTTTCCTTGACGAAACGATGAATATCGGCGTGGCGTTCGAGCAGGCCCCAGTCCAGCCAGGTGAGTTCATTGTCATGGCAATAGGCATTGTTATTGCCGTGCTGGGTGCGGCGCATCTCATCACCCATCAACAGCATGGGGGTGCCGGCCGACAGCATTTGCAGGGTGATGAAGTTTTTCACCTGCCGGTTGCGCAGTGACTCGACGACGGCGTCATCAGTGGGCCCTTCCACGCCGCAATTCCAACTGTGGTTGTCGTTGGCGCCATCACGATTGTTTTCACCATTGGCCTCATTGTGTTTGTCGTTGTAGGACACCAGGTCATTGAGGGTAAAGCCATCGTGACAGGTGACGAAATTGATGCTTTGCTCGGCTTCGCGCTCTTTGTGCCCGTAAATATCCGGGCTGCCGAGCAGGCGCGAGGCGATGGCGGATACGGAGCCGTCGCTCTTCAGAAACCGTCGCACGTCATCACGAAAACGGCCGTTCCATTCCCGCCAGGCATCGCCCACGAAGCTCCCGACCTGGTACAGCCCGGCGGCATCCCACGCCTCGGCGATCAGACTGGTGCCGGCGAGTACGGGATCGGATTCGATGTCCCACAAAACCGGCGGGTTGGGTAAGGGCTGTCCTGTCTGATCGCGCGAGAGGATCGATGCGAGATCGAACCGGAAGCCGTCGACGTGCATTTGAGTGACCCAGTAACGCAGGCTGTCCTGGATCATGCGGCGCACGATGGGCTGGTTGGCGTTCAAGGTATTGCCGCAGCCGGTATAGTCGGCGTAACGGGATTTGTCCGGTTCGAGGATGTAATAGAATTCATTGGCCAGGCCGCGATAACTCAATGTCGGGCCATTCCGCCCGCCTTCGGTAGTGTGATTGAAGACCACATCGAGAATGACTTCTATGCCGGCGCGGTGCAGCGCCTTGACCATATCGCGAAATTCATCGAGCGCGGCGAGCGGCGCCTTGTTTGAGCTGTAGGCGTGATGCGGCGCGAAAAACGAAATCGGCTGATAACCCCAGTAATTCACCTTGCCTGATGGGGCGTCGAACGGATCGAACTGAAACACCGGCAATAACTCGACCGCGGTAATGCCCAGATCCTGCAGATAAGGGATCTTGTCGATCACGCCAGCATAGGTGCCGCGTCTGTTCGCCGCCACGCCGGAGCTCGGGTGAGCCGTGAATCCGCGTACATGCATCTCGTAGATCACCATTTCGGCAAGCGGCCGCCTGAGCGGTTGATCTCCTTCCCAGTCGTAGCGGGCAGGATCGGCCACGATGCTTTTCATTGCGGTGGCCGCGTTGTCGCCGGGCCTGCAGGCGGCGGCGCGATCGTAACGATCGGGGACAGCTACGGCAAGACCATACGGATCGAGCAATACCTTCTCGCCATCGAAAAGCAGTCCCTGCTGCGGCGCCAGCGGTCCGTGCGCGCGATACGCATAGACCTGTCCAGCCTTGAGGCCCGGCACGAACGCATGCCAGTAGTGATAGGTGCGATGACGGTTGCTATCGAGCGGGATCACTGTTGCAGGCTGTGCCGCGTTCACATCATCGAACAACAGCAACTCTACCCGGTCCGCGCTGCGGGAGAAAACGCTGAAGTTAACTCCATTCTCCAGTACCGTGGCGCCCAACGGTGCGCTCGATCCGGCTATCGCGGCACTGCTAACGGATTGCAGGTCAGAAGTATGGCGTTTCCCGGTTTCGGGGCGGCTGAGTCCTTCTGTTTCCACTTTTATAATTTCACGCTCACCGGTTTCACATGCCAGATCTCGTCACAATATTCGGCGATCGCGCGATCAGAGGAGAACTTGCCGCTGCGCGCGGTGTTCAGGATCGACATGCGCGTCCACTCGTCCTGCTTCCGCCAAGCCGCATTCACCTGGTCCTGGCAGTCGATATAGGCCGCATAATCGGCGAGCACCAGAAACGGATCAGACTGGATCAGGTTGTCCACCAGCGGCCGGAAGACCTCGGTATCGCCGCGTGAGAAGTGGCCGTTGCCGATCAAATCCAGTGCTGCGCGCAGGCCGGCGTTGCCCGCGAAGTAGTCGCCCGGACGGTAACCCTCACGTTTGACGCGCGCCACCTCCTCGGCCGTCAGGCCAAACAGGAAGAAATTCTCCGCGCCGACCTCCTCGCGTATTTCCACGTTGGCGCCGTCGAGAGTGCCAATGGTGAGCGCGCCGTTCATCATGAATTTCATGTTGCCGGTGCCCGAGGCCTCCAGGCCCGCAGTGGATATCTGCTCCGACAGGTCCGCGGCCGGGTAGGTGAGATGCGCGTTTTGCACGTTGAAATTCGGCACGAAGACGACCTTCATGCGCGTGTTCACCTCCGGGTCGGTATTGACCGTCGCGGCGACCGCGTTGATGAGTTTGATGACGCGCTTGGCCATGAAATATCCGGGCGCGGCCTTGCCGCCGAAGATGAAGGCGCGCTGCGGCAGCGCCAGCGCCGGGTTTTCCTTCAGACGCAGATACATCGTGATGATGTGCAGGACGTTCAGATGCTGGCGCTTGTATTCGTGAATGCGCTTGACCTGGATATCGAACAGCCATTCCGGGTCGATTTCAATGCCGGTATGTGCACGGATGTAATTGGCGAACCGCTCCTTGTTGGCCTGCTTGACCGCGCGCCATGCCGTACGGAACCCGACTTCAGTCGCATAACGTTCCAGCTGGCGCAACTCGCCCATGTCGGTGAGCCAGCGATCGCCGATCGTGTCATTGAGCAGCGTACGCAGGCCGGGGTTGGACAGCGCCAGGAAACGGCGCGGAGTCACGCCGTTGGTCTTGTTGCTGAAACGCTCCGGCCACAACTGGTAAAAATCCTTGAGCACGCTGGCCTTGAGCAGGTCGGAGTGCAGCGCGGCGACGCCGTTGATTGCGTGGCTGCCTACCGTGGCCAGATGCGCCATGCGCACGCGCCGCTCTCCCGCTTCATCGATCAGCGACATGCGGGCGATGCGCGGTTCATCATCGGGAAAACGTGCCCGTACTTCAGAGAGAAAGCGGCGGTTGATCTCGTTGATGATCTCCAGATGGCGCGGCAGCAGGGCGGCGAACATCGGCAGCGGCCAGGTCTCCAGCGCCTCGGGCAGCAGCGTATGATTGGTATAGCCGAAGGTGTCAACAGTAATAGTCCAGGCCTTTTCCCAATCGAGGTAACGCTCATCCACCAGCAGGCGCATCAATTCGGCCACGCCTATGGAAGGATGCGTATCGTTGAGCTGCACCGCAAAGCGCTGCGCGAACCGCTCGATCGGTTCGCCGGCCAATTCGAGCAGGTGCAACATATCCTGCAGTGAACAGGAGACGAAGAAATACTGCTGTCCCAGCCGCAGGCGCTTGCCGATCTGCGGTTCGTCGTTGGGATACAGCACCTTGGTCACGGTTTCGGAGAGCATTTTTTCGTTGACCGCCTGGTAATAATCGCCGGTGTTGAAGGCCTGGAAGTCGAAAGACTCCACCGCTTCAGCGTTCCACAGGCGCAGCGTATTGCAAGTGTTGACGCCATAACCCTGGATCGGAGTGTCGTAGGCCACGCCCTTCACCACCCGGTCCGGCACCCAGCGCACCCGGTAGTTGCCTGCATCATCCTGGAAGGATTCGGTGTGGCCTCCCCAGTTGACGTAATAGGCCAGTTCGGGTTTGGCGATCTCCCAGGGATTGCCATAACGCAACCACTTGTCGGTGATCTCGGTCTGCCAGCCGTCGCGAATCTCCTGATCGAAGATGCCAAACTCGTAACGAATGCCATAACCGATCGCCGGGCGTTGCAGGCTGGCGAGCGAATCGAGATAGCAGGCCGCGAGCCGGCCCAAGCCGCCGTTGCCAAGGCCCGGCTCTTCCTCGCAGGCCAGCACGGCATCAAAATCCTGGCCCAGCGCGGCAACGGCCTGACGCGCCGCCTGTTCCACGCCGAGATTGACCAGGTTGTTGCCGAGATGCGGACCCATCAGGAATTCCGCCGACAGATAACACGCGATCTTGCGCTTGAGGTCGAAATAGGTCTGAGTCGTATTGGTCCAGCGTTCCTGCATGCGATCGCGTATCGCCAGTGCGAGTGCGCGGTAATAGTCGTGCGTTGTTGCGACTGCCGGCATACGACCCAGGGAAAAGCGCAGGTGATCGGCAATTGCCTGCTGCAGCTCAGGCGCCTGCATGCCGGTGCGAACCGCCGCATCTGAAATCGTGACCACGGTTTTGGCTGCGGGTTTGCTTTCAGGTTTGGCGGGTGTCTTGGTCGTCATGACAATACGGGCTCCAGATCATTTACTGGTCAGTAGGGCCACACCCAATTGGTGATCTCTTCGCGGTCGGTGCCGTGCTCATGGGCATAGTTCAGGTTGGAGATGATCTCGTTCTTCATCTGTTCCTTCAGATGCGCGGCACGGGCGGCCAGTCCCGGCACCCGATCGATCACGTCAATCACCAGCGTGAAGCGATCGGTCTGGTTCAGGATCGCCAGCTCCAGCGGCGTATTGATATTGCCGCGTTCCTTGTAGCCGCGCACATGCAGGTTCTCGTGATTCTTGAAGCGATAGGCCAGCTTGTGGATCAGCCATGGATAGCCGTGGAAATTGAAGATCACCGGTTTGTTGGTGGTGAACAGGCTGTCGAATTCCCGGTCGGTGGAGCCATGCGGGTGCTCGCTCGCCGGTTGCAGCTTGAAGAGATCGACCACGTTAACGAAGCGGACTTTCAGCTCCGGCAATTTCTCGCGCAGTATCGCGGTCGCGGCGAGCGCTTCCTGGGTCGCGACATCGCCGCAGGCGGCGATGACCACATCCGGTTCCACGCCTTCATCATTACTGGCGCGCGGCCAGATCCCGATGCCCTTGGCGCAGTGCACGCCGGCCTCATGAATGGTGCTGAACTGCAGGTGTTTCTGCTTGTCGGCGACGATCACGTTGATGCAGTCGGTGGAGCGCAAACAATGATCGGCAACCGCCAGCAGGGTGTTCGCATCGGGCGGCAGATAGATGCGGGTGACGCTCGGACTCTTGTTGGTGACCAGGTCGATGAAGCCCGGATCCTGATGCGAGAAGCCGTTGTGATCCTGCCGCCATACCGTCGAGGACAGCAGGATATTCTGCGACGCCACCGGGGCGCGCCAGGGCACATGGTTTTTGCTGATGTCCAGCCACTTGGCATGCTGGTTGAACATCGAATCGAACACATGCGCAAAGGCTTCGTAGGTATGGAAGAAACCGTGACGGCCCGTCAGCAGATAACCCTCCAGCCAGCCGATCAGGGTATGTTCGGACAGCATCTCCATGACCCGCCCATCGCGGGACAATTCGCCGCCATCGGCGTCTTCGGGTAAATAATCCGCCATCCAGGTCTTCTTGCTGACTTCGTATACCGACTGCAGGCGGTTCGATGCGGTTTCATCGGGACCGAAGACGCGGAAGTTGGTCATGTTGTCGCGCATGACATCGCGCAGGAATTCACCCAGCGGTTTGGTGTTTTCGTGCAGCACCTGGCCGGCCTTCTTCACCTCCACCGCGTAATTGCGGAAATCCGGCAGCTTCAGGTCCTTGCGCAGCAGGCCGCCGTTGGCGTGCGGGTTGGCGCTCATGCGCCGCGTCCCCGCCGGAGACAGCGCGCGCAGCTCCGGGATCAACTGTCCATTCGCATCGAACAGTTCTTCGGGCTTGTAGCCCTTGAGCCAATCTTCAAGCAGCCTCAGGTGTTTGGGATTGGTGCGCACATCGGAGAACGGCACCTGGTGCGAGCGCCAGGAGCCTTCCGCCTTGTGGCCGTTGATCTCTTTGGGGCCGGTCCAGCCCTTGGGCGAACGCAGCACGATCATCGGCCAGCGCGGGCGCTCGGCCTTGCCGCTGTCGCGCGCCACCTTTTGAATCGCGCGGATATCGGCGATCGCCGTATCCAGCGTGGCCGCCATCTTCTGATGCATCTCGCCGGGATCGTTTCCTTCCACGAAGTAAGGCGTGTAACCGTAACCGATGAACAGCGCCTCCAGTTCCTGATGACTGATGCGCGCCAGAATGGTCGGGTTTGCGATCTTGTAGCCGTTCAGATTCAGGATCGGCAGCACCGCGCCGTCACGGATCGGGTTGATGAATTTGTTCGAGTGCCAGGCCGTCGCGAGCGGGCCGGTCTCCGCCTCGCCGTCTCCGACTACGCAGGCGACAATCAGGTCGGGGCTGTCGAGTACCGCGCCGTAGGCATGGGATACGCTGTAACCCAGTTCACCGCCCTCATGGATCGATCCCGGTGTCTCCGGCGTGACGTGGCTGCCGATGTGGCCGGGAAAGGAAAATTGCTTGAAGAATTTGCGCAGGCCCTCGGCGTCTTCGCTCTTGTCCGGATAGATTTCGGAATAGGTTCCTTCCAGATAGGTCGGCCCGAGCACGCCCGGCGCGCCATGGCCGGGGCCGGCCATGAAGACCACGTCAAGGTCATCGCGCTTGATGACGCGATTCATGTGTGCCCAGACGAACGACAAGGCCGGACTGGCGCCCCAGTGGCCCAGCAAACGGTGTTTAACGTGTTCGATCTTGAGCGGCTCCTTGAGCAGCGGGTTGTCGCGCAGATAGATCATGCCGACAGAGAGGTAGTTACACGCACGCCACCAAGCATCCATCAGCCGCAGTTCGTCTGGGTTGAGCGGATTACCGGCGGGCGATTTTTGTTTGGTTAGAGTTTCATTCAACATGCTGTCTCCTTATTACTGTTTACTGTCAGTGGGCACTTTGGCTTGACATTAAATATGTTTACTTTATTCCACCTCTTATTGCATGGCCATTACAATTTTGACTGGTAATCCCCGCTGAAGGTAGTCGGACATGCGCCCCCACCGGCGTGTTTGCGCGGCGCCGCTGTCACCACTAAACTCCCGTTATTCATGGACAAACCACCTCCAGCTGCCCGCACCGAACAGCGCTTGTCGACTGACCCCGCCGCAAGCGGCCGAACGGAAATCGTTTTTTCGACCCGCGGCCTGACCAAGACCTATGTCATGGGCGAGATCGAGATCCACGCACTGCGTGGCGTCGACCTCGATCTATATGCAGGTGAGCTGACGGTCATGCTCGGCGCGTCGGGTTCCGGCAAGTCGACACTGCTCAATATCCTCGGCGGGCTCGACAGCGCGACCAGCGGGGTGGCACGTTACCTCGAACACGACCTGGTCAAGGCCGGCGACCGGGTGCTGACCGCATTCCGGCGCGACCACGTCGGCTTCGTGTTCCAGTTCTACAACCTGATCTCCAGCCTGACCGCGCGCGAGAACGTTGCGATCGTCACCGAGATCAGCCGCGATCCGATCAGTCCGGAAGAGGCGCTGACACTGGTCGGCCTCGGGGAGCGCATGGACCATTTCCCGTCGCAGCTCTCCGGCGGCGAGCAGCAGCGCGTCGCGATCGCGCGCGCGATCGCGAAGCAGCCCGCGGTGCTGCTGTGCGACGAGCCGACCGGCGCGCTCGACTCGAAGAGCGGCATCCAGGTGCTCGAAGCGATCGCGCGCATCAACCGCGAGCTCGGCACGACGACGGTCGTCATCACCCACAACGCGGTCATCGGTGAGATGGCCGACCGGGTCGTCCGCATCAGCGACGGCCGCGTATCCGAGGTCCACG
>CAYTGL010000011.1:0-78376 GCA_964437335.1 uncultured Chromatiales bacterium
GTTCACTCTCAAGGAACGACTCGACAAGCAGCACCACGACGGCGGCTGTCAGGTGAAGTCCGAATCGAGCCAAGTGCGGCGATACATCATGACGACCGCTGCCCTGTCCATGTCCAGCTTTCTTGTTGCCTACAGTTGGAACGCCGCTTTCGAGCAGCGTCCGGAGGGATGTGAGTTGCTGCTGGGTGAAGGTCGGGATCAGATTGTTTACCAAGCAAACCTCAATCAACGACTTGGCCGTGTCGGTCGGCCTATAGTTCCAGCCCTTCAAGTCGGCGACGATCTTCATTGTGCTTTCAAACGCCTTGAGGCAGTCAACAAGACATTCTCCTAGGCGACCGTGCCGATAGTGTTCAAGGGCCTTCAGAAATTCCTCATTGGCTCCCATGAACCGTTGGTCGCTAAGGAGGGTAAGGGCTGGGGAAATCGCCTCCGCATGGAGAACCGAGTTTGTCGCCACGATGATCTGGCCTGATTGGTATTTGTAGCCGATACTGTGTTCAAGAAACCGCCGATTGATCTCCGTAGCGACCGTGCTGGAGTTGCAGCCCTGATCGAGAAGTCGGTTTCGTTCGGCCTTTTCGATCAACTTCATGACGATCAGCACTGCATCTAGGACTTGCTCAGTTTCGCAGTTTTCGAAGAATGCCGTGAACTCGTCACATAAGTCCTGAGTTTGCGTGTCGTTCATCGACCAAGCACGCCTTCGAACTTCGATCAGCTTTCCCCGGCCAAGCTCACGGCGCAACACAAGACACGCCTCAGCAAAAACGTCTTCGCCCTCAATGCCGAGAATCCTGTACCCTGGAACCGTCCGGTCGCAGATGAGTTGCCGAGCATCATCAAGTGCGTGGAGAAGTTGAATTCGCAATTGATGCGGAATCTCGTCATAGCGGAATACATCAGGCGAATTCTGCTCCGACGCACGCTTCTTTCTCGAAAAAAGATCAAATACGGCCATTGGCTTCCTCCGTGAGTTCGGCGTTTATCACCATGAGGCGTTTATCGGCTTTCCCATACAGACTTGAAAAGTTGCCAGCGAAATGCATTCCTTTGGGGTGGTACCAGCCTGTGCAACGTGGAAGGCGTCTAATCAAAGTCCGCACACAATCACCGATGAATGTGGAGATTTCTGAGAGCAGGCACCTATTGATCCGTCCACTCTTCTAGGATTCGCTCATTCTCGGAAAGACACCGACCTCTCCTGCGATTACTGCTTGTCCCCAATGGACAGTGTTCTGTTGTCGTTGGTTCATTCCCCGCTACCCCTGCCTCTTGATCTCGGCCAACTTCGCCACCAAATACCCAACCTCATCCCCATCAAGCTCAGCAACAGGGGCAACGCCGTGGATGTTCTTGATCAGATCATCGGAGGCACCCAGGAAAACCTTAAAAGACAACTCACCGTCGCAGCGGCCAAGCAAGTGGCCGTCCGGCGTGATGACCATCTCGGCCAGGCTGGGAGTGGTCCATTCTTCCCCCAATAGGCAAGCCAAGATCGCTTGGAAGTGATCACTGACCTGAACCGCCCGGAGCTTGCGTGCGCAGTCCTTGCGAATTTGGTCGGGTTCACGGATGGGGGAGTCGTTGGTCATTGCTACCTATTCGCTTGCCGGTTCTTGGTGACGGCGAAGCAGTTCTTCCAGGTTCGTTTTGATTTTTCGCAGATTGGGAAGCGACGTGTAGGGGATTAACTCCTCATCGACGTACTCTAACCATCCCGGCAGCTTATATTCGCTGCGTTCATCCCAGGTTTTACACGAGCGACACACCTCAAGGAGCTTGCCGATGGCCGTGGTCAACTCCAATCGGACCTTTTGCACGCCCGGCGATAGCGTCAGGTGAACCGACTTCATAAAGGCATCGGCGGTCTTTCTGCCGACCAATCGGTTGTAGAGCGTAAGCGCCTTAAGGTACTCTTCCGATTCCTCACCTAATTCATCGAGTCTTGCCGATGCTTCCTCGATCTCGTTGTCCGTGGGCAAAGAAATGTCCTCGAACCCACGCTCAAACGTCAGCAGCCGGTCCCGGAGATTTGCCTCACGGAGTTCCAGAATCGAATGTGGATCAATATTCATGGTGAGATGCTGATCGGCGTACCGCAAGAAGCCCTCGGAACTGTAGAGGTAGCATCGTTGGCCGGTCGCCTGGAAAAACTCCTTAAGCAATTCGGGCCTCGGCCCAATAGTGCGGTCGTCTTGAATCAACCACCAGTCCTCTTTGGCATCATCCGTGACCAAGATAGCTGACCTCTTGTCGGCTTTGCATTTCTCGATCAATTCCTTCCAGATCACGAGGTCGCCAAAAGCGTCGTTGCCCGGTTTCTCCTTCTCGTCCTTGTATCCAGGTGGAATTTTCGACTTATACCGATCTCTCCCCTCGTTGAAGATCGTTGCAAGCTCTTTGTCTGTGAATCCTTTTCCGATACAAGCGGAGAAGAGAGTGTCGAGTTGATCTCGAATACTGTCGTTTTCTGAACCAGCGCCTGCTGACTCAGATGCTCTGTCGAAAGCGGCGATGATCTCATCTGAAATTGAATCGTACCGCTTCAATAAGTCCTCTTCGAGAAACGGCGGCTGAGAACGGGCGTGAATCTGCGAACGAATCGAGAGCAAAGTCTTCTTCGCTTCGGTGTAGCCCTTGGCGACCTTAACAAGTACCCCCAAGCGATTGCGTTGGTACTCAAGGCCAGCTTGGTGCGAAAGCCAAACCCGGTCTTTCGACATCCCCATGACTGCAAGAACAGTCTGAGCGGTTCGGTCGGAGTAGAAGTACAAGTTGAGCAGAGAGCTTGCATCAAAGGTGATGATGCTCTCCGTCCACATCGCTTCGAACTCTGCTTGGGACGGTCGATAATATTCGCTGAACGCTTCTTTCACGATTCACGCACCCGCAATAGCCAACAGAAGATCGCCGCCGTAACTCACTTCCCGCTCCATACCTTTTGCATCTTCTTTAGCTCCCCGGTTCCTGCCTGGCCAAGCATAAAGATTCCGGTGAACTCGACTTGGCAGCCAACACGTTACTTCGAGTTGCCCTGCTTGTTGAACTGCTAGGTGGTCGCTATCTCGAACGGCCAGACTTGGGTGCCAAATCATCCCATGCAGTCACCGCTTGGTCCAGAGTTTCTTGCGTGTTTTGCGGCAAGAGAGGGTCGCCTCCTTGGATGCCCTGCTCTTTGAAGGGGTATTGCTGGCGTTACGGCTGTTTCAATCAGTCCCCGTTGGTCCTCAGGCACCAAGATCATGACTCAACGCCTGGCGTGGCCCCGTGAACGCAGCGAAATGCCTGCCCAACCTGTTCCAAAGTTTCAATTCCAGAAACTCGTTCCAAAAGAGCTTCGGAGAAAAGTGGCTACTGAGGGATGCTTGGCAGCATGGACGGTCCTTCTTCTTGATGGACTTCGAGTGGCACGGTGTCCCTGGCGGGAGCAAACGGTGAAATTCGCCGATTGGCACTGACGCCGCCTGGGGTTGCTAATGGCTTACAACTTGCCAAGAATGACGGCAAGCAATTGCAGCACTTTAGGAGATAAACCTCGCACGATCTGGAGTCTCAGATGGCCGGGCAGCACAATCTTTTTGGCGATTCATTCCACTTCAACGAACGCTTTCTCCAAGACCATGCAGGCCAAATCGTCTCCGACCCCAGGATTGCGGTGATTGAGCTGATTGCCAATGCTTACGACGCAGGCGCACAGAACGTCGCTATAAAGTGGCCTGATGAACCTGGCGGCCTTTTTTCAGTTACAGATGACGGCGTGGGACTGACCAGAAAGCAATTCGAGCATCGCTGGACGTTTTTCAACTACAATCGTATGGAAGAACAAGGGGCAGATGTCACCTTCCCACCGGGAGTCCGGGGCATTCGTCGAATTGCTTTTGGGCAAAGCGGAAAGGGCCGATATGCACCGTTCTGTTTTGCCCGCCGTTACACCGTCGAATCTCGGAAAGAGGGTGCTTCGTTCAAGGCCACCGTGTCATTGACGGAAGGCGGATCGGCACCGTTCGTCCTAGACGACATTCAAGAAGGCAAAAAAAAAGGGCACGGCACAACCATATCGGTCAACATTCACAATGCCACCCGCCTCTTGGCAGTCGATGATATTCGCAATCTGATCGGCAGCAAGTTCCTTGTAGATCCTTCGATTTCACTCGTTGTTAACGATACGACGGTCGAACTGCTGGATCTTTCCGGTGTTGATTCTGAAGATCTGACGATTGACCCTTATGGTGGAGTTGTTATCCACTTCATCGATGCTGAGAAGCATAGCAGGGTTGCCAAGCTCAACGGAATTGCTTGGTGGGTCAACCGTAAGATGGTCGGTGAGCCGACATGGAATCGTTTTGGAGGTGACGGAGTTTATCTTGATAAGCGCAAAGGTACAGGTCGTCGTTTTAGTATCATCGTCGAGGCAGACTTCCTGAAGCCCGAAGTTAACAGCACTTGGCAAAGCTTCCATGCCAGCCGAAAGGTCTTGGAGGTCCAGGAGGCTGTTCACGCCTACATTGAAAAGCGTTTACACGATGCGATGGCGGACGTGCGACGGGAACGGAAACTTGCAGTGCTAAGAGAGAGCCAAGACACGATCAGAGAATTGCCGAGGATCTCTAAGAAGGTTGTTACGCAGTTCATTGACCAGGTTCAGGAGCAATGTCCAACGCTTTCAGAACAGGACTTGAGCCGAACCGTCCACATCTTGTCGTGTCTTGAACAAAGCCGTGATGGTTACGATTTGCTGCACCAGCTTGAGAAGTGTTCGCCGGGTGATCTGGACACATGGAATCGCTTGATGAAGCAATGGACGGCAACTAGCGCCGAAATTGTCTTGAGTGAACTCCATCGTCGCCTGCGACTGATCGAAAGTATGCGAGCATTAGTTGACAATCCTAAGGCAGATGAACTGCACGAGTTGCATCCTTTGTTCGAGCGAGGCTTATGGATATTTGGACCGGAGTTTGAAGCCGTCGATTTTCGCTCGAATCGTGGCTTGACTGAGATCATCAGGCGGTTTCTTGGTCCGTCCGAATATAAGTCTTCAACTGAGCGACCAGACTTAGTAGCCCTCCCTGACCGTTCTATCGGGACCTATTCAGCCGATGCCTACAAGGATGGTGAGGTGTGCGGAGTGCGAAAAGTGCTGATTATCGAATTGAAGAAAGGAGGCTTTCGGGTGAAGCAACAGGAAATGGATCAGGCACGAGACTATGCCAAGGCAATTAACATGTCTGGCAAAGTTAACCGCTCGACAATACTAGAAGCCTTTGTGCTCGGCGAGACGCTTGAGGAGTCGCTCGAACCGGCGACTCAAGGGAATATCACAGTGACTCCTATGGTCTACGACGTCGTGCTGCGAAAAGCTGAGACACGGACGTTCAACTTGCAGAAGAAACTAAAGGCAGTTGAGCCTCCTTTGCCTTTGGACAAGGAGATGGAAGACGTCATTTCGGATGAGAGTTCGCTATTTGATGACAGACGAGAATGAACCTATCGAAAGCACCGAGCTATGCCCCAATGGAGACCTCGCCGCTTGAAACAGAAGCAACGGCCCGAAGTAATCGAGGATGAACGTCGGCCACCGTTCCCCGAATCCGTTCGATGCCGTTTGCACCTTGCTAGACCATCTAACATTCTCAGCAACAGGAGACACGATCATGAGACAAAAGTTCGACAAAGTTGAAACCTGCGACTGCGAAGATAACCAAAAGGAAGACCGGCGAATTCTTGAGATCGAAGCTGGGGCGAACAACAGTGAGTTACAGGTTACAGAGCTGCGAGGCCCAATTCGAGAAGGCCCCGAACGAGTGAGTAAAGGACAGGTTACCACTCAGTTTGGACGATCATTCGACGAACTTTTACAACTCGGACCCGGCCTACACAGCATCTGCAATTGTCGAACGATGGGGGGGCCAAAAGGCGCAATCTTCAAACCTAGCAAAAAATGATGGGGCTCCGTGCTTGACTCTCGAATGTCACGGTGCATCCCTAGGATGCTTCTAACTTGCAATCTCCCTCCACTTCGATTATTGCGGGTTCGACGTTCGAAGCCACTTTCCCTCTCCGGCCTCGGAATCGCACATGGACGTTCCCATCCTTGATTGGCCCAAGATCTAGGTCGAGAATTCTCTCAACGGCACCCCCGGCTTTCAGGAAGTAGATCGAAGCAAGACGTGCCAATTGGAGGAACTTCTCGGGATCATCCGGTACACTGCGGTAGATGGCCTGCACGATACAATGTTCAATCGAAACGGGATTACTTGTCCCTCGAATGTGCGACTCCAGCATTAGCTGGTGGATTTGATCATGTGAGACCGGTCTGTCGTCTGTAATGGGTGGTGGATCATTCAAAAGAATCCGCCCTGCTCGAAGTCGAGCAAAGTCTTCTGGCTTGTATGTCTTTCCTTCTGATCGCCAGCTAAAGTCCATCATGCCTCCGCCGTACTCTATGTCTTCTGGAATAAGTGTAATGGTCCACGTTTGCTGACCGCCCTGTGAGACGGACTGGACACTTTTCACAGTGACCAAGAATCCGTCATTTCTGTGTGCGAATGAAATCGGACGGGAGCGTCCATATCGCTGGGGTTGCAGCCCGCCGAGATGGGCATCCTCTTCGGCTGTATTTGAGTGAATCTCGACGACCCACTCTCCGTCACCAATCTGACGCACTTTGTCTGTGTCGTAGAACTGCGTATCGAGAAGCGCCCAGGACCCAGAATCGGTGATTACAAGTGCAGATTCGACCGTTTGCGAAGCCTCGGCGGTCTGCGGAGTTGGAGTTTGATGCGTCAATGGGTGCGTTGTGGACTCTGGGAAATACTCCGTTATAGGAGGTGATTCAGCAATGATCGAACGTACTATCGCAGTCAGGTGATGAGCGATCTTTGCGGACAGTTCATCAACGGACTTGTATCCATCCGTAAGGCCGTGTTGTTGAATCTCTTTCTTGAATTCTCTGACCGCCTTCAGTTGGTCTGGATCAACGCTTCCAACTGCCTCCCGACCTTCGTAGAAATAGACGACAACATACTTGCAGCCCCTCATGAACTCTCTGATTTCCTCAAATGTTCCAGAAAGATCTTTTCCGGTGGGGCTGCCAGCCCTTGTGCGAAACACAGCGATCAGACAGTCGGACTTCGGGATTAATTCCTCATTTATCATTCCCTGTGGTCGTCCTCGAAGTCCAGGGGTGGCGTGAGTTTCCCACTTTACAGGTTCCAGCATTATGTGGTTGTCGGCGTTATGGGCAGCGTTCCACCGGAGGATGCTGTCTGTGATTGCTTGTCGCTCTTTGGTCGCATCACCCGGCGAACCGATCATTACCCCAATTCTGCGATACATCGATTGTCCACCTTTTGTCGTGAACTCCACATGGTCAACGATTGATCGGGCGGCATTCTGGCCTGCTGCTGTGATCCACAGACTGAGTGAAGTCGATGATCGTAGTTTGCCGATAAGCCCCAGCTGGTTTAGGCGAGACACCAGACCTTCAAGCTCTTCGTAGGTCAACTGCAACTCGGAGATGGCTCGTGCATGTGTAGTCTTCGTCTCTTCGGGCGTCGTCCAGTGTCGGTCTAGTCCGATCATGCCCGACTGGTCTGGGGATGTGCAGTGTTTGTCGAGATACCGAAGAAGCGACAACTCAACAGCGGTCAGTTTCATGGACTGTCACCTTTCTTCGGCTCACTCCACCCCTAACGCCTTGAACGCTGCGTCTCGTGGATCAGAGTAGAAGCTAGTCTGGAACTTGGCGAACAACTCGCCCGGAATCGTCGGGATGTCTCTCACGCTCGCCATTGGCAGCAGGATGCGTTTGGCTCCGCCATCATGGGCGACCTGCAATGACTCGGCCAAGTTCTCGACCGGAATGATGTTGCCGCCCAGGCTCATGCTGCCCAAAACCACCATCTGCGACTGAATTGGTTTGCCAAGGACCGCTGAACAAAGCGCCACGAAGGTCGAAAGCGTCATCGCCGTTGTCGCTCCCGTGTTGTGCAGTTCAATGACATGCAGGTGATAGTCGTGATCGAGGGCCTTGATCGAGGCGCTGACGTGGCTGGAATTTGCTTTGAAATAGTCGAAGCCGACCTTCACTGCCTCCTTGGCCTGGGAGTTTGAGCCGAAGCCCGACATCTTGAGCGAACCGTTGCCCGGTGTCACCTGAGTCTCAATCCGGTACAGGCCCAAGTGTCCGCCGCTCCCCACAGCCACTGTGTGCATTACACCGGGGTTGAGCGGTCCATCGGGGATCAGGGTTCCACCTCCTTGCTCGGGCACGCCGATGAACTTCTCCTCCAATGTTTCCAGGTCGATGTAGGAGAAGTGAACGTCGTAAAACTCCATCCCGCCGATCTTCTTCAGTTGTTCCTTTACCCGACGCCGTGTTTCCAGGGCGTACTCCAGGCAGCGCCGCACCGCCTCTTTGTCGTATTCCTCGTTTGGATAAAGCAATTTCAGCAGGCCGGAAACGGTATGCTTGACGGCAATCGTATCCCGCTGGTTCAAATCACGGCCCAGGCGAAAATACTTGCTAATCGCATCACCGAAGTTTCGCTTTCGCATTTCCCGCATGTACTCGGCCAAATAATCCACGATCAGCCCGTACTGGTTCGTGAAGAACTCGGGCCGCATCTTGGGAATTTCCCAACCGGGGATATAGGAATGGAAGCGGTCGAAAAAGGCAGAGTCGATCATGGCTTCCGGGAACGGTGCAAGCAGGTGGCTGGTTTTCACCAGCGTATCTACCGACTGATTGATGTTGCCGACGAAGACCATTGCCGCATAGGCCGAGATCGAGTCTTTCCCACGGGCGAATGAACCGGAGGCCATGTAATCCTTCATGATCTGTATCCCGTCCTTATCCTTGAACGAGATGCCCGCCACTTCATCGAAGGCCACCACGTCCCACAGCCCCACCAAGCCCATCTTTCCTCGACCGATATTGTTGTAGAAGAGGTTGGGGACGCTCGTTTGGCCCCCGGAGATTAGGATGCTGTAGGGGCTGATCTCTTTGTAGATGTGGCTCTTTCCAGTGCCCCTTGGGCCAAGCTCACAGACGTTGTAATTGTTTTCGACTAAAGGCACCATGCGGCAGAGAATGTGCCACTTCACCCGTTGCTCGAATTGCGTCGGTTCGTAACCGCAGGACCGCAGTAGCACGTCGATCCACTGTTCTTCGGTGAAGTTCCGACGACCGGCGAACACCTCTTCCATATCCATGCCTGGCATCTGGATCGGCTTGAGGTCTTCAACGATGAAGGGCGACCCCTTCTGTCCCTCCTCGAAGAAATACTGCATCGTAATGATGCACCAAATGCCGCCTGCCAGCAGCTTCTCGTATTTCTTGATGAAGCTCGTCGAAATCTCCGCCCCTTTGACTCCCAAGTTGAGAAGTTGGGCTTCATACACGTCACGGCGTTCATTGAGCGTGACGTTCACCTTGTCGATGATCTTGTAGCTCCCTCGCTCACGAATCACCGACTTTACCTTTTCGGATTCGTCGGGACGGACATAATTCTCGGCCAGAATTTTTTTGACCGTTTGCAGGCCGTCTTGGATCATCTCCTCATCATTCGAGGCGCAGTGCGATCCCAGCAGGTATTCAAGGACATAAACGGGGACGTTGGCCCCTTCCTTCACCAGCTTGGTAAGGTCTTTGCGCACGACCTTGCCAGGGAAGTGCTGATTGAGCAAGTCGTCCAGCCCAGTGTCGATAGTCTCAGAAGTCATCGCTGAATGCCTTATCGATAATCACGTCCACGCTCGACTGTTCGATGTCCGTGTCGGCATCCCGCAGCACGAGCCGGTACTTTGTCTTCTTGTTGAATTGCCGGTCTTCAAGCACCAGCACCACCTGCTTCGTCCGCTCTTCCATGTTGTCCGAGCCACTATCGAAGGTCACCTTCTCAATGTTCGTCACTGGCTCGTTGCCCTCGAAGATTGCCACCTTGAGGGTAATCGGTTTGACCCGGTCGCTCACGGCCTCGGTCTGAAGAAGCTGAAAGCGGTACTTGGGCGTCGTAATTCGATGATTGACGCCCAGCACCTGCACACCCACCCGCCGTGCTGCTGTTTCGCCCTTGGTCTTCCCTTTGACGTGCCGCACGGTCACCACTGGCACTACAATTTCCTGCGGCATGGTGCCGCCGTGGATGTAGCGAGCACCCCCGGTGAAGTGGAACAGGTTCACCGCCCTCGGAATCCAGAACTCCATGTCGCCTTCCGCCTGGGCCGTCGTTTTCGTGCTGCCATGGTAAGCTTCGTCCACGTCTGGCAAATTACGCCCCAGAAGGTAACGCTTCTTGGCAAGTATCGTGCCGGGGGGCTTGTCTTCCAGCTTGCTCTTATGCGGCTCAGACGGAGGCGTCTCACGGAACAGGAAGCCATGGTCAGCGGTCACCACCACGTAATTGCCGTTCAGGCTGTTGATCACAAATCGCACGAGTTCGCCCACTTCGTCAATCGTCTTACGCACGGCATCAAATGTGTCGCCTTCGGTGGCCAGCTTTTCTCCCCGGCTATCGATCTCATCGTGGTAGATGTAAACCACCTTCTTCCCAGCAACCAGGTCTCGGCCTTCTTCCTTCTTCATCGCCAACAGCACGTCAGCCTTTACCGCCATGCCATCGACAGCGGCCAGAATTTCGTTTCGCTGCTCTAGCGACCCGCACGACTTGCCATCGACCAGGATGTGTCCCTTGGCATGATATTCCAGCGTCTTGTGTGGCAGCAGACTTGCCATGCCCAAGGCGGTGTGTGACGGCAGCACGCTTAACTGCGAACCCAGCGATGCCTCAATTCGATACTTGCCGTTGAGTTCCTGCTTGAGTTCCTGGGCCGCCTCATAACGGAAGCCGTCGCTGATAATCACATACGCCCTACGATTCTCGGCCTCTTTCAGGCGAGGCTCAACATGATTGCGGTAGAAGTGGTACTGATTGGGAACGTCCGGGATCTTCCAGTTAGAAAGCATTCCGCCTTCGACGAACTTGCCCCAGGCCAGGGCGAATGTGGGGATGAACCAGTTCGTGTAGGCCGCTTCCACTTGCTCCCGCAACTCCTTGACGATGTTGCCGTATTGGCAGATGTCTGAGAACTCGCAGAAATGCCGGTAAAGCTGATCAAATAGGAATAGTTCGTCCTCATAAGCCCGGTACATCGCTTGGGCGCTGTCGAAGTCGAATCCCTTACGGTGAGAGTTTTGCAAGTGGAAGAATTCGGCAGCGGTTACCAGCGCCTCGTAGGCCGCATGAAGTTCCTTTCGACGAACCGAGGGGGAGCCAGACACGGTAGGGGAAGCCCAATGCCCGGATTGCCGCCTACCCGCAATCTCTCGCACTTCCTCGACATCGATTGTGTCGGCAGTGGCGATCACCCGGTCCCGCAGATGGCAGGCAATCTCAAACTCAACGCCCGTAAAGGTCATCACGTCGATCAGATGGTCGATTTCAAAAGCATGCAAGTGGTCGTCCAGAGTGATCCGCTGGGCCACGTATTCCGCCAGCCCGTCATAACTGCCACCTTTGCTGGAACTGTCCCGCCAATTCGCCAGGCAAACGACCGTGTTGGCTCGTCCGGCTTGCGGGAGCAGGAGGTGTTCCAGCGATGTTGGCAGCTTACCGTGAAGATGCTGAGCGAAGTCAGTCACCAACAACCGGATCAACAGGTTCTCCAGGCTGGGCGTTTCCTCGGCGTATCCAAACGACTTCTTGATAAACCTCCAGAACGGCTCTTCGAGGTCGAATTTTTCGATCTGCTCCCAAGCTGGGATCGGCTCCCTTAGGTCGATGTCCTCGATGTCGGCGTAAAGTTGGAACAGCGTCCGCAGAATGTTGAATAGTTCCGGTTGGTCGGCCTTCACCACTACCGCAAGCATCTTCCGGTCCAGGTCATCTGCCGTGTCTTCGGGTGAGGCCAGCATCTTAAGCTTTTGGAGCCGGTCCTTGTTGTCGAAAAACTTGCGGCGCTGGACCAGATGCTCCCGAAGATGCTGAGCAGCCAGACCGAGTTCTTGGAGGATGATCGATGCTCGGTCGGCCCGAAAACTGCCGCTGTAGAGCCGAATGTCGAGCAGCCAATCGTTCTCGTAGTCAGGCTCTTCCTCGGGCGAGTAGACCAGGAACTTTGAGTCTGGTTCGCCGTGCTCCACTCGCAGTTTGGTTTCCAACGCCCCGGTTCTATCCAGTCGGATGACCTGTACGCCATCGATGGGCGAAAAAAGCTGGCCTGTCAGGTAACCCACAAATTCCTTATCAGGATCATTCCAAAAAACGATCCGCTCTTCTCGGAAGAGTTTGTCGAGGGCGTCATTGACTTGTTTGGTGTCCATAAGAATCGTCATTTCGTCGGCAACGGTGGAACTGTCTTCGTTGGCTCATCGAGCCAAATGTGAATCACGCTGTCAAGGTTATTCAGGCAGTTCCAGAAATACGGGAATGCGTTCTGCAATGTCGCCTCCTGAATCTCACGAACTTGCTCCTCTTCGTCCAATTCGTTGACATTCACATGAAAGAGACCGCCATAGCCGTAGAACAGCTTCTCAACAGCGGCCTCAACGGTTTGATTCGCCCCGTGGAAGAAGCGATGATCGTTTATTGGCAGACGACCCAATGTTTCCGACCATTTCTTGCGAACGTACCGAGTCCATGCCAAGAGGTCTTGTCGGTCACAGCACTGATTCACGATGTTGTGGATGCGATTGAAGTTGATCGAGTCTTGCAGAAGAAATTGTCGCAGTAGTGGCAGTTGTGCCTGAAACGCAACCTTATCGTAGCCCTCAAAACTGGAGTCGATCTGGCCGGTGGGAAATGTGATCTTCGTTGAATACTTGAAGGTTACGCCGCCACTCTGGACGATGCTACTTTGGCGCAGGCGATTCACTTGCCGCTGATACGCACGGAGAATGATTAATTCGTCGTTTGTCAAAGCTCGTGTCATGCTTGCGTCTCGCTTTCGCCGTCGAACTCCTTGCCGTACTTTTCATACATGAAGCCGAGAGCGTTCAGCGCCTGTGGTGAACCGCTCTCAAGTGGTTGCGCTCCAGTTATTAGAGTCTGGCGAAGGGATTGAACCGTTTGCGTAATCGTCCCCTGGTCAAACCCTTGGATTTGCGATGTTCGCAGGGAGAAATCCTGGTGGTAGGCCGCTACGCCGGAGGTAAGCAATGTGCCTGAATCGGTATCCAAGACAAGCAGCGTTGGATCAACGTCGTAGCACTTCTGGTTATTTTTGTCGGCGTCCACTCGATACGGTGCGATTAACATCCAGTCACGTCTAGTCGAAGGATCGCCAGAAACGGCAACCTCAATGTGCGTGCATTTGTCGAGGAACTGCGACGGATGTACTTCAAGGCTCGCCCTTTGCTGGTAGTCGGGAATGTCATATACCTTGACGTTATTGCTGCCGACGTCAGCCCACAGCTTCGACGCCGCATCATGCTTGTCTTCAAACCATCTTTCTTTGGCACCCATGATCTAGCTCCTATTCTTTGTCCTTAGTTCCTGATACCGCCTTCACTTCCGCCAACAAATCACCGAACTTGCCGTAATTCGCTTTTACGCCGTCGTCGAGGTCGAGCTTGATGCGATGGTCGGCGTAGTGACGGAGCTTTTCGTCGAATGATTGAACCTCGGCCAGCTGTTTGACAACAGTCGCCTTTTCTGTCTCCAGACGCTTTTTATGTTGGCTGGAAGTGGCGGCGGCGATTTCGTCCGTCAAGTGGTCGATGCGGGCAGTCATCTTACCGAGCAGTGGAATCACGTACTCAGTGCGCATCCGAGCCAGGGTGCTTTCGTTGTAGCGGTGGAGGTAGACGAGGGCCTGAAAGCCACGCTGCTTGCCGCTAGAGAAGAGCCAGTAGATGGGCCGCCGCTTGTAGAGCGACAGGTGATGCTTGTAGAAGTCGGCAGCGAGATAGCGACGGATAGTGTCTCGTGGCGACTCGCCTTTCTTATCGCCCAGGCTCTCGGCCACGAACTTGAGGTTCTCCTCCAGATGCTCCTTCGGCCATGCGGTGGCGACGAACTTCTCAAATCGACTGGCGGCATCGTCGGGGAACCAGTGGAACTCGGTGAGCGGAATGATCCCATCTTCGTCAGCCGGGAAATTGTGGTATTTCGATGGATCGAAGCCGACGTTACCGCTGTGGGCATAGATCAGCCCCGGCTCATCGAGGCTGTACCGGCCCATCATACAGCCGGTGGAATAGGAGATGAGCCGCTTGATGTCTTCTTCACAATTAGGGCGATAGAGGGTAATGTGATCATCGGATACTTCCGGGGAGAGTTCATCTTGGAGACCGTAGGCACGGATCACCGCTTCATTGTTTTTTATTTCGGCTGCCTTCATGTTCCGCAGTATGTCATGGCAACGAGTTACCCATCGTTGATGGGACAGACGCACGAGCGGTTCATCAGACCCGCTGCTGGGCAGCAAATCAAGTGTTGAAAAGTCCCACGAATACTCTGAATAATTCCAATCGTTTTTGTGTTGGCGTACGATTTTCTCAACTAGATCAGAGTCCACTGAGGACAGTGGTGGCACTGGGAGCGTCCTGATTTGACCTACTTCAAAGCCAACTGTTGGGCTGACGATTTGCAGGAGCGAGGTTGTTACCGTGCTGTTGAGAATTCCGATAAGGCCAAGCATGTCGTTGGCGTTACTGCAATAAATCCCGCATCCCTTATGACCGATTACAAAACCTTCACCGAAAGCTCGAAAAGATGGTGCAGCAATAGAAATAAGACTCCACGTAATTCCAGGCTTGAAATAATATGACTCTGATGGGCACTGGTTTCCCACGGTTTTCAGCACTTCGTATGAGGCTGCATCAAAGGAAAGGACAAACTCGTTATTCCCGTACCACCTGCGAAATGCCCCTCCCTTATTGTACGGGAACCACTTTGCGTCACTTTGCCATGCACTGGTCCGAGAATGATGGCCGAATCCTAGTTTTGAACAGGCGACCTCGAACCAGTACCTGATAAAGCGGTCGTTGTCTCCAGTCGCAAGACCTTGGCGAAGCGTCGCTGACTCTCCCAAAGATGGCATCTCTGCAAAACAATTTCTTGTACGGTCGCTTATCCAATATGCCAGCGGAGAACCGGGGATTTTCCTGAATTCGTGTCCAGAGGTCTGATAGGGATTCGCCGCTTGGAATCGACGCTGCAACTCGTCGTTGCTTGCAACGCTTCCCTGCTTTTCAAATAGCTTTAAGTAACTCCCTCGCAATTCTGGCATTACCATATTGCGGAACGTAAAAGCGCAGGTGCCAAAATCTGAACCAAACACTCCACGACCATTGTGAACAAAGGTTTCAAATGATTGATGGTTGACTAGACTCTGCCGCATGTCTTGGAACGATGAAAGAAACATCCAGTTCGGAATTGTAATCATTCCAACGATTCCGTTGGCTGCCGCAAAACTAGTGTTTCGAGAAATGAAGCAGCCGTATAAATCAGCTTTTGCACTCGTGTATACTGCCGTTACGAACTGCTTTAGTTGTTTGGAATAATATTTCCCTCCCATGTAGGGCGGATTTGAAACGACTGCTTTGTATTGTCGTGCCAGTAAGACAGTCTGTTTAAGCATCGGCCAGAATGACAGTGCCGTAGCACTTTCGAACATCCCGCCTTCCATCGTCACAGACCGCACTCGAACAAGAGTCGTTGCCAGGTGATCGGACAACAGCTTTGGCACCCGAATCAACGAGCCAAACGTCTTGCCGTGCGCAAACAACTCGATCAATTGCGAAACATCTGCCTGCGAGATGTCGCCAGTTGAGCCATCAGGTAATGGCGCATTGATCGCTTCCGTAATCTCCTTGGCATCCAGTCCCTTGCTCTCTTGAATCGACAGCACATGCGGCTGCACGCCTCGCTCGAAGATGCTGCGGTCGTCGGCTCGGGCCTTCATCATCAAGGCGAAGGCGGCAAGCTGTGCAGCCCGGTCGTCGATCTCCAAGCCGTAGAGATTCTTCTCCAAGATCAGCCGGGGGATGTCCTTGGCCCGGTAGCCTCGCTCTTGGTAGATCGCCTTCAGCAAGTCATAAGCCTCGACCAGGATGTGACCGGAACCGCAAGCCGGATCGAGGAGCGTGAGTTCCTCCGGGTTCAGACCGTCTGGCGTGATCTCGGCCAGCTTCGCCTGCACTTCCGGCGTTTGCTCGGCAGGCTCGATGTAGTATTCCATCCAGTATCGCTGATCACCCTCGTTCTCGGGCTTCGTGGACAGCGGCGAGTCGGGGTAGGTGGCGACCCACTGGCGGCCAAGGCTATTCTGCACCAGATACTTGACGATCCAATTCGGCGTAAAAAGTTGCGTGGCGGCGGGAATGTCCTCGCTCTTGACCACCTTGCCAATGACCTGATCCTTCTTTTCGCTAATGTAGAACTGGTACAACCAGCCGATGATCTCAACGTCCTGCCAGCCCTCCTCGGGAATCTCGTTGATCAGATTGCGAATGAGTGAATCGGAGTGCAGCAAGTGATCGGGCAGGAGCAATTCCGTCTCATCGTCGATTGACTCGAACAAAAACGGCATCGCCTTTTGCAGAGCGTTGCACTGCGCCAACAGCAGCATCCGGTAGAGTTCTTCCTCTTTGGTGCCATCGAGCTTGAGTTCGACCACCTTCTTCTTGTCAAGGTCCGGCAGATCGACATGCTCGGCATGACCCACGATCTCGGGCAGGTAGTGCCCCTCGGAATGGCTCAACACCCGATAGCCATGCTCCAAGTAACCATGCAATTCCAAAAAGCGGATAGCGACCAGCCGGTTGAACCACGTATAGGCGACCGCTTCCATCGTTTGCCCGAAACCATCCCGCTTGATGCGAGCTTCGAGCTTCTTTCGCTTTTCGCCCACAGCTTTCGTGTGTGGCTTCCCAGCGATGATCGCCACATCGCCTTCGACCGTCATCGGCTCGATCTTCTTGGCGGTCAGTCCATACTGCGCAGCACGGCTCGTCACCGCCTCGATAAAATCACGGCGAGCCTGGGGAGCGTAGGATTTGAGCTTGTTGCGGTTCATCCGTTCTCGATTTCTTTCTCGTCATGTTGTACGGGAAACACACCTCGACCACTGTCAGATCGTTCGATGGCTCCGGCCAACACAATCGGCGATAATCTTTGAAGAAGTTCAAGTAGGTCAGGCCAATCGAACACTCGCACCACGCAGCTTTGATACATCGTCACAATCGTTACAATCCATGCTGGAGTCTCCTTGAGGTGACGACTAGCGGATGAGCCACGAACATACTCCCAGAGAGAGAAACAAAAGCTGTTCGTGCCGCCGTATTGCTTAGTCTCCATATAGCCAAAATCTGGAAGGTATGAACTCCATTCACCTCTGAATTCATCTTCACCAAAGTAGACCGAGGAAACCGATATAAAATGGCCATTCTTGAAGATGTAGTGGTCTTGAGACAAGGCATGCACTCCTAAAGACAACGGTGATTCGATTTAGGCTCCTACCGAATTTGAACCCGTTCACCCCTAGCGACAGCTTCTTCCAACTCTCTTCGCAAGGCATCCAGGAAGCCTTCAACGTCTTCCTGAGTTTCCAGGTACGTTGTCTTAACCATGGACGATGGCCTTATTTCTTTGCGTGGCTTGACTACCACAACTGGCTCATCGCTCTTCTTCGTCTGCTCGTGCTTCTTCTTGAGAAACTCGTCGATCTTCGCCAATGCCCCATCGAGTGCCCGCTCCGCTTCCTGCACAGCCTGGGCAATGTGGGCCACGCTTTCTTGCTTCTCAACCGACTTTCGCAGTGACTCCAACGGCCCTAAGCAGCTTGAGCGGAGACTCTCTTCACTACCGAACTTCTCGACCTCCTGCGTAAGCTGTGACTGCAACTCATTGATGCGGGCCAGGGCCTCGACTCGTCGTTGGCTGACAATGGCCGAATTGGTCCCCTCGACCGTCGTGATTAGTGCTTCGGCCTCATGGACGAGGTTGTAGGGGCTGGGGGCAGAAAGGATTTCTTGCATTCTCCCTAACGATTTGCGGGCCTTTTCGTCCCGTTCCAATTCCAACCTATTCAGGCCGAAGCGGTCGTGGGCCTTGCGTAGCTTTTCCCAGGTCGGCTTTTGATACCGGTAGAAGTTGTCGATGTCGTGGAACTCTTCCGCCAAGTCAAGTAGTTCGGCTTTGTTCTCGATGAATCGAGCTATAAACTTACCCGGCTCGTCGGCAGCCAAGAGTGCCTTGATGACTAACAGGCCGTCCGTGATCTCGGTTTGGCCTGGGTAGTTGCCCGTGTCGGCCAGAGTCTTGTATTGCAACAGCGACGACTGCCAAGCCTGGCACTTCCCCTTAAGGAACTCGAATAGCCCGTCTTCGCTGTCTGGTCCCATTTCGGAGAAAACGTCTTTGCCCAGGTTGCGACATTGTTGCAGCACCTTGGGATCGGTCATTTTGCGACGGACGACGGTGATGCTTCGCTGCTTGCGGGGAGCAGTGATGTTCTCGAACACCTTGTCCATAGCGATGGAAGCACCGTTGGTCACTAATTGGATTTCCCCCAACACAAGCAACCTGGCGACAAGGATCAGCACTTCATCGTTTGACCAGCCATACGGTCGCTTTTCATAGCGGTCGAGCATGTCGAACAATACGACGGGGTGATTGGCCCGATCTGAGAGGCCAATGAACTCACGCACTTCCTCCAGCGCCCGGTCGTTGACGCCCGACATGGCTGCCTTTTGAATGTCGTTGGCTCGCAGAATCGCTTGCAGTTCTCGCTTTGGCTCATCACTGAACTTGGTGACGTAGGCCATCTTGGAGAAGCTGTTGTCGATTAGATACTCCAGCGACTCGTCCAAAGCCGTGAGCGGTGCCGATGATTTGATGTCCACTCGTTGGCCGGCAGCGAAGTATGTGGCGTCGGCCATCAGATTACCGAGCAGTTGTCGCAGCCGCTCCCGGCGTTCCCGATTATCATCGGCCATGGCTCGGTGGATGCGTTTGGTCGTCTCCGGCAGTGTATCGTCCGATTTGGCTCGCAGGAACTTCTCAGTTTGGAGGTACTGCCGTAGTTCACGGGCCAGGTTGGGATCGTCGTTGATCTTTATGATGATTTGCCCGCCATCCTGGCCACTTTCCCGTTGGAACCGAGCGTCTTCGAACAACTCAGGGTCGGCTTCCCCCAATGGCGTGAAGACCTGAACGGTTAGGTCTTTGTCCACTCGGCTGCCGTAGGGAAAAGCATCGCAAACTCGATTGAACGAAAAGTCCATTTTGTTCGCTTGGTAGCGATGTTTGCGTGTGCCCTTGAGAACATCATCGAAGACAATTTCTCCCAGTACCTTGGCTTCTTCGCTGCTGGAGAGATCGACCGACTTGATCTCCCGGTTAATGTCCCGTTCTTCATTGGTGAGGAAGAAGAAGTTATCGCCGCTACGGTTGATCAGCGTTTCTTTTTCCAGCCGCAGCAGCGACTCCTCGATTCGCTTCTTGAGCGCCAATCGGTCGGCGTCAATCTCATCGATGCAGAGGGTGGTCAGATTATCGATGTTTCCTCGAATTTCATCCACGTAGCGAATGAGGAACAATACCCGCAGAACGTCGATGTCGAAAGGCTTGAGGCTGGCGTTCTCCTGAGCCTGGTCGATGGTTCGTTTGACGGCAGTGTCGAGGAAAGATTCGATGGACGGATAGAAGCGGTACAGTGGCACCAGCACACCAACTTCGGCATCGGCAACGGCTTTACCTGCCGATTGAAAGGCGTCGAGGATCGACCGCTCACCCCGAGATAGGTGTAGACCTGTTGCCCCCGCTTTGCGAATCGCCTCAAAAATGCGCTGCACTAATTGGAACTGGTAAGGGGCAAACGGATAGTTACGGCAAAAGTCGTCGCTATCCTTGTACTTATTGAAGGTCATCCCTACGTTGTGGAACGAAAGCTGGTTGCGAAGGATGTCTCCCTTCTCCCGAAAGATGTCTTCCAGCTTGCCTTGCACGGCGTCCCACTTCGCTAACAGCCGCTCCTGAATGACTTCGTCCACGTTGGCGCTGGAGAGCGATAAGCGGGTCTTGAATCGGCCTTGAATCTTGGAAAAGTCGTGCGACTTTGTGCTGCGCAAATCTCCCAGCACGGCGTCGATATCTTCCTGAGAGGTAACCACCACCCACGCTCGGCCATTACACATGGTTCCCAGGTCTTCGGTGATCGTTTGCAAATTGAGCATCAGATGGGTATCGCCACCGATAAACTGGCCGACTTCATCGACGAGGAAGATAATGCGATGTTCCGGCCCTTGGCGGTCGAGGTATTCCTTCACCCATTTGCAGAAGTTCTCGACTGTGAGGGAGAAGTTGTCTTCGGCTTTGTCGATCCACTTTGCACAAGATTCCTTGGACTGCCCAAGTGTAGCGGCCAGTGCCTCGACCACTTCGTCCCGGTTAAACTCATAGGCGTCCCGTTCAGCGAGCCAGTTATTGCCCGTGGCCTTTTCAAACGCTTTGTGAAATGTGGGGAGCAGCCCTTTTTCGTCGAGGTATCGCTCCATGTGGGCGATGTGAGGATGATCGGGGCTGTAGCCCTGCATTTCGTTCAGGACTTTCAGGAAGACGGCCAATATGGCATCTCGTCCGGCCCGAGTATCCGCCTTGCTGTCGATATTGAACAGGATGACATCGGTATGGGAGCCAACGGCCCGCTTGATGTCGCCGTAGAGCATGGCGTCCTTGACCTTGCTCTCGAAGAAATCGACGGCTGGCTTGGACTCACCATTGTGCTGATGCGCCTCGTTAGCAAGCAGGTAGGACAAGATCTTGATGAAGTGCGATTTGCCCGAGCCAAAGAAGCCCGATATCCAAACGCCGATCCGCCCCGACAGATCTGTGTCCTTAGGGTGGTCAATCGCCTCCACATAGGAGGAGAAGAACTTGCGGAAGTGCTGGTCGAGTTCCTTGGTAACTACGAACTCATCTAATTCTTGCCAGACGGTGTTTTCATCTAGCTGGTCCGCTTTCACGACGCCGTTGATTGGACGGTCAATCGGCTTCCTAAATAGCTCGTTGATCTGCATCGCCCCTGCTCCTATGGAATTAGCCGAAAGGCACGGTAGTAGTTGTCGCTTCTGATTTTTCCGAATAGCCTCAGTACAGTGCCGTCGTAGTTGCCGGGGTAAAACGTCACCAGTGGCGTATCCCCCATGATCGAATGGAGGTTGTTTAGTAGAGAGTGCGAACGAAGGATCGGCCACACGCTGCCGATGCCTGAGAGCAACACGAGGTCTTGCTCTTTCGGTTGGACTTTCACCTCAAACAGCGGCGCTAGTTTCTGCGGGTGAAGGATCTTCTCCAATTGCCGCAGGACGAAATCGTCGCCTTTGGTCTTCTGGACTTCCAGCGTTTTGTCCAGCAATTTCCGTTCACGCAAATGTTCGATCACAAAGTCGAACAGATTGACATGCGTGATATTCATGCCCGACCTGTGCTTGGGGGCGTGCTCCATCAGGAAGGCAATGTGCTTGCGAACTCGCAGTTCCTCTTCCGGTGGATAGTCGAAAATGAAGAAGGCGATCTCGTTGCCCAGGCCACGACCGCTGAGGAAGTCATCCGAAGTGATCCGGGGCAAAATTTGATTCAGGCGTTCTTCAAAGTTGGTCGTCATGTTCCCACCTGAATGCAGCGGAGGACGTATTCTTCGTGTTGCTTATCCAGGTAGCGAAGCACGGGTTTGGCGATGTGGACCCGCTGAAGTTTACGGGTCTTGGTGCTGTCGATGTAGCCGACCTCTGCCAGGACGGTGTAAACCGACGAACGCAACCGCATGATCGTTGACTCCGCCCACTGCGGCATGTCGGGATCACGGCCCCGGCAGTCCTCGATGAAATCGTTCCAGACGTTGAGCGAAAGCGATTCTTTGAACGTGCGGTACTGGTCCCGCACCACCAGGTCGAGGAAGTCGCCCAGGAGATTGCTGGCCTTTACTGCTGCGGCCAGGCAGGCGTGTGTCGCCTCGGTGCTTGAGCCGTCCCGAACCAGTCTCCAAAGCGGGGCTTCGACGGAGGAGAGGCGACCACGGATGAGAACCGAAAGCCGCTTGGCGGTTTTCGGGCTGCGGGCCTGGAGGGCGTTCTTCTCGTATATTGCCGCCCGCCATTCCCGGCTGCTGACCTCCCGCAAAAGGAGATCGGCGACTACCCTACTTTCGGGTAGTTTCAACGCTCCTGCGGTTATGTCGGCGCTGTAACGCATTCTGGCCCCGCTTAATCAGATCGGGAGCCGAAGGCAGCTTCGCCTTCGGAGTCTCCCATCAACGCTTGCAGATTGTAACGGACGACGATTCGACTGTAAAGTATTTACATAACATCTTTTGTGTTCTACAATCCGGCTTGTTTTTGGCGGTGGCGCTTCCTGGCTGTTCTGGATCACCCTTTTTCGATGAGGGGCTGAATTGGTTTCCAGGCCCACCAGACGGGTGGTAAGCGGAATCGCCACCACTTCCGTGGTGAGAGGGTGACGAGATGAGCAACCGGATGGCCTTGGTCGATCCGTATCTGGATGATGTCGAGCAGTGTTCAGGCAATCGCCCTACCAGTTTTGTTTGCCCGATCCTGTTAGAGGAGTCAGCTGGAGTCGAACTTATCGACGGTCACATTCTGCCTCAACGGTTGAAGACTGCGGCGAGGGCGACGGTACTCCAGCGCAAGGACGTGGACAACTTCTTCGGCCACACAATTGAGCCACCGCTGATCGAATTCTTGAACAGTATCACGCACAACAAAGCCAACTTTTTGGAGCAGGCGAAAGGAATTCAGATTGTAAGCGTGAATGCTGGACCACTCGATCTTTTCGTCCCCAACCGGAAGTCGAACCCCCCCTTCCCTAAGCTCCGGTTCCAAGACAGCAAGGGGGTGACGATTGCCTCTCGGCACGTCAAAGGGACGCTCGCCAACCTTGGCGGCAAAGAGGGATTGGCAGAAGTTCGTGGAAGCATGTCATTCCACAAGCCATCATTGGATGGGGCCTTGCTCAAGTCGCCGCATCTAGCGCTGTTCCGCATTGCTGGCTATCGTTGGGCGTTCAGTGCGCCAGGTCGGTATATCGGTACTACGTTGAAGCAGTTCTTTCGTACAGCGGGCGAGCAATCGGATGCCGAGGCGTTGTTCGCTGAATTCGCAGCAGCCTTTCACGTCATCCTCAATGACACATTCTCCTTCAATACGTTGACCGATTCGACTGTCTTGCTGCATGACTATTTGGACGATCCGCATTCGGTCGATCCATTTGCAATCTCCTGCGTCTTCGCTGTTAACGACCGCACGATTCTAGTGACATTGCCTTTCTGCTCTGGCGACTGCGATTTTCCAGCACGGCTTGATGATTATCGACGCCTTTTAAGCGATTGGCAACTGAACCATCGAATTATTCGGGCGACATTGAGTAAGGATGGCATAAAGCCAGAGTCGATCATCCAGATGAAGTACACGGAGAACCCGCCGCAAGAATTGATTCGGCCAATACGGTGCGAGGAAGAATGAACGCAACATTCGAGGTCATTGTTATCCCTAATAGGCAGATAACAAGTACATTCAAACAGTAGTCGAATTCGTGGAGCATTTGCTATGAGCAGTTGGCAGGAAAAAGCACGATCCTCACGGGCCGCTGAATTGGTCCGGTGGTATTTGCGGTTCAACGGCTACTTCTCCATCGAGAACTTCATAATTCACGAGGCAGACGATCCAAAAAGGATCAAAGATGGATTGATCCCAGAGATGACAGAATTAGACATCGTTGCCGTGCGATTACCATACTCCCTCGAAGATGCGCAAAACATGCTGATGATGGCAAATCACGAATTGTTGGTTGATGGCGGAGCGAACAAGATCGACGTTATTCTTGGCGAGATTAAGACCGGGAAGAGCAATTCACCGAATAAGCGATGGGTCAATGCCAGTCAGCACAAGGGAATGATTGAGTATGTCGTGAGATTCTGTGGAGTGATGCCGGACGGCAAGGCGCTTACTTCGGCGTGCCAGACAATTTCCAAGCACTACTGTTACAATGCCGAGGCTCACAGAATCAGATATATGATGTTCTGCAACTCGGAGAATGACCGCCACAAGGAGCGGGGGGTGTCGTACATAACGTATAAGGCCATCATCGAATTCTTGGTGTCCATTCGTGGTCAAAGCTGGACAGAAGCCGGTGTAGGCGTCGCTTCACGTCATCAACAATGGGATGCTCGCATTAGCGGCATGTTCAGAATTGCGAACGATGACTCCTTATCAATGGAGAAAAAACTCGAAGCGGTCACGGGCATTTTTGACCTCGGTTGACGACATCTCAGTCTCCGCCCTAACTTCTCCTCCATCTCATATTCGTGGACACCATCTCAGAACTCGCCTGCTGACTCATTGTGGTAGAATCTGCTTTTTTTCCCCAAAGGACTGTGAACGATGCCTGGTAGTTCTGAAGTAGGCTATTCCGACCGCACCAAGATTCAAATTGATTTCTTTCGTCACCTAACGACATTGAACGCAAGCGTACTTGGTTTTTATGCAGCGATTTTTCGAGAGAGGGTTAGTTGGATTGTGTGCGGGATCGTGTTGGCTTCTCTAATTGGAAGTCTTGCAACGCAGTTGATTTTGGTAATTTGGCCAGTTGACGATAAACTTAAATGGTATCAGTGGGTTCCCATGTTAATGTGCGAGGGGTTGTTTCTTATCGGCGTTGTCGCAGTTCTATATCATTTAACACGCTGAAGAACTCGACGTCGCTTGCATCACCCAGTTCGAGTTCGACAACTATCAGCAGGTCGTTGATCAGGAGCGACTTTGCATCGTCTCCAGATCAACTTTCACGTTGTCGGAAGGCTTAAAGGCCACGTTGGGCAAACGATTGACTTCGAATAGCTTGGCGTCGAAGACAATCACAACCGTTTCGCCGCTACCTTATCCGAGCGGTTTGTTGTCGGCGTTTACCACCGTTGCGTAGACCAATGGTTGGACCAACAGCCCGGCGAGTTCCGCATCCAGGTAAATCACTTGCGCCTTGATTCTTTCGAATTCAACGCTACTCAATGAAATTGCTGTGTTGCTCACAGGAAAGGTCTCAACTGGAGCCGCCATCCGTTGTGTGCGAAATCGCTCTGATCGTCCGATCCGAGCCTGGCACGACAGCGTTTGGGCAGTATCGGCATACTCAGGAACGGGCCGGATTGCTCGATCAGCGATAACCATTCAGTATGATGATGTGGGATCAGAAAGAAGAAGCTTTTCGGGTTGCTCACCACCTATCAGGCAGATTTTCAATGCCCAGTTGCCTCAGCGCTGTCGCAAGAGCAGGGCTTTATGCATTGATTGAGCGTGCCGTTCCGAAGGTGGGCGTTTAATTCGGTGATCGTGATTATCTGGCTCGATTGCGGACTTTCCGCTTCTTGAACACGACCGATGAACCATTTGTCTACCGTGCAGATGATCGCCGGAAGTGCGAACAAATAGAGGAGGGAAATATCTATTCCATCATTCTTCCGCTTCTTACTTGTCGGGTCATAAGAACTGTCCGACTGAGCAGCATGACTGATACGATCCGCTAAGAAATGCCCCAATAGGTCTAGCTTGACAGCGAAGTCGGGTGCTTCGCCTGACTTTGGTTGTAGTTCAACCAGTACGATCGCTTTGACTTTCTCCGGCGACCAGCCGGCATCTTTTGCAAGGCACTTCATTTTGTCGATGAACTTAATCCAGCGATCACGTTCTTCGGAAACCACGTTTTTCGCTAGCGCAAGATCAGCTTTAATGAGGTGAGTTCCTTGAGAATCCTGGTACTTTATTCCCCGCTTCAAATCATCAGGTGAAGTAGCCGAGACGAGCAATCGCCACATTGCCTGACCGTGAGACTTGCCATCATCGATATTGAACTCGGACTCCGTGAATAGACCTGCCATTGCTGCCAACATAGGCCCCCCTGGCAGAATTGGCATTTCCGGATCTAGCACGCTGTTCAGTTCGTGAATGCGTTGAGTCCAGTCACCCCAGGTGATGCGATTCTCCAAGAGAGCGATCAACAACTCGGCAACCGCCACCTCTGAAATCGAAACAAGAACTAGGTCTCGGTTCTCGCCAATCAACTTAAGATCCGGTCGTTCAAGATCTTGGTGAATATGTGCTCGCACGGCACAGGTATCAAGTGCTAGTCGAACTGAAGTAGTCAAGCACATACTTGTTCACCTTTTTGCGTCAAGACGAAGTTTGCCGAGTCTTCCACAATGTAACACGAGCTATTGAACTGTCTGTTGATAATTCGGTTATGCCCCCGACACATAGCTTGTCCGATTGCCCGCCAACCCAGCCAGGCAGATTCAACGTCGCTTCCATTTCACGAAGGCAAGGCACCACGACCCCGTCCCACCCTGCCGTGAAGCCCATGCTTGGAAAGAATTGCCCTTGGGTTTCAAGCAAAGTAACATTTGCCCATGCCCCAATCCATCCCCACTGGCCTAACTCAGGAACACGTCCTCCGCACCCTTGCGGACCTGGATGCCGGCATCGATCATCCATTTGGCAAGCCGACCGGCTACGAACTGGTCCACAACGACAACCGGTATGCCCCCAAGGCGGTCATTGGCCTGTCTTGCCGCTACTCCATCGGTCGCATCCTTCAACCCGAAGAGTTCAGCGGCGGCGAGGCCCCAGGGCAAGCAAACTTCGTCCTGCGTAAACTTGGATTCACTGTGGTGAAAAAGGGCGAAGAAGAGATTGAGCCGCAGCCTGGCACGGAATGGACGGCAAACGAAGTCCAACTCATCGTGGCCGATTATTTTGCGATGCTGGAAGCCGAACTTCTCGGCCAACCGTTCAAGAAGTCGGATCATCGAAAGGCACTGATGCCCCAACTCTCTGGCCGATCCAATGGGTCCATCGAGTTCAAGCATCAAAACGTGAGCGGCGTCCTGGTCGAACTGGGATTGCCTTACATTGAAGGCTACAAACCACGCAGCAATTACCAGGGTATTCTCGCTACCGAGGTTGAAAGCTTCCTGGACCAGCATCCTGGCTTCTTGGAAAAGCTGGCCACCGCACCCACCTTGAACCCGGCTTTGAGCGTGCAGATTTCAGCACCCGATTTCGATCAGGTCATCGAACCGCCGCCCCAGAAGACAATTGGCCCCAAGCTAACGACCAAACCTTGGTTGACCCGCAAAGCTCGCAAGATCGATTTTGCTGAGCTTGATGCGGTGAACCGCCGCCTGGGGAATCTCGGTGAACAATTCGTGTTCGATTTGGAACGGTATCGGTTGAAAGAAGCAGGCCGAGACGATTTGGCTCAGAAGGTGACGTGGGCATCAAGGGACATTGGCGACGGCCTGGGCTTCGACATTCTTTCGTTCGACGACGCCGACGATTCCGAGAGAATGCTGGAAGTCAAAACGACTGGCCTGGGAAAGTTCTTTCCCTTCTACGTCACCGGCAACGAGGTCCGCTGTTCAGAGGATATTCCGCAGCAATACCAGCTTTTTCGAGTGTTTGATTTTGGCCGGGAACCTCGGCTTTACATCTTGCATGGCTCACTACGGGAGTTATGCCAGCTTGACCCGGTGTTGTATCGGGCGGTGATTTAGCTCAAAGCACGCTCGGAGCTACCACGCTTTCGGCTAGTTCCACCAGCATTTCCGATCGCAGTCAGTGGCGAAATTCGGAGCGTAGCAGTTAGTTTGGCACGATTGCCCGCTTACTTGCCCCCAGTATCCTGATTTCCTCATCGCTGCGTAAGGGCTGTCCCGAAGCCATCACCCAAAGATGGAAGACATTCAACGGGAGGCCGAGTAGGGATTGATTTCGATCCAAGCAGAAAGCACGAAGAGGCCGTCGAATGGATGATGTCGGACGGCCTCTTCGTGCTTTCTGCCTCTATTTCTTCCGCTTTTAGCCCGCTGACTTTTCTGAGTCGAATTGGTGGGCCGATAATATGACTCAACAAAAGCATCGATTACAGCCAGTCGGTGTATAAAACTATAAAGAAGCTTTTTCAATGACATTTCTGCCAGGAAACGGACATAATCTATTGAGGGCGCAAGATTGCGAGCGCAGTTCCTCCCTACGGCACAGGTTGAATCCGCATGCTCTAACCATGAAAGGGACGTTTATATGAATACAGTAGTAGTAATTGTTATTATTGTAACAGTGGCTGTAGTTGTATGTCGCAAGACACTAACAATTATTTGGAAGTAACATGTTATACGCCAAAATAGCTGTGACAAAACATCGCCCTAACGAAATAGAAAGGCGAAGCTAAGGCGAGAGGTAGGTCCTCTCGCCTTCTTCGTTTTCCCGCCTCCTCCAACTCTCTTGAGCCAGCATGTAATCGAGAATGAGTTCGATTTCGACGAACCATCTTCCCTGCTGCAATGCCACCAATCCCGCTGTCGCTACTCCCGAGAATGGGTCTAGAACTAACCCGCCCCGTTGCAAACCCGACTAGATGCAAGGTTCAATCAGGCGGGGAGGGAGTGTGGGAAATGAGCGGCCTTTTTGGGGTTTGCCTCCAACCCGCCAGGCATCCCGCTTGTTCCTCTCCCACCCAGGCCGAAGTCGCTTGCCCCTGCTTTGCGTAGCGGGTTCTGTGTTTCCTTTCCCGAGCGCATTCAGTTGCCCCGCCGTCCATCCTGGAACTCTGCGGCTTCTTGATTGCCGTTAGACCTCTGCAAGCTTGGCTGCCTCGATTTCAATCGACGATTCAAGACAAATCTGCCCGTCTAGTCGATAATCCCGCAGACCGAAGTAGGCGGGGAAGCTAACGCAACAATCAGCCTTCCCATCTCACATCTTGCTACTTCGTTGATGGCGTCCGCCTTACTGAATCACCAATGCCGATAACGGAGTCTCGTTTACTCCGTTATCGGCATTGGTGATTCAGTAACCGGCAGGTCCTGGCAGGCATGGCATAGACGTTGCATTATTCTATTGCAATGGACATCGGTGAGAGATTGCATGAGCGTTGTTGCCCAAAGTCGGAAAACTCAATCGGCGGTGCGAACAATGGACCGGAAAAAAGATTGGCTGCGACACAGAGTCAAGTTCGTAGTTCGAGACACCACGCAGTTCCGTGAGCAACGTCAGGATTTCTTTCGCCGAAGAAACGATTCCCAGCGTAGCTTCAGCGCCCGACTGCTTGGCTTCTTTGACGAGCATTTGAGAGCTACGCCGTCGAATTCGGCATATCCAGCTTCTCTTGCAGCGGGATGAATTTGAACGACAAGTTTCTTCGGTTCAATGCCGATCAAATCCAGGTCGAATAGGGTATGCAGGTCAGCCCGCAGCAGCAATCCATTCTCTGGATGGTTGTCTCTCTCGCCTCTGTAAGGCTTAATGTGAGCGGCCTCCAAAACGTCCAATAAACGGCACCCAGAGATCATGCAGTTGTCGCCGTATCTTTCCCGTAGCGACTGCCTGAACACTTGTTGACCTCGGCGGGCTTTGATTTGGCGAAAAGCGATTTCTCTCCAGTCGCCCGGTTCTGGGATGTATTCTGGTCCCCCAATACTTTCGCTCGCCTCAACATCGACTAGGTATTCTGAGCCATCGATCTTCTTGAGATGACTGATCCACGATGATTCAAGCGCCCTAGCGGCCTCATCGGCCAACATCACTCCCGAAGCTGGCATTCTCCAATAGACTTCCGCAAGTGGGCCATCTTTGATGTCCTCTACCGACAACGGAGTCTGCTCATCCGGATTCAAGATTCGGTCGAGCACCACGTCTGCACCCAAAGAGGTCTCTCTCCGCAGATTGCGTTCGGGATCAAAATGAGGTTTCTCGGAGACGTGCGAGATACTCGTTCCCGCAGCAATAATTCCCCTAGGCGACACTCCTTGCTTGAGAAGAAAAACCCGGTCGCCAGGCACCATTTTCTTTGAGTTGCCTGTGCTCCAACGAGTCTTGAACGGCTTGCCTTTCGCCGTTTGCTTGCAAACTTTCTCCAAATCCTCCCAGTGCCATCTCGCCGGGTTCCAGGTCAATACAAAGGTTGCCATACGGTGAAGAACCTCGCCTGTTAGCCATTTGCTTCATCGAGCCATTGGAGCCGCTTACCGATTATATAACCCTTCATTGGTTGCTCCACAATTGCCCCTGCTTCAGTCAGCGGCTTTACATGATCTTCACCGGCCAAAGCGACCAATGGCGACTCCGCCAAACCAGCCGACTCCATTTGCTCTTGAACTTTTCGCCCCCATGCTCGGCGTCTGCGATTCGCATGCTTCTTAATGTCACATTGTATGGCGCTATCATCGCAGTCGGATCGACTAGCCCGTGAAGCGCTGACAAGATGAACCAGCGACCTCGTTGCTCTGCATAAGTGCGGGACTTCTTGAACAGTGAGGAAATGTAAAGATCAGCAGCCGGTGCTGCATCCTTCAGTTTACGACCGCAACATGCGACAAGAATGGTTGAATCCAATGGAACTACTCCCCCATTTCCTCCACCCACTTCGTCGTCACCCGCACGTATTCGCATTTTCCACCACCCAACCGACCCACACTTTCCGTCAAGTCGTGTGCGGCACCCAATACGATCAAGCCAAAGGTGCCGTTGTCAAGAACCGCCTTCACCTGGGCGTCGTGACGAGCTTCAATCGTAGCTGGGTCGAGCTTGACTTCGCCCGTGGCAGCAAGCGGCTGTGCGTTCTGGTATGCCACTGTTTCTTCCAGCGGCAATACGTCGTCCAATTCGCCGGAAACAAGCAGTCGGCCCGCCGCTCCAATCTCCAGCATGCGGACCTTGTGTTCATCCAGCATCACTTGCAACTTGTTTTGAATTTCCAACGCCTCGTCGCCTAGCTTTCGAGCCTCCTCAAGTTGCTGGCGGATTACTGGCATTTGTTCACGCTCCATCGAACGCAAAACGGCAATTTTCGCCTGATAGTCGCTCAAAGCATCCGGCGAAAGCCCCTCACTGTAAACTGCCTTTAAGCCATGGTGCTTGATGAGGCAGCGGAGCAGCGCAATTTGTTCGATTTGAACCAAATCGACTTCCAGCAAAAACTCTTGGTACAGCCGGTCGATCTCGTTCGGTGACATCTTTTGATCGTTTGCAGTTTCCACGTCTTGGGCGAATAAAGCCTTGGGGAGGAAATGCCAATCTCGGAGATGAATGATGCGGGAGGTTGGCTTGTCAGTCGTTTTGCTGGATTCGACCTTGGCCACACCTGGCAGTTGCCGCAGGAGGTCAGCAATGGATGAATCCAGGTCGTCGATCTGAATGCTGCTCTTGGGAACGTAATTGGCAACGGCTTCGGCGGACTCCTCTTCCTGCATAGCGACCTGATGCTGAAGAAAAGGAAGATTGGGCACGGAAGGATATCGGCAGGTCGGGAACACAGCCGGAAGAACTAGAGCGGCGGCCAGCAAGCACAGGACCGCCACAATGATTGCCCCTCGAACGCCCATTTATTGTCCCCTTTGCCTGGCCAATTCTGCTTGGCGATCTAAGATCTTCACCCATTCGGCAACCAGTCCCTCACCTCGGTAAGCGAAAACCTCCAGGTATTCGATTGCTCTCGTACAACCAACGTAGAAGTTAATCCTGCCAGCCAGGTCTCGATCAAACTCGTTTGCCGAAGCGAGCAGGACGCAATATGCATCATAACCTTTCGCCGAGGCCGTGGTGGAAAGGGTGAGCGTGGATCGCTGGCCCAGCAGCTTGTCCTGCTCCCTGAAAGCAACATGCAGTCCGTCGATGCCCTTGATCCCGGCGGCGACAACAGCGGCGGCAATTCGTTCGACCCGGTTCTTTCTCATCGAAAGTACCAAGATATCCTGAGGACGAACTCGCTGCTCTTCAATCAGCCAACGCAACCGAGTTACGATGTCCTGAACTTCTGCTGCCGGCGATGGTGCCATCGAAAGCTTGGGTGCCTCGCCACCACGAACTGCGAAGTTGACCTTCCAAAATCCTTCTGCGGGCAAAATCAACTGCTTATCTTCCAGGCTGGCAATATCACCAAATTCCTTCGTGGGAACATCGGCCTTGTCGTCAGCCGCCGTCCCATACAGCACGTTAAAGGCGGCTTCCACAATGGGACGAGTGTTGCGAAAGCATTGGGACATCACGTGTGCCCGGCCACCCCTGACGTTAAGGCCAACAGACAACCAGTTGGGCCGCTTTCGTCCGAGGAAGTTCTGGGCATCGTCGTAGAAGACGTAAATGTTTGGATCGTGTCCTTCAGCAACCTGGCAAAGTTCCTTGAGCAGCCGGAAATCTTCTTCCAGGAAATCCTGCCCTTCGTCCACGAAGATCGCATCGTAAGCCACGGCGTCAAAGATTTCGGGATGCTTCTGCTTTACGTCCAGCAGTTCCTTCAAGTATTGCGCCGCCCGATCTTCATCTGTCCCAGCTTCAATTCGTTGGTATCGCCACAGCCCCTTCTGGGACAAGTGCCACATCAGCCGATTGTAGGAGAAGACTTCGACTCCCTCGGCAGGAAGTGGCTGTCCAGTTCGCTGTTGATAAGCCAGCCCGATTTTCTTTTCCAAAAAGGGCACCAGCGACCGGTTGTTGCAGACCGCCAGTATTCGTGGTGCCGGGCTTGAGTCCTTAAACAGATCGTTTTCAACCTGCAACCGCTGTAGCCGTCGAGCGAGATTGTTCGCCAAGACGATTGTCTTACCGCTGCCGGCCACGCCACGGATCAATCGTGGCCCTTCGTGCCAATTCTGCGAGGACAGCTTCTGTTGTTCATCCGAGAGCGTTTTGTACGTTTCGGCGGCCTCATCAAACAGTTCCCCCAGCGTCCCCTCAGGAACCCGACGAACTTCCCTTTCTTCGGGGCCGTGAAACAGTACCGAGGAATCGCCAAAGGCCGCCCAAACCGCTGCTATTTGATCAGCAGGCCACGATTTCATTCCCAAATTGGCCAGTTGTATTTGGCCAATGCTACGAAGGCGGTCGCCCAATCCTGCGAGATCTTCGCTGAAGATGAACTCGTTCGGGCAATAAGCTTGGTCGCCCCACCTGGCTAGCCAGGTCGCCTTGCTGATCCTGGGAAAGGCCACCCAATACTTGAAGGACAAGAACAAATCGCCGTCAAATGCCTGCTCGGTGGCATTCTTGACGTCGAACATGGCACTGCGGACCTGAGCCACGGGGTTTCTCGTGCGGTTGCCGCTTTCGTACCGGAACCGAAGCTGGCCCCCTGGCTCGATTGCTTCAATTTGATCCAGATCGTGGCCCTTCACTTCGATGACGTGCAGGCCAGCCACGGTATCGACCAGAACCAGGTCGGGAGGCCGTTTGGTGGTGCGAGCCAAGCTTGGTTCACAAAGCACGGTGGCGTCCGGGTGGTTGAATCCCTGGACTAAACTGGCCATCGTCTGTCGATGGGCGTCGTTGCCAGCGTCCTCCCAGCCGAAGACACGACATTTCGCAGAATTCACCAGTCGTTCAAGCTCGTTTTGTCGCATCGGCCTTGCATGTCCCCGTCGCTTTCGAATGTTCCACCCAATTGGACATTATGCCTGCTGGGGGACGATGCACAAAGAGATGGTCGGGGATGGAATGGTTGCGGCAGCGGCAGCTTTGGCTATTCTCAGGATCGCCGATACTTCTGTCCTCTACTGTTGGATATCTGCTCCGGTGACTCCTTTCGGCTAGAAGCCATCGTGGAATCGACTGGTCAACGAGACAAGGCAGACGAACAACCCTTTGTAGTTTGGCGACGACGAGAGTTCGGTGAGGGGCGGCGGAGTTGCTACTTGGTCGAGGTTGGCAGCAAACGAGTGAGCTATGAGAAACTAAACGCTTTGAGGCAACGTAATGACAGCTAGTCCAATCACACTGTCGTTTCCGACACTCTGCTCTCTCTTGTCGAACAGCGCCTTTGAGAAGGACGTTGAATTCGCATTAGAACTGGCTTCATCGAACACCTTGGAGCAAGACTTGCGGATTTTGCTAGAAGAAAAGGCTTTTGACTTGAACGATTTGATGTGGGGTGTTCTTTGTACGGCACTACTACAACATAACGATCCGGGGACAGTGGCACTTGAATCGAATCTTACGGCAATTGTTGCTGCCGTTGGAATCGACGAGGCTCGTAAAGCCTATCGTAACAAACTCCTGGTCAATTGCGAGGACACGCTAGAGGACGCTCGTTATGAAATCGCTGTGACAGCACAACTTTGTCGAATACTTGATGCTGGATCAATACGCCTTGAATATCCCATCCCCGGCTCGAAGAACAATTCGGACGTGTTCGGAACTCTTGATGGCGAGTCAATCCGAATTGAAGTGACGGTACTTCATGAGTGCCTTCCGCCGGCTGCTGATCTCGATTTGGATGACGTTGTTCGTGCTGCCACAATGGACTCCGGATTCATTGTCAATTTGAATCGAGTGCTTGCAAATCAAGACCATGCGGAAAGAGTGCGCTCAATAATTGAGCTTCTGCACGAATCACACATGAAAGCAGAAGGCGAGTATCAGGAAATTGACCGTTTGCCTTTCGAGTGGCGAGGCGGAGCATATCACTGTGAGCGACGAGAGTCTCCCATAAAGACCATTCAATTCGATCTGCCTGTTGAAACTCGACAGATCATTCATCCTGTTTTTACCAGAAGCACCACACCACCGCACATCAAAAAAGATTTTGAGCAACCCGCTGGAGTTACGTCACTATTTGACGTCCCACGGAACCCCGATACGCACAATGATAATCCTCTAAGTACAAAAGTTCGGCAAATGCTCGATGCTAAGCGTCGGCAATGTGAAGACGGCGTTGTCAATATAGTTGCCTTGTGTAACCCATTGCCATTCCACGACAGAAAAGTCGCAAGTGCGGTGTATGGCGTGCCAATGGTTATCGTTCCCTACGATGAAGACGAAACCGGGATGCGACATTTTAAGGAGACACTTGTCCGAAGAAATCACAAGGCCCCGTTCTCGCCCGACAACGTGATGAGCGATGACGAACGAGAAGAGTTTCTTGAGCCGTTTAGAAAGCTATCAGGGGTGTGGCTGTTTCGCTTGGGAATTTATGCCAGAAGTCAGCTATTGCCTAATTTCAACGCCGCTCGGACGATCCCGGACAAGCTCGTTGATTTCTTGTCCGTTAAAGAAATCGCTACACCTGCTCCTCTCGAACCTAGCGAATGCACTGTCGAATTGGCGGGCCTCAGCAATGCGAACGACGGAGTGCCTGCGATGGCTGATGACTATGTCACTGTATGCCGCAGCTACGAACAGGCGAGAAATGCATTGGCAGAACTTAGGAGAACTGGCGTGCCTTTTTCGGAGCTTGAGTCAAGGCTCGACCAGCTCAAACGCACTTCCGATACACAGGGACAAGCATTCTGCGAGCCAATCGAAGAGGAATGGGCCATTAGTTTTGTGCTGGAGTGTGGCGGCTTTCCCCAAGCTGATGCATGCCTTAGCTCCTGGGCAATGGAGAATGGCATTGTAAGTCCAGTGGAAGATCGCCGGCGGTGGATCGAAGAGAACGCATACTTTCGCTGGTTAAATGAGTGCTATCACCACGGCAATGATGTGCGACACTGGTACGAGGCCGAAATTGCATACGGCGAAGTCCACCCCGAGGGCAAGGGGGCGGAGTAGACTTCGTTTGGAAAGATTCCTGCGTCCAACCAAAGCTGGGACTGCTCGAAGCTGGCCGCCGAGACGACGGCTGTTGCTAGTGCCCGACTCCGCAGTATACGCTGAGTACGACCTCGCCTTCCGAAGCTGCAATTGTCCGGGGCTTACGCATCCCAAATGACCATTGTTCCAGCGAGGTCGGCTTGCTTGCACTTAGCGGAATGGCGGCTATGCTAAACCTCGTCAGCATACCTGCCCCATGCTGGCAAAATTTCCGCCCCGTTGGCTACTGCCCCGCCAACGGGGCTTTTTCGTTTGGTGGCTCAGCCCGTTGTCTACCCAAGCTCGTCGCCGTGGTGCGGAGGGCCGACCATTAAGTTGCCAAATCAAGGCGAATACGATGACTGATAACCCCCGACTTGTGAGGCTCCAGGGAGACCTACCTAGGTCCGCCCACAGCATTGAGTACACGGAAGAGGGGACGCTTGTTGCCGACTTATACGACTTCAGTGAAAAAGCAAATGACATGTTAGGGGGAGACGTCGCCTGGATAATTACGGTTCCCAAAGAAGCCGTTCCGCAGGTCGTGGCTCTCCTGAAACAGGAATCTGCATTGCAGGACAGCATAAACGAACTGCCGGGGACAACAGACGATCCGATGTTGGACTTTCTTCCGCTGCTGCCTCTGCAATTTAAGCACATCCCCGACTTCCAGAAATGGCTTGAACGCAATGGCATCTCTTACACTAAGGAACGTGATCCCTGGCCTTAAATCATTGCAACGATTCCCTGATTTATCTGGGCCATTTCCACTCGCTCATCGGCGGTCCACCTGCGTTTACCCATGCTTGAAGCTCCTCGTAGCTCCAGCGGACCAGCCGTCCAATCTTGATTGGCTGGGGTATTCTTCCTGTTTGCGTCATCTGCCAGATCGTCCTCGCTGAGACATTGAGGAGCTTCGTTGCTGCCTTCGTGTCGATCAACAGTCCCTTGTCCTCCGGCATCTTCTGCCCGGCAAGATTCGCATGGTGGGAAGCTCGGAGACGGGCCTCTCGTTGCGGATCGAAGCCGACAGCGACATTAACTGCCTTTTGAACGATCTCCGACAATGCGGCCTCGAAGCCAGCATCCAGCGTAAACGTGACCTGCATCTGAATTGTTTTCACGAGTCGTCCTCCGAACGTGGGGCGATGGTTCTATTGGCTGAAGTTGCTCAATTCAAACCAAGAACGCAAAAGTCCGCCACCTTGGGTGTGGCCGTGGGGGTTGCGGTGTGACTTGCGGCTATTCGGCTGGTGTGGAAGACCCACCTGCCCAACACCGGGGGGTGCTCGTTGCGCCCCGTTTCCTCTATGCCAGAACTCCCTACGCCTCGCTGGGAGCGATCTGCCAGATGTTGGCGTCTTCGGCATTGGCGTGACGATGCGTCGTGGTGTGGCCCTTGCTATTGCAGACAAAAGTGCTGCAAGACACGAGAGGTGATAAAGTCCTGCATCACATCACGGAGTTGACCGCTGAGGAAATCTTGGCGGTGGTGGATTTATTGGCCAATCGGTCGATTCTTAAGGAGGAATAGTTTTTGCTTCCAATACTTGAATAAGTCAGTTGTGCTCGGATCAGGAAGAGGGAGTTTCTTTCGGGATGCTACTGGAAACCCCTTTGCCACGTCAGCAATTAATCGCCTCCGAAGTTGTTCGGGTAGTGATTGGAATATGCCTCTGACCAATTCGATCTCATTGTTCTCGACCAATACGTCGAGATGTTTAATAAGCAAGTTGTTTCGGCCTCTCTCCATCATAAGGCGAGCAGCCGTAACGAAAGCGCCGACTAATGCTGATGGAGGTTTGTTTGGACCAACAGGATCAAGGGGCTGTAATTTCCGATATTTCTTGAAGCGTGACATAAGTCCGTGCATATCGTCGTCCACGCTTGCGAAGTCTCGCTCTTCTTGGACCTCCCGCACTTCTTCTATAGAGCTATCTTTAACATCGGATTTGAGATAGGTTCGTGCAAATTCTAAGAAGCGTTGGCCGTGGTATAATAAGAAGTCTGACTTTGATGTCTTCGCAACGTCACCCACCATTTGCCATGCGGGGCCAATTGTTCTCTGGCCGACCTTCCACCACCAATCATCGTTCTTAGTTTCATTGGTGACAAGTATTATCGGCTGTCCATTCAAGGTTGCCGCCTGATTCAAAGTCTGTTTCCATAGCAGCCAATCGCCATGTTTTTCGTCGTGCGGTTTGCCTTGGTCTTGGGTTCCGGGTGGAATACCTTTGTCGATACGCTTTTTTCCTTCATCGAGCATTGTAGTTCGCTCGTCCTCAGACGGCTCCTTGCCAATCTTGCCATCGAATAAGCTACACACCTGAGCAAAGACCTCATCCTTACAGGGATCGGTGGTCAAGGCGGTCTTGGTTTCCTCCAGTTTTTGCAACTGTTGCTTAGCAGTATCCTTTAGCGGCTCTGTAATATCTTCAATCTGGATCAGTGGGTGCCGACGCTTGTCGATTAGTTGCCAGAGTGTGTTGTGGAAATTGTCGCATTCAGTTAGAAGTTTGTCCGTATATGTTTTGAAAAGTTTGTGTTGATCTAACAGAACGCCGACTCGGTTCTTTGCGAACTCGTAGGCGACTTGATGGGGAATCCAAAGGTGCTTCTTGAGCGACTCCAGAATGCCAAGAACATCGTGTCGGGTTTCAGGTGAGTAACGATACAAATCAAGAAGGAAGCTGGTGTCAAAAACGAAAAGTGCTTCCTTCCAGATTTCCGCCTTTCGCTCATCGGGGACCGGCATGAACTGCGGAAAAAGTTTGTCGAGCATTGCAACCCCGTCGAAGTTAATTGGCATGGTCACGTTTTTGCGAGCGGACCTCGCATACAAAATAGCACGCCACGGTCGATTCGTACGACCAACTCCACCGCCCGAAGTAATTCGTTATGGTTATAACGTGCCTTCCATCAAGGGACCAGTTGACCAATCGGCAAATGGGTTCTCGTCCAACGGCACCGCAGGCAGTGCCCCCGCTTTGATTTTGGCGTTCAGCTTCTGGGATAGTCGGAGAATCATCGTCGGCGAGCACTCCACGCAGCCATCGAACGGACCCTGCTGTCACTTACGGCAAACTCTCTTCGATTCAGAACCTTGCCAGCCAAGCTCTTGATCTCAGCCACCATTTTGCCACCACGTGAGATGGTCAGCAGGATGTAGGTGTCTTCGGCAGCGAGGAATTTCGAGTGCGGGTCAGGATACTGGCTACCCTTGCCGCTGAGCGAAGTGTTGTAATACGCCAGCCCGTCCACCTCCGCCAACTCGGCAAAATAGCCGAAGCCTGTAATGCAACAGGTGCCTCGACGAAACAGCTCGTGCCATTGTTTCTGAGCCTGATTGCGAATGCTGGAATTCCGCTCGTTGTACAGCGTGACGACCGAGCCAGGCATGAGCTGCTCATACCAGCGGAATTGCTCGGAATCCTCGCCAAACGGATGGCAGGTCTGCCAGGTGGTTCCCAAGTCGGAAATGTGGTTGAAATCCAGGGCGATGAACCGCAGATCGAACTCAGGCACATCAAAGTGCCATTTCCATTCGTCCCCAGGCAGTTCAAAGAAGCGACGGAAGGCGGTTGCCTCGATATCGTAAACCGGCTCGGCTGGCGGTTTGCTTCCCCGACGCCGCACTTCTCGGTCGTGGTTACCCAAGACAGGCATGAAGGGCGTCGAGCGGAATAACGCCGGATACGCATCGATCAGCTTCGCATACGGCTCAATGCAATCGATGTTGCCCTCGCCGCACGTTTGCCAAATGCTGGCAATGTTGTCGCCTGCCGTCAGTAGCAGGTGAACGTCTTCTTTCAAAAGCGCCGACAAGTCAGGCTTGCCCTGCCAATCGGCGACGACAGCCACCTGCAGATCGTTGGTGGGATAAGCCTTGAATGTTGCATCCACTGACCGCTGGGTGCCGGTGCTGACCGAGTAATGGTAAGTGGCGTCTCGATGCTTCAGTGGAATTTCAACGTGGTGCAGCGTTGTGCTTTCTTCGATCCGCACCGTTTCGCCGTAATCTGCGGTCAAGCCAAAGCTCACCACGGAGTCACCCGGCTTGTCGGTCATCCAGTTCACGACGATTTTGCTGGGATCGTTAGACTTGTGCGTCAGCTAAATCCGCTGGATGTTCGCAGCTTCGGCAGCGGAGGCGAGCGAGATGGCAAGAAGGAATAGGAAGCACTTCAAAGGCAATCCTCGATTTTGGGGCGTTGCATGATCGCACAGCGGTGATTGGACCATCGAATTATGACGACTTTCCAGTCGCATTTGACCCCTGACTCATTTTTATCCGATGCCGGCCCATTTTGCCCATTGAATACAACAGCGTTCGAATCGGCGAAATTCCACGTTACGAGTATCCTTCACATGGCCGCCCACGGACTTGTTGATCGATACGTGGATGACCTGCTCAACCCGTTTGATTCAATGGTGGTACTGCGGTAGATTCCTTCCAGTGGAGAGACGGTTGACGTGCGGCATTCGTTTGCCAGCGGCGTCCCTTCAAGCAATCAATCTGGAAACCGCACCAATGGCCGAAGGCACAATTAAGAGGTTAACCGACAAGGGGTTTGGATTCATCAATACAGGTGGTGCAAAAGACCTCTTCTTCCACTCGTCGAATGTCGAGGGAACGACGTTCGAGCAACTGCGTGAAGGCCAGAAGGTTTCTTATACCGAAGCCCGCAGCGACAAAGGGCCATGTGCTGAGAACGTCAAGCCGGTGTAGCTCCGCTGCCTGACTGACTATGCCCGAGGCTTCACCTGCACACCTCCGCAGTAAGGCAGCGCAGTCGCAATGAATCTTAAGAGCAGCGAAGTGCCCAGCTAGTCCTGTTCTGCCCAGCGTGCAAGAAGTGCGGCATGGAGCCTGATACACACCCAGATCAATCGAGAAACGCCACCGAAGCCATTGCCCTCGACTGGCTTTCGGTGTTCATCGCCACTCGATGCCAACCATCCAGATGAATCGTGGCGTGGTCGGCATGCGAAACGGCTCCCCGAACGAACACGGTTGGGTCACGCTGCATCGTCTGCCAATTCCACTTGGATGCAGTAGAGTTCTGCTTCAACAGGGCCTTGTACTCTGTCTCCGTCAGTCCATTCGGGTACTGTCGGGAAACGTAAACGGTGGTTCCGCCCATCCGATACAACCGTTCGCACGTGTGCGGCTTGCCCCTCCCTCGGCGTAGCGGCTCATTGTGAAGGACCATCTTCTCGTCGGCCACGACACCGGGAGCCGGTACAAAGAACCATTCACCTTGGCGAATGAATGTGTCGGTCTTGCGGCGGTGGCGCTTCTTCCGCTTGCCCTTTTTCCCGCTTTCCAGGCTGCGAACGAACTCGGGTTTGAGGGCTTCCTTGGCAGTGACGACGCTGCTGACGGCAGCACGCTCAGGCACTCCGGCGACGAACCAATGTCGTTCGTCGTGCCCGCAGAGGAACTTGTCCTTGATGTCAGGAGCGTGAGGATGTTCGGCAGGCTGCCGAACCATCAAGAGCAAATGGCGATCCTTCGGCTGCACGTCGAGAACTTCGACCTCGGCGTCATCATTGGCCTGGATGTCGAAGAATTCTCCTCGACGGTCGTGGCCGATGTCGATCACCACGGGACCGGCAGCGGGCCGCCAGCGGTTCTGCACCAGCGGGCGCACCTTGGCACGAGCGCCGAGCTTCTCGAATTTGTGTTGAATGAGAATTGCGTCCATGCGGTTATGGACATGAGCAGGGGCAGGGAGGTTCGCTCGAAATTGACTTTGAAACCTGGCGTCCGAAGAATCCCATCGGCGAACCTCTCGTCTCACCCACGTGTCTTTGACTGGTTCCAGTCCGGTCAAAAGGAGACTGCCATGTCTGTCGCTCTTCCCAAGCTGCGTGTAGGCGATCCCCTACGCCACGAAGCCCTTATAGTCTTTCCGCTCTTTTCCGAACAAGATGGTGAGGTTGATTACCGCTTGTCGGATGAAGCCTTGGCCGAGCAGTCTCTCCTGGTCGAAGAAGTTAGCGAAGGCGGTTCCGTGCCTGACCTCCTGGTGGAGAATAAGGGTGACGTTCGAGTCCTGTTCCTAGAGGGTGAAGAACTTGTGGGGGCAAAGCAAAACCGAATTCTGAATACGTCAGTTCTGGTGGCCGCCCACACCAAGATCAAGATCCCCGTATCCTGCGTGGAGCAGGGTCGGTGGGGCTACAAATCTCGATACTTCGGGTCGAGTGGCTCTCATTCTCCCTCGAAGCTGCGTCGGGCGCTCAAGGGGTCGGTGAGCAAGTCAATCAAGGAAGAGCGAGGCTACCGATCCGATCAGGCCGAAGTTTGGAAGGAAGTCGCCTGCCTGCACGCTGCTCATGCTGTTGATTCTGGAACAGGGGCCATGTCGGACGCTTTCGACACCTACCAGGAGCGCATCGCCTCGTATCGGGAGCAGCTGAATTACGCCGAAGGGGCTTCTGGTGTTGCCGTGGCCATTGGAGATCGAGTGGTTTCCATTGATCTCTTCGATAAACCGGCGACTTGCCGCAAGGTTTGGGACCGGCTGCTCTCGGGTGCCGTGTTCGATGCGCTGGAAGCCGGTCAAACCGACAACGTTGCCTCGGCAGCAGATGTGGAACAGCTTTTGGCGGCTGCTGGCGATCTGTCCTGGGAGCAATCCAAAGCGGTTGGAGAGGGCGTCGAGTACCGGGCCGAGTCCAAGCGAGGCGACCACGCTTCGGCCCTCGCCTTCGAGGACACATTGGTTCACAGCAGCGTGCTGTCGGCGGGGTAATAGGCAGGGCAGGCTTTCGGTCATCGTCTCTCGCCGTCCTTCGGCGTTGCCTCGACGAGAAGCGAGGCGAGCGGGCCAGGGCAGGCTGGAGAACGCCATGCTTTGTAACGTATGCTGATCCCTGTTGCCGGTCTCACTCTAAGCCAAACTCTCTTCGATTCCGCACCTTGCCAACCAAGCTCTTGATTTCAGCCCCCATCTTGCCGCCACGTGCAGTTAGTCCTCTCACCGCAATTGCTGCGACACGCTTTCAGCCACTTGTTTCGCCAGAGCTTTATTTCCTTTTGCATTGAAGTGAACTCCATCCGTGGATTGCCAGTCCGCATGGTCTTTCACCAGTTCGAACAGGTCGTTCGTCGAAACGCCATTTGCCTTCATGATCTCAGCGGCAAGCTTGTTCCGCACTTTGACCCGATCCGTTCGTTCAGCGAAGGTTTGCAAGTCCGTCTTCTCACGCACTGGCGTCGTGGTTGCCCAGATTAGGTGGGCACCGTTCGAATGCTCTTTCACGGCGGCAACGGTCTTGGAAAGTCCATCTCGGTATTGCTCTTCCGTATAGCCCCAGCCATGCAGACCATTGTTGAAGTGGATTGCAGCGAACTTGTACTGCTTGAGCAGCAGCAGGAGATCGTCATTGAACGTGGGATCGGACACACATTTCGAGGTGGTAAGGCGTGCGCAGTAAGCTTTCCCGACAAGATGTTTTTCGACACCGCCAAAATATCCTCTGGTGATCGAATCTCCCACAAACAGAACTCTGGGAAGATCGTCTTTGTCAGCATCCGTGATCCAAACGTCGATCCACTCGATTCGTTCACGTATCGGTTCAGCAGCCGGCAAGGAATGGCACATTGCCAACAGGGACAACAAAGTGCAGAAATACTTCACGGGTGGTTCCCTTCAAGGTAAAGAGGCTGATTATAGCCCGTCGAAGCTTGTTTCACTGGACCCCATTGAACGGCGGTGAAAGCTCAGGCCCGCCATTCCCTTCAGTGCCCCCGGCACAAGTTCCAGAGCCAACTTTGCTTTACCGCTAGCTTGCCTCCGGCTCCCACGGGTACTCCATGTGCTTCGCCGTCTTTCTGGAGACTTCTTCCCCAAGCAACTTCGCCACGACATGCAAACTCATGTCGATGCCTGCCGCAATTCCCGCCGAGCAAATCACTGGACCATTGTCCACAACTCGTCGGTCCTCGTGGACAACTGTATTGGGAGCCGTCTGGCGAAGCAGATCGATGGCTCCGTGATGGGTAGTGGCTTCCAACCCTTCCAACAAGCCCGCTTTGGCGAGCAACAATGCCCCCGTGCAAACCGAAAGCACGAGTTCGGCCTTTTCGGCCACGGCTGCGATCCAGTCGATCAAGAGCGTGTTGTGCATTTGCACCCTCGATCCCTGCCCACCTGGAACAAGCAAGATGTCGGGGGCAGGGCAATCGTCGAGTGAGTAGTGCGGATTGACGCTGAGGCCGTTGCGGGCAATCACCGGCCCTAGCTTTTCAGCAACGGTGAAGACGTGAAAGGCCGCCGGTTCCACGAAATGGCTGGCAACTGAGAAAACTTCGAATGGGCCACAGAAGTCCAAGACTTCGGCGTCGGGGAAAATCAGGATGGCTAAGTTGCGTGGCATTTGTTGCTCGTCTTCAGTTCGTTTGCACTGGCTTTGAATTTGTCGCCGGCGACAGGTTGCCATCAGTTTCGGCAGTTGCGCTCGAATCTAACCCCCGCTCCCTGCGTAAACATACGGTAACTTCAAGATGCGTCTGTGATAACTGCCACTGGTGGTGCGATTTGGTTATTCCCATCGCTCGCCCCCTCCGGGGCGAGCGATCTTGCCTTACTCAGCCCCAACAAAGTTCCCACCAAGTGCAACCCCACTCACACCAAGCCCAGCGACGTTCCCAGCCAGGTGTAACTTCTACCAACCAAGATGCAACGGGCTTTCCCAAGGGGTTGTACCGAGTCGGCCACTTCCAAGCTTTCCACAAGATCAAATCAAACCGACCCATCCCAATCGGCGAAAATCCACGATTCATGTCTTCGGGATCATTCCCCCAACGAAGTCCGATCCTAGTCAATTTGTACCTTTGCGGTCCTTCCACTCCCCCCTCAGGAGACCGCAATGTCGGAACCGAACGATTTTCGCCCCAATGCCCTGAGCCACCTGGTTGGACAGGAACACGTTCGCCAGGTTGTCAGCACCGCACTCGATTACAGCTTCCAAGAGCAAGTTTCCTTCCCGCACGCTTTGGCACTCGGTCCACCAGGCGTCGGCAAGACGGCTATGGCCAGGGTGATCTCCCAAGAACTTGCGTCGGGATTCCACGAATGCCTGGCTTCAGCGATCACATCTCCAGCTGAATTTTTCGCTGTGCTGATGCGTGCCAAGGATCTGGACGTCGTGTTTTTTGACGAACTTCACGTTTTGGACCCGGCCTACCAACACGCACTTCTGATTGCGACGGACGAAGGAAAGATCTTCTTGCCGAATAGCAATGGCGGTGCCCCTCAAGCAATCAACTTGGCAAAATTTTCCCTCATAGCGGCCACGACAGACGAACACAAAGTTATTCGCCCTCTGGTCGATCGGTTCAAGCTCATCTTGCGTTTCTCTTATTACACCAAAGTGGAGTTGGCCGAGATTGTTCGCACCCGAGCCAAGGGACTTGGCTGGCAGATTAAGAGTGATGTCGCTGATCCGATCGCTGAACGAAGCAAAGGCGTTCCACGCCTGGCAATTCGTCTGTTGCAAAGCTGCTGGCGTGTATGTCGTGCAGGTGGCGACCACACCATCACCCGCAAACACTTGGAACGAGCGTGCGCTCTGGAACAGATCGACGCCAATGGGCTCGACGCAACTGAGCAGCAGTACCTGGTGTTGCTTGCAAACGGCCCGCTGAGATTGAACGTGCTGTCCAGCATCCTCGGTCTTCCCGCCCGAACGGTTTCCCACGTCACCGAGTCGTTCCTGATCCGCAGCGGCCTGGTTACCAAAGATAAGAACGGCATGCGGATGCTTACTGCCAAAGGAATGGAGCACCTGGGAGCGTCACATTCCGGTAAGGATGGTGGCAAATGACCGACAACAAGCCGTCGCAATCGTATCTATCTTGTACGGACGTCGCTCGTCGCCTGGGCCTGAGTCGCCAGCGTTTCTGGCAGCTTCGGCGTGATGGCATTTTCCCTCAGCCTTTGGTTGATGAAGAAACAGGGCGGCAGTTCTACACGCAGGAACAACTCGATTTGTGTTTGGATCTGCGCAAAAGAAACGTCGGCATGAATGGTAGAGTCGTTTTGTTCTATTCAGTTCGGCCAACAGCAACGATGCCCAAGCCCACAAAGAAGAAGCCGTTGTCGAAGCCGACGACGGGACAGCACCAGGCGATCATCGAATCGTTGAAAGCACTTGGCCTGGTCGGCGTCATCGATGCTCAGGTGGAGACGACGATCAAGCAACTGTACCCTGCGGGGACAAGCCGCCCAGATCACGGTGAACTTGTGCGGAACATTTTCCTGCACATACAGCGAAACAATTCCAGCAATAACGTCAAGTGATAATAGCCATTATCAGCCCAGTTAGAGGGAGAAAGCGTAAACATGGTGTCACATTCACGTCCCGAAGGCCGCAAGAATTCGGGCGATAATGTTTTCGGCGGTGTGCCAGTTGGTCAGGAAGAGGCATCTCTCCTCAGCCAGTTTCTGTCGGCGCAGGACTTGGCCGAAAACAGTCGCCGTGCAGTCATCAATGATGTGCGGAAGTTTACCAGATGGTTTGCCGAGGCAAACCATGAGCCGTTCACAGTCGGCCGTGTCACCACTCGTGACATTGCCGACTTTCGGGATCACCTGCGCCGCAAGCAGGATCAAGCCGTCGCCACAGTCAACCGTGCCTTGATGTCGATTCGCCGCTACTTTGGCTGGTTGGTTGAGCAGGGTCACCTTCATGCCAATCCCGCAAAGGCAGTCAAAGAGCTGCGAACCGTGGAACTTTCGCCCAAGGGGATGGATCGTGCGGCGGTGCGACGACTGCTCCGTGAGATCGAGCTTCGGCAGGACGTACGGGCCAACGCCATTTTCCACCTGCTGCTCTACACTGGCTGCCGCTGTGGCGATCTCGTGAACCTTGACATGGCCGACCTCCTTGTGAGCGACCGCAGCGGTTCAGTGGTCTACAGATTCGGTAAAGGCAACAAGCAGCGATCGGTGCCGTTGCCCGTTCCTGCCCGTCGAGCATTAGCGACCTACCTGGAAACTCGGCCGCCTTCGGAAAGTCAGCGGATCTTCATCGGCGAACGAGGTCCACTCGGCGAGCGGGGAATTCGAGCGTTGTGCGACAAATACTCAGCTCTGATCGGCGTGAAAATCCACCCACACCTACTGCGGCACACGATGGCCCACGGCTATTTGGATGCCAACCCTGGTGACCTCGTCGGGCTTGCCCAACTACTTGGCCACAGCAACTTGAACACGACCGCACGATACACAAAGAAGAGCCAGGAAGAGTTGCGGGCGGCAGCGGAGAAGGTTGAGTATTGATCGGAACCTCATGAATTGGGGTTATGCGCCTTTTCCGCCGTGTGGTAACACCATGCTCGTTCGAGCCCCCCTTCGTCCTCGGTAGCGACTATTCAACTCCTCGTCTAGCGTTCGTTTTGCTCCTGGTTGGGATCTTGTGGTTCATAGTTTAGAAGAAAATCGACTGGTTGCATTCCGGCTCCAATCCCAACATCGAATTGCTCTGGGTGCTGTAGTGCTTGAACAGCCCTATTAAGCAAGGCGAAACAAATATTTGATCGCTCGATCATCATTGCTCGCACCTCTCCAGGATCGAGTTCTAGGTCGTCGTTTACCTTGTTCACAACCGATGCCGCAAACTGATGGGCGTGTTTGAAGCACATTGAAGCAAAAAATGGAAATGGCACGAGTGTCGTGTACTTCGTAATTGTCTCGATCATTCGCAGAAGGATATCGTCCACAGGATCTATCGGAAGATTTATGTCAGCAACGTCGGGCAATTCATTGTATTGCTGCTCAAGAAGCAACACTTTAAGTGACAGTTCCGTTGCCAATTGCCGCCGATCTAAAGCGACCTCCCTGGCTGCTACATCCCGCCCAATTTGGTGTAGCGTTTGCTCCAGCTCATAAGCATGCGCTTGCTCACGCCCTGCTGCTTCGTGGCGCTTTACCACACTCGGATCTGCATTTCGAATACTGCGTTGATGCTCAGCAAGAAAGTGCAACGCACTAATTCGAGCCTGGGCTGCGAGAGCCTGGTCTGAACGACTTTGTGCGTCCGCTGTGCGGGACAGTTCACGACGAGTCATAGACATCTCGTCTCTTTGCAACGCAAGCTCCTTCCCTTGGAGTAAAATTGAGTAGATCGCACCAGCGACCGCTAGTGCTGATAACAGAGAGCTTGCAAAACCAAATGTGTCGCCCAAACTTCCTGTAAGACCAAGAAAATCACCAAGGGACATTTTGATCGGAAATTGACCACCAGCGGTGCCATTGCCGTGCTTAGACTTCTCGAAGAGGCGATCCGCTAGAGGCTGCTCACCTGACGTAAAGAACCACATACCTAAAACAACTAACGTAAAACACAGCAGCCAAACTATGGGTACTCCGATGAGAAGGGATCGAAAGCTAAGTAGCGGGGGAGCAATCTTGTGATCATCATTCTCCTGGACGTTCTTGATTATTGCCTTGGCTCGTTCATGGATGGGGGCGGCCTCCATTGTCGCCGTTAATTGACCTAATGTTAGAGCGAGAGAGGTGGCGTGTGACGTATTGTCGATTTCTTTTCGAAGCGCATGTGCGGCTCTTAGTGCTTCATTGCGGTTTGCCCCGTTGGGCATTGCGTCAAGGTCCGAAATCAGTGAATCGACGGACTCTAATGCACTTTTCTCTCGACGAGTCAGGGCCAACATAACTGCCAGCACTACCAAGATAGTCGCCAAGACGAGCGTGGCCCAAAAAGGGATCGCCGTTGCCAATACCATTCCAGCAATGCCGCTCAAAAGTGCGGCAATTGCTTTCGACTTTGTAAGATTCAATGTAACCGCCTTTGAGTGTAGTCTCTGCACTGGAGCTGAAAGCGTATGCCAACAAGCCGAGACATTTTTGCGCAGTCCTAGTTTCGCCTCCAACCAATCATCTGGTTACCTTGTACCTTCCCAGTGCGAGCCGCTCAACGGTAGCGGCAAACGCAAAATGCACTAGGGAGACTTACGATGCCAGCTGAAATTTCCTTCGTCAATGGAAAAGCTGAAGCCGCCTTCGCCTTGAAGCCAGCGTGGTGGGACGCTGCAAACCGTTGCACGCTCGACCACGTGCCCGACTCGGCAGGGATGATTCGGGCCGCACATTTGAACTGGGAGGTTCAACCGCAACCGATCTACAACGCCGACGGCCGAATCATCGAAGGGTATAGCACGACGGTTCGCTTGGACACGGGTTTGCACCTTGGCGTGATGTCCGATCAATATCGTGTCGTTCAGAACGCCGAGGGTTTCCGTTTTCTCGACAACTTGCTGCGAGATGGCGTCATGCGGTACGAGTCGGCTGGTGCCTTGCGTGGCGGCCGCACCGTGTGGGCCTTAGCTCGAATGCCTTCGGTGGACACGATCGCTGAAGGCGACGACGTGTGCCGCTACTGCTTATGGCTGAATTCGCACGACGGCACGGGCGCAATCTACGCCATCCCCACCAGCGTGCGAGTGGTTTGTGCAAATACAGCCGCCTTGGCAATCCGTGGCCAGCGTGGGATTAAACACATGGGCGACATGGACGCCAAGCTGAAGCAGGCGCATGAACTGCTCAGCCAAGCCGACCGCCAATTCACCGACTTTAGGGATAATGCCCAACTGCTTGCCAACCGCCGATATAGCCCAGTTGATGCCAAGCAGTACGTTGCAACCTTGTTGCCAGAACCAGAAGAGGCAGGCCGTTCGCTTTCGATCCGTGAACGCAAGGTCGAAGAAATCCGCATCGCACTCCGTAGCGATCGGCAAAATATCGCATCGATCCAAGGCACCTGGTGGAGCCTTTACAACGCCGTCTCTGAGGGAATCGACCACGGCCGTTTCTACGGGTTCAAAGGCAAAGGCCAACAACGGGCCGAAAACCGTATGACTTCCGTCATGATGGGCCAGGGGGCGGAATTCAAACGCCAGGCTTTCGATCTGGCCGTATCGATGGCGCAGGCTTCGTAGCATCTTCACTTCCCGCCCACCCGGCTCCCGCCGGGTGGGCTTTGTCAAACGCATACAGCAAGAGCCGCCGGCCATTGGCCGGCGGCTTCGTCTTTCTCAAGTAGTTGATTTGTACCTTTGACGGCTGCGATCTACAGCTCGACCGAGTCCAAATGGAGTCATTCACCATGTCGATAGATGACGGCCCAAACCGCACTTTTCGCAATCACTACATGTGCCCCATTTGCGAACACGAATGGTCAGACGAGTTGACTGCCACTTGTGATGACGATTGCCCAAGATGCGGCACACGACACATTTCGCCTTTCGATAGTGAGGAAATTGCGGACGATGGTTCGTCGGTGATCGATTGAATTGTCGGCATTTGATAACACCCGCCCTCATAAGGGGCGGGCTTCGTCGTTCGCAGGTAGTTGATTTGTACCTTCCCAAAGCGAGTCACACACTCATCAACACTCGCACAGGGAAAACCAAATGATCTTTTCAGTCATCTATTCCGTGGATTGCCCCGCCGACGAAAACATCAACAACTTCGCCCCGCCCGACCTGGTTTTGTGGGACCAAACAGAGGGCGACGACCAATACGAGTACGACTATCTCGAAGGCAGCTGGGAATACGGGCATCACCGAAAATGGGCTGCCCTCCTCAATCGAGAGCAATTCGACCAATTCATCGCTCGATGTAACCTTATCGCCGAAAACATCCAAACGATGGGTTCTCTGGGAGCCCCTGGTTTTGATTTCGGCTGGGCACCAGCACTTTCATTCAATGGCCACGACCCTTGTGCCATTCAGAACGCATACGTCACTCCAATCCCCGAAGTTGAACGAGAAACCTGCGACGAACGGGATTGGCAGCGTGTGCGTAGTGCCATGCTGGCGGTGTACGGGTAATGTTCTTCGTTCTGCCTGGTTCAGCAAGGCCCGCCCCCGCAAGGGGGCGGGCTCGGTTATATCGAGGTAGTTGCTTTGTACCTTCGTGGGCAAACGTAACCACCAAGCCAACTGCAACGAGGGGGAGAACAACTATGACCGAAGACCAGGCCCGATCAGCACTCGCCGAACTGTTGGGACGGTACACAATCGGCAGCGTGCTCCACTTGCTGGCAGACGTTCAACGAGAGCACGCTGATGAAGCACGGCTCATTGATGATGCCGCAGCGTACGAGCAACTCAAAATGATCGAGCACACGCTGTTCGTCGTGGGCCTTGGCGTCGATGCCGCAAATCCATCGTAACTCAGTCAATTCAACTACGGAGCAACCGACATGCCGATATTCCAGATCGAACAGTATGAACTGCACACTATGAAGTATCGTGTTGAGGCTGTCACGGAAGCCGAGGCAATCAAGCGATTGCTGGACGGCGAAGCCGAAGCAGTCGAAAGCAGCTTTGACTTCATCGAAACCGCCGATGATTTCGGTTTGCCTGTCGATGAGAATCGTGACCTTGCCGAAGAATTGCGAGCATTGGACGTGGAGATCGGCGACCACGTGATCCCATCGATTCGATCCATCGAACAGGTTGATGAGCAGCAGCCTTAGCGGCCGTTGTCAGCTAACCGCACCGTCGTTTGACGGTGCGACGTAGCTCTGCTTGTTCAGTTACCTTGTACATTGTAAGTGCGACCCCTCACCCCACAAAGGAGAACAAAATTGGTCGCACCAGCAACACCACGTTTTCGCCTCGGCACAGCCGTTGCCACGCCAGGGGCACTGGCAACCCTTGAAGAAGCAGGCCAGACACCAGCCGAACTACTGGATCGCCACATTCGTGGCGATTGGGGAGACCTGGACGAAGAAGACAAGCAAGCGAATGAGGACGCCCTGAAGCACGGGGCACGAATCCTTTCGGCCTACCTGCTGTCCAGCGGCGAAAAGATCTGGGTGATCACCGAGGCAGATCGCAGCAGTACGTGTTTGCTGCGGCCCGACGAGTATTGACCTATTGGTCTTCATGAGCAAAACCCGACCCACGGAGTGGGTCGGGTGGCAAGGCGACAGTTACTTTGTACCTTGTGTTGCAAAATTGAAAATCAAACAACTCTTTTCGAAAAAGTCTGGGAGTTGGTCCCAGACTGGCCTGTCCTGGCAGATAACGCTGCCCATTTTTTTTCATGGGGCTTCGATGCGAGCCGACGAGTGGCTTTCTTTCACCGATTACCCCAGGTGTCCCTGTCCCAATCGAGGGCAGATCGCTTCTGCGATGCCTTTCGCTTTTCTGGTTCGGGCGTAATGGAATTGACGCCCCGATTAAGGCTCTCCTCAATCCACGACTTTCGGGTAACCCACCGTCCACCTAGCTTCGCAAACCGAACAAACCCAGGTTGCGGATTTGCTGGGTCGGGTCGATATATCAGGCGATAAACTTTCCGATAGGTCCACGGCTCGCCTAAGTACTCGACCACCTGTTGGAGTGTAAGTATGTCGGTTGGGTCGCTGCTCATTTCCATTGGCTCAAAGCGAGGATGATTCGACTTCGGGGGGCATTGGGGATCTGACCTCGTGTGCAGGGACAAGCCTGGCACGAAGCTCAACGGTGGTTGCCTACCTAAATAAAATTGCCGCAGCCAAGGCATAGGCGTATGTTTACGGGAACCATTGTCCCGCATCTCGGGCACGGTCTCTTCGGAACATAAGCGTCGTGCTCAGCGTTCTTCGCCATGCTGTCCGCAGCCGAACCCAGCACTGCCAACCCCACAAGCGCCGTGGCTCCTGCAACAACGGCCACCGTTTTCCCAATCGCTAACAATTGCTGTTTTGTTGCCTCCATTTCCTTCTTGGCTTCTAGATCCGTCAGCGTTTCTCCTTTCTTGTAGTAACTTGTACGTAAACCATCAGATACGTAGAGTTCATGGGGCGAAAGCGACGTTACCTTGAGTTCAACGGGAGCAGCCTGATTGATCGAGATGTCCAAAGTTTCTTTGAAGACCGAATAGGTATATTGTCCGCTGACCCCATCGGAACGAATGATGTTTCCGTCCGACGTGAATTGAATGGATGGGGCATCGCCGTCACCAGCATCCCATCGCCCAATCAAATACTGTCGGCGAATGGGGATGTCTGTCAGGCAGTTCAGAGCCAAGAGTAGCCCAAATATGGCGATCAAAAGAAACACGCCAGCCAATGCAAGCAGTGGAGGAAATGCTCGTGTGGCCAATGCGAGGAAAGCGGCGATCGCTAAGGCTGCCGATAAAACGATGAGGTAGATCACCAGCCGACTGCCTAGTTTGGGCTTCAGCAGCCAAGCGACGATGGCCTCCTCATCTTGCTTGCCCAAATGCTGAAGAGTACCATCCAGCCAAGAGTTGGCACCCTGCTTGTACCTCTTCGAATAAGGAAGCTGGTTCAATTCTGGGACCCGAGACGTAGGCATCCATTCAGGCATACCCTCTCGCCACACCAGGTCTGTTTGCAGAAGCTCTCCAGACCTGGCAAGTTCGACAAGCCGTTCGGACTCAACTGGCCCCAAATGGTTGCCGTGCCGACCGTAGTACCACCCGTCTGCCATTTCAATACCCCTTGTTCACGTTGAATGTCAACGGCCAGAAACATTGGAGCGGCCACGCTCGTAGGCGTCCTGAATGGTTTGCCTGCCCCGGTCGTATGCCTCTCGAATCTTGGCAGCGTCATCGTAAGTGGAGCGATCGTTCCCTTCCGACGCTGATACCACTTCCAGCCAAATCTGTCGGGCATTCTCGGACGAGAACGTCAGTTGCCGCAACGTCGAGTAGGTGCTCCACTGGCCTTGGTCGTAAGCACGTAGGCACCAATCCCTGGCGGAGCCTGGATCACCGTACTCCGCTTCGTGCTCGATCACCCGCCGATAGATCGTGGTGAGGTCCGGGTTGAGTTCAGACCAGTCCCAACGAATCTGGTCAGATCGCAGCAATTGTTTGTATAGACGCACAGCTTCAAATCGGTCCTCTTGATCCCAAAGAGCATGGATCTTGTCGATCTGCTCTTGCATCGCCAAAGTCTTCTGCTTTATCTCTTCTGAGCTGCTAAAACTGAAGCGACTCGCTTGGGGCCTGCAACTGACATACAAGAGGAGCACGATCCCCACGATTGCACCAGCGATGGCCCATGTTCTCCCCGTGAGATTTGTACGCCCGTTGTTTGCCGTATCACGTGGCGACCGTGGCATGGGCGGAGGCACTGTCTTTGGCTGCGAGGGCAGAGGTGTTGAAACAAAACTTGGTGGTAGTGGCGGCGGCACCCGATTTGTCGGTGGCGGTAAAGGATCAGTCATCGTAAGCCCCTGTCTTGGTGTCTCGGGATAGTTCTCGTTGGATCAGATCTTCTAGCTCCAGATCTTCGAACTCTGGAACTGCTGCTGGGGAACGAAGGTCTTCATTCAATTGGTGCGTGATTCTGGATAATTCATCCAGTTGAGCCTCAGTAAGCCCAATGCCCTCCATGCGTGCGTTGCGGTCATCCCGTCGCAGCACAACTTCCATCCGAGCAATCGCTCGGTCGTACGCCGAGGCGGTGACATCCAGGCGTTGAATTTTTTGAACAACGTCCTTGAGTTCCTGGGCGTAGATCCGCCAATCAGGATGAGTGCCAGTCTGCTTGATTGACTGGCCTTTCAGCCGTTGAATTCGGCCGAGGACAGCTTGCCGCTCTTCTTCTAAACGGGACATGGCTTGAAGTACCTTGTCCCGCTGATACTTCAACTGGCCCAACTCTTGCTTTGGAGGCACGACGGTGGACGCCGTACCGCCGTCGCCGCTTTTCCCCTGTGGCATGGTTTCATGGCCACAGCCTGCAAGGGCGATTAGGATCAGCGGGCACGCCGCCCACTGCTTTAACGAACTCGATTGCCAACTGGTCACTACCGATCCCTTTGCGGTGGAAGATCAACTAGAGTCCTAGTTCTTGTTTCCAAGAATCCGATCGATCTCGGCCAACGTATCTGTGGGCGTTTGAGTGGCTGCGATGAATGCGTCCACGGAGTCGATCTCCGCCGTGACCTCCGACTCATTCCACTTTTCATCTTCACCGAGCAGTTCGGCTTCCACGTCGGCATACAGGTCGTTCACCTTGTCTTCCAGGCCGTCGATGTTGGCCGCCAGGGTCTTGTCGCTTTCGCCCATGGCGGCCGAAGCATCCTGCATTGCCTTCAATGCAATGCTCTTGGAGTCAATCTCGGCGATCTGGCTTTCCAGGCTGGTGAGGCGGCGCTGATACTCGGTCTGCTTGCGGTCGAGAGAATCGACAACCTTTTGCAGACTGGCCTGTGATTGCTGAAAGCCACCCAACTGGGCGACGAGTTCTTTTCTCGCCAACAGCACTTTGTCGCCCATGGCTTTGAGTTCATCCGATGAGTATGTCCTGCCACCAACTTCGGCTTCCTCACCCGATGCCAAGTGCTCCCGCAGTTTGGACAGCGTGGTGTCGAGACTCTTAAGCTTGTCATCGAGTGGAGCCGTCTGACGAGCAATCTGATCCTTCTTAACCTGCGCCTTGATCTTCGCTTTACGAAGTCCGTCGATCCCATTTTCCAGGGCGGCGACCGAGATGCCGATCTCTTTGCGCTTGACGTCCATTTCTCCCAGTAGGGAGTCAATCTTCGCCAACAATTGTTCCTTGGCCACTTCGCCACGTGCCCCGCAACCACCGCCAACTGCGGTAACAGCGCCGATGATGACGAAGCGGACGAGAATTGACTGAACTTGATTCATTGCCGTGCCCTTACATTCCAATGTGGATGGTTTGCTACCGCTGGCCGAAGGCGAGCGGACAAGCGTTCGCTGTAACAACGACGCCCGACAAGCGACAATTATACGTCTCGACACACACTTTTGTACATTTTTTTCGCAGCTCTCCCTGACCGATCCAGACACGGGAGACTGCGCCGATGGCTAAGCAAAAACCAAAGATCCAACACGCTGAGATCGTGCAGCACTTTGCCGCAAAACTGCGGGAATTGCGGCATTCTCGTGGGATGACCCAAGCGGAACTGGCTGGCCAGGCCAAGGTCACCGTGAGTTACGTGGCTCGATTGGAAGCAGCAGGGGCGGCACCTGGCATCGATTTGGTGGGCCGATTGGCCGATGCCCTGGGGACGACGGTCGGCGAGTTGCTGCCAACCATGGCCGCCTATGACGAGATCACCACCCTTCGTGACCGAGCGAGAAAACTCGCCGACCAGCTCATCTCTGGGGCGGATCGAGAGACACTGCTAATGATTTGCCCGTTGTTGGCCCGATTGGGCGAATCACCGACGAGACGGCGTTAGGTTTGGATTCGGTCTCCCGATCGGCGAAGATGGACTTGGCCACTTTCCATCACTAGCCGAGGGGAAGCCATGCAACGTCGCCACTTCTTCATTGCCGCTATGCTTTTCTTAATGGGCGGAATTGGCGGCGTGTGCCACGCCGCCAATAAGAAGTACGTGTTCAAAATCCGCACCAAGAGCGGCGGTATTGTGGGCAACATCGTGATCGAAGCCCCCGATCAATTCGCCGCCGTGGCAAAGTTGATGCAGCGTTATCCAGGTTGCGAAATCCTGGAGGGGCGGGAGGGGTGAAGTTCAGTGCCGATTTGGCATCAATCAGTCTGATCAATTTCATTTTCTCGATGCCGATAGACGCTCATTTTCGAGCAACCCACCTTTTCGGCGATCTCGGCGGGCGACATTCCTCCTTTTGATAGTCGGCGGATTTGCTTGATCTGTCGAATGTTGAGGCCACCACCTCCCAGCTTTCGCTCCACCGGAAATGGATCGTCAGGGGTGGCGTCGAAGACCGGTTTGAGCTTTTCTTGCAGCCATTGGAGAGCCCTGAAGACGTTTCCAAACGGCTTGTTCGTGTAGCACTCGATCAGGCTCTTGCTGCCCAGCGGAGATCCGTGTCCAAGAAAGATTTCTGAGATCTCGCCTCCAAACTCTTCACGTATCCAATTGGAAGCTGTGTCACGCAACGCCTCTTGGGGCAGTCGTGGAAACTCAGGCTCAGCGGTCTCGACACGGTCGAGAAGCCGATTCCACATATTTGTTAATTGATGATTTGGATTCCCGCCCTTGGTCGGCTTTGTGAATGAGTGCCCAGCTTCATTGAGCAGTGCGATGGACGTGGAACGAAATGGAATCTCACCTGTGGTTCCGTCTGCTCTCTTGACGAGTGTTCGCTTGCGTCGTCGATCGAGTACCCACTCCATGCCCTGAACGGTCAGAGGCCAAAGCAGCCATTCGGCGTATACCTCGGTCTTTGTCCTGATCCGCCGCACGAATGAATCGTCCTCGGTGAAGTCAAAAGCAATATACTGCGCATATGGGTGCTTTTGACGTAGCGTAATCTCGCCCACCCGCAACGTGGCACATTCCATTCGCTTGAAACCGAGATTCAAGCCGCAGAGCAACAAAAACCGCTCAAATGGAACGGCGAACTCATTAAGCGTCTTGAGTTGTTCGACGGTGTAAGTGCGGACTTGCTGGGACGGAGCAGTTACAGGTGCAGACTTGTCTTTGTTCGACTTTCGGATCGCTAACTTCAACTCATCGAAATCGGTCGGCTTTTTCCAGTCGAAACGATCTGATTTTGAGAGCCAGCGCATGAATTCCTTGATTCGCTTGGCGTGCTCACGGCAAGTTTTGACAGCAAGCGGACCCGTGCCGTCTTTACGAGCTGGTCTCTGTCTCCAAACCTCAATCATCGCATCGCAGCCATCGAAAGTCAGCTTGGACAGCGGCCAATTCAGTTGGTGGGCATTGAAAGACCGTATTCGCTCAAGTGCCGCCAGGTACTTCTGCGCTGTATCGCTCAGACGCTTCTCGGTGAGACCTTCCTCTGGATCAGGGTCAACCAACATTCGAACTCGAATGTGATCGTTTTCATAGGCATCCAGTGCCTCCTTAACCGTAGCTTCTGTGGGATCATGTCCATTCGAAGCTTGAGCGAAGAACCGCACTTCCTCCATGAGGCCCTCTGAAATGGATGCAACCTCCTGCGACCCCAATTCGTATGCGTCCTCATCTTCGGGCGCAAAGTGGACGAAGGGAAAAATGTTGCGCCACTTTTCAAGAGTCGTGACGTAGTCGAACCGATGCCCCATATGGGGTTCGCCCGATGGACGTGTAATCATGTCCATCGGAATTCGGACGCTTGACTCCCCTTGCTCGAATGCTTTGGCGATGTACAGGGTAAGCTCGTTCCACTCCGAGTCGCCGAGCGTTTCTACGGCGTAATCCCAAAGCTCCTGGATTCGCTGTTTTCGACGCTCCGATTCCCGCTCATTGGTTGTGAAGCGGAACTTATGGCCGTCCACCTTCCCGCTCTTCGTAGCCTTTCGTCCTAGCTTGGCGCAATAGCGGCCCGTGGCTTTATCTCGACTCAGCGCCGTTCTTCGAGACTTGCTGCGTGTAGACATGGCACTTCCCTGTCATTGGATGCGCCACACAAAGCGAGTTGGAAGCCCTGTCCCATTATCGGCCCATCCGGGGCACTATGGGACTTTTCGAGCCTCTCTATGGGACAAAAAGGCTCGAACTAATGGGACTATCGTCGTGAATCGCCCAGTTTCCAGCTAATTTCTGTGGCAAACTTAGAGTCAGAAGTGCCATAAAAATAGCCACTTGCGTCCAAAAACACAAGTGGCCATTGGATGGAGGCGGCGGGAATCGAACCCGCGTCCCGCGATATTTCAATAACAGCCTCTACGCGCGTAGTCGAACTCATTTAAGGTTTCGCCGTTCCACCCCCTGTCGACCGGGTGTTGGATTGGCTAGCCGGGGACGGCTTTTTAGCCCGGGGCGTTCCCAGCGGTGACCCCAGGCGAGTCGAATTTGACGGCCGGCTTTTGGGTCTCTTCGACGAAGACCCGCAGTCGGGGTTGCCGTTACTAGGCAGCCAGTGCGAGATTATTCTCGGCAAGTAAAATCGTAGTCAGCTTTTTACGTGGCCAACTGACCAACCACGGCACGCCACTGATACATCAGGCTATCCGGTCGATACCAGTTCGCCCCCTTTACCTTAAGAATAGATGCAACCGCGCTGACGCGCGATCCGTAACCGACCAACTACCTACGCTTAGCCGCGGCGGCTTTTCGCAAAAATCCGCCCTCGGCCTCCAAAATTCTAATCCCCACGGCTCACAAGGGAAGGGCACGACGGCCTTTCCCAAACAGCTCACGTGGTTTCCGTCCCGTCGGCATCGCCGGGCGCCGGCCAATTGTGGAACCGCCGCAAAGCGTGGCGGACTGTGCTTCGCAACTCTCTTCCGCTAAAAGGCTTAGCAATCACGCGAAAGGTCTCGAGATCCCGCGCCTCGCGTTCGATATCCGAATCCAGCTCGGCCGACATCAAAATGCAGGGCAGCAACAGGTTGCAACGACGCAGCAGCCGCACCACCTCCAAGCCGGTGAGCTTGGGCATGTGCATATCGATCAGGATCACATGGACATCTTGGGTGTTGACAATTTCCAGCGCTTCTTCGCCGTCGCCCGCCAAATAGGTTCGAAACGCCGGCTCGAAGAGGCCGCGGAGTGTCTCCCGCAGTTCTCGGTCGTCGTCCGAAATCAAGATGGAAGGAAGCTGCAAAGTCATAACCCATTCACCCAAAGCCCGTTGGGCAGAGTGCAAGGTGACAGTTTTCTGAACCGTGTTCAATATACTGCAAACACTGCGCCAGACTGCATCTTTAATTCGAGCCTAATCAGTAAGGCTATACATCGCAAGCTGTTTGTAGCAGGGACACCGTTTTCAACCAAGACAGGATGGGCAGTTTGAGAGTTCTGTGGGGCAGCAACTGCGCCGCCTGCTGTCATTTCGGCATCCTGGGCGGCCTCACTCGGCGGGAATTCCAGCAAATCCCAAATTTCTTTCCAAAGATTGCAGTCCAGGTCGCGAAATGCTGGTTGTGGATGTTGGTGTGGCCTGTCAGGTAGCCCGCGAATCTTGGCCCAGGGCGAAGCGAGCCGCGGGTGGGGGGCAACCAGGGCATGCAACAGCCGCAACATCGTTGCTGTTAATTCCAGCGGGGAATGAAGCTTTTCGTGGAGGGAATTCGAATGATTAAGAAGTTTCTAGGATCGGCCGCGTTGCTGCTGCTGATCGATGGCGTGGTGTTCGGCTTCGGCGGAACGCGGTGGACCTACGACTCGGCCCGCACGGCGCTGGGCATGGGCCGCGATTCCATCCGGCAAAATATGCCGATCGGGTTCGAAATCGAACGGGCCAAGCAACAGTTGGCCGATGTTCGCCCCATGATCACCAACCATAAGCACCGGATGCTCGAAGAAGAGGCACAACTGGCCATCCTCGATCGCCAGATCACGGCCCAAGAGAAGAAGCTCACCGAAGATCGCGGTGAAATCCTGATTCTCAAGAACGACCTCACCTCGGGCAAAGAGTCGTTCCGCTACGGCGGCCGGATCTACACCGTGTCCGACGTCAAGCAAGACATGACCCGCCGCTTCGATCGGCTCAAAACCAACGAGGCCACGGTGGAAAAAATGCGGCAAACGCGCACGGCGCGCGAGCGGCGGTTGGCGGCCCTGCAAGATAAGGTGGCGGCCATGGAAGCCTCCGTCCGGCAGATGGATGCCGAAGTCGGCAATCTCGAAGCCCAATTGCAACTCGTCGAAGCAGCCGAGGCGGGATGCGAGTATAATTTGGACGATAGCCCGCTCAGCCGACTCAAATCCCTCATGGCCGATCTCCAAACCCGCGTGGAAGTTCGGGCACGGATGGCCGACAGCGAGGTCGACGCTTATCAAGAGATCCCGGTCGGGGCGAGCCATTCCGACAGCATTGTGGACGAAGTCACTCAATACTTCGAAAACAACCACGGTCAGGTTGTGCTCTCGAATTAGATCGACCCACAAGTACCAAAGTATCGAACGCAAAGGCACGATCACGCCAGGCAACCGCAGCGATTGGGGTTGTCTGGCGTGTGAAGCCATCCGCGGTTTGGGGGCTGGACGGCGGCCGCGGAGAGGCAATTTCGCTGGTCCACAGGTCACACGGTTTTCCGCTGGCACGAGATCGATGATGCTCCAGTCTTGGCGAATCAAGATCAAAGAAGTCGAAGCCGCCATGCAAGCGCAGCGGCTCGATGAAGCCCAAGCGTTGCTGCAGGAGGGCGATCTGATCAGCTTTGCGCCCGCCAAGCGTTTGCTCTCCAAGCTGGGCAAGTTGTTCATTAAACGCGGCAGCGAGCAAACCCGGTTGGGCAACACCGCCGCCGGTTGGCACGACCTGCGGGCTGCCCGGCAGGCCGGCGCGTTGCCCAAGCAACTGCAACCCTTGCAAGAGGCGCTGGCCCAACGCTCGCTAACCGAAGCCAATGCCGCCTTGGCCGCGTTGAATATCGATGCGGCTGCCGAAGCGGTGCGCCTGTTGGATCGTCGGGGCGTCGACAGTGAGCCGTTTCGGCAGTTGAAGCAAGTCGTGGGGCTCTTGGAGTCCGCTCGCGGACAGATCGAATGCGGCCGATTCGGGGCTGCCGCCGGCGCGGTGGAAACCGCGGCCCGCCTGCGGAGCGATTTAGCCTCGCTCACCAGGTGGCGATGGCAAATTCAAAAAGATTTGCAGGCCTGGCAGGCGTTGCGCGGGCAACTTTTTGTCGCCTGGGAGAAAGCCGATTGGGCCGGGGTACTAATTCCGGCCGACCAAATGCTGGCCATGGCGCCCCGCGAGGCCCACACCTTGCAAATGCGAAATCACGCGTGGGATCGGCTGAAAAGTCACTCGCCAACCGCCACTTACCCTGTGCATGGTTTTCCGCAAATTGCCGCGGCCGAATCGCACCAGCAGCCCAACTCCAAACCAAACATGCGCAGCGCCCATCAACCACCAAACCAGCGAGGCCTATTCAACGACCGTGGCCCAAACGGCCATCTCTTGAATGGCAACGGCGGCCTCCCCCGTTCACCGCGGATTCAACCCGACCTGGGGCAAATTCGCCTCGCCTCGGTGGGCGCCCGGCGTTCGTTGTCGGCCGCGGCCTCGCCAGCCGCGCCGGAGAAACCGCCAGCGGGCAAGCGGTTCGTGATTTGGGTCGATGGCGTCGGCGGGTTTCTCGTGTGCGAGGGGAACGAAGTCACGCTGGGCCAGCCCGTGGCCGGTGTCGATATTCCCATCCTGGCCGACCTGTCCCGCCAGCACGCCGTGATTCGCCGTTCGGGCGAAGGCTACCTGCTCGATCCCCGCCGCGAGGCCCGTGTCAACGGCCGCCAGGTCAGCGCCGTAACCATGCTCGGCAGCGGCAGCGAGCTAAGATTGGGGGCGGGCGTCACCTTGCGATTCAGCCGGCCCAATTCGCTCAGTCACAGCGCGCGGCTCGATTTTGTCAGCCGGCATCGCACCCAGCCAGCCGTCGATGGCGTGCTGTTGATGGCCGATTGCCTGATTCTGGGCGCAGGGCCGAATTGCCATGTGCATTGTCCGCGCTGGCCGCGGCAAGTGATGCTGTTTTACCAGCAAGGCCAATTGTGCTGCCGTAGCGAGGGGCCTTTGGAAATTGACGGGAAGTTGCTCGCCCCAGGGAAAAACGGCGGTTGCCAAACCGTTATTCATCGCGGGGCTCGCATTGAAACAGACGCCTTCGCGTTGGTTCTGGAGGAATTGGCCGACCTGCCGGCGGGTTCTTGAATGCCGTAGCGGTCTCGATAGAGAATGGTAAACATGATGAACCTGCGAGCCACCACCACCGAAGAGCCTCGGGAGCCGATGGGCGCCGCCACGCGGTTCACCTATCCCGGCGGTTCGCGGCCACTCAGCGGCTACACCATCAAACGCGCCGTCGGCCAGGGGGGCTTTGGCGAGGTGTATTACGCCACCAGCGATGGCGGCAAAGAAGTCGCCCTCAAGCTGATCCGCCGCAATCTCGATGTCGAGCTGCGGGGAGTCTCGCACTGTCTGAACCTCAAGCACCCCAACCTGGTCGATCTGTTCGACGTCCGCCGCGACGACCGCGACGACGCCTGGGTCATCATGGAGTTTGTCCGCGGCAAAAGCCTCGAAGACAGCATCGCCGCCCACCCCCAAGGCATGCCCACCCCCGACGTGCTGCGGTGGTTCCTGGCCGTGGCCTCGGGCGTGGCCTACCTCCACGACCAGGGCATCGTGCATCGCGATCTCAAGCCGGCCAACATCTTCGATGACCAAGGCGCCATCAAAATTGGCGACTATGGCCTCAGCAAATTCATCTCCTCCAGCCGACGCAGCGGGCAAACCGAAAGCGTGGGCACCGTGCATTACATGGCCCCCGAAATCGCCAACGGGCGCTACGGCAAAGAAATCGATATCTACGCCCTGGGCGTGATGCTCTACGAAATGCTCACCGGAAACGTGCCCTTTGAAGGCGAAAGCGTGGGCGAGGTGCTCATGAAGCATCTCACCGCCGAACCCAACGTGCAGGGCCTACCCACGGCATTTCGCCCAGTGGTGGCCCGAGCACTGACCAAAGACCCCGAAAAGCGGTTTTCCACCGTGGCCGAAATGCTCACGGCGATGGCGGCCGGCGGATTGCCGGTGGATCGCGCCCTGACAGAAATGAGCGCGCGCGGCGAAGCGTTGCCGCCCAGCGCGCCCTCGGGGCAAGCTCCCGATAGCAGCGCGGTTCCACCCCAACGGCCGGGCCGCATGGTCTCGCCGCCGCCCGCCGCGAGACCGCCATCCGCGCAGCCAACCACACCACCGCTACAACAAGAACCGGTTTGGAACGTGGTTCGCAACGCCACGTACGGCGTTGTGCAAGCCTGGAAGACGACCGACCTGCCGACGCCGCTGAAGGTGTTGATTCTGTTCGCCTCGTTTGGCGTGCTGGTGCTGTTCGCGCCCATGTGGTTCACGTTGGTTACTTCGCTGCTGGTGTTGTACGCCGTTTACTTTGTGATTCGGGCAGGCGTGCTGGGCGTGCGGCAGGGTATGGCGCGAGGGCAGTCGCCGCTGGGCGGTTGGTCTCCACCCCCCGCGCCCATTCCAGGTCAGCTCGTGGGGTCGCCGCCAACCGTGCCGGTGGGAAGTTTCGCCGCGGACAAGCCGATTGCCGGCGTGGCGGCGGCTCAGCAAGTGGCCAGTCCTTCCGCGCAGCCTCAGCGGGCCAAGCGTCGCTGGAACGCAACGCCGGGCTCGGCCTTACTGCCGCCGCGCGGCGTGCGCGAACGCATCACCGAACTGCTCGGCTCGCTGGCTCTGGGCGCCGTCGTCGCCACGGCCGTGAGCCTGATCCTGGTGCTGCTGCTCGGCAACCGCAGCCAGGTGGAACAATGCGTGTGGTTGGCGCTGGTAGGCGTAACGGGAACGTGGGCTCTGCTTATCGCCGGCAAGTTTTGGGAAGGCCGCGCAGGCGAGCCCATCGTGCGGCGGTTTGTGCTGCTGCTGATTGGTTTAGGCATCGGTCTGGCGGCTTACGGCGTGGACCAGGCCCTGCTGGTCGATCTGCCGATCACCTCGCGGGACTTCCAATCCGAGCATCAGCCCAACTCGTTCGAAGCGGCCGAATTGTTTTCCGCGGGCCAGCCGAACTTGAAACTATACCTGGCCTACTTTGGGTTCCTGTTCCCCGTGCTGCGGTGGTGGAAGATGGTCGACCCGGCCCGCTGGACGCGGTTCAGCATCCTCTCCACGCTGCTATGCGTGGGCTGGGCGCTGGTGCTCTGGCTGGCCTGGCCCTTCCCGCAAGCCTGGGGAATCATGGCGGCTTGCACGATCGCCGTCTCGGTGCAACTGGCCAGCCCCTGGGTGGGCGAACCAAACCGCCGCGCCGCCCGTGCTCAATCCGCATAAAATCGAGGATTAATGAACTTCCCGATGATTTCGTCATTCCCGCGCGAACCTCGTCATTCCCGCGAAGGCGGGAATCCAGACGCGGCGGATACGACACTTCAATCACCATCGGCCCGGATCGTGATTGATGAATCGGCACGTTATTCATCGTCGCCTACCTACCCTTTAAGAGTCCATTACGCCCGAGCATCATTTGCCCGAGCATAAGGAACACTGAGATGCACGAGATCCTCTTCGACGCCGAGCAAGCCAACGCCGCCTCGCCGCTCCGGGGAAGCGCCGTGCAAGCCCTGCACGACTTTGGTCTGCCGGGTATCGTGCTGCTGATCCTGGCCTCGGGCGTGCTGATCTATGCCTTCACGCGCAACGTCCGCCTGGCGATTTCGGCCACGCTGGCTGGCTCGTTCATGCTCGTCGCCTCGGGCTGGGTGTTTCAGTTGGCGCGCGCACCTCAAACGGCCATGGTCGAGCTTCCCCAGGGTGGCACCGTTCAAGTGTGGCCCGAAGAACCGCGTCATCAAATCGAGATTCCCCCAGCCGCCGCCGCGCCCAGCGAGGGCCTCCTCAAACTTACACTGGCCACCGAATCACCCGACCTGGTGATCTACACCGTGGCGGGTTCCCAGAGAGCCGAGGCCGCGGCGGCCATCGACCAACTGGTGGGAGCCGCGGGCCAAGGCTACAAGTTTTCGGCAGCCCACGCGGGCGATCAACGCATTTATACACGCACGCAAACGGATCAAACCTTACGATCGTTCACGCTCACGCCCCGCTCGGTGGAACTGCAATTCGCCAAGCCGCCGACCAAGGAACAGTTGGCGGCCATTGACGCCGTGATTGAGCCACTGGCCGAAACGTGGAAGCTCACGCAGAAAAGCGGCTGGACCGGCCAGGGTACAATCCGAACCCAACAACTGGCCAGCCAGGGAAGCGACGCCACCAGCCTTGCCTCCGGCTCGATGGCGAGCGGTTCAAGTGCTACCCGCGCCAATGGCAATGTTGCCGTGGACGATGCCGTCAACGTTGCCGTGGACGATAAGCTTTGGCTAGCAACGGCGAGGGCTGCTTCACGAGGTGCGTCCCCAGGCAAGCCGGCTTCGCAAGAGTGGATTCGTATGGCCGATCAGCCCGGCCGCATGGTCGAAGGCGCCTATGTCAAGGTGGCCAGCAGCGGCCGGTTTCTCTTGGCGCACGAATGCCAGCCTTCGCTGCAAGCGGCCATCGCCAACGAGGTTCGCAACTATGTGGGCCTCCGCTTGGGGACGAAAGCCGAACAGCGCATCGATGTGCCGAGGGAATGGATCGAATCGCACGTGGTCAAAGCCGGCCCCCTGGAGCAAGACGTAGCCAGCGCCACGGTCGATGGCGGCGGCAAACGGCTGCATGCCCTGCTCGTGTTTGATCAGCGAGCTCAAGAAGACCTCAAAGCCATGCTGCGCGACCGGCAGGTGCAAAACCGCAGTCTCTTCGCCATGCTGGTCCTCGGTGGCCTGGTATCGGTTTTCGGCGGCGTGTTCGGATACTTGAAAGTGGATACGGCAACCAAGGGCTACTACTCCGCCCGGTTGAAGTTCGCCCTGGCGGCGACGCTTTTTTTGGTTTCGGCGGCGATAGTTTGGGCGGTGAGGAGCGACCTGTTTTGGTAGAATTGACCCGTGCGGCCGCGAAGGCGGGAGTTTGTCATTCCCGCGAAGCCTGCCCTCGTGAAGACGGGGGGCGGGAATCCAGGGCGGCGGATTGAGCGTGACTATCAGAATCACACCGAACTCAAATTCTGGCCCAGGCAGGTAATTCTTCAACACTTCGCAAAACAGCCAGACCGCAGGCATCTCCTCAATAAAACCACTCTCAGGTCGCCATGGCTCTTAGCGAATATGATCGCGTGTTGATTGGTCGCATTCGCCAGTCCCAAGACGAAGCGTGGGATGAAATGATTGCCCGCTTCGAAGGCCGGCTGCTGGCGTTTGTCGATAGCCGCCTTCATAACCGGGCAGCCGCCGAAGACGTGGTGCAAGAAACCTTCATTGGGTTCCTGACCAGCCTCCCCAACTACGACGAGCGGCGTCCGTTGGAAAGCTGGCTGTTCAGCATCGCGGCCCACAAGCTCACCGATCACCTGCGCCGCGAAGGCCGCCGGCCGCGCGTGCCCCTCGTGGCCCAAGGCTCAAGCAACGCCAGTAGCTGGGACGTGCCCGGCGCCGCCCGCGGCGCCAGCAGCATTTTGCGCAGCGGCGAGCGGCAACGGTTGGAGCGCGACGCGCTCACCACGGCCATGGCTGAAATCCTCGACCACTGGCGCAGCCGAGGCGACTGGGAAAAGGTGCGCTGCCTGGAACTGCTGCTCGTCCGCGGTTGGGCCAACAAAGACGCCGCCACCCAACTAGGGCTCACCGAGCAAGTGGTGGCCAACTACAAGTTCGACTTCCTCTCCAAGCTGCGCACGGCAGTTCGCAAGCAAGGGCTGAACCACGACGTGTTCCCGGAGCTCAAACCTTAGGGATCGAGAACCATATAACGAAGGGTGGCTGGGGTCTGGTTGCCGCTCGCCAGTCGTGGGCTACCAGGCAGCCGCTGCCGGCAACCAGCCCCCAGGCGAATCCGGCCCCACGCGATTTCTGAAAGTTGCGAGTTTTGCCAGATAAATTGCCTATGAACATCACTTCCGAAGAACTCGAAGCCTACCTCGACGAAGGTCTCGCCGCGGCCGATATGGCGCGGATTGAAGACGCCCTGAGGGCCGATCCGGGGCTGACCTCGCAGTTAGCCGAGGTTCAAGCCCGCCGCGATACCGACGGCCACAGCCTCGGCAGCATTTGGCGGCGCGAGCGGCTCACCTGCCTGTCCCGCGATCAATTCGGCGCCTACCTGCTCGGCACGCTCGAACCCGAGATTGCCGACTACGTGGACTTCCACTTGGAAACAATCGGCTGCCGCTACTGCCAGGCCAACCTGGCCGACCTGCGGGAACAGCAGGCCCAGCAAGCCACGGGAACCGAAACGCGGCGACGCAAATATTTTCAGTCGAGCGTGGGCTATTTGAAACCAAAATAAATGGTGATCAGGATCGAGGATTAAATAATGTCCCAATGTACTCGTCATTCTTGCGAAGGCGGGAATCCAGCTTACGTAGGTCGTGCACTGCATGACACAATGCGGGTCGATACTATATCATCGGCAATCTTGGTTCGGCGTTGAAATCGAATGCACGGCGTTGAGGGCATCGTGCGAGCCCCAGTGGTAACATGGAGCGTGATTAGCGATTCCACCCGCATTGTGGCAGGCAAGTAAGCCTGCCCTACGGGAACTGGCCTGGGTGCGGCCCGAGGGATCATAGACTGAACGCTCACAGTGACATGCAATCGAGCCCCTGCGCGAATAGAAAAGAGATTGGCGATTCAGACCGCATTGTGGCAGGCAGAATGCCTGCCCTACCTTTGCTCTTGCATTCTACATGAAACGCCTGGAAAGCAATGTGTGTCACCCTACTTGGGAAGAGAATCGCATGCGTTCTGCCTCATTTCGACCTGCATTTGGTGGGTACAAGCACAGCCACCCTACGAAATGCACCCAGGCTACGCTTGCTGAATGGTTACATTATTGGCTCGTTAAGGTAGGTCGTGATATCGAATCAGGACGGCAAGATTGTCATCCTTGAAACTCTGGAGTAGTTTTCGCCCAAAGACACACAAGGACTTTTCCCAAGGATGTCCAAATATGCCGCTTTCCAGATCAGGTGAAATAAAGACGTGGTAGTTTCCTATGGGTGCGACGCTTATGGGCCAAGAACTCACATCCAAAATACGAGAGTCATGTGGATCAAAACGGTAGCATTGGTGATTCAAGTCCAACGCAAAGACGTAGTCTCCTTTAGACGTGCATTGCTGAAACGCACTGATGACAGTCCTCCTAAGAGACTCTTCGGCCAGCTGAAAGGCCAAGCTATCCTCGGACTGCAATGTAAGTAATGGACCCACGCCCCAAGTCAGTGCCCCAGGTGGCTCATTGATTCCAGGCCATGACGACGGATCAGCGCCACGTCGAAAGGAGAATTCCGCCGTAAACCACTCCCATATACGTACCATTTCTTCATCGGACAGCCCCTTCCATCCTCTCTTCGCTCGATCCTGTTCCCTAAACAATTCTCCGTCTTTGCACCACTGCCTGAAATCCGACGGCTTTAGTAAGAACTCTCGCTGAATCTTATCGATGTTGCCGACTGCATAAGGCTGCTCCAAGCAATTCATGAGTCGCTCACATAGATCACCCAGATGATCGTCCCGACCAACGTGAAAGAAACCATTCAATCCCATCAGAAACCAACCAGATGGACGCTTGGCAAGACTGAAGAGTCTCTTGTTGGAAGGTTGAGCGACGATGGTGAGTTGTTCGCCATGATCGATAGAAGGCTCAACTATGCAGTTGATGCCTCTTTTCTCAATGGTTCTTCGAATCTTATCGTAGTCAGAGGGCATTTAGCACACGCATGAGCGAAAGAGAAACTCAAAATGCAGGACCATTATGTATCCACGGGTCTTCAATGATTAGCCAAGAATTGTAGTGTTCGTTGGTTAGATATATCGTACTGGTGTTGCGATCAAACACGAATCGCCGACCATCGCCAACCTTATCCGTGATGTAGTGAATGTAGGGCAGGCTGCTGCCTGCCACAATGCGGGTAGAATCGCCCCTCCCGGTCGCACGCGAAGGGGCGATGCGGCCAAGAGCCAAGACCATGCAAAAGACTCCGCCAAGAGCGACCATGACACAACCTCGAACCGCATTATGGCAGGCAGAACGCCTACCCTACATTGGCTGCGCAAATAGAGAAGAGATTGGCGATTCGAACCGCATTGTGGCAGGCAGAATGCCTGCCCTACCTTTGCTGGGCATTACCGAGCAAGTGGTGGCCAACTACAAGTTCGACTTCCTCTCCAAGCTGCGCACGGCAGTTCGCAAGCAAGGGCTGAACCACGACGTGTTCCCGGAGCTCAAACCTTAGGGATCGAGAACCATATAACGAAGGGTGGCTGGGGTCTGGTTGCCGCTCGCCAGTCGTGGGCTACCAGGCAGCCGCTGCCGGCAACCAGCCCCCAGGCGAATCCGGCCCCACGCGATTTCTGAAAGTTGCGAGTTTTGCCAGATAAATTGCCTATGAACATCACTTCCGAAGAACTCGAAGCCTACCTCGACGAAGGTCTCGCCGCGGCCGATATGGCGCGGATTGAAGACGCCCTGAGGGCCGATCCGGGGCTGACCTCGCAGTTAGCCGAGGTTCAAGCCCGCCGCGATACCGACGGCCACAGCCTCGGCAGCATTTGGCGGCGCGAGCGGCTCACCTGCCTGTCCCGCGATCAATTCGGCGCCTACCTGCTCGGCACGCTCGAACCCGAGATTGCCGACTACGTGGACTTCCACTTGGAAACAATCGGCTGCCGCTACTGCCAGGCCAACCTGGCCGACCTGCGGGAACAGCAGGCCCAGCAAGCCACGGGAACCGAAACGCGGCGACGCAAATATTTTCAGTCGAGCGTGGGCTATTTGAAACCAAAATAAATGGTGATCAGGATCGAGGATTAAATAATGTCCCAATGTACTCGTCATTCTTGCGAAGGCGGGAATCCAGCTTACGTAGGTCGTGCACTGCATGACACAATGCGGGTCGATACTATATCATCGGCAATCTTGGTTCGGCGTTGAAATCGAATGCACGGCGTTGAGGGCATCGTGCGAGCCCCAGTGGTAACATGGAGCGTGATTAGCGATTCCACCCGCATTGTGGCAGGCAAGTAAGCCTGCCCTACGGGAACTTGGGCCGTAAGGACTTTTATGTCGACGATTTTTTGAGCCGGTACGAAGATATGTGCAACACTTTCCCAAAGCCTGAGTGGGCTGCCTCGCAAATGCTTTCGAAAACCCCCTTGCCTGATTATCTCGCTGAAGGTTTGCGGTTGCTTTCAGAGGATGGCATTGATGTGGACAGTCTGTAGATGTAACCAAGTACAGCGTGTGCGATGCAGGATAAACAATAAGATGCACTTCAAGATACTTGTTCTTTTCGCTCCCGTGCTGATTTGGTTGGGTGTTGTGGGCTATACGGCCGATTCGGCAAGAAGTGCTCCCCAACCACTGAAGCTTGCCTGGGAGCAGTTAGTGCCGGATAATGAAGAACTCGACGCTCGTGAACAGTTGACAAGTTTTGGCCGGTATGAGTTACAGAACAAGATGGTCCGGCAGGCGCAAAAGGATAACGAAAAGGCAATGTTTGCCATTCGGCTCCGCGTATCCGGCCTCGTCGAGCCCATGTTGAATCGTTCGGTATCGTCTCCTAACCAGCCGCTGGCACTTCTGCATGGGCAATATGTTGACCAGGAACACCAGGATCGCTTCGGCAAAGACGCTACGATCGGTATCTGGGTACGTGACTTTAGCTCCGTGAAAAACCTAAAAATCGGCGACGAGTTCGAGTTGCAGGGAAAGATTATCTACGTGGTGTATCACGTCGCCGATGATGTCGACATCGTCAAGCACATCTGGAGACAACGGGACATCAACACGAGCGTTGCCTACTTGCAGCCACACCTCACCGGTTTCTCGCGTGACGTGCGAATCTATATGGTAAACCCGAAAGTCGTCGCGGTAGCGAAAGTACAGTCTTCGAAAGATCGCGAAAGCCAGAACCAGAAATAGCCACGATTGGCGGGTTCCATCGACTGATCGGGTAGGAGGTCCGCATCGACGACCAAACAAAGAGGATTTTAGGAACGCACGAAAAATAACTTCCGGTTTTCTACAATTCCTTCACTGGCGGGGCCATGCGAGCACGGCTGAAACGCCGAAGTTGTTTTTCATCAGTTACTTAGTGGCAAGTTCATCGCAGCATTTTTGGATGATACCGGTCGGGTTTGCCTTCGCGGGAGTTCCTGTCGGCTGGTTCGTAGGAGCTAGCGCATCGCCGGTTGTTGCTACACTGTTCGCGTTACTGGGGACATTTAGCAAATGTAGGGCAGGCTACATTGGCTATTACGGTTCACCAGCCTTCGCTCCAACTGCCTCCGCCTCATCAAGTTCACATGGCATGGGCGAGACTTCAACTCGCGTAGTGAGACGAACTCCCAGAGCTTCCAATACACGGCTTGCTCTTTCCAACGTGATGCCGTGGTATTCGTTGCGTTCGTCACGGCAGACCTGAGAGTCGGAAACCCCCAACCTTTTGGCCAGTTCTGCTTGCGTGACACGTTGGAAAATCCGCAGAGCCACCAAAAGCTGCCCGATGCCTCGAAGGTTCTCGAACTCTCCAAAGTCACCTCGTCTGAGTCGCTCATAGCTTTCCGCCTCTTCATTCAACTGAGCGTGGAACGACAGCAGAGGGTCCATCAGGTTTTTGACTTCGGACGGCGATAACCCCTGAGCCACAAGTTCCGCGCGATGTTTGTCGAGACGCTGTTTCTCTTCCGTCAAGCGTCGCACGATTTCTCGATATTCATTCTCAGTGCGGATCATGTGGCGACTCCTTGACAAGTTTGACAATGCCTCGCGGCCGACCGTCCCGTCTCGACCTGCGAAACGCTGCTGGGAACTCCAACTCGTTGCCATGTTCATCCCTGATTCCGCACGGATTTCCTTGGATGTGCGGATAAAGCTCGACGCGATAAATGTGCCACATGGGAAGTTGGCGCTTCGGATAACCTCGATACGGTTTTCGAGAGTTCGGATCCCAATTCCATACTTTGTAGCTGTCCAACAAGTTTAACGACCGTTGCAGTTCGCCCGTCCGCAGCCTCTTGGCATCGCAAACGAAGTACCCGTCGATATCATTCGGGTGGTCTTTGTCTTCTACAAAGGATCCGTCCACGAATATTTCTTCCACCCCGACTTTCCAAAGCTGATTCGCTAGAATTTGCAGCCTTCCGACCAGATACGCCCGCCAAGCCGCATCCCATTGCGGATAGACCAAAGGGGGTTGAGGCCCAAGCACCAACGACGAAACAAGGAGTTGGGGGAACGTAACCGGATAGTCGCCCGGAGGCAGGAGCCCGTGTTCGTCAAAGTCGGGGATGTTGGGAAACACTCGGTCTCCTGACTTGAATTATACGTTAAGTTTAACATTTTTGTCAACTTCGGCGATCATTCGCCAACTTCCCTCCCGGGAGGTATTTTTGCGAGCTTGTTTCCGGGTGCAAGCAACTGCCAGCCAGAATGGGTCTTGTCCCTGAGAAACACCGTATTGAAAGGGAGCCGCAACCGGAAGAACCGGCAAAGTTTTTCCCGCCCACCCTTGATTGCGGCCGTGGCGAAGATCAAGCTGCAAAGCGGCGTGATTTTCTTGACCTTGGCCGCATTCGTCGCTTACAAACGAAGCTTTGAGCGCGAGCTGCCCCCCAAGCATCGCCCGCGACCATCCCCGCCGTTTCTCCCTCACCCCACCTGTTTCCGGAGTACCCGAATGTCTCGCCCTTTCCGTTCCGAGGCTCTGCGCACCGTGCAGATTGTTCCGGTAACCGCGTACGACGAGGCCGGCGAGTTGAATTTGGACGTGATGCGGCAGCACACCCAGCGGCTGTTCGAGGCCGGCATGCGGGTGTTCATCCCCTGCGCCGGCAGCTCCGAGTTCCACAGCCTTGCGGCCGACGAGGTGGTTTCGGCCGTGGCCATGACCCGCGAGGTGGTGGGCGACGAAGGCATTGTGATGGCCCCCGTGGGCTTGCAGTTGCGGCACGCCATTGAGATTGGCCGTCGCTCGGTGGATGCCGGCGCCGATTGCCTGCTGGTGATGCCGCTTTCGGCTCCCTACTTGTCGGACTCGGGCGCCCGCGACTACTACGAGTCGATCTTTGCCGAGGTCAACTGCCCCGCCCTGGTTTACAAGAAGACCGATATCCCCTCCGATCGGCTGTTGCTCGACCTGGCCCAGCACCCCAAGGTGGTGGGCGTGAAGTATGCCGTGAACTGCGTCGATGCCTTTACCAAGGTGGTCCGCGAAGACGACGGCCGGCTGGAATGGTTCTGCGGCTCGGCCGAACGGTTCGCCCCGTTCTTCATGCTGGCCGGCGCCACCGGCTACACCAGCGGGGCAGGCAACCTCTGCCCTCACCTTACCTTGGCCATGCATGCCGCCTGTGCCGAAGGCGATTGGGCCCAGGCCATGCGGCTGCTCGAAGTCATTCGCCCCATCGAAGACTACCGAGCCCGCGCCGCTAACTCCTACAATATCTCGTTCCTGAAGCACGCCTGCCGGGCCACGGGATTGGAATTCGGCCAACCCCGCGCTCCGCAGCGCCGCCTCACGGCCGACGAAGAGCGCGAGATCGACGCCATCGTGGCCCCCATTTTGGCCGCCGAAGCCGAACTGGCGGCGGCTCCCGCCGGCGCGCGGTAACGCCTGCTCGCCCGGAATTAGCAGCTTTTGAGTTTGTCCGCCAGGATCGGCCGCCCCGTTGTTGGCTGCCGATCCGCGGGGATCTTGGTGGTCTGGCGCCCGCTTTCAATCGTTGAGGTGCTCCCTTGCTCGCCGGCGATATTTACGCACCTGGGAAAATTCGGCTGATCGATGTTCCCGAGCCCGAGTTGGCCGCGGATTCCCAAGGCCAGATCATCTTCCAGGTGGAACTGGCCTGCCTGTGCGGGTCGGACTTGCTGTTCTTCGAGGCCGACTATCCCGAATACCCGGTGATGATCGGCCACTCGTTGCACGAAATGACCGGCACCGTGGTCGCCACCTCGGGCAGCCGGTTTCAGGTGGGCGAGCGCGTGCTGTGCGTGCCGGTGAATCAAGAAGGGCTGTTCGAGCGGTTTGTGGTCAGCGAGGAGCGGGCCGTGCCGCTGGACGCCCGGCCCGATGAGCCCCAGGCGTTGCTGGCCCAGCCGCTGGGCACGGTCATTTTTGCCCTGAAGAAGTTGCCCAACCTGATCGATCTGGATGTCGCCGTGGTGGGCCAGGGTCCGATTGGGCAGTTGTTCAACGCCTGCCTTCGCAACCTGGGCGCGCGGCATGTGATCGGCATCGACGTGCTCAACAGCCGGCTCAAAACCAGCCCCAGGATGGGCGCCACGGCCACGATCAACGCCGTGGAAGAAAACCCGCTCGAAGCCGTGCACCGCATCACCGGCGGCGCCATGCCCGACGTGGTGATCGAAGCGGTAGGGCATCGCGAGCAATGCCTGGAAATGTGCGTGGACCTGTGCCGGTACGGCGGCCGACTGCTGTACTTTGGCGTGCCGGAAGACCGTCTGCAGAACGTGCCCTGGCGGAAGATGATGCTCAAGAACCTCACGGTTCACACCAGCATCAACCCCGACTTCCGCCGCGACTTTCCGCTGGCCATGAAGTGGATCAACGAAGGCCGGCTGGACGTTTCGCCGATCATCACCCATCGCTTCCCGCTGGAAGAAATCCAAACGGCGTTCGACGTTTTCCGCTACCGCCGCGAAGGGGCCTCGAAGGTGTTCCTCGATTTCCCGGCCGGACGCCGCTTGACGAAATAGCAGGCCCCCTCAAGTCGAGCGTCGCGAACCGCGATGCAACGCACACCCATTCCAGCAACATTCACCGGCGGCTCGGCCAACCAGGGTTGTCGCCGCGCTTAAACCCTGGCTACTGGCTGCTATCCCTTCGGGATGAAAACCTTTGCCTTCAAACCGCCCCTGTCGGCCACGCTCATCTTTGCCAAAAAGGCCCCCGAACCGCTCAGGGAGCAATTCGGGGGCCGATATGGTTCTCTGGTTACACGCATCGCTGGAAGAAAGGTCTGGCGAGCCCTTCTTCCCACCGACGATCAGTCGCCGCCGAGCAGTTTTTCCAGGCCGCCGCTTTTGGCGCCGTCGCTCTTGGATGACGAGCCGTTGCCGTCTTCCAGGAGCGGGAACCGCTCGCGGGAAGCCGATTCGCGACCCGAGGTCAGGGCATCGAGCGCTTGGGCGTTGATGCGGACTTCGCTGTCTTGGTAGGCATGGAAGCCGGTACCGGCGGGGATCAAGTGACCCAGGATCACGTTCTCCTTCAAGCCGACCAGGTTATCGGTCTTGCCGGCCAAGGCTGCCTCGGTGAGCACCTTGGTGGTTTCCTGGAAGCTGGCCGCGGAGATGAAGCTGCTGCTTTGCACCGAAGCCTTGGTGATGCCCAGCAACTGCGTGCTGGCCGTGGCCGGACGCGGCTTGCCACCCTTGGCGGGGTCGCCGCCGAGGGCTTCGATCTGGGCGTTCGCCTGCTCCAGGGCATCCTTGGGAATGATGGAGCCTTCGGGGAAATCGCTGTCGCCGCGATGCGTGATCTTCACGCAACCCGCCAGCTGCTGGTTCTCCTTGCGGAAGTCGAACTTGTCCATCAGGTTGCCGGGCAGCAGCGTGGTGTCGCCCGCCGATTCGATCCGCACCTTTTGCAGCATCTGGCCCACGATGATTTCGATGTGCTTATCGTTGATTTCCACGCGCTGGCTGCGGTACACGTTCTGGATTTCCCGCACCAGGTATTGCTGCACGGCCTCTTCGCCCGAGATGCGGAGAATATCGTGCGGCACCAGCGGACCATCGACCAGGGCCTCGCCCGCTTTTACGAACACGGTGCCTTGCACGCGGAGCCGCTTACCGTGCGACACCAGGTGCTCGCGTTCGATGCCGCTTTCGCTGCGGACAATGATCGTGCGTTTGCCGCGGCGTTTTTCCTTGGACATTTCGGCCACGCCGTCGATCTCGGCCATGATGGCGGGATCTTTCGGTTTGCGGGCCTCGAAAATCTCGGTCACCCGCGGCAGACCGCCCGTAATGTCCTGGGTGCCACCGGCCTCGCGGCTGGTCTTGGCCAGCACGGTGCCGCCGGAAATCATGTCGCCATCTTGGACTTCGATGGTGGCCTTTTCGGGAATGTAGTAGAAGTCGAGCACCTTGCCGTCGGGGCCTTCGATGACCACTTGGGGATGGAGATCGCCCTTGTGCTCGATGATGGTTCGCCGCGTGTTGCCGGCCGCGTCGCGGTTCATGCGGACGGTTTCACCTTCGATGATGTCTTCGAAGCGCACCTTGCCGGCGACCTCGGCCAACACCGGGATATTGTGCGGATCCCATTTGCAGAGGATGGCGTTGGGCTCCACGACTTCGTTCTCTTTGGCGTAGAGCATGGCGCCCGGCGGAACCTCGAACTTTTCCAGCTCGCGACCGCGGGGGTCGACGATGGCGATTTCGCCATTGCGGGAGAGCACGATGCTTTGGCCTTCGCTGTTTTCGACCAGCTTGAGCTTGGCGGTGCGGCAGATACCGCCCTTTTTGGTGCGAATTTCGCTTTCGGCCACGCTCTTCACGGCGATACCACCGATGTGGAAGGTACGCATGGTGAGCTGCGTACCCGGTTCGCCAATACTTTGAGCCGCGATGATGCCCACGGCCATGCCTTCCTCCACCAGGGCTCCGGTGGAGAGGTCCATGCCATAGCACGAACGGCAGACACCCAGGGCGGCGTCGCAGGTCATGGGGCTGCGAACCTGAATCTTCTCCAGGCCCAACTCCTCGATCTTGCGGGCGATTTCGCGGGTGATCATTTCGTTTTCGCGAACGATCACTTCGTCGGTGATGGGGTTCACGATGTTGGCCCGGCTGACGCGGCCGAAGATGCTGTCGGACAGGCTTACTTCGACCCGCTCACCGCGGTAGATGACGCCCTTGGTGATGCCCTGGGGGGTGCCGCAGTTGTGGATCGTGACGACGACGTTCTGCGCCACGTCGGCCAGTTTGCGCGTGAGGTAACCGGAGTCGGCCGTTTTGAGGGCCGTATCGGCCAAGCCTTTGCGGGCACCGTGCGTGGAGCTGAAGTACTCCAGCACGCGAAGACCTTCGCGGAAGTTGGCCTTAATGGGCGTTTCGATAATCTTGCCTGACGGCTTGGCCATCAGACCGCGCATGCCGGCCAGCTGGCGAATCTGTTCGACACCACCACGAGCACCGGAGTGGGCCATGAGGTAAATCGGATTCACGTAGCCCGGCTTGCGGCGATCGTTTTTGAGGTACGACATCATTTCTTCGGTGATCTGTTCGCGAGCGTGCGTCCAGGTATCGAGCACCTGGTTGTAACGCTCCAGATCGGTGATGATGCCGCGGCGATACTGGCCGTGGAACTTGAGCACGGTTTTTTCGGCCGCCGAAATGATCTTGGTCTTGTTGGGAGGCGTGATCAGGTCGTCGGTGGCGAACGACAAACCGCTGCGGGTGCTCCAGCGGAAGCCCATGCGGTTCATGTTGTCCAAGAGTTCGATCGTGGCCCGCCGACCCAGGGTTTGGTAGCAGTCCGAAATCACCTTCGCCAGCTCGCCCGATCGCATGGGCAAGTTGTAGAAGTACATTTTCTCGGGCAGCATGTCGTTGAACAGCACGCGGCCCACGGTGGTGTTGGCGATGGCGCCCGGAGGGCCGATCACGTCGCCCTCTTCTTTCACGCGGCGCGTGGGGGGCAGCTTGACGCGGATGCGGGCGTGGGTATCGACCTTGCCGGCCGAGAATGCCAGCTCCACCTCGGTGGGCGAGCTGAAGATCATGCCTTCGCCCTTGCGATCGTGCAGCTCCGCCGTCACGTAGTAGCAACCCATCACGATATCTTGCGAGGGGCTGATAATCGGCGCGCCGTTGGCGGGGCTGAAGATGTTGTGCGTGGACATCATCAGGGTGTGGGCTTCCACCTGGGCTTCGATGGAGAGCGGCAAGTGCACGGCCATTTGGTCGCCGTCGAAGTCGGCGTTGAAACCGCGGCAGACCAGCGGGTGCAACTGAATGGCGTTGCCTTCCACCAGGGTGGGCTCGAACGCCTGGATCCCAATGCGGTGCAGCGTGGGAGCACGATTGAGCAGCACCGGGTGATTGCGAATCACCTCTTCGAGAATGTTCCACACCTCTTCGTCTTTGCGCTCCAGCATTTTCTTGGCGCTTTTGATCGTATCGGCGTGGTTGAGCTCTTTGAGCCGGCGAATAATGAACGGCTGGTATAGCTCCAGGGCAATCTTCTTGGGCAGCCCACACTGGTGCAGGTAGAGCTTGGGGCCGACCACGATCACGCTGCGCGCGGAGTAGTCGACGCGTTTGCCGAGCAGGTTTTCGCGGAACCGGCCCTGCTTGCCCTTGATCA